>JANOIG010000217.1:0-20261 GCA_031407405.1 Deltaproteobacteria bacterium
ACAAGAGGTGCAGCACAGCATGCTCTGGCCCGCCCACGTAAAGATCCACGGGCATCCAGTCGGCGTACGCCTGCGCCGAGAACGGCTGCTGCTCGTCATGCGGATCGAGATAACGTAGGTAGTACCAGCATGAACCCGCCCATTGGGGCATGGTGTTGGTTTCGCGGGCGAACCATTGCTGGCCGCGCTTGAAAAAGCGCCAGTCGAGCGCTTTGGCCAACGGCCCCTGTGCGTCACCAGGGCTGAAATCATCGAGCTCCGGTAGGAGCAGCGGAAGCTCGGCGTCGTCACATGGGATCGGCTGGCTGTAGTCGATCGTGTATGGGTCCCCCGCCTTCGGATCACCCGCGGTCGCCACGGGAAAATAAATTGGGATGGGCTCACCCCAGTACCGCTGGCGAGAGAACACCCAGTCACGCAGCTTGTAGTTGACTCGACGTTGGCCCAGGCCCGAGCTCTCGAGGAAGTCGATGACCTTGCTTTTGAACTGTGCGCTGGTCAGCCCGTCAAACGCCCCTGACCGCACCGCAATGCCCTCGCCGGTGTAGGCCTCCGTGAGCTGATCCGCTAGCTTCCCGTCCGCGCTGACCACCTGCACGATCGGCAAGCCAAAAACCGTGGCAAACTCGAAATCGCGTTCATCATGCGCGGGCACGGCCATGATGGCGCCCGTGCCGTAGCTGCCGAGCACGTAGTCAGCGGTATAGATGGGCAGCTTCTGAGCGTTGACGGGATTTTCCGCGTAGGCCCCGGTAAATACACCCGTCTTTTCCTTGGCGCTGGTGCGCTCGAGATCGCTCTTCCGAGCCGTGGACGCAATGTATTGTTGAACGGCCGCCGCCTGGTCAGGCGTTGCCAACGAGAGCGTCAACGGATGATCTGGGGCGACCACCACGTAGCTCGCGCCGAATAGCGTGTCCGGACGGGTCGTATAGACGGTGAGCTTGTCCGCGCGCCCAGCGATGGGAAAGTGCACCTCGGCGCCTTCGCTGCGCCCGATCCAATCCCGCTGTTTTTGCCGCGTCTCCGGCCAGTCGAGCCCCTCCAAATCCGCCGCCAGGCGATCGGCGTAGGCGGTGATCCTTAGCTGCCATTGGCGCAGCGGTTTGCGCACGACGGGGTAGCCACCCCGCTCGCTGACGCCGTCGACCACCTCTTCGTTGGCCAAGACAGTGCCCAGTGCCTGGCACCAGTTGACCGGTATTTCGCTCTGAAAAGCCAGCCCGCGACGAAACAGCTCGAGGAAGATCCACTGCGTCCAGCGCACATAACCCGGATCGGTGGTGTTGACCTCGCGCGACCAGTCATAAGAGAAGCCCAGGCGCTGGAGTTGCCGGCGAAAAGTAGCAATGTTGGCTTTGGTCGTCTCACGAGGGTGAGTGCCCGTCGCTAGCGCGTGTTGCTCGGCAGGCAGCCCAAAGGCATCCCAGCCCATGGGATGCAACACATCGTACCCGCACATTCGCTTGTAACGCGCCACGATGTCACTTGCCGCGTAACCTTCCACGTGCCCAACGTGCAGCCCGGACCCAGAGGGGTACGGGAACATGTCGAGGATGTACGCTTTCTTCGCTCCCGGTCGGCGGCGGGTGGCGAAGCTCTGATGCTGCTCCCAATACTTCTGCCAGCGCTCTTCAATTGCGCGGTGATCATATGCCATTGCTCTTGCCGTCTAGCAGATCCGAGCGCTCATGCTCAAGGCGGCAGCGCCGCGCTCGAGGTCCGGCGCTGGGGAGAGCTGTTTGCGGCTGCCGTGCCTCGAAGCCAGCGATTTGGATCGGCATGGCGCGGCCGCGCGCGGCGCCCCGCTCGCTATAGGGCGCTGAAGAAGCTCCAAATCCCTTGCGGGGCAAAGTCCGGCCAGTTGTGGCCGTCTTGGTACACGCACCAACGGACGGCGAAACCGCCATCGCAACCGGCGTATTCCAAACAGGGTTCCGGTGAGACCGGCTCGGGCTCCGCATCACAGCCGTTGGCCGCGAGCAAGTCGTCGCGAGACCGTTCCCCGTTCACAATCGGGACCGTTTCGTCATTTTCACCGTGTGCCAACCAGGCGGCAACCTGCCCCACGCACCCGTTTCGATTGAACCGGCCTCCCCCGGATACAGGGGCAATGCCGCGCAACACGTCGCCTCGCTGGCAGCCGAGCGTATTGGTAAAGAACCCGCCGGAGCTATGGCCGGTGGCAAAGACTCGATCCTCATCGACGCACAGCTCCGAGGTCAGCTCGGCAAGTAGGCTGTCGAAAAACGGCAAATCTGCCTGACTGCTCCAGACCGTGGGAGTGCCAAGCGCATCAGGATGCACGACGATAGCCTCATCCCCCATCGCCGACAGCAGGTTGCCGTAGAACGCGCTACGGAAAAACTGGCCGCTGGTCGTCGCGCCGTGAAAGGCGAACACGATGGGATATGCGGTGGCGCCGTCGTAATCGGGCGGAATGTCCAACACGTAAGTGCGCATGACCCCGCCGACCTCGAGCGACTGGTTACCCGACGCGAGCATGGACGACTGCCCACAACCGCCCGACGCTGCTGGCGCAGGCTCTGCGCCACTCGAATCCGATCCGGGCTCCACGTTGCCAATGGCCGTGGGGTCGAGGACCTCGGTCGACGTCCCCGCCGACCCTTCCTGATCCGCTGCCGACGCCTCGAGATCCTCAGCGCCTTCATCACCGGAGCCACCGGCCTGCATCCCATCCTGCTCGCTCGCGCCGCCCCGCGGCTGGGCAGGGTCTTGATCCGACCCGGAATCGGACCCCGAAGAGCACGCTGCCCCTAGACCGAAGAAGACGCTCAATGCGGAAACGCGGCGCAGTGTTTTAAACATTTTGCTTCCTCCGAGCACTGCTACCGAGCGAGCCGCGCCACCTCGACTCTGCCGCATCGGCGGCCAGCCATCAATGCGCATCACAGCTCGGGGTTTCGACGAATCTTGCGCTCCAGGCGGTCCCGCCGGCGCGCGTGCGCGCCGGAACATTCACTCGTGCCCTGCTCAATCCAATACAAGGCACGCGCAGGCCGGCGCAGCTTGTGCTCGTACAGCTTGGCCAGCTCGAGGCGGCCGCCCGGGTCATCCGCCTCGTGACATAATTGCTCAAAATCTCTGACGGCACTCGAACAATCCCCACGAGACTTGGCCAACTCTGCACGCACGCGCAAGGCGTCGATGCCACCCCCTCGTTCGCAGGCGGCGTCGGCGGCGAGCTCGGCGTGGTGCAACGCGCCCGCGCGTCTGAGCGTGCGCGCAAGACCTGCCAAATCTCGGGCGGCGAGCGGCGGTGAACGCTGACCGTAGAGGCCCACCAACGCAACCATCGAGACCACGTCCCACCAGTTGTGTGCCACGACCGCAGCTATGCCCGCCGCGTCCGCTGAACGTAAGAAGTGGGCATAAATGGGCCCCACGTCTGCGCCATTGATGTCCTCGCCCCGCTCGAAGCCCAAGACTTCGCTCTCCACGCGTTTGAGCGTGCAATGGCGGAGGCGCCGTTGATGCAAGCGCCGACCCACGTGCAAGAGGTCGAGGTGGGGTCGCTGGGGCAGCGGGGGCAGCCGATTCATGACAAACCGCCCCTCGATCAAAGGCCGATCAAACGCCTTCCCGTTGAAGCTGACGATCAAGCTGGCCGCTCTCACACGTTCTGCCACCCGCTCGAGCAACGCATGCTCCGCCGCCGGCTCACAGAGGAGCAGTTGTTCGACAACCACTTCACCGGTGGGTTCTAGCCCTGCCATCCCGACCAGGAACGCCAGCGTGCCGGAGCCGCCGAGACCGGTGGTCTCGGTGTCGAGAAACAACCAGCTCTCTGGCGACGAGTGCAAGATGGCCTCGTCCAATGCCAGCTCGGCCAGCACTGTAGGCTCGGCGCGAGCCGCCAGCGCCACCGAGACCGTTCCCACCTGGTGCGCCGCGCCCAGCCGCTCGATACGCTGCCAGAGCGGGCCCCGTGGCGTCGCCCTGGCAGTGAAGGGTAGGCTCTCCAGCGCCATGCGAGCGCGGATGGGAGCGGGGTGCTCGGGCGCGACGCGCAGAGCGTCGCTGCGCGCCAGCAGTGCCCGCATTTGAGCCCGCAGATCCTCGAGCGTGTTTTGGAGCGGCCTCGCCTCGACAGACCTCGGTGCTTCGAGACGCTCGAGCCGGCGCTTCAGACTCACGCACCACCTCCGGCACCAGCGCCATCCCTCGCTCGAGCCTTGGGCCAGCCCCGGAGGTCAATGCCAGCGACGACTCCACTGCCCGCCGCTACGGTAGCTTGCTGAGTCCGCTCGCTCCAGTTGGGTGCCCATAGCGGCGCAGAGGCAACCCCCACGCGGGCGCGGAGCCTGCCGCTTGGCTCGAGCACGAGGAGCTCGCCAGAAACCAGCGGAACCAGCGCCAACCCCGCGTTCGTCAGCGCGGGCGTGGCGCTCGGCTCGCCAGGAAGTTTCACCCGGTGCAGCTCATCACCCGTCTGCGGCGCTAGCCACACGAGCTCACGCTGGCGTTCTATGAGCATCCACTCGAGGTTGGCGCTGAGCGCCGCGTGGCGCGCGGCAGTCCGCCAGGCCACCGCTCTGTCCTTGACGTCGAGCGCTAGCAATTCCTCACCAACGACCACGAGCCAATGATCCCGACCGGACAGGAGTGGTTGAGTCAGCACGCCGGGCAAGTCGACTCGGGAGGCGAGTGACGCTCCACGGAACAGCCACAGCTCCGGGCTCGTCGTGCCCACCGCCAGGCCGCCGTCCTCCAACTGGGCCAGCTCTCCCGCCACGGCGTGACCCAAGTGACGGCTCCAAAGTGGCCCCCCCCAAGCTGCGAGCGCATATAAGCGCTGGTCTCGCCCGCCATAGTAGACCACCCCTGGAGGTCCCCAGACCGGCGCGGTTGCAATGCGGACCGTTGAACGGTGGACCCAGCCCAAATGACCATTGGGCCGAATGGCGTACACGCGCTGAGCGGTCGTGGTTACATAAACCTGTCCGGCTCGATCCAGCGCTGGCGCTCCAAGTGGCGAGCCGTCGATCCCATAAATCCAACGGAACACTCCATCCGGACCCAGCGAGTGAATGCAACCTTCGACGGTCGATACGTATACGAACCCGGTATCGGAGACGGCAGGTGCACCGGAAATGGGAGCGGCGGTCTGAAACCGCCAGACAACGCTCGGGGGCGCTGGGCCATCGACTCTGCTGGGGTCCGAGGGCCCGAGACTCTGACTCGGGGCTGGTGACTTTTGCTCGCGGGACGTGCCTCCGCCCGCGCCCAGAGCTGTACCCTCGTGCCGCACATCGTGGCCCCCGGGGGTGTTCGCCGAAAGCTGCCCATGACTCTGCGCGGACGGGGGCGGAGCTCGCCGATCGCCGAGAAAGCCGCAACACATCAGAAACCCGCACATCAATGCCCAGGGCCGGGCCAGGGCCCAACCGGTGCGCGGCCCAGGTGGGTTCCGAATGCTTGACATCAGTTCAGAGGACCGAGAGTAGAGACTTGCGGCTCGCGTGGCTAAGAAAAACGGCGCTGCTGCCCGGCGAGCGAGTGGCTACGGTGTATGCTGCGGAATATGGCCACCCCGGCGGCGCTTCGGGTCTTTGGCCTCACGGGTGGGTTGGCGTCCGGTAAGAGCAGCGTCGCGGCGCATTTGAGGAGCCGAGGCCTCCCGGTCATCGACGCGGACGTTTTGGCCCGCGACGTCCTGGCCCCGGGCACTGAAGGGCTCCGCGAGGTCGTGCAGCATTTCGGACCCAGCGTGCTGCAAAATGGGGAGCTTGACCGACAGCGACTCGCCGCTGTCGTATTTTCGGACCCGCGAGAGCTGCTGCGGCTGGAGGCCATGACCCATCCTCGCATTCAGGAACGCCGGAGCGCGCTCTTGCGAGACCTGGCTGCATCGGGAGAACCCCTCGCGTGTTACGAAGTGCCTTTGCTATTCGAGAAGCAACTCGACGCCGAGCTCCGCCCGGTGGTGGTAGTGAGCGTTCCGGAAGCCGTGCAAGTCGCGCGAGCTCGGCGTCGAGACGGCAGCACCGAGGCGCAGGTTCGTGCGCGGTTGGCCGCGCAGCTGCCCCTCGCCGAGAAGGTGGCTCGCGCCGATTATGTCATCGACAACCAGGGCCCCCTAGAGGCCACTCGAGCGGAGACCGACCAGGTGCTGCGTCAAATCTGTGAACGCCTCGGCATCGATCCATCCCGCTACCCTTGAGCTCATTGGCAGCTGACCTCGGGTGGATCGGGCAGCGTGAGGCGAGCCTTGAACATCGAGGCCTCGCGCCGCGCTTTTTCAGCGCGATCCCCAGGGTCCGGGTGCGTGGAGATGATCTCGGGGGGCCGCGGGGCTGCGCTCAAACGCTCAAAGAACGTGGCCATGCCGAGCGGTGAGAGCCCAGCCCGAGCGAGCAAAGCACGGCCCAGCTCGTCCGCTTCGCTCTCTTGGCCGCGCTCGTAGTGGAGCCCGGCCAAGTGCGCCACGGTATAGGCCGGCGCACCGAGATCCACGAAGCCCAACACCAGCGCTAGCGCCGCGCGAGCGCCCAAGCTGCCCGCGAGCCGCTGCGTGGCGTGCCGCGAGGTCACATGGGAGATTTCGTGCGCCAAAACTGCAGCGATTTCATCTCCGCTCTCCGCATTGCGCAATAGGCCGAGATTCACCACCACATACCCACCAGGTAGCGCAAAGGCGTTCACCTCCTCGGACTTGGAAAGCATGAAGCGAAACTCGAATGGAGTTTCCCCGAGAGCAGCCAGCAGCGGCTTTACGAGCTCCTGAACATAGCGCTGCGCGCTGTCGTCTGCGCAGCGCTGACCTGACAGCTCGAGCGCTTCCCAGGTGGGACGACCCAGCCGCGCATCCATGCTGGGGGGCAAGCGCAGCGCCACCGATTCGGCCAGCCAACGAGCTGCCCCAACGGCGATGAACGGCAGCGCCAATGACAGCACCAACACGAGCACGAGCTCCTTGCGCCAGCGCTGCCGGCTGCCAAACCCATGTGCCTCGGGATGCTCTGCCTCGCCGGTGACCGGACGGGGGCCCTGGCTCTCACCGCCGCCGGGCGGCGCTTGGCCGTAAGCCATGAACCAGCTTTCGCAGCTACGAGGCTTCAAGGCAAGTGCGTTCACTCCCCGCCCGATACAGGTATGCGGGACAATCACCGGTGGACTCCCCCTGATGCCCCCGGTAAACCGCCGAGGATGCAGTGTGACATCGAGCACGGTCCGGCTTTCGCGTGGCTCAGGGTTGGGCTCCGCCCTGGGGAGCGGATCGTTGCGGAGGCGGGGGCGATGGTTCGCCAGAGCACCGAGCTCGAGGTGGAGACGCGGCTCAATGCCAGCCGCAAGCGCGGCTTTTTGGGTTTGATCGCAGCCGTCGTGATCGCGCTATTACGCCGTTTTTTGGGCGGCGAAACGCTGTTCGTCAACGAGTTCTGGGGGCCGAATGGTGGTGAGGTGGTGCTGGCTCCCAAGCTTTCCGGTCACATCATTCAGAAGACGCTGGACGGCACGCGGACACTTTTCGTGCAGACCGGTGGCTACCTGGCCAGCACGGTCGACATCGACACCCGGCTGCGCTTTGGAGGCCTGAGGACCCTGTTTGGCGGCGAGGGCCTGGTGCTATTGCAATGTTCGGGCACGGGCGACGTGTTCGTCAACAGCTATGGCGGCATCACCGAGGTACCGGTCAATGGCAAGTTCATCGTGGACACCGGGCACATCGTCGCGTTCGATGGGGCCCTCGATTTCCGGGTGCGCAGCATCGGCGGCGCCAAGTCCTTCTTTTTTTCGGGAGAGGGGCTGGTCTGCGAGTTTCAGGGTCGCGGCAGCGTGTTCATACAATCCCGCAATCTGGCGGCATTGACGAGCTGGCTGTCGCCGCTATTGCCCAGTTGAATTGGCTGAGGTCGGGCCTGAGATGCATTTCGAGATTCAATACCGCCCCGCCCATTCACTCGCCACCGCGCATCTCGAGCCCGGTGAAAGCGTGCGCGCGGAAGCTTCGGCCATGGTCAGCATGACCCGGAACCTCGTGATTCAGACCGACGGCCCGATGGGCGGGCGCGGTGGCATCGTCAAGGGCCTGAAACGGGCCATGCTGGGCGGCGAAACGTTCTTCACCAACACATTCACCGCGCGAGACCTGCCGGGGCACGTGAGCCTCGCCCCGACTCTGTCGGGTGACATGTTGGCCGTGGAGCTGCGCCGTGGGGACCCCTTGTACATCCAGGGCAGCAGCTATGTGGCGGCGCCAGATTCGGTCGCGCTCGACACCCGCTGGCAAGGCTTCAAGGGCTTCTTCAGCGGCGAAAGTTTATTTTTTCTGGAGGCGAGCGGGGTCGGCCCAGTTCTCATCAATGCCTTTGGCGCGATAGAAACGCTAGAGCTGAACGGTGACATCATCGTCGATACCGGTCACCTCGTCGCCTTCAGCTCGGGCATCGACTATCAGGTCACGAAAGCCAGCCGCGGCTGGATCGCCAGCTACCTGTCCGGCGAAGGCCTGGTCTTGCGCATGAGCGGCCGCGGTCGGCTGTATCTGCAGTCGCGCAACCCCAAAGAGTATGGGCAATCCGTCGGCGCGCTATTGCCGCCGCGCCAACAATGAAAGGAGTGACCGTGCACTACGACATTCTGGACACTCCCAACTTTGGCCTGCTGAAGCTAGGGCTCGACGCGGGAGAAAAAGCGGTTGCCGAATCTGGTGCGATGGTCGCGATGAGCCCGGCCATCAAGGTGGAAACCAAGCTGCGCGGCGGCATCTTGGCGGCTGCCAAACGCAAGCTGCTCGGTGGTGAGTCGCTGTTCCAGAACACTTTCGTGGCTGAGTCGGCCGCACAAGAGCTCTACTTGGCGCCCCCCTCCGAAGGTGACCTGCGCGTGCGCGAGCTCGAGTCGGGTGAGACCTTCTTTCTTCAGAGCGGCAACTACCTGGCGCACGTCGGCGACCAGCTCGAGCTGGATACGCAATGGGGCGGCGTCCGCTCCTTCTTCGGTGGAATCGGCTTTTTCATGCTGCGCGTCGTGGGTCCGGGTACGCTCTTTTACGCGTCTTATGGTGCCATTCACGAGGTGCCAATCAGCGCGGCCGGTTACACCTGCGACACTGGACATATCGTCGGCTTCAGCGCCGGCCTGGAGTATCGGGTCCGCACCTTTGGTGGCTTCAAAGGTCTGTTCTTTAGCGGAGAAGGGCTGGTCTGCGATTTCGAGGGTACAGGCTCGTTATTCGTGCAGACGCGTAACGCGCCGGCGCTCGCATCGTATTTGCATCCGTTTCGCCGAGTACAGCAGCGCAGTTGATCGGCGAGCCAAGCCAACGCAGCATCGGCGCCAGAAGCGCTATCAGGGCGCTGCCCCGGTTGCGGCGGATACGATCGTCACGCTGCCGCTCGCGACGCGGATGTCGAGATCGTAGTCTTCCCCGCCGACATCGGCGATGACGTTAGTGGGGCCACCTGGATAGGCAGAAGCCACTAGGTTGAACAATACCACCGTGCCACGACTGGATGTCTCGTCGAATTGATCACTGTAAATGTCCCCAGTGTCATACGCGATGCTCACGTCCTCGGGCACCGGGAACCTCAGCCGCACCCCCGCCACGCCGTTGCCTTGCGCGTCGACAAAACTGATGATGGCGTGACCCCGATTGGGATCCGGCTCGGTCAAGTTGCTGAATGCAACGCTAGCGATCTCGTCCATGACCGAGCGCCGCATGACCAGGAGGTCATTGAATGACGCCACCGTCGAGTCCACGACCTGCAGCGTGTCCATGAACACATTCGAGGGCGGATCTTCGAACGCGCCGACCGCCACCCACAACTCGTCATTTTCCGAAACACCCACCAGCCTGAAGCTGCCATCACTAGCGGTTTGCCCGTTGATCTCGGGTTCCGTTGCACCCGGGGCGCGAACCTCGACCGTGCCGTCCAGGCTCCGCACTCCCAGCAGATCGGGCTCGACGATCATGCGCACGCTGCCCGCGAGGGTTCCGACTTGGGGCGCCGGAAAGCCGCCTCCGCCTGCCGCGCCGCCCGACCCGGAACCACCCCCGGAGGCCATCGCCCCGCCACCCAAGGCGGGGGGCACTTGCCGGACCTCCGTGCAATCTTCATCGTTGCAGTCACCAGCAACGCTGGGCCGAGGCTCTGTTTCGGAACAGCCCTGCGCGCCGAGCCACGCGCTCGAGACCGCGCCGCAGCAGAACACCCATCCGAGCGCCCGAGATTGGCCAACTCCACCCATCGGTAAAGCTTACTCGATAAGATCCACGCCGTCGGTCAAAAAGCTGGCTTCGCCAGCACGGGCCGAGCGCGCCGCAGCTTCCGCCCGAGATGTATGCCGATAGCCGCGGCCAGCATGGCCAGGCTAATCCATTGGGAGGTCGACAGAGAAAGCCAGCCGCCGCGATCATCGCTGCGCCAGAACTCGATCACAAAGCGGCTCGCTGCGTAGGCTGCCAGGAAAGCCACGAACACTTGGCCGTCATAGCGTTTGCGCCCCTGCACGAACAGGATGAGGACGGCGGCAATGCTCAGCGCCGCCAGCGACTCGTAGACCTGGGTCGGGTGCACGGGCAGCGACTCGTGGAGCGGGGTATCTAGCAATTTTTCGCGAAACTGCCATTCGCTAGCGGGGCTGTGGGGTGGAAACCGCAACGCCCAAGGGTGTGCGCAGCTGCGGCCAAAGCAGCATCCCACCATCAAACAACCGAGGCGCCCCAGGCCAAGGCCTATGGGCACCATCATGCCCCCCATGTCGACTCCCTTCCAAAACGGAAAGCGATCCCGACGGAAAAGCCACCAGGCAGCCAGGGTGGCCCCCACGAACCCTCCGTAGAACGTCAGCCCCCCACCCCAGATTTGCGCCCAAGCCCAGCAATCTGCCTGCTTCGGCCGGCATACGCCAGCGGATGCATCCCAAATGCCGTCGAGCCGCCCAACGCATTCACCACGCAGCACGGGCCAGGCTACCTGACTCGGATCGGTACACAGATGCACATAATCCCAGAAGTACCCGTCAGCCAGCACGTGGAGCAAGCGGGCTCCAACCAGCCCGGCGACGACCGCCGCCAAGCCCAGGTCCACGACGACATCCGGATTCTGCCCAATGCGCCGCACCCAGACGGCCCCCATCGCAGTGGCGAACAAAAAGCCGACAGCGATGAGTAGCATGTAGCTCGACACCGTGTAGTCGAGCAGGGAAAATAGCGCAGGATGCACGGCTACCTGCCTCGCGCCCAGCGCGTCATTCAGCCGCGTGCGGCGGTGAAGGCGACGAAGGGCTCACCCGCTGCTGGCGCTCGGCATTGCGACGGGCCGAGGTCAGCATGTCCACAGCCATGAGGCCAACGCCCACACAGATCGAGATGTCCGCCACGTTGAACGTGGGCCAATGGTCGGTCACATGCCAGCCGCCGACCAGCTTGGCGATCAGCTCGTTCATGCTCTCGACCCAGCCCGCGCGATAGTCGATGAAGTCGACGACGCTGCCTCGCGTGACCCGATCGGCGAGGTTACCCAGCGCTCCGCCGAGCACGAGCGGCAGGCCCCAGCGTAACGCGCGCTGATCGGGCAATAGCTTGTTGTAGAGCGAGACGATAAAAGCGATCGCGGCTAGGCTCACCACCAGAAAAAAGGGCCTTCGTACGCTCTCACTCGCGTCTTGCAGGAGCCCCCAAGCGCCACCGCGGTTGTACGCCAAGGCGAAATTCAGATGCCCTTCGACGATGACCATGGGCTCGAGCGGCGAACGACGGGTGAGCTCCACTTCGGCCCAGGCCTTCGAGGTGACGTCTGCGAGCAGACACACCGCAGCCACTGCCGCAAAAAAGACGAAGCTAGGGCGCCAGCGCTTCGCGGAGACGTGCCGTGCCGGAATCGATCCCTCGCTCGCCCCAAGCTCGCTGGAGGCCTCTCCCCTCGCCTGGCTCGGCTCATTCATGCGGGTTTCGTACGCCAAGGCTTGGAGAAGAGCCACCGCTGGCTGGCCCGGCCCGATAATCCGATGGCCTACAACCGCACATCCGTTTAGTATTGGCCATGGTGACTCCCAGGTCGAGCGCTTCTGCGTTCCGAACGTCCTCTCCTCCCACACCCCAACCGCCGCCCTGGGCCCACTCCGTGGGGGTCGACGCCGTCGTCGGCCAGTGGCTCTCGGACCAGACCGTCATCGAGTGTTTTGCCGCCGACCGGACCTTGGCGCCGTCCAGCGCCGAGTTCGCCGCATTGCCACCCGACCTCGACGAACGGCTGGTGCGCGGCCTTCGGCGTCGCGGTATCGAGCAGCTGTACTCTCATCAGCGAGAAGCGGTGAGCGCTGCCTTATCGGGTCGGCACGTGATTACCGCAACCCCGACCGCCAGCGGTAAGAGCCACTGTCTTCACCTGCCCGTCCTGGACGCCCTCGCCAAAGACGCCACGGCCAGTGCCATTTATCTTTACCCGACCAAGGCGCTCAGCCGCGATCAAGAGCACGACTTGCATGGCCTGATTCGCGACGCCGACCTCCCCATCCCTGCCCTGGTCTACGATGGGGATACGCCCGGTGACGCGCGCCGTGCGGCTCGCAGCCAGAGCCGTCTGGTCCTCACCAACCCCGACATGCTGCATGCCAGCATACTGCCCAATCATGCGCGCTGGGCCCGCGTTTTCCAGAATCTAAAGTACGTCGTCATTGACGAGCTGCACACCTACCGCGGTGTTTTTGGCTCGCACATGGCTCACGTGATCACACGGCTCAAACGCATCGCGGAGTTTCATGGCTCTCGGCCACGCTTCGTCACCGCCACCGCCACCATCGGCAACCCGCGAGAGCACGCCGCGCGTCTGCTCGGGCTCGAGCCCGGAGACGTCACTGTGGTCAGCTCATCGGGTGCGCCGTCGGCGGAACGCCGGCTCTTCCTTTACAATCCTCCCATCGTCAACGCCGAGCTCGGCATTCGAGGTAGTGCGCTCAAACACGCGGTCAAGTTGGCGGTCGACCTTCTGGCTGCCCGCGTGCCCAGCATCATCTTTGCCGGTTCACGCAGCTCGGTAGAGGTCATGCTCAAGTACATTCGGGAGAAATCCCCGGGCGTACCTGCTGACGCCATTTTTGGTTACCGCGGCGGCTACTTGCCAGATAAGCGGCGAGCCATCGAAAAGGGCTTGCGCGAGGGGGCCATCCGCTGCGTCGTGGCCACCAATGCCCTCGAGCTCGGCATCGACATCGGTGATCTGGATGCCGTCATATGCGTGGGTTACCCGGGCTCCATCGCCGCCACCTGGCAGCGTTTCGGCAGAGCCGGACGGCGGGGTGAAAAGAGCATCGCGGTCATGGTCCTGAACAGCCGCGCCACCGACCAGTTCATGGCGAACCAACCGGATTACGTGCTCGACGCCAACGCCGAAGAGGCTCGGATCGACCCCGACAACGTAGAGATTCTGGTCCAACACCTCAAATGCGCGGCTTTCGAGCTATCGTTTCGCCTCGCTCCTCTATTACCCAAGAGCTTGCCCAAGCCCCATGCTGCTCTGTCGCCACCCAATCTGTCGCCACCCGATCTGTCGCGACGTTATGCGGGGCTGGATGAAGACGCCACCCGTGAGGCGCTCGACTACCTGACCCGGCAGGGTTTATTGCATTCGAGCCGCGGCCTATACTCGTGGACGGGCGACACCAGCCCAGCCAGCCACGTTTCCCTGCGCAGCATCAGTTGGGATAACTTCGTCATCATCGACCTCGAAGATAACTGCACGCTAGCTGAGCTCGATTGGCGCTCCACACACACGATGCTGCACGAGCAAGCCATCTATCAGCACGACGCCGCACAGTACCAAGTGGAGCGACTCGACTATGAAAACCACAAGGCGTTCGTACGGCGCGTCGAGCCCGATTACTTCACGACCGCCCTCACACACAGCAAAGTCACCGTTCTAGATGCCACGGCTGAACGCCGCGTGCTCCAGGGCAAACTGTGCCACGGCGACATCAAGGTGGTAGAAACTGTCACCGGCTACAAGAAGATCAAGTTCTTCACCCATGAGAATGCCGGCTACGGCGAGGTCCATCTGCCTGATCTGGAGATGCACACCACAGGGTTCTGGTGGATCCTCGGGCAGGATTGCTTAGGGCAGGATTGCTCGAGGCAGGATTGCTTGGGACCAGCAGGCGCCCAGCAGAAACGCTGGTCAAAGGCGCTCGTGATAGATGGGCTGCGGGGCGCGGGTGCCGCGCTTGAAACGGTGTCGAGCATTGCTCTCATGTGTGAGCCTCGAGACATTGGCCGCACGCTCGGCTCTGACGACAGAGCATTCGAAGCTGTGGGCTCACTCGCCGCCGGAGCGGGCTCACTCGCCGCCGCCGGAGCGGGCTACGGCGATCACGCTCTCGACGGCACCGAGGTATTAACCGACGAGCTGTTCTGCCCCACCCTGTTCCTTTTCGATGCTCTGCCCGGCGGCGTCGGCTTGGCGCGCCGGATTTATGAACGGACCGAGGAGCTGATGGCCCGTGCCGCAGCTCTGGTTTCGGGCTGCCCGTGCACGTCCGGCTGCCCCGCCTGTGTCGGCGCCGCCATGGTTCGGTCCGAGCGAAAGGCTGCCGCCATCGCGCTGCTCGAGGGCTCTCTTCGGAGTTTCAGTCCACGCGACGGGTAGCTCGACGCCCTCGCCCAACTGGGGGGGCGAAATACCCATCGCCCCGATGGAATCGGCATACTAGCCTTAGGCCACGTGACATTAATAGCAATCCAGCTGCAGCGCAGCTTTCGCCGCCAGGTACTCCGGGCGGGAGCCTGGAGCTTGGTTGCCGCGGCCTGCGCGGGTGATTCGGGTGATTTGGCAAGCCGGCGAGTGCCCGCCGGCGCCATGACGGACGACCCGCTCGACTTTGTGGGGAGCGAGCCAGCAGCGGTGCCGAATCCGGTGGGCGGGCTCGACCCAATACAAGCCCACGCGGTGCTCGGCGTAGAGCCCGCGCACGGTCCATTTCGCGGCGGGCAGTTCGCCATCATTCGAGGTAACGGCTTCTCGAGCCAGGTGCGGGTATGGTTCGGCGACACCGAGGTGTCGGCGGATCGAGTGACAGCGACTCGCTCGGATCGCCTTCAGGTGGCAGTCCCACCCGGCACCCCCGGCGTCGTCGCGATCACCACGCAAAATGCCGATGACGCGGCCACGCGCCGGTCGCTGGCCGACGCCTACAGCTACGACACCTTCTTCGCCACGCCGGAGCAAGGGCCGTCCAGCGGCGGCAGTATCATCACATTGATTGGAGCGGGTACGTCGTGGGACGCCGCCACGAAGGTACACGTCGACCGCGAGCCTTGTGAAGTCTTGGAGGTTCGGGGCGCGGCAGGCGGACCACAAGAGCTCGACTGTCGCACACCGCCAGGCAGCGAGGGACAGAAGAGCATCTCCATCAGCCAGGGCGACCTCGTCGACACGGTGAGCGGTGCCTTCAGCTACGAGCCGGGTGCCGTGTTGACGGGAGGGTTGAGCGGAGCGCCCCTGGGAACGGAGCTCACGGTCCACGTCAGCGCCCCCGGGGGCAGCCCCGTCGCGGGCGCGTACGTCATTTTGGGCAGCGACTTTGATCTGGCTGGCCTCGAGCAGCCAGGTGGCGGAGGGACGGTCCGGCGCACCGACAGCGAGGGGAGCGCCGTATTCACGGACGACTTCGCCGGCCCTCAGCTGGTGACCGTCGCGGCACGTTGCTTTCAGCCGGAGAGCTTCGTCGACGTACCGGTCGACACGGTCAGGGTCGACTTGCGTCCGGTTGCATCACCCGACTGCGGAGATGAGCTGCCGCCGAGCTTTGGTGGCGCGTCGACACCTCCCGTGATCGTACGTGGCGAGCTGGTGTGGGGGGGCGGGGTCGAGTTTCAGCGCGGAGGCTGGACCAACGTCCCCGACGCGTACCGTGCGGATGAACGGCGCGCCGCCTACATCTTCCAACCCAGCGCCAGCGCTGAAAGCCGCTTCCGATTGCCGCGGGAAGATCGGGCCATCACGCTCGACAGCCCCGGCGGGGCTGGTTACGAGTTCGAGATCGCCACCGGGGCAGGTAGCCGCACCTTCTACGCATTGGCAGGCGTCGAGAATCGAACGGTCAATCCCGCACGCTTCACCGCCTATGCGATGGGCCTGTTGCGAGGCCTGTATGCCAGCCCCGGCGAGGTCATCGACGGGGTTTCCATCGCGATGAATCACACCCTCGACCAAGCGCTCGCGTTCGACATAACGGGCCCCACGGCGAGTAGTCGCGGGCCCGACCGGATTGATGTACGCGTTGCGGTCCAAATATCGAACGGGGGCTTCGCCATTTTGCCCAACGCCCAAATCGATTCGCCCCTAGCGGGTAGCGGTCAGCTCGGTCTGATTGGGTTGCCCGCCCTCGTGGGTGCGCTCGAAGATTCGAAATACGCGGTAGGGACTCGCGCCCTCACCGGTCTAGGGGGCGATGCGCCGCTCAGCGTGCTGCCGCTGATCACCGCTCGCGATGCCAGCCAGCCCATCGCCGTGAGCGGCTTTGTACCGGTGCCGACGCTCAACATCGGCTCCGACAATCAGATCACCTGGAACCGAGAGCTCAGCGTCGCTTGGTCGGATGACGGCCGCGCGGTTTCTTTGGTTCTGTATGAAGTCCGCAGCGGCGCCGGCCTCATCAGGTGGTCCATCGCTGCGCCGCCCGGCCACGGGGCGTTCCGCCTGCCTGACCTGTCGCGCCTGCCGGACGGTGACCTGCTGCCCGGTATTGTAGACATCGTGGTGTCGCTGGCGAGCGTGCCGAACCTCGACTACTCGGCGCTGCGCACCGCGCAGATGGAGCCCTCCTCCTGGGAGGCCCACGCCGCCGACGTCGGCAGCTCCGGCTATGCGCCCACCGCGGAGTAGTTCACACGCCTGGCGCGGACAGGCGTGCCGCATCGCAGTCCTCGGCGCCGGTATAGCGGCGTCGTGCTCTTTCGATAAGTCCGATCGCTGGATTGATGGTGGGCCGGCGGCAATTACCACCGAGGTCTGCAGCATCGGTGCGGTGCGCTGCACGTCGGTGCTGGAGCATTGCACCGAGACGCAGCGGGGACCCGAGTGGGCGGTCACGGATGATTGCGCCGAGCGCGGACTGGTGTGCTCCACCGAGCTAGGGCGCTGTGCCACATGCGCACCGCAAAGTCAGATCTGTGATGGGCAGGTCGTCATGCGCTGTGACGCGCTCGGCGAGGGCCTCGCCCCCATCTCCGAATGTGATCCCGAAGCGGATGAAGCCTGTCGCGGAGGGCGTTGCACGAATCTTTGCACGCTCGCCGCGCAGGAACGCAGCAATGTTGGCTGCGAGTACTGGGCCGTGGACCTGGACAATGCCGTGGCCGGCGAATCACTCAATGCTGCCGCACAACAGTTTGCCGTGGTGGTCAGCAACCCCCAACCCGATTTGACCGCCCAAGTGTCCATAGAGCTCGACGATACGCTACCGGGGGAGCCCGGCGAACCGATCGAAGTTGCACAGGCCCGTGTATCGCCGTTCAACTTGACCGTTTTCCCGCTTGGCCCGCGCGAAGTCGACGGTTCACCATCCGGTCAATTCAATACTGGAACCCACACCGCACTGACACGTGCAGCATACCGCATCCGGAGCAATGTTCCCGTTGTCGCGTACCAATTCAATCCGTTGGAGAACGTGAACGTTTTTTCCAACGATGCCTCGCTGCTCAAGCCGGTCGAAGCCTTGCGAGGCACGCCGGGCCAAATGGAAGAGGCTTACGTCGTATTGGGTTGGCCACAAACCATTTCCAGCACGGACGACCCCAACACCAACTTCGGTTCGGTGGACTTTCGCGCCTTCTTGACCGTGGTGGCGACGCGCGACGCGACATTGGTCCGGGTAACTAGCGCCACCGAGGTGATCGGCGGTGGCCCCATCGCAGGGATACTTGCTGGTGAAAGCGTCGAGATCACTCTGGATGCCTTCGACGTGCTCAACCTCGAGAGCGGGGACTTCAACAGCGACTTCACCGGATCGATCGTGGCCGCCGACCGCCCCGTGGCAGTGTTCAGCGGCAGCGAAGCCAGCGATTCACCGCGTTTTGATCGCCTCTCACAAAGGCGTTGCTGCGCGGATCACCTCGAAGAGCAACTCGATCCGGTCCGCAGCGCGGGCCGTCGCTTCATCGTTCCGGTCAGCTTCAATCGCCACCTCGCCCTGGCCAATGCCGGCGCGTCGCTCGCGCCGGAGCCAGAAGAGGAGGTCTTTCGCATCATTGCTGCCTTCAAGCCGGGGGCCAACATCCGCACCAGCCTGGCGGGAGAGCTGAGTGAATTCCGCCTCTCGACTCGGGGCAGCATGCGCGAGATCGTCACCTCACGGGACTTCTGGATCGATAGCGATGGTCCGATCATGCTGGGCAACGTGACAGCCAGCCAGAGCGCGGCTGGGATCCCCGGCGCTCTTCCAGGCGGCGACCCCAGTTTCATCATCATCCCGCCGGTAGAGCAGTTCAGATCGCAGTATGTGTTTCTAACCCCTGACCGCTACAGCTTCGATTTCTTGCGCATCATGGCGCCCGTCAATGCGCAGATCATCTTGGACGGTCAACCGCTGGATCAATTCCCGGGTTGCCGGCTCGAGGCAGGTACAATTCTCGAGCAAGAGTTGGATGATTCAGCCTTTGGTTTTCGAGTGCTCCGCTGTCAGCTCAGCTTCCCCATCATTGATCCGTCCCTCGATGCCGCCACACCACTGCAGCCCGGGCTGCAAAGCGATGGGGTGCACCGGTTGCAGAGCGACCAACCGATTGGAGTCATCGTCGACGGCTTCGATCGCAACGTCAGCTACGGCTACGCCGCGGGGACCGAGCTCCGAGAAATCGTTCCTCAGTAGCCTGCGGGCCTGACCGTACAAGCAGCTCAGCGCAATCGGCGGTGACGCAGAGAGGGCAGGCTGTCCCGCACTTCTTGCATGTACTTCCGATCGAGTGTGCCCAGCGCAAAACCCGTGTGATCGGAGCATTCGGCCACGACGGTGCCCCAGGGGTCCACGATCATGGAATGGCCATAACAGCGTCGCCCCAAGGGGTGAGTGCCCCACTGAGCCGCAGCCACCACCCAGCACTGTGATTCGATGGCCCTGGCGCGCAGCAAGGGCGCCCAGTGATCCTTACCCGTGTGCAGCGTGAATGCTGCCGGCACGAGCAATACCTCGGCACCCGCCTCCACGAGCCCACGATACAGCTCCGGAAACCGAATATCGTAACAGATTGAGAGGCCCACCTCGAAGCCGTGCACCGGCAGCGTCGAGAGCGTGTTACCGGGGGTGGTTCGCGCGCTTTCGCGCAGCGCTGTTCCGTCGGAAAGCGAGACGTCAAAGAGATGAACCTTGTGGTAGTGCGCAGCCAGCCGCCCATCCGCCGAAAACACGACGCAGGTATTGTAGGGGCGCTCTGCATCGTCGCTACGGATCGGCATCCCCCCGCCCACCAGGGTCACCCCGAGCTCGCGGGCCCACTCCGCGAGCGCATTTTGTATCGGCGCCCCCGCGGAGCCTGGCGTGAGCAGCAGCGCTTCGGCCACCCGCGACCGTTCGGCATCCGGGCCAAAGAACGCGAAGTTCTCCGGAAACACGACCAGCTTCGCGCCCGCGTGCGCGGCGCGCTCTAACCAGTGCCTACACTGTGCCAGGTTAGCGCTGACGTCGTCCTGGCTACTCAGCTGGATGGCAGCTACCGTAATATTGGAATGGGACATGCGCAGGGCAGTCTAATGTGCCACATCGGCGATTCGGGACCTAAAATGTAGAGCTGTGCCCTGGCTCGAGAAAACATCGAACCGCCAACAGAGGACGCGAAGGCAATGATGAACGATCAGGCCACAGACGCCATGCAACAGTTCGGCGCCGTGGGCCTCCCCGGGGAGGCGACCAGTGCCGGGCTGGTGCTCTTGTACGCGGATGGATTCGCCAACTTGCCATCCGTTTGGCCCCTCCCCGCGACCGGGACGACGCTGATTGGCAGCGGCACGGCCGCACACCTCAGCTTGCCCATCCACGCCGTCTCCCGCCTGCATGCAGAGCTTGCGCGTGAACGCGGCACTTGGGTGCTACGCGACCGGCAGAGCACGAATGGGACGTTCGTCGACGGCTATCGGGTTCGCGAAGCGCGACTCGAGCACGGGCAGGAGCTGCGCATCGGCGACGCCATTCTCAAATTCATCGCTGCAGAAGCCGAGCACTATGCGCCCTATCGCATCGATGGCAGCCTAGGGCCTGGCGTGGCCCGCCAGGGTAGCCACCGATGAGGCTCTTGGTGTGGCTAC
>JANOIG010000225.1:0-4051 GCA_031407405.1 Deltaproteobacteria bacterium
TAGCAAATTGTATCGAAGGATCCGATGCCATTGCGGGCATGCCTGCCGAGAGCGTTGAGAGGGCCGATGAGGTGCTGGGCGCAAGCGCCGATTGGCAGCGGGCGCACACGGAGCTGTGTAGCCTCGCTCGCTCTCGCGCCGGCCTCGACTTCGACGAAGGCCGATGGCTTGTCTTGGCGCTTCGGGGCGGAGCACACGGGCGGCTTGGATATGGGTCCTTCGCCGAATACGTCGAGCGCTTGTTTGGTTACAGCCCACGCTTGACGCATGACAAGCTTCGAGTGGCCGAAGCGCTCGCGGGCCTTCCGGTGTTGGCTCGAGCGCTGCGTGCGGGTGAAGCTAGCTGGTCCGCGCTGCGCGAGCTGACCCGCGTGGCGGTGCCCACCACCGAACGCCAATGGCTCGAAGCCGCCCGCGGCAGGACCGTGCGGGAGGTCGAACAGCTCGTCTCGGGCCACCGCCCAGGGAGTCAGCCCGGTGACGCGCGCGATCGTGCAGCGCTCCGGCACGTGTTGCGCTTCGAGGTTTCGGGCGAAGCGCTGGCGACCTTTCGCGAGGCCATGTCGAAAATCCGCCGCGATGCGGGCCAGCCGCTCGATGATGACGCAGCGATCTTGCTGCTGGCGCGGCAAGTGCTCGTTGGGCCCGGGGACGCTGCCCGCGCTAGCTACCAAGTCGCGCTCACGGTGTGCGAAGCTTGCCAGCACGCACAGCAGCACGGTCGCGGCGAGCTCATCGACAGGGCGGGGTCTAGCCTAATGCGAGTAGCAAGTGGATCGACGGGGAGCGCCCGACGCATCATACATGTGGCATTTGGAGAGCTATTTGATGAGGGCCGCCCCGGTAGCGTTTCCCCTCCTGGCGGGGTGGTGGTGACGGTATTTTTGCGGCTGGCCGCACCGGCGCGGCCCAGGTGGTGTCCTGATCTGTGCCACCTGGACGCCGGGAAAGGGCAACATTCACGCCAGCGTGTTAGGTTATGGCATGGGAGTTGTGGCGGTGGCCGCCAATGAGTAGGAGACCGGTGACCCCTGTCGCGAAGTGTCGGGCGAGGGGGGCTTGCAGGACACCTGGCGGGAGGACAGACTCTGGCTCGAGACCGCGGCCAGGCCCCTCGGACGGCGCCCCGCGCGCGCCGACAACGTTACTAAAATGAGGCGACGAAAAATGATCACGCAAGGTCGGGGGATGAGCACACTGGGTCAGCATGCCTGGGGCCTGTTGTGCCTGCTGCTGGCGGGCTGCGCAGGTGGTGACACTCCGGCGCGGAGCCGTGCTCTCGAAGACGCCCTCTGCACGGCCTACCCCGAGGACGCTTGCGACGAACAGGTGGGTGCAGGCGGTTCGGCGATCGCTGGCGCTGGGGCGGGTGGTGGGGGCAACATGGCGGGTGGGGGCAACGTGGGTAGCGGAGGGCGCGGTGGCAGCGTCAACGGCGGGGGCGGAAGCCCACCGGTGGGTGGGGCAGGCGGCGGCACACCGAGCGGCGACTATTGTGATGCTCCGGGGACGGTGCTGATCCCCAGGTGTGGCACGTCGTCGGCCTGCCACGGCGCTGGCTCACTCAGTGGGGATTTCGCAGAGAGCGACGCGAAAGCCCGAACGTATGTGAATCGCGCAAGCCTGCGCGATCCGGCGTGCGGCCTGTACATCAACAGTGCCAACCCGGACGCAAGTACGATTCTCACCATGACCAACGGGGAGGCGGGTCCCAGCTGCTACCCAATTCCGATGCCCATCGGCAGTGGCGAGGACCTCCCCCAAGCGGAGGTCGATTGCATCGCTGAATGGCTCAGTCAGTTCTAGTAGCGATTCTACCGCAGCGCTCTGATCTGCACCGAGGCCATCGAGCGTTTGGTGCGGGGCGACATAGCCCCGCAAATCCCCGAAACTGATACAGATTGCGGCGTGCTCCAGCCGCCGCTAGCGACGCTTGCCCTAGCCCCCACGCCCCCGTTGACGGTTTCATTTCCGGCCGGCTCCCCCTCTAAAACTTGCACTATTCTCCATTCAGGCTCAGACAGGAGCCGATATGAGCCGCGTGCGAATTTTTGCGTGGATTGGCGTCGCTGGGGCTTTGTGGGGCCTCTTGTTCGCGGGCATCTCCACGCTCGACTATGCGTCGCATTTGGACCGCGGCCTGCACGACCTGCATTGTTCCTTCATTCCGGGTGCAGACGCTTCGATTGGCGGTGAGGGCTGCCGGACCGCTCTAAATAGCCCCTACGCGGCCTTATTCAAACAGTCGCTCTGGGGAGGCATTCCCATCTCCCTGTTTGGGCTCGGGTGTTTTGCCTTCCTCTTGGGGCACGCCTTCACCCTCACCGGCTCAGGTAGCCGTACCAGCCGATCGTCGGGGGCGCTCTACGGCGTGTTGGCGGTGTCGCCGTTTTTGGTGTCGCTGGTCATGTTTGGCATCAGCTGGTTCGAACTCGGGACCATCTGCAAGACGTGCGCGGGCATTTACCTGGCCTCGGCTGCGCTGGCGGTTTCAGGCGTGGGGGTGCTGGCCAATACATGGCAAGAGCCGGAGCAGAGGTCAGCGCGCCCTTTCGGCATGGTGGTGGCGGTCGTGCTGGTGGGGATGGCGTTTTGGGTCTTGGCGCCGTCTCTGGTGTACGCGGCCTTTGCGCCCAACCACGCGGCTTTCGTGACGACGTGTGGCCAGATCAAGAACGCCAAAGAGGGGCACAATGCCCTCTTGAGCCTGCCCGGTAAGGCACCACGGCGCACTGGCTTGTTTTTCGAGGACCCGCTGTGCCCCACCTGCAAGTCGCTGCACGAGCGCATGGCGGACGCCGGCGTGCTCGATCGGCTGAACGTGGATTTGGCGCTGTTCCCTCTGGATAACGAGTGCAACTGGATGCTCGATCAGGCGTTGCATCCCGGGGCCTGTACGCTGTCCAAGGCATTGCTCTGCGCGAAGGCCCCCGCCGAGATGCTCGATTGGGCGTATGAGCAGCAGTCCGATCTGGCGGACGCCGGCCGCGCCGGGGGGCCCGCCTTGAGCCAGATGATTGGCCAGCGCTGGGGCGCGGAGGTGACGCGCTGTATGGGCGACCGCGCCACGCTGCTGCGCCTGAACCGGCATTTGCACTTCGCCGCGGGCAACGCCATCGCGGTCTCTACGCCGCAGGTTTTCATCGACGGCCAACGCCTGTGTGACGAGGACATCGACATGGGCCTGATGTTCGCGCTGCGCACTTTGGCACCGGAGCTCGTGGAATGACCGACTCCCGCTTCAAGCAGCTGCTCAACGACGTGATACCCGGCCGTGCTGGCTCTCATCGCGGCGCAGCGGATGACCCGGAGGTGGAGCGGCGCGCGGCGCGGGCCGAGCCCTCGGGGCCGCCTCCGGGGCGCGGCGGGGTAGGGGCAGCGCGGCTCGGCATGGCCGTGTCGGCGGCGGCGCTACTCGTGGTGCTCGGGCTCGTCTTCAGCTCGGTCAGCTCGGCCAAGCGGCGGCTCACCACCCCGGGTGAGCGCGAGCGCCCGGCAGTGGCCATGGCGCAAGAGGCGGAGGTCGCGTACTGCACGGCTGACTTCAAGCAGGTGCTCGAACGCGTGCTGCACTCCTGCGGCTTGAGCACGCAGACGGAGCGCCGGGGTTGCAAACCCTCGGACATCAAGACCTTCGCCGCCATCGACGATGCCGACTTCAATGCGCTGTTCCATCCGTTGAAAGACCGCGGCGGCGTGCTGATGTTCGACGAAGGCTCGGATGTGCTGGATGAAGCGGGCCAAAAGCTGCTCGACGAGCGTTGGTTCGAGCGCAAAGGGGCCCGCTATTTTTTCGTCGTCGCGCGCGCATCGAAGACGGGCAGCGCCGCGCAGAACCGCGCCCTCTCACACCGCCGCGCCAACTCGGTCATGTTCTATCTGCAGCAGATCAGCGGAGAGGCGGAGGAAGAGCTCAATCAAAGGGTGGGCCTGTTGTGGCTGGGTAACGAGTACGCCCAGCTGTCCGGTGAGTATTGTGACTGGCCGAGGTCTCGGCTGGGCGATGAGTGCGGCGAAGAACCGATCAACCGGAGCGCGTTTGTTTCATGGG
>JANOIG010000292.1:0-1687 GCA_031407405.1 Deltaproteobacteria bacterium
TCGCCGAGGCAATCGGCGATCGAACGCGCGAGGCCGGTGAGAAGTTCGCCGTAAAGGCCAGGTCCCTCGGTGAGCCCCGCCCCTTCCGGATCGAGCGTTCCGATCTTCGCCCCCGTCCCCTCGGCGATTGTCGCGACCACCGCAGGCTCGAACTGGGGCTCGGCGAAGATGCACGCCGCCCCCAGGCTCTTTAGCTTGTCGCGCAGCTCCACGATCCGTTGAGCACCCGGCATGGTTTCGGGCGTCACGGTGATCGACCCAACGACGTCGAGCCCGAAGCGCAGCTCGAGGTATTGGTAAGCATCATGGAAAACGATGAGTGGCTTGTCGGCGACCGGTGCCAGGATGGCGGCGAGCTCGGCCGACAGCTCACGCAATCGTTCGACCGTGACCTCCGCGTTGACCTCGTACCTCGCACGGTTCTCGGGATCGGCTGCGATCAGAGTCCGGGCTATTGCTGATACAAGGAGTTCCGCATTGGCCGGGTCGAGCCAGTAGTGCATGTCCAGCTCGCCGTCTTCGTCGCCGTTGTGTTCGTTCCCATTCACATCTCCCTCCCCCTCATCGGCATGCTCCTCAAACGCCCCGCCCTCCCTTATCGGTAAGAGCTGCAGTTCGGGCGACTCCGAGAGCGCAACGATCGTCGCATTTGGCGCAAGGGTCTCGATCGAGTCTTCGAGGAAGACTTCGAGCCCGTGCCCGGACCAGAACACGACCCGGGCTTCTTCCAGCGCCCGCGCGTCCGACGGTTTCAGGCTGTATGTGTGCGGCGATGCTCCACCCCTGACGATCAACTCCGGAGTGCCGATCCCCTCCATCACCGCCGCAACCAGCGAATGGATGGGCTTTATGCTCGCCACAACATTTGGCGCCGCACACGCCCATGCAGTCAGCGCAAACCCGAACAGTCCCGCCAAAACCAACCGGCGCATCGCCCACCTTCTCAATGTAATGTTATTACGTTGCAGCGTTATGCTATAACGTCTACATAGCTGTCAACCATGGATGCGCGCGCAGAATTCGAAACGCTGGTCGACGTTGCCGGAGCCGGGGTGCGCCGCAGCGGTCGCTGGCTGGTCGAGAACGTCGACCTCAAGATCCGGCGGGGCGAGATCGTCACGCTGATCGGGCCCAATGGTTCGGGCAAATCGACGACCGCGAAGATGATCACCGGCGTGCTGCGGCCCGACACCGGCGCGGTGAACCGGCGGCCGAACCTCCGCGTCGGCTATGTGCCGCAGAAGCTCGCGATCGACTGGACGCTGCCGCTGACGGTGCGGCGGCTGATGACGCTCACTAGCCGGCACCGCGACGACGAGATCAATGCCGCGCTCGAGGCTGTGGGTATTCCCCACCTTGGGCGCGCCGACGTGCAGACGCTGTCGGGTGGCGAGTTCCAGCGCGCGCTGCTGGCCCGCGCGATGATCAGGAAGCCCGACCTTCTGGTGCTCGACGAGCCGGTGCAGGGCGTCGATTTTTCGGGCGAAGTCGCGCTCTACGACCTGATCACAAGAATCCGTAACGAAACGCAATGTGGCGTGCTTCTGATCAGCCACGACCTCCATGTGGTGATGGCGGCGACCGATACGGTGATCTGCCTCAATGGGCACGTCTGCTGCACGGGCAGCCCAAGCACGGTGTTCCACAGCGAGGAGTACAAGCAGCTCTTCGGCACCCGCGCCGCCAC
>JANOIG010000307.1:0-5635 GCA_031407405.1 Deltaproteobacteria bacterium
AATTGGTTGTTTCCCCCCCCCACGATTTTAGCCTTTCTTTTTGCCGTCTTATCAACATGTGATACTTCGCAAACGTGTGTTCCTACTCCTCGTGTGTTTAACTTACGGCAATTCACATTTATAAAAAAACTACCGCACACGACGATGTAGATGTCGTTATCGGAGCCGCCCTGCTGGATGATGGTGCTGCCGTGCTCGACTTCGAGAAGTTCCGAAATGCCAATGAACTCCCCGACGTCGGCGACCCCGCGAAGCAAGGTGGTGTCGGACAGGACTTCGAGCAGAAGGTCACGACCGGTTTCGCCGGTGAAGCGCGATGCCATTGGTGCCATCCGCCCCGGACTCTTCTGGTCGCTCGGCATTTGAAGGCAGGATGGAACCAAGGCCCCACAGGATTTGGAAGCTCTACCAGTCATTGCACGACTATTACTCCTGCTTACTGAAGGCGGTGCCGCGGATGTCGACACTCCGCAACGTCTACCGGCGAGCAGAATTAGTCTTGAGCAGAGCGAGCCAACCCACGAACTCGTGGTGCGTCATGAAGGTGAGTGTCCGGCCAACGGTCATGGCACACACTGTGGATCACTATCGACTGCCTTTCTCAATGCAATACCAATGGTTTCATTGCGTTGCCTCTGCAATTGACGGCTTACCCGTACTGCCGTCAGAGGCCGATGCCGTAGCACCCATCAGTCGCGCTCACTGACTCACGGCCGCGCCTTCGGATCCACCACACTCACCCCATGCCCGAGCTGGATCGTAGATAGATCCAACTCCGCACCCCGCCAAGTAAACCCACCCCCAAAAGGCGAGTTTCGCAGAAACAGAGGCGTATCCAAATCCACAAACTCAAACCCACCCTGACCCGCGGCAAAGCACGCAGAGGTGGACATGGCCAGGCTCGACTCGAGCATGCCGCCAATCATCAAAGACATGCCTGCGGCACGCGCAGCCGCCACGATGTCCAGGGCCATGACAATCCCGGACTTCATCAGCTTGACGTTGATGACGTGCGGCGCACCGAGCCAGCGCGCCGCCTCGAGCACGTCGCTGGCGGTGACCACGCTTTCGTCCACGGCCACCCGCACCCGCTTGGAGACCTGCTGGAGCCCCGCCCAATCCTGGGCGGGCACCGGTTGCTCGAACAAGTCGACCGCCACGCGATGGCGGTTGAGGGTATCGACCAATTCGAGCGCCTGCGTCGCGCTGAGCCCGCCATTGGCGTCGAGCAAGAGCTTGGCTTCGGGCGCGCCCGCGTGGGCGGCCAGCACTCGTTCGGCGTCGTCGCCGGCCCCTACCTTGACCTTCAAGCACCGAAAGCCCCGGGCCCACCAGCGCTCGGCGGCGCTGCGGGCGGTGGCGGCGTCCACAATCGGGATGGTGATGTCGCTTTCGAGCAACGCTGGAGTGCAGCCGCCAAACCAGTTGTACAATGACAAGCCGCAGCGGCGAGCCAGCGCATCGAACAATGCGGTTTCCAGGGCGCAGCGGGCCGACGCGCTCTCGGCAGTGAGCAGGTCGAGGTCGCGCGCGCGCTGGCGCCATGCTTTACCGTCGGTGCCCACCCACACGGGCCGAGCGGCGTTGAGCGCGTGCAGCACCGCGTCGATGCTTTCGCCGTTGTAAGCGGGCAGTGGTGCGGCTTCCCCCAACCCGGTCGTGCCATCTGCGAGCGTGAGTCGCACGAGTGCGAGGCGAGCCACGTCGTGGCTACCCCCGGAAATGCCAAACGGCTCGGTCAGCTCGAGCTCGAGGACCTTGCTGTCGATGCTGACGATGGTGGACCTAGGCACCGGGTTGCCCTCGACGTTAGCCGAGCCCGGTTAGCTGTACCAGGTCGCGAAGCTGCGCTGGGCTTTCGGCTCACCATGGTGCAGCGCCACCTGCCGGACGTTCGGGATTGCTTTGAGCCAGCGGGCGAGCTCCCGCCGGTCAGCGTGTGCCGACAGGCCGCCCAGCGTTTCGACCTCGGCGCGGACCTTCACCTCCTCGTGATCCAGGCACACGCGGCCGCCGCGGGTAGCGGCCCTCTGAATGGCCCGCCCCGGCGTGCCTTCCGCCTGGTAACCCACAAACAGCACGGTGGTCGAATCGAGCGGCAGCAAGCGGCGCAGGTGCCCGACGATGCGCCCGCCGGTACACATGCCGCTGCTGGCGATGATCAGCAATGGCCCCGGCACTTCCGCGAGCCGCCGGCTGTGCTCGTGCCGGCGCACGGCGTAGAGCTGCGCGAAATCCAGCGGATCATCCCCAGCGGCCATCTTGGTCAGGCTTTCCTTGTCGAACAGCCGTGAAAAATCGCTGTAGGTCTGGGTGATGCCGATGCCCATGGGGCTGTCGACCGCGACCGGCAGCGGAGGGATGCGCTTGGCCTCGACCAGGTTATTCAAGTGATAGAGCAAGCACTGCGTGCGGCCGATGGCAAACGCCGGCACCAGCACGTGGCCACGCCGCTCGATGGCGCGCAGCAGAATGCGCTCGAGCTCCCGTTCCACGTCGCCATGGCTGTGCTTGTGCTCTTCGTCGCCGTACGTGGACTCCATGAGCACCAAATCCACGGGGCGCCCCGCTTTCCACGTCGTGTTGTAGTCGCAGAGCAGGGGGGAATCCGGGCGGCCCAGGTCACCCGAGCAAATCACCCGGCTCTCGCTCGAGGTCAGCTCCACGCTCGCCGAGCCGAGGATGTGGCCGGCGTCTCGATACGAAAGCTCGAGCTTACCCCCGAGGCTTTCGGGAGTGTCATAACGCAACGGCCGCAGCAGCTTGTCGACGGCCCGCAGCATACGCGCCGACTCAGCCGGGCTGAAACCTTGCAACCCCAGCCCATCCTCCAGCACCACTCGGGCAATGCTCAGCGTGGCGGGGGTGCCATAAATGGGCCCTTCAAAGCCCTTCTCCACCAGCGTGGGCAAGCTGCCGACATGATCGTTGTGCCCATGCGTGAGCAGCACGGCGTCCACGTCCAGCGCGGCCTCGTCAAAGCTCCAGTCGAGCGCCTCCGCGCCCTGGGCCACGCCACAATCGACCAGCACGCGGCGCCCGCCCATCTCGATGCGTGTCGTCGCGCCCGTCACCGAGGCGTGCGCACCGAGCAGCTCCAGCACCCCGTCCGCGAGTGGATATCGGCGTGTGAGCGCAGAAATGGGTACCCGATGCTGGTCCATGAGCTATGCCCCCCCCATCCATGTTGCCCCAACCTGTGGTGGCCTGAGAACAGGATTTTTCAAGTTAAGCTGCACGGATGTCCCTCGGACTGCCGGTGGCGGCCCATTGGCCTACACCCTGAGATCAGGCTCGTGCCTAGCCTGAAGCAAGAAGAATGGTGTCGAGATCTCGCATCAACGCCGCTTTGGACTGCCCTTTCTCAATCCTTTCACCCTCTTTGCGTGCCTCACCCAGGTAACGCTCGGCGTCAGGCCACTTGCCCGCGAGAGCGGCGGCTCGGGCCAATGCCTCATAGGCGTAGGCCCGATAAAACGGCGGGGTCGCGGGAGCGCTAGCCTGCCGCAGCGCGAGCTGCGCGTAACGTTTCGCTGCCGAGGCCTGCCCCAGCACGGCATACACCCGCGACAGCTGCCAGCAAGCGACCGACAGCTTCGTCGGCGAACAATCGTCGCGCTGCGTCCAGTGCCAGTAGGAGGTGAAGCTGGACCGCACCATCTCCTCGTTCTCCGCCGACGAGCGATCCGGCTTGTCGATGAGGTCCCAGGCGCGATTGAAACACGCGGCTGAAAAATGTCGGTGAGCGGCCTGCAAATCAAATCCGGCATTAGCGTCGGTCATGTCGAGCTCTCCCACTCTTGTACGGCTAACCCCATTTGCCAGTCGAGCTGAACGTCGCCAAGGCCCGCAAACGTTATAGCTCCTTGCCCCTTAAGTCCTCGATTGCAGCAATATCCGGCAACTTATGTGCACGGGCCTGACTGAGACCGACCGCCGTTGGGGCTCAAACACGTGCGTGCCGCGCCGCAGCACTCTAGCCCCATTGCGGGGTGAATCACTTTCATGCTGAGACGTAGTGACATGATCTTCCCGCTCGGTTGCCTGGCGTTGGTGTTTCCGCGAGTCGTGCTCGCGCTGGTCTGGTTCTTCGGCAACGACTACCTCGGACGGGCGTACGGCAGCTGGCTCTGGCCCCTGCTGGGCTTCATCTTCCTGCCCCTCACCACGCTGACCTTCGCGTACGCCACCCACTCCATGTCGCAAGGCGGCAGCGTCTCCTCCCTCGGCTGGCTATTGACCGTCATCGCGCTGCTCGTCGACATCGGCATCACCGGCCGCAGCCACGCCAAGTACCGCCGCCGCGAAGTGGACGATTGACACACTGATACGGAGGCGAGGAGAAGGAAAAGGGCCGGGCCTCCACCGAGCGCATTTCAAGACAAATCGGGGCCCTGTTCGCTGGTGCAGGCACCTCCCCTTGCTTCGTGGTAGATTCTGGAAAGCGCGTCATGACCCAGCCAGCCCTCACGTCGCCGTTCGTGCCATCGACTGCCCAGGCGAGCACGGCTGCACAGGACGATCGGCGCTTTGTCATCTATGGCGTGCCTTGGCCCGCATACGTTGCGCTCCGTGACGCGCTGGACGATCGCTCGGGTCTTCGCCTCACCTATTTGGAAGGGACGCTGGAATTCATGAGCCCGTCGCGAGATCATGAAGACTACAAGAAGCTCATCGCGCGCTTGTTGGAGGCCTATGCAGAGGAGCGGGACATCGATCTGCGTGGTTTTGGCGGCGCAACGTTCCGAAAAGAAGCCAAACAGCGCGGCCTGGAACCGGATGAATGTTACTCGCTGGGCCCGCTCGGTGAGGTGCCGGACATCGCCATCGAGGTGATCGTGTCCAGCGGCCTGGTTGACAAGCTCGACGTTTATCGGGGGCTCGGGGTTCCCGAGGTCTGGGTGTACAAAGAGGGTCAGCTGTTGGTCCTACACCTCACCGGGGGTGGATACGAACCTCGAACCGCGAGCTTTGTCCTGCCGGATCTGAATCTCCCGCATCTCGTCCGCTTCATAGCTGTCGGTGAAAATCAGACTCAGATCGTGAAGGCATACCGCCGCTCGCTGAACGAGCGGATCGAACCTGAAATGTAAAAGCGCAAGCGGCTCGGTACGTTTTCATCGCGAACGCCTGCACGTCGTTTGAGATTTTCGACATCATACATCCAATCGCTGAACGGCAATTCGAGCTCTCGGCGAATCTCTACCCGATGATCAGTTACGTGCCCAGCCGCGAGGGATCGTGCCCTCACTATCACCTCGATGGCAATGTCCGGTACCTCAGCCAAGCCCCGATCTCACCATTCGTGCCATCCATTGCCCAGGCGCGGCCGGTAGCAGAGGTCGATCAGCGCTTTGTCATCTATGGCCTGCCAACACGGCACCTCTGCTTTGGGTGCTCACCAGCCGATTTTACCGAGGCCGAGATAGCCAAAGCCAATCGCCGCCAAAGCGCATAAGCCAAACACGGCCAGCGCAATCAGGAGCGCCATGCCCAAGCGCTGAAGTGCGCTGGGCGGTGGACGCACGAAACCGGCGAAAGGATCTACACTGGGCATGTCGCTGAGCGATGGCGGCCGCCACTCCGGCACTGGCGCCGGCTTAGGCTGCGTGGCACGCGGGGCGGGCGCCGACAT
>JANOIG010000399.1:0-5443 GCA_031407405.1 Deltaproteobacteria bacterium
CCGGTTTGCTGGCTGGGTCGGAAGCGCCAAGCTGTCTCAAGGGGCGCAGGTTCGAGAGCTGCCCAAGATTCTTGGGAATACGGACGCTCTTGCTGCGTTCGAGAGCGGTGGCTTTGCGGAGGCGAGAAAGATCCTAGAGGAAGAAGACCCGGCCATTTCTTCTCCGCTATTTCGAAGCATGGTTGAAATGACGCGGCTCCTGACGGAGGCTCGCCTCGCTGACATTCAACGCGTGAAGCCGAATGGGAACCCCGCCGCGCGGCGGATCGTTTCTGACCTACAGCAAGCTCTGACCTATTTTATCGATCTGAGCGGCGGCACGCTTGGGAGGTATGAATGAAAGCCCACTATGCACGGAATATTCAGGGTGAGGCGGTCGATCTTGAGTTGGTCGAGGTCGACCCAGATGCGGTTGTCCTAGATCCAACTAATCCTCGCCTTAGCTTCTCGATGCGGCAGCTCCACGACGGAGAACGCACCGACGCCGCATGCTCGCTCCTTCTTACCACCCAAGAGGAAGTGGAAGAGCTGAAGCGCTCGATTCTGCTTTCCGGGGGCGTCCAAGAGCCGATCTATCTCCGGGCAGGCGGCGTTGTCGCGGAGGGCAACCGTCGCGTCGTAGCGATGCGGCTCGCCAAGGAGGATCGCCCCGATGAGCCACGCTTCAGGACTATGCCCGCGTGGCTCATCCCCGAGGGCACGCCGGAGCATGTCGTTCAGAACCTTCTGAACGAGGTTCACCTCGGCTCTGTGCGAGGGTGGGCGCCATACGAGAAGGCCCTCCAACTACGCGCGCTGGTAGCTGGCGGCCTGATAGAAGAAGAAATTGCGGAACGATACCGAATGACGCCGCGCGAGGTGCGCCAGCACATCGCTGCCGCCGACTTCATGGATCGTGAGTACTTCCCAATCACGCAGGACCCGACCAGGCCCGAGCATCGAACGAAGTACTCCTACTTCCTGGAGTTCGAAAGGAACTCCAAGCTACAGCAACGTCTGGACGCAGAGGAGGATCTCCGGGAACGTTTTGCGGGTTGGGTAAATCTCGGGCGCATCAACACCGGTGAGAAGGTAAGGCGCCTACCGCGCGTCCTTGAGTCACCCGAGGCGAGGAGACTACTTGACGCCGATGGATTCGCCGCCGCAGAGGAATACCTTCGGCGGGAGCACCCCGAGGAGCAGGAGTTGTACGCCCTGCTCGAGAAGACGCGAGCCCGACTTACCAAGATGACGTTGCCGGAACTCCTGGAACTACAACGAAGCCCGGAGCGGACAGCGATTCTGTCGGGCTTGAGGTCCGCCGTCGAAGCCGTCGTGAGCATGGCAGAGCGCACGACGGGTGCTGGCGGACGGTGATGCCCTCCCATTGCCACCAAGCGCTTCTCCTGTGGGCGTCCCGGCGAATGCTGCTCGATGGCTTTCGCCTCGTAGCCTACGATGGTCAGAGCGCACAGGGCGGAAGATGGAACAGTCTTCCAGCTCCGGCGATTGTCGGCGGCGTTCGGCCGGATGCTTGGGGTGTTAGCGCTGGCGGCTGCCTCGGCGTCGCAGAAGCGAAGACCGCCGACGATGTCGACACGTACCACACCCGCTGTCAGCTTCGCGCGCTCACGCGATTGGATACGTTCGAGCACCCCTTGCGCCTATACGTGGCCGTCCCGCGTTCGGCCGCACGAGCTCTCGACAGAGTGCTAGCCGACCTTGAGTTCGTGGGAGTGCCCCACATCGTCAGGCTTCATATCCCGGACGTGCTCTTGACGGTTGCCTCGTGACACGAGGCAGGCGCATCCAGGTGCTCCCACATCAGCAAGAAGGAACCAACTTCATCGCGTCACGGCCGGCGGCGGCGCTGTTCGACGAGCAAGGGCTTGGAAAAACTAAGCAGGTGATCGACGCCATCGTGTTGGAGATTGAGCGTGGCGGCCTTGATGGTGCCCTGGTCGTCTGCCCGAACACGCTAAAGAGCACGTGGGGACGGGAGATCGAGATGCATTCGATGCTTCCATACGCCATCTTCGGCGCCGGCAGGGCTGCCCGGCGCCTCGCCTTCAGTTCCCTCCGCGCGGCGTTCTACGTGATCAACTACGAGGCAGTGACGCGAGAAGTTACATCTCTGCGCGCGCTTCTTAGGTTCAAGCGTCTTGCCCTTGTTCTGGACGAGGGACACCGAATCAAGACGCCGGACGCGAAGGTCACGCGAGCGATTCACCGTTTACAGGCGCACGCGGCCAAGCGCGTTCTCATGACCGGCACCCCTGTTGCCAACACGCCGCGTGACCTTTGGAGCCAGATCTTCTTCCTCGACGACGGCACGGCGCTCGGTTCGTCATTCGAGGAGTTCCAGCGCCGCTTCTGTGGGGCTGGTGGGGGATATGTAAAGCTGGATGAGCTTCGAGACAGCCTTGCGTCAATCTCGCTCAGGCGGCTGAAGTCCGAGGCGGTTACCTTGCCGCAGAAGACGATTCGAACCGTGAGCGTTCGCCTGTCCGGACGGCAGGCGACCCTCTACGAAGGCATGCGTGACGACCTCTATCTGTGGGTCAAGACAATGACAGGGGAGCAGGTTCTCCAAGAAGGAGAGAATATCCTCGTGCGACTGCTGCGGTTGGTGCAGCTCGCCTCGCATCCCGGGCTGTTGGACAAATCCTACGAGGAGACCCCAGCCAAACTGTGCGCCCTAGACTCCCTCCTGGAAGCCCACCTTTCGAGTGATCCCACCCAGAAGGCGGTCGTCTGGACCTCATTCACCGGCAATATTCACATGCTGAAGAAGCGGTACTCCTCGTATCGACCGGTGTGCTTCTTCGGTGAAATGGACGCCGATGCGCGAGAGCGCTCACTTTCAGCGTTCATGTCGGACGCCGAGGTGCGACTCTTCATTGGCAATCCGGCGGCCTGCCGCGAAGGACTCACGCTCACCGTCGCGAGTACCGCGGCCTATTTGGACCGCACGTTCAATCTCGTCGATTACCTTCAGTCGCAGGACAGAATCCATCGCATCTCGCAAACACGCCCCTGCATGATCTACCTCCTGGTGGCCGAGGGCACCGTAGACGACCTGATCGAGTTCAGCCTCGCGCAGAAACTTCGCCTCGCACAGTATGTTCAGCAGGATTCCGGCGATCTCGACCCTGGCGATGCGGCGCTTACAAAACCTGATCTTCTTCGTGCATTGGTGGCCCCGGCGACTTAATGCGGGCGCTACAAGGAGAAGTCGAAGGATGGCGGGTGGTTGGCATCAAACCACGCTGTTGACCCTACCTGCTGATGTACGTTCATCGCTTCACCTGGTTCCGGATTCAAAGTCAACGCGTCGCCGACTACTTCGAGGGACGTCACGCTCGAGAGATAGTCTCGCGGAAAAAATGTCGGCGCACAATCTTCCTTCTTGCCGAAACGACAGACGACGATCCAGTGAAGCATAGGGCTCGGGACCTTCGAACTGATCGGCGTGCCGGTGTACTTCACGAGAGGAAAGAACAGCGCACTGATATTCGGTGCTGAAAAATTGTTGCACAGAGTCGTGTATAGCAGCGTCTTGATGGACCAGGCGTGAGACCCCATAAGGGTTCCCGTATCCGGAATGCGTTTGGCCTTCTGGCAGGTGAGGGCATACCGGTGAGCGCTGACGGAGGGATTTCTGCGCTTCAACAGCCCGCCGATCTGCCTCGCCGGGACCTGATTCCTCACGGTCAGCAGGATGACAAAGTGGGAGGGGCCGCCGGACCGCCGGAAAGCGTCGCGCTGATCCTGCACGATGGTCCGAAGTGCCTCAAAGCGCCAGGCCTTCTCTCCGCCCGGCGTATCCACCCGGCTTGCGATCTCATCGCAAAAATCAAGGTTGTAAAGGGTGACGACGTTGGCCTGCTTGTAGGGCTGTCCGTCCAAATCGCGGCCAAGGACCACAACGCTCTCCAGGCTCCCGTAATAGGTCACGCTCCGCATTCCTATCGTTCGGAGGTTGGTCCGAAGCTGCGTGATCCATTGGCGAGGGTCCGCACCCGGAGCAGGTAGCTCGAATGCGATGACCTCGTCCAGCATGTCCTGCCACAACCGTACGTCAATGAGGCTCGTGGGGATGCCCCGGGCGTTGTTGAACAAGTCTGAGTAGCGGCGGCTCCTTGGCCGACCTGAGAATTGGGTCTGCCAAGAACCAAGGTCCCGAGAGGGACAAGGAGCCACCGATGAAGAGCAAAGCAGAGAAGGGCACCCGGAAGCAAACGGCGACGGAGGCGCAACCACTGGAACGGCTGCGGCAGATGCTGCTGCCGATGGTGGCGGGGATGAGCGCCACGAAGCAGCACCTGGTGGAGTGGGTCCACGAAGTGGGGCTGGAGGCCCTGAGCGCCGTGCTCCAAGAGAGTGCTGAAGGCCTGGCGGGAAAGAAGGGCGGCCGGCTGGCCGAGCGTAGCGCCAACCACTGGGGCGGGACGCGCACGGAGCTGCCGTTTGGTGGCCGCCGCGTCGTGATCGAGCGGCCGCGGGTGATGTCGACGCGCAACGAGTCTGGCCGGCGTTACGAACTCGCGCTGCCGGCACTGGAGCACTTCAAGGCGGTCGATCCGCTGCCCGAGCGGGTGGTGAACCAGATTCTGCTGGGGGTTTCGACGCGCGGCTACGAAGCCAGCCTGGAGCCAAGGCCTCAGACGGTGCCGTCGCGGGGCACGAGCAAGAGCGCCGTCAGCCGCCAATTGATCAAGCGCACGCGGTCCGCGATGGACGAGCAGCTCGGACGGCGCCTGGACGACGTGCGCCTGATCGGGATGTACCTCGACGGGATCGTGGTGGCCCGGCAAAGCGTGGTGGTGGCCCTGGGCTTGGCCGAGGACGGCAGGAAGGTCCCTCTCGGCTTGTGGCACGGCTCCACGGAGAACTCGACGGTGTGCACGGCCCTGCTGCAGGATCTGCTGAAGCGTGGGCTTCAGATCACGGGCCGCTTACTTTGCGTGATCGATGGCGGCACAGGGCTGCGCAAGGCCCTCACCGACGTGCTCGGCGACCTGGCGGTGATTCAGCGTTGCCAGGTCCACAAGATGCGGAACGTTCGCGACCACCTGCCGAAGAACTGCCACGCCTACGTGATCGGCGCGATGCGCGAGGCCTACAAGGCTACGAACGCCGACACGGCGCGCAAGCGGCTCAAGAGTCTGGTCGCCTGGCTCGAGAGCGGAGGCCACGAGGATGCCGCCGCCAGCCTGCGAGAGGGCCTCGAGGAGACGCTCACCGTCACCAAGCTCGGGCTGCCCAGGACCCTGAGCCGCTCTCTGGCGACGACGAACCCCATCGAGAACCTGATGAGCAGCGTGCGCCGCGTGACCCGCAACGTGAAGCGCTGGCGCGGTGGCGACATGATCAAGCGCTGGGCCGCGCTGGGCGTCTTCAGCGCGCAGCAGCGGTTCCGTCGCATCAAGGGTCACCGTGACATGCCGTCCCTGGTCAAAGC
>JANOIG010000323.1:0-2232 GCA_031407405.1 Deltaproteobacteria bacterium
CAGCGCAGCGCGCGAGTTCGGGGGGGCCCCGCGAGCGGAAAAACCCACCTCCCGCACGCGCCGGCGCTCGAGTGACCGGAACGCCTAAGTGACGCTGCCGGCGAGGCGTCAGACCCGCCCGATTCCGCGGTACGAAAACCCCGCATTCTTGAAGCCACTCGGCGACAACACGTTACGCCCATCAAACACGAAGCGCCGTTTCATGCTCCGCGCCAGCCTCTCGATATCCGGCGATTGGTACTGCAACCACTCGGTTGCCACCACCAAGGCATCCGCCCCCACGCACGCAGCATAGTAATCGTCCGTCAACGTCACTCGCTCGCTGAGCCCCACGCGCTCGAAGTGCGCGCGGGACGTCTCGAGAGCCTCTGGGTCGCTACCGACCACCTGCGCCCCCGCGGCGACCAAGCCTTCAATCAGTCGCAACGCGGGTGCCTCACGCACGTCGTCCGTCTTCGGTTTGAAAGCCAACCCCCAAACCGCAATGCGAGTCCCCTTCAGGCCCCCGAGGTCGCGCTGCATGTGCCCGAGCAGCTGCGCCACCGGGCGTTCGTTGGCTTCTACGGCCGCTTGGGCGACCCGGATCGGCGTGCCCAGCTCTTCGCCGGTCTTGACCAGCGCGCGCAGATCCTTGGGAAAGCAGCTGCCCCCAAACCCCAACCCCGGATATAAGAACTGGAACCCGATACGCCGATCGGCCCCCAGCGCGAGGCGCACCTGCTCGACGTCACCGCCCGCCGCCGTGCACAGCTCGGCGATCTCGTTCATGAACGAGATCTTGGTCGCGAGCAGCGCATTGGCCGCGTATTTCACGATCTCGGCGCTCTTCGGCGACATGCGCTGGATGCGGTTCCGCTGCCGGTTGAACGGTGCGTACAAGCGCTCCATCAGCTGGTAGGCGGCGTCATCGTCGGTCCCCACCACGATGCGATCCGGCTTCAAAAAGTCGTCGATGGCGGCCCCTTCCTTCAAGAACTCGGGGTTGCTCACCACGCTGATCTTATGCCGCGCCGGAGCCACCACCTGGCTCACCCGCTGGTTCGTGCCCACCGGCACGGTGCTCTTCAAGACCAATAGCAGGTCGTGCTCAGCCACCTCGGCGACGTGGCGCGCCACTTCGATCACCCGGCTCAGATCCGCCGAGCCATCTTCGTTGGGCGGAGTGCCGACGGCCACGAACACCACCTGGCGCCCGCGAATGCTCTCGGCCAGGTTGTCGCTGAAGGTGATGCGCTGCGGCCAGTTGCGCGCCAGCATCGACGCCAGGCCCGGCTCGAAAAAGGGCACCTTGCCCTGCTCGAGGCGACGCAATTTGTCCTGGTCGACGTCGATGCAAATCACGTCTGCCCCCGATTCAGCGAGGCAAACGCCGGCGACCAGCCCCACATAACCCGTTCCAACTACGGCGACTCTCACGCTTGTCTCCTAATGCTCGCAATGCTGCGAGCGAATGCCTTGGCTTCGCTCATACGAAATATCTTCGGCCAGAGCCATGCTCTAGTCGCCAGCCCGGACGGCCTCATGGCGGTGCGGCGAACGGATCGACAGCCGGGCACTCCGCCCCCAACTGAGCGCAGGATGCCGGCGCGTCCATGCTGGCAAAGTTCGCCAGATTCATGGCCGACACCAAGTCGATCATGGCCGCGTTGCTGCACGTATTCTCAGACAACAAGCGCTCGAACGCCAACAGCCGGTCGTTCATGCAGGTTTCGAATTCGCCCACGGTCACCGTGCAACCGGCGCGGTCGTTCGCGCCCCCCACGCATTCGAACTGCGTCACGTCCAGCGCCTCCGCCGAAAGAAAGGGGTGTGTACCGTCGTTGGTCTGGACGACGCAGTCGTCGGCACTATCGCGACACTCGCCGGGGTCGTTCGTGAACGCCCCACTGAAGACTTCGCACGCGCCGCGCACGGTCTTGTCCGGCCCCAGGCGGCTCGACGCCCGGTCGCGCAACGCCTCGCAGGCCGCGGTGTATTGCTCGGCGGTGACGTCCTCGAGCGCAGTCTCCTCCGGCAAGCCCGTGTCGAGCTCGCCAGTGTCGCCGCCCCCCGAGCCCCCTTCGCCGCCGCAGGCCAGGGCCAGCCACAGTCCCACACCACCCAACATGCAGCTCTGAATTTGTCTCATGGCTTCCCTAGGTTAGCTCTACTCGCGGGCCGGTCTGGCCCGTAGCGAGCGCCTCAGCATGAAACACCCGGTGGCCCACCGCTAGCCCCAATGCCCAGCAAGAC
>JANOIG010000325.1:0-5029 GCA_031407405.1 Deltaproteobacteria bacterium
GCGTTGGGGTCGCCGCATCCGGCCCCCACCCCGGCGGGCCGGTGCGGCGACAACCAATACGCGTCGAAGAGCTAGTAAGCGTTTTCGCTCGTCTTCGAACCAAATATCGTCATCCAGATGATCCTGATGTCGAGCAGCAGGTTCCAGTTTCGAATGTAATCGAGGTCGTGGTCCACGCGCTTCTGCATTTTCTCGTAGGTGTCGGTTTCGCCTCGCCACCCGTTGACCTGCGCCCAACCCGTGATGCCGGGCTTGACCTTGTGCCGCAGCATGTAGCCCTGAATCTTGGAACGGTAGAGCTCGTTGTGCGCGACCGCGTGTGGACGCGGCCCTACGATGGACATTTCGCCCGTCAGCACCTGCAAGAACTGAGGCAGCTCGTCCACGGAGGTGCGCCGTAGCAGCTTGCCGAACGGGGTAACGCGCGGGTCGTCCTTGGTGGCTTGTTTGACATCGCCGCCGTCTTCCATGACCTTCATGGTGCGAAATTTCAGCACGCGGATCTCTTTGCCGTTGAGCCCGTAGCGCTTCTGCCGGAAAAACACCGGCCCCGCCGAAGTGAGCTTGACCCCGATGGCCACGACCAGCATGGGTAATGCGATCAGCGCCAGGATCATCGAGCCCACGACGATGTCTTCCAAGCGTTTGACCCAACCGCCGAGCCCATGAAACGGCGTGTCCAAGATGCTGACCGCGGGGATGTCCCCGACGCTGGTCCACTGCGCATGCAGCAGGTCAAACACGAAGAAGTCTGCGATCACGTAGGCCGTGACCGTGGTATCCCCGAGCTTGCGCACGAGGGTGTTGATGCGAGATTCAGCGCGTAGCGGCAAGCTGATATAAACGATGTCAATCTTGCCGTCACGTGCGTCGCTGACGAGTTGGTTCAAGTCGCCGATGACACCGCCGTACTCCTCGGGCACTGCGATGCGCCGGTCCGAGTTACGGTCATCGTAGAAGCCGACCAGGCGCATCCCCGAGTAGGGTTCTTCGTTGATCGTCTTGGCGAGGCTGAGGGCAATTTCTGTCGCGCCGGCGATGGCCACGGCCCGCGTATTGCCGCCCCGCTTGCGCAGCTCATACAACAGGGCCCGCATGGCGAGCCGCCACAGGCTCAGCATGACCGCGGCGCCGAAGAACCAGACCAGGGCAATGGAGCGCGAATAACCCTCGGACGTCTTCGTGACGAAGGCCATGAAGAGCAGCACCGGAATGGAGAAAATCCATGCCGCGAGCGCGGTGACGACTTCGCGTCGAAGTGGCACACCTTGCCACGACCGATACAACCCGTGCGCCTCGGCCAGGACCTGAAACGTGACGATCGCCGTTACCGAAGCCAGGGTGTCCTGGATGGTCCAGTCCTGCTCTACGTAGCGGCTCGGAACCGGGAAGCGCATCCCAGCCAGCAGCCTCGTGATGGAGGGGTACAGCGAGTGCGAGACGTAGTGCGCGCAGAAGATCCAAAATGCGTCGAGCAGGCGCTGCATGACCGCGACCGCGCCGCCACGTGCCCGCAGAGGTCCGTGCCCCGCCGCTCGTGCCTTCCGGTTCATGGGCGAGTCACCTTGCCTGCCTCGATGCGGGTCGACTTGATGTTGGCTCGGGTGACGTGCGTTGCGTCGACAAAACCGCCCCTGGCAAGGCGGCACCTAGAGCCGCCCTGAAGCTTTGGCCCGTTTTTAGCGCCAATGAGACGAGCGGTAAAGAGCAATGTTAACTCTGTTAATCGGCGCCCATACACCCGGGCTCGAGCCTGTACGCAGTACTGCGTCTGGGGGTATAGCTGAAAGCGGATCATTGGCCAGAGATAGGCACATGAGCAACTTTGGACGCTCGAGCTGTGGTGTAAAGCCTTCGCGTCCTTGCATAAGGAGCTCTCCGCGTCGCGCCTGGATCCGCTGGACTTCGCCAGGGTGGCCAATGGTTTCGGCCTCGACGCCATCGAATACGTTAGCCAATTCTACAAGTCCAAGGCCAGCGACAATTCCTACTGGGCCGAGCTCGAGCGGCGCGCGGCGGGCGAGGGCGTATGCAGCCTGCTCATCATGGTCGACGCCGAGGGCGAGCTGGGGACGCCCGACGAGAGGGCCACCACGGGGATCGCTACCAGGGCGTGAGAGAGCTCATGCCGTTTGCTCGCGCGGTGAACGCCAAGTCATACGACTTCGACGTTAGAACCTTTCGACTTTGCTGGCCCAGTGGTCGTGCAGGTTGCAGTAGGAATAGGCGCGCAGGCTGGTGGTGCCGGGCGGGATGGCGAACTCGAGCGAGGGGTTGCGCCGGCCGGACCACTGCGGAAGCACCTCGGTTTGGCCGAAGTCTTGAAAGCCGACCACCACGCTGTCTTGATTCTTGGCGTACATCGTAGTGATCCAGTGCTTGACCCCGGCGCTGGCGGGATCCATGGGGTGCTCTGCGGCGAGCGACACCGTGGCGATGCCATTGCTGTCGATGCTGATCAGCGGGGCGTGGTTGTTGGCCATGCCGGCGCCTTCGCTCGTATCGGGGTTCTCCTCGGTCCAGCAACAGGGCCCGCCCGGTGCTTCGAGCCCCGCGGCGATCGACTGCCACTCCGGCACGACCACAGGGCCATCCGTATTACCGTCGCTGCAGGCGAAGCTGCTCAGCGCGATGGCGCTAGCGGCCAGGCTGCTTCGCACGAAAATGTGGCGGCTCTGCTGCGCGGACATGGCTTTGCGCTATCGCATCAGGCTGCTGCGCGGATCAGATGGAGGCATGCCTTGGGCACCATCATTCGATGATGTCGGTGCAGGATACGCGAGAGATGAGCGAGGTATTGTTGAATTCGTTGCATTCCTCGAGCGCTGATCTCCAGTCACCCATGATGGTGATGTCGAAGGGAGCGGCGCCTTTTCTGACCGGGACGTCGCAACCCACCTTGACGCACTCGCCAGCCCCGAGGGGCTCGGCATTTGTCAATGGTGGACACACTCCGAGACTCGGCTGATTCGTGTGAACCAGTGCCAGGGACACCTCACCGGCGTCCAACGGTAACAACCCGCGGTTGCACAAGTCCACGGTCACCGTGGCGAAGTCCCGGAAAGGTATGCACTCGAACTGGGGCAGGCCGGCGGTCGTGATATCGGCCTTGTCCAACGAGGAACCGGTTTCCCCCTGCACGTTCTGGCGGAAGGTGTTCGGGCCGGGGCTTCGCTCCAAGTTCCAGTGGCTCAGGGCCGTGGGCGGGACTGTGCCGTCGTCATTGACGTTGGTGACGTAGTAATTGTGCTGGTTCCACACCGGGCGAGACCCCATCCAGTTGTCGTCGGCCACGGTCCACACGGTGACGCCGGCCGTAGCCTCGAAAGCCACCTTGAGATTATAGGGATCGTTGTCATCGCAATCGAGGGTAGTGTCGTTGTTGTTGGAAGCAGTGACGATCTCGCTGTGGCCGTCTCCGTCGACGTCCGCCACGACGGGGTAATCCCAATTCGTGGTGGACGAGCGCGGCACGCTGAACAGCACGTCGCCCGTCAAGCCGTCATAGACCCGCATGAAACATTGATCGGCGAATACGAGCTCGGCTTTTTTGTCGCCGTCAAAGTCGAACACGGCGGCGCCGCTCAGCGCGCCCTGAGTCGGCTCGCTCTGCCAGAGGATGCCGTTCGCGTTCGGCGTGCCTTTGCAGCCTGCGGCATTAAATAGGTCATCATCCCCTGAGACGCAGTCCAGGTCGAACACGGTGATCCCACTTCGGCCCGGTGAGGCGAAGTCCATGCGGCCGTCCCCGTCGAAGTCTGCCACCACGGGGGGGCCGCCCGCCAGGCCAGAGACTTCATGGATGGTTTCGCCATCGATTTGCCCCACCCACAAGCTACCCGCGGACCCGACCACGATCATCTCTGCCGAGTCGGCCTGGTCGGGCAGGTTGGTTTCAAACTCACCCAGGTCGGCTAGCGCCATGAAGAAGCCCGGGAGGTTGTCCTCCTGCTCCCAGAGCGGATCATTGACGAGGTTCGCCGAGCGGGATTTGTCTCTGATCAAGGGCATGTCGGGGTTGGTGGTGTCCCACACCAAAATACCCTGCGCCGTGACCATTTCGGGGCGAGTGTCGCCGTCGACGTCCACGACGATGGGCGGCTCGCGCCCAGTGAGCTGTTCATACGGCGGCGGGCGTTGCAGCTGGGTGAGCTCGATCAGCACATCGCCTAATTCCTCCTTGATCCCCAGTATCGTCGTTTCGGTGAGGATCTCGGGCCGGTCGTCATCGTCCACGTTGTGGAGCGCGATGCCTTGGAGGGTCGCCGTGGAGGAAAAGGTTTTTTGCCCCAAGCTCTTGAACTTGGGCTCCCCGTAGCCGTCCGGCGAGAAGGCTTGGACCCCCGATTTCACCGCGGCACCAAAGGGAGATTCGTCACCCACCACGATGTCCGGCCGCCCGTCACCGTTGATGTCACCGAGCGCCGGGGACACCTTTTGCGCAAAGGGATTCAGCCCACGAATCGTGGCCTGGAGCGTGCAGGTATCGCCATCGATCACGCGCAGCACGCCACTCGGAGTGGCGGCCAGCTCTTCATACGAAATGAACACGATGGACGGGTGCCAGGTGGCCGGGTCGTTGTCGAAATTGAAATCCACAACCATCGGTGTGGCAATGACTTGTATGGATTCGGGGAGCTCACCCGGTGGGTTGGCGCCGGGCCAGCTGCACTGCACTTCGGGCTGTAGCGAAGGCAGGTCCACGGTGGTCCGGCAAGTCGCATCGTGACGCAGGTTCTCCGGGAAATCCGCCCAGGGTACGCAGCGGTTACCGCCGCCGCAGACGCTATCGGAGGTACAGTCCTCGCTGGGACTGCACGAGGCCGAGGGGATGCATTGGAGGGCGCGGCTGCAAATATTGTCCGCGGGGCAGCAACCCTCCGCCCCGCACGGGATCCCGTCCTCCCCACAGCGCGCTCGCCTCGGGTCATCAGCATCCAAGCCTCCACCTGATCCGCTGTTACCAACAACAATGCCCTGCTTCTCCGCGCACGCGCCGGACGAGAAGACCAGTGGGCTCGACAGGACG
>JANOIG010000341.1:0-20326 GCA_031407405.1 Deltaproteobacteria bacterium
GAACGCCGTATAAGGTGGGGACGACGCCGGTTGCTGGGCATCTTTCGAGAGCGCTTTGCGAAGCGCTTCAGACAGCTCGAGAGCGCTGCCAAAACGCTTACTTTCGTCCCGATCGAGCGCTTTGGCAAACCAAACATCGAAGCTCTTCGGAAGCTCGGGGCAGACCTTGGAAGGCGTAGGGAGTGGCCCGCCGGCGATCTGGGCCAGGATCATGGCGACCCCTTGGTCCACGTTCCACACGGTCCGCCCCACCAGCATCTCGTAGACGATGCAGCCCAATGCCCAGAGATCTGAGCGCAACCCAATCGGCCCTTGAGCGCTCGCCTGCTCCGGGCTCATGTACGCGGGGGTTCCAAACAAGGCACCCTCTTTGGTCAGGCGAGCGCTGGCGCCGCCTTCCAAATGAGGCTCGTAGAACTTGGCGAGGCCGAAATCGACAATCTTGGTGCTGCGGTCCCCAGCGCCACCCCGGGAGAGAAAGATGTTCTCGGGCTTCAAGTCGCGGTGCACGATGCTGGCGTCGTGAGCCTGCTGTAACCCCATGGCCGTCTCACCGGCGATCTCCAGCACTTCTTTGGCCGAGAGGCGGCGATCCCGCGCCAGTCGGTCGTAGAGGCTTTCGCCTTCGAGGAGCTCCATGACCAGAAACGGACGCCCGGCATAGGTTCCGACGTCGTAGACGTCACAGATGTAGGGGCTTCGAATTTTGGCGGCGGCACGCGCCTCGCGCATGAAACGTTCAGTGACGACCTTAGAGTTGGCGAGCTCCGCTGACAGCACCTTGACCGCCACGCGCTTGCCGATGTCTACGTTCTCGGCCTCGTAGACTGCAGCCATGCCGCCTCGGCCGATCTCCTTGCTGACGCGGAACTTCCCGTCGAGGATGGTTCCGATCGCCACGACCGTGGGGTTTTCCTGCAGCATCCTAAAGTACAGTCAGCGCACGACTTGTGGGTTGGGCTTTGTGCAAGAGTGCAGCTAACTCATTCGGTAGGGTTTTGGGAGCACCCTCGAGCAGGGCGGCCAGAGGTGCAGAAGACAGAGTATGCCAATACAGATAGGTCCGGCGCTGATGCAATCGGAGTTTGCGTGGTTCATTCGGTTGCGCCGCTCGCCGTGCCCAGCTCAGCGTCGCGGCAAACGCCTTGGCGGTATATGTAGGTTCGAGCCCCAGGCCGAACGAGCGGGCAAGCTCAGAGGCCTGCTCCCCCGGCAAGGAAGGGTGTCCATAGCCCTGTCCAATGAACGCGCTATCGATACTTAGCGAGCGGAGCGCGTCGAGCGGGTTTGCTCGCTGGCCGTACCGCCACGAGGCGTAGAGCGCCTGACTCACAATCATCGAGCGGAGCGCGGGATTCGGCGCCACTTGAACGGCGATCACTCGCCTTGCGGCGCCGGTGCGCAGGATGCCCGCCAAAAGCCCCGCGGCCGTGCTGCCCGAGCCTGCTGCCACGACGATCGCCTCGAGTGAATCGACTCCCTGTTGCGCTAGCTGGGCTTCCAACTCGTCGAGGGCGAGGCAATAGGCCCATGTGCCTTCGGCGCCGCAGCCCCCGGGCCCAATGACGAAATCTCCGGGACGGCGCTGCCGCCTGAGCTGAAGCAGCGCATCTAGATAGGAGTTGGCTGGAGCGGCTGAAAGGCCGGCATTCAGGCCCGCGCGAAGCGTCGCCTCTGCGTGGGGGGTCCACGGCTGGGGTGTCAGCACCGCGTGGGTGGAGAGCCCCACGGTTCGACCAAAAACGCAGGTTGCCAAGACGTGATGGCTGCCGGCAGCCCCAAGTGTCAGCAGGCGCGAGGCGTCCCGGCGCCGAGCTGCGGCGAGGAGCCGCTCGAGCTTGCGAACCTTGTTGCCGCCATACATCGACGCGGTATGCCCGTCATCTTTGACCCAAATGTCGTGTTCGGCCTCCGGCGGGCCGGAGAGCCGCCGCAAGGGCGTCGGATAGCTTCCCAAGCGAAGCACGTCCTCGGGTTGGGGTAGGGCGGCATGCAGCTCGGTCATGCGTCTCTCGGCTTACGGCGACCCGCCTTTCGGATCAGGGACGGAGGGTATACGCTCCTCCCAGCCCTGGCTTTAGGCTCCGCCAAGGTCGCCTCCTGGTGGCTCCCCGACTGGGCAAAAGTTGTCGGATCGCCGCCAGTTTTCCGACAGAACGTTTCTTGCGGAAACATGGAGAGTTGTAACCTGCGCCCCACTCAGACTATCCCGTCCAGAACACACCACATCGAGGCAAGCCTATGAAGAAAGTTGAAGCCATTATTAAGCCCTTCAAACTGGACGAGGTCAAAGACGCGCTGTCCGAGGTCGGGATCCAGGGCATGACGGTCACGGAGGTGAAGGGATTCGGCCGGACGGGTGGAAAGAAAGAAGTCTACCGCGGCTCGGCATACGTCGTCGACTTCGTACCGAAGGTAAAGGTCGAGATTGTCGTTACGGACGAGCAGACGCAGCAGGTGCTCGACGCCATTGAAAAGAGCGCGAAGACCGGCCGCATCGGCGACGGTAAAATCTTCGTCAGTTCGATCGACAAGGCCGTCAGGATCCGAACGGGTGAGACGGGGGAAGACGCCATCTAAGAGCTCGATCCGCGATTTGGAAGGCTTCCCGGCAAAGTAGACTTGGGTGTGATCGGTGCCGCTCGCGATCCCGCAAATCATCAACGAGGCTTGGGAGGCTTACGGGGACGGGCGGAGTATTGTCGCGACTGACGAGCTGAGCCCGCATGTCTCGACAAACCGCGTGTATCGCCTGGTGTTGTCGGACCAGCGGCGAGTGATTGCGAAGCTCTCCTCCTACGGCTCGTATGTGCATTTTCGGCAAGATCATCAGCTGGTCGATCAATGGATAGCCCTGCTACGAGGTGGGCGGTTCGATGGACTGTTGGCCCGCGTGCTGCGGCAGGAAGACCGGGTATTCCTGCATCGCGGCAGCATAGACGTGGACGCTCCGGGGGGCGGGCGGTCAACCATTGATGCCTGGGTGGTCTTTTACAGAGAGGCGCCCACGCGTTCTCTCTTGTCGAGGGTGCTCACCGATCTGGAAATAGTTGCGTTAGCTCGGGAGCTTGCGGAGCTCCACCGCGAGTGTGATCAAATTCGAACGGAGCTGCGGCCCACCTGGAAAACGTTGGGTTCGGACGTCGCCAATTTATACGACGCGCTCGGAAATGCAGCCTGGCGCGCGGAACGCCATATTCATTCGGATTTGACGCGAGTGTTGAGAAGTCAGTGCGACACCTTTCTCGACGAGGGTGAACGGCTTGGTTATCACCGCATGCATCGCATCCCGGTGTTGATCGACTGGAACATCGGCAACTTCTCGGTCACGCCGACCAAATCCGGTTTTACGCTATTCTCGCGCTGGGACTATGACTGGTTCCGCATAGAGCCGCGCGTTCTCGACTTCTATTTTTGTAGTCGTGTGGTCGGGCAGGTGGGGGATCGCACGGAGTTCAGCTATCTGGTGGACCCGCTATTTGAGCAGCGGTTTCAGCTGTTCTTGCGCACGTACCACAAGATCTTTCCGCTGACCGAGGCGGAGTTGCTGTTCTTGAAGGAGAGCTATCGTTTTTTCATTCTCAACTATGTGATCCGCCTCGGGGAACATTTTTTCGCGCCCAACATCTGGCCCCGGCTCGTTCGCGAAGCCATAGAGGTCTATCTACCCTCGCTGGAGACGCGGGATTTCAGAAACCTGCTACCGGCTTTGGACTATTGAGCTGCCGCAGAAACGAAGGCTGAGCCCTTCGCCGCGAACGCGACACCTCGCTAGAAATCTGGCTCTACTGCCAGCTCTGCGAGCCCGGGATATTCACGCCAGATGTCGGCCAAGATGTCCAGCGCTTGGGAGTCGTGGTCGCGGTGGTAGAGTCTGAAGAAGACGGCGTAGCGCACGCGCGCGGAGAGATTGGGCGCGGCGGCATGGCCTAGCTGGTAGTGCGCGAGCACTAGGTCGCCAGCCCTTACCCGTATCTGAACGGGAGGGGGCAGCGACTCGAGTCGCGGCGTGCCAGCCAGCATGTCGCGTACGTCGTGGGTGCGAAAGTACTGCTCATAGAGCCTATGGCTGCCGGGCCATACGGTGAAGTTGCCCGCAAAATCGCTCTCGACATCACTCAGCGCAATCATCGCTAACAAGGTGAAGTGAGCCACTTGGCGCTGCTCCTCGGACAAATGCTGGATAGCCACTATTCCGATTCCTCGACCATGCCCTGATGGGTCGACTCGCGCCCGGCCGAGCAGGTTTCATATCACATTCGTGCCCCGACATTGCGCAGCAGTAATGTGGGGTGCTCGCACACGATCGAGACTACTTCACTGCGCCATTTGCCCTTAAAAAACGCCTGGGCACGATCTTGATTCGCTCTCGAGCCAATGCTAGCTCTCGAAGCTCGACCCATTGGGAGGATAGATGACTTCATTCGGTGGCTGTTCATTTCGCTGCGTTGGAAAACCTTCGATGACGAGAACCGTTGGGTCGAGCCTGGTGGCGCTCGGGCTGTTGAGCGGCGGGGTTGGGTGCTCTGAGGGCAACGTCGATCCGGCGCCCGTGGGCGGGGGCTCTGGTGGGGCTACCAGTAGTGGGGGTCGGAGCGGCGCCACGGCCATGGGCGGTTCGGGCGGGAGCTCGGCGGGGGGTACGCCGGGCAACAGCGGGTCTGGCGGAGGCAGCGCCGTCACGCCGTTGCGCACATTTGCCTTCGCGGAGAATATCGAGGGCTGGGTTTTCGTTTACGCCGAGCCGCCGGAGTTGATCGCGGCACCGGCTCCGGCAGTGGGTGACGCTGGCGCCGATGCCGGGCCGCCGCAGCCTGTGCCCGAAGGTGTGGCAACCGCAGCGCACGATCCCGCGGTGGGCAACCCCGACAATGGCTCAATCCTCCTCGAGTTGCCGTTCAGCGCTCCCAGTCAGAAGATTAGTTTCGAGGTGAACGTGGCCTCGGGCGGCGTGGGCATCGATTTGGCGGGTAGAAGTATCACTGCCCAGGTGCGCATCGACATGGGGCTGGCCCTGGATACAATGAACCCTGCTGGGGTGAAGCTCTACGTAAAAACTGGGGACACCTCGCTGTATGCGGACTCTGGGTTTCAGAACATCCTGCCTGGTGTGGAGTGGCAGACGTTCACCTGGCAGAACGTTAGCACCCCGACCTACCCCCTCCCTCCGGCAACCGGACACACTCCTACCGATGTACGGCAGGTGGGTATCGAGTTTGCGACGGGTGGTGCGGGCACGTACGCAGCCGCGACCGTCCATCTCGACACCGTCGTGTACTGACCCCGACCACGAAAACAACAGACTAGTTCGAGACCGCGTCGGGCTCGCGGTAGAACGCGAGCTCGTCGAGCCAGAAGTCCCAGTTCTCGCCATCGAGGCCAATTTCGACACCGAGCACCAGCGGATCGGGCACGGGCACGGGCGCCGGTCTGCCGTAGGCTCGCTGGCGCATGCGTGTGAAGGGTATCTTGAAGAAGCGCCAATCGGTGGCGATGCCGACCCCCGCGCCAAACTTGTCGCATTGGCTACGCAGCGCTTCGGCGGTATCCCCCGCGCCGCCACTGCCGTCGAGGTCGATTGCGCTGAAGGCGCAGTAACACGCCCCTGGCGTCTGGTCGTCGGGGCAGAACCCGGGATCGAGCAGGTCGTCCAGCTCATCGCCCGAAAATAGAGTGCCACCGCTCGGAGCGGTGAAACGTTCGGCGACGGACGCGAAGATCGAGCTCGAGCTAACCGGGAGCGCGGTGCCCTTGCGCACCCACATCGACATGCCCGTCCAGTCTTCGGCGTTGAAGTAAGTCGGCCCACCCGCGTTCGGCAACGCATTCAAGGCATTGAACCCCAAGGAGTAGCCGTAGCTCTGAAAGCCGGTGCCGACGAAATGATACGCTGAGCCAGCGGCCACGTCTTCTGGGCATTTCGGCGCCTCGAGCGGCTCCGTCACTAATCCCGCCGTGAACACTGCGCCCGGTGTCATGTCGTTACTCGAGGTAAAGGTCGCTACGGGCGGGCCTTCGAAATCGGCGATCATGACCTTGTCTAGGCTCTTACTCTCTACACAGGCGTCGTAGGGCACATTGCCGTTGCCATCAGTACTCGACCCCTTTTCGCCACCGCAGCCCCACGCCGACATCAACGATGTTACGAGCAGCGTGGACCGCGCAGTCAAGTGCACGCTCGTTGCTCTCGAGATTGTTGCCAAACGCTGCATCATTACCACCACATGCTGGCCATCAACGACACCACGTGATTGTCTGGGTCCACGGACAGATCTCGGAGCGGCGGCTGGCCATTCTTGACCGCCACGCCCGATCCTGACTGGTAGTTGGAGTATTGCAAGGTGACCTGGTCTTGTGAGCCAAAGTCCGAGCGAAAGATGGCTCTTCCGGTCCAAATGGCGTGCGTCGCCGTGTCGTCGTCCAGATCATTCAGCACGCGGTCGAACCGGCCCCCCAGAGCGAGCCAACTGAGCATGCTGTAGCCGACTTCGACTCCGTACTTGAGCTTACCCACTCCATCACCCACTGCGCCCAGCTTTGCTACCCGGCTGCTCACTCCAGTGTAGATACCGAACAAACTGGCCACCAGATCAGGGCTCTTACCGGTGAAATTCCCCGGATACTGTAGCCAATTACCCAGGCTGAAGTCGTACTGGGCGCCGACGGTGTTGAGCGTCCCATTGACGCGCCCTTCGGCATCTCGGCCGAAATACTCATCGGCCAGCCCCGCTCCTCCGGCAGCATTGAGAACTCGGATCACGCCCGAGACGCTGCGCGCCTGGTCGGCATTGGTCCGGCCGTAGCCGAGGTAGAAATGGCCAAAGCGGCCCAGCGTCAGTCGCGCATCCAGCCCCAACACGGAAATATTCCCATCCGGTTGGGTCGTGGGCGTGGCGCGATCATCCTGCGCGAAGGCACTGATGTAGTGCAGGCCGAGCTGGGCTTTCCCCATGTAGCCGAGGGCGACATGGCCGTGCGGGGCGAAGGTGCTGCCCACGTTGGGGTCGGCGTAGCCGTTCCAGGCGGCAGGTTGAATGCCCACCGGGGTCTTCGTGAGCTGGCCTTGCATGCCCACTTCGGTGACCACCTGCAGATCGTTCTCGAGGTCGAAAATTGCCGTCCCCGTGGCGCCCATGCCGCTGACGCGGGCAATCAGCGGAGTTCCCTGGCGACCCAGATCGTACTCGCCCATGTGGCCGTAGTGGCTGGCGAAACCGCCGAGGTTCACGTTCACATGAATCGCCTCGTGAACCCGGGGACGATAGGTGAAGAAGGCGTCATTGACGCCGATGTGATCGGGGGCATTAAACCACGAGTCAGCGTTGTTGATGGTGCGAGCCGCCACGATGATCGTGGCGATGACCGTCGGGTTGCCGTACGAGAAATTCAGCTGCACCCACGGATCGGGCGCAATCGCGGTGTACTCGAAGGTCTCGAAGTTGCCGGGCACCGAGGGCGGAGTATGTAGGACGGTTTTCTTCTGATCGGTAAAGACCTGGCCTTCGCGGCTGTTGATGCCCACGCGTAGCGGCAAGAGCACCATGCCGTGAAAGTCGAATTGCCAGTCTTGATCGGTCTCTGACGGCGCCCCATAGGCGGGAGTAATGCCTCCGGCGACGTTCGTGATCTGCGGTGCACCTGGGGCCAAGCCGAGTCCCACCGTGTCATCCTGGCCGAACGCCGAGCCACAGGGCAGCACGACGCCACAGAGCAGCATTCCGGCGAACCCGGAACATTGGAGCGCGCGTTTCATGATTGTCGTTCCTTGGCTCGCCTTACAGGCACGCCTCGAGGCGTGCCGCTCGGACTGAGCGAGTTTTGTGGCACAGGCGCCGGATACACGGCCTTCTGGGTCGAAGATTTCGCTTTGGTAGGCTGCCATTTGCGTCACCAATACACTCACCAATACATCGTTGCGAAGAGAGCGAACATGTGCCGATCAGGGTTCTGCGAGTTGGTGTTGACGAGGCGGGTGTCACCATTGATGGGCACCCCGTCGCCGAACAAAAAGCCGCTGTATTGGATACCGACGGTCTCCCGGGTTTGCCAATCAGAGCGGAAGATGACCCGAGGCGTGATGGCGACGAAGCTCTGTTCGTCATCGTCCAGATCGGGGTTGACCCGATCCAAACGCAAGGTCGCTATCACGTGTTTGGAGAAGCTGTAGATCCCTTCGATGCCGTACTTCAACGCCTCGGTATCGTTTTCGGTATTGTTGCCATCCGCGCACGCCGGTGGTTCCAGCATCTCGCCCGCGGCAGGATCGGGGTCGGCTCCGCGAAAGTACTGATCACAGTCGCCATCAGCGTTCGCGTACATGCCGAAGGCAATCAGAGTGAGGTCGGGACCGACACCCCAGAATTCCTGCGGATACCTCAGCAATGTCCCGAGGCTGAGCGTGTATTCGGCAGCGGCCAAGGTGAGCTCGCCGTTGCCGTTGCTGGCGAACCCCCAAAACCGCTCCATGAAGTCGCGCCCGCCGCCGCTATTTAGGACTTGCACCAGGTTCGAGATCGAAATCGTGTCCTTGCCCGTCATGTGGGACAGGCCTGCGTAAAAGTGCCCGAAGCGAGCCATGTTGGCTCGAACGTCGGCACCCACGATGTCGAGTGAGCCGTCCGGGCGCGCGATACTTTCGTCCAACATCGCTGTAGCCGGATCATCTGGAGGGGCGTACAGATCGTCCTGGCTCCAGGAATGCACGTAGTGCAGCGCGGGCGTGATGTTCTTCCAGGTTGCTGAGACGTGGCCGTGCGCTGCGTATGTCGACCCCTCTTCGGGTCTAGGAAAATTGGTGGTGGCGTCGATGGCGATACCTACAGGGACACGGCTCAGCCCGCCCTTGAAGCCGCCCTCTACGGTGACGTCCACGGCGCCTTCGAGCGGGATCTGCAGTGCGGTCTTGAAGCCCATGCCGCGGATGTTGCCCATCAATGGCACGCCGTACTGCCCATTGCTGTACTGAGCCATCTGACCATACTGGTCGTTGTAGACCCCGGCAGTGATGGCCAGCCCAAACGGGGAAACCTTGGGCGTGTAGGTCAAGAAAGCATCATTGAACCAAATCTGAGACTCGGTCTGGGCATAACCCGTGGCGTCTTGGGCACGGCCCAGGCTCCACGCGCCGATGATGGCCGTCCCTCGCACCGTGTCGTTACCATAAGTGAACGTGAGCTGTGACCAGGGCCCGGGCACGACGTTGATCTGGTCGAGCCAGCCATATGCGCCACCCGGCACGATCGGGTCTGCGTGCAAGGTTGTCAGCTTCTGACCTTCGATCGCGGTGTCGCGTTCCCCAATACCCATCCGGAATGACGTTGCCAGGTAGCCGTGGAACTCGAACTGAAATTCGCTGCCACTGACCCGCGCCCCGAAGGACGGGGTGACGATGCCCGGCAACCCCGGCACATTCTGTGGCGCGTGTGGAGAGAGCCCCACCGACGGAATGCGGCGGTAGCCGGGGATGTAGCCAGCGGCCTTTTTTTCGTCCTCTGGTTCAGGCTGCGCGGCGGCTTCCTTCTCGAGCTGTGCCTTGGGCGGGTCGAGAAACTCACTGCCCACGTTCGACTGCGCGTACGCAGGGATGGACAACAGCGCGGCAGAAGTCGCGAACGCACCTGTGACAATGATGCTTTTCATTTTTCGCAGAAGGAGCGGAGAGCTCGAAGCAACAGACTCGAAGCGCGAAGGCGGAGAAGGACGTGCCGACAAGCGTCGCTGGCAATAGTGATCAATGAACGCGCGCCGAGCGACGTTTACTGTCTTCGCCGATAAAACGCCAGGTCGTCGATCCAGAAATCCCAGGTGCCCTGGGCGTAGAAGATGGAGAATGACATCAGCCCGGTCAGATCGAATCTCTCTGCTCGCATACCCCAGCCTGCTTGACGCATCTCGGCAAAAGGAATGAGAAACTGCTGCCAATCAGCGCGCAGCTGAGCGAAAGCACCAAACTTGTCGCAACCGTATTCGCTATTGTCGTCCGTGGTATTGGGGGTGCAGATAGGGCCGCCGTTGGGCCCTCCGGTGTAACCCTGCTCGGTATTTTTCTCGCCGACTTCGATGCGTAGGTTGTTGTTACTCTCTCCGCCCAGGCGCGCCCACAGGATGATGCCATCCAGGTCCTGGCCCGGCCGCGCCACGCCTGTTTGCGGATCGATGACTTCGACATCGGTCACGTTCAGCGGGGGCGAGAAGCTAAACCCCATGTTCCCGCCCCACTCCAAGAAAGGCCCGCCCTTCACGTGCATGGCGTAGCGGCTGTTGCAGCGCCCGCCGACGATCGGCTCGGCCACCGGTGGGTTGTCGAAATAATAGGGCGCATCGGCCACTTCCAGGCAGCCAGGGCGGCAGCTTTCGAGGGCTGCCGCGAGCTCAATCAATTCTTGCGCTCGCGTGCTTGCCTCACCCGCGTTACGGATGGCGTCGCTTTCGTTGACGAATTCCTGACACACGGAGCAGACGTCGTTGCTGAGGTACCAGCCACCCGCTGCGCCGAGCTCGAAGTCTTCGATACTCACGAGCTCGAGGTCGGTGCGTTCGGCGCAATTCAGTGGCACGCCGGAGCCTCCGGCCAACTCTGTCGCGGGCGGAGTGAGGTAACCCGGGATGCCCGTCATCGGTTGCGGGTCGGGCCGTGGGACATCCGTCGAGCCCCCACAAGCAGCAACCAGCAACGCTGGCATCACCAGCAGGCCCGGAATCAGGGGCGACTTCATCATTGGTCACATCCCACGAGGGCAATGTTGTCGACCCAAATGTCATAGTCCTTGCTCGCGGTCCCGAACTGCCACGCCACCGCGAACAACTTGTCCTTGGCGACCCTCGGGGCGCGGTCGCCCCAACCAGGTTGTTGTTCCATCTTGGCGAAGGGCACGGTGTAACGCTGCCAATCGTCGCCGAAGAAGATGTCGACGCCGAAGTCGTTGTAACAACTGGTGCAGATCTCGCCGGCGGGATCGGTCATGACGTCTGGAGTCTTGAAGCGGACCTTGCCAGAGCCTTTGGCCCAGAACTGAATTCCCTGAGCTTTGCCCACGTCGTACGGTGCCTTGGGGTTCGACAGGTTGAACCCGATGCTGACGTAGGGATAGATATTCGGGCCCCCAGCGGCCATCGTGCCCTTCATGCGTGCAGCATACTTACTGCCTTCGGCGCCGCCTTCCGCCATCTTGAAGTCCCCGACCGGTTCGATGGTGGACCCGTACTCGTCTTTGTTGGCATACCAATAACCGCCTCGGTCCCCGATCGGATTGATCTGGCTGTCATTGTCCTCGCCGTCATCAATCAACCCGTCGGGGCAGAGCTTGTAGTCCAGGTCTCGGACTTCGGCAGAGACGCCGTAGTCACCAGGGCCGCTCGTGATGCAGCCGCTCGTGAGGCTGCCGGCACCCAGGCTACCAGCGACGAGAATCGAAACGATATTGGGACTTCGAAACATCAGGCTCATCCTGTTTGTTGATGGATATTGCGCCGCAGTCAATCCCGATATGGGCTGCGCCCACCAGACACCGTGTCGTTCATCGACACCACGACTGCATCCCATACTCGAACTACGGCAGCGCCCTGATTGCGGGCTGATTGCGGGCTGAGGAGAGCTGGGGGCTGAATGGCTGCGGGCTAAATGCCTGCGGGCTAAATCGAGTCGCACGGTTGGAGATGCGCAGCCCCGCGAATCACGGCGCAACCCAACATTGTGGAGGAGTCGTACCCGAAGCCGATTCGCACTGTCAAGGGCCGGGTGCAGCTCCTAGATCGCACGTGCACGCGACCGATCTGGCAACGGTTCCAGGTGGGTTCGGTGAGGTTTCCTGGTGGGTTTTGTGAGGCAAGTGAATTGATGGGGCTGCACGCCTCAACTGCCGAAGGCGCGGGCGTGCACGTTGACGAGCTTGGCGCACAGGATGCGCGCCAAGTTGAAAGTCAACTGGAGTGCAAGCTGCGGCTGCTCTTGGCTGAGCTCGTCGAGAGATGTACGGGTGATCGACAGAACGCGCGTCGCCTCTTCGGACGCATGCACGTTGGCGAGCCGGGGAGTGTTCTGCAAAAACGACAGGGCCCCGAGTATCTCACCGGGTCCGAGGGTCACCCGCTGACCCATTTGCTCGACGTTCAGTCCCCCTGCAAGGACCACCAGCACGGAGGCAGGGTCACCACTTGGTTGTGGGATCGGTGCGCCTCGCGCAGCCTCGATGATTTGTCCCTGCGCCAAGAATGCCTGCACGGTCTCGCGCGGGATGCCGTCGAACAGACCTTCAGTGCCATACTTGCCGAAGAATAAGCTGTCCAACTGCTCGTCAGTGAGCCGGAGCGCGATCGCGCGCCTGAGCAGCTCTGCCGCGCGCTCGCTAGAGCCGAGCCGGGCGGCTTCGAACAGGGCTACCGCGGCATTACCGGGCCGGCCGAGGTGTAAGTGCGTTTCGGCGAGCTGCTCGAGGAGCTGACCGCGTGCCGCTGGCTCGGTCGTCAAGAGCAGCGCTTGCTCGTATAGGGCCCCGGCGCGGTCGAAAGCCAGACTGTGTTCGGCATGGCGGGCTGCCAGCGTGGTGTACCGCCGCGCCTCCTCGTCGATGCCCGCCTTCGAGAAGTGATCGGCAAGCATTTCGGAGCGGGTCTCGGGCCGTGCCGCCAGGGTCTCCGCCCAACGGCCGTGGTAGGACTTGACGTCGCTTGCGGCCAAACGTGCCTGTAGGGCCCGGCCAATGCTTTCGTGACGCACGCTGACCGCCTCGCGGCCCTGCGACTGCACTAACTGAGTCAGGTTCGATTCACTGAGCTCGGCGAGAGAGAGGCGCGCCCCTTCGGTGCTCAGGCCCGCCGCAGCTCCGGCTGCTTCCAAGATCATGGGTGCACCGGCCACTGACACGAAGTCGAGCAGCCGCCGGGCGTCAACGCTGAGGCGAGCCAGCTTGATCTCAATCAAGGCATCGAGGTGGGCTCTGGGCTGAGCAGGAGCGGCCTCGGGATGCAACAACAAGTGTTCGCAGAGCAAAGAGATGAGCAGAGGGTCCCCTGCGGTCTCCTCGGCAATTCGCTCGGCCAGAGCGTCTCCACACGCGAGCGTTTGCTGGCACAACTGAGCTGCTTGTCTGGGCGAGAGCGGACCGATCACTCGGTGCTGTCGGGAGGCTTCGCCGAGCCTCGAGCTGGGTGGACCCAGACCTGCGAAAAATTCGCTGGGCACGTCCGAGTCGGGGCGATGAGTACCGATGACCAGCATGGCCGGCGGATCTGGGGCACTGCACAACCGCAACAAGAGCTCCGCGCTGTCCCGGTCACCCCACTCCAAATTGTCGATGTGCAGAACGAGCGGCCCTTGGTCGGAGATCCGCCCGAGCAGGTCCTTCAAGGCGCTGAAAGCGCGCTCACGCAGTTGTGCGGGAGGCGCTGGTAGTTGCGCCAACGAGGCCCAGGCATCAATGATGGGTACGCGATCGAGGATCGGAAAGAGGCTGGTGAGAGCGCGACGGTTCCTGGGTAAGAGCTCGGCTGCCGAGGCCTCCGGCAGACGGCTCAGGAAGCGGCTCAGGCCATCGATGATGGCATCGAAGGCTTTGTACGGCAGCGCTTCACGCTGATAGCAATGCCCCGAAAGGACCACCGCGCTGGGCGTCTGCCGTACCTCGCGCAAGAAATGCTGCACGAGGGTCGTTTTCCCAAGCCCGCTCCGGCCTTCCAAAAAAAGCACCTGTGGCAGGCCTCGTCGCGATAGCTGAAGCGCCTGCTCTAACCAATCGAGCTCTGCCTGTCGACCTAACAATGGCCGTGTTTCGGGTCGCGTCGGCTTTCGCGCGGGGACAATGTCCAGCGACAACCGCTGCCGGAGCTGGAGCTCGTCGGCCCGCGCCTCGGTGTGGCGAGCGAGCAACTCCATGGCAAGCTGTTCGAGATCTGCAGGCAGGTCGCCAACCAGGCTAGAGAGCGGCGTAGGATCGACGGTCTGCTTGTGTAATAATACCTCTGCGAGGCTGCCGCTGAACGGTAACCGTCCGCTCAGCGCACGATACAGCATGGTTCCCACTGCGTACCAGTCGGTGGCCGGCGTAGCGCGTTTTCCGGCGGCCTGCTCCGGCGCCATGTAGGCAGGAGTGCCGACGACCAGATTGTTGTCCACGCTGGTCTCTGCGGTGTCGAGGCTCTTGCTGTCATCTTGAACCAGGCCGAAGTCCAGCACCACGACGCGCCCCTCGGCTGTGATCAATACATTGCTGGGCTTTAAATCCCGGTGCAGCTTGCCTGCGGCATGTATCGCGCTTACACCAAGTACGAGCTGGGCCAAGGCCGCACGCAGGCGAGGCTCGTCGAAGACAGGCCGCGACGCGTGTTTCGAGTCCGCGCGGGTCTGGCTCAACTGCAGCGATGCGTCATCGCCCAACTCCGCCGCGTAGCGGGCCCTGGGTGCTTGCGCCACGTAATCGGAGAAGGGATCACCATACACGAGCTCCATCGTGAAGAACCAGTGTCCCGCATCGTTGACCATGTCATACAGCGCGACGACGTTCGGATGCCGTACGTCCGCCAGCGATCGAAACTCTTTTTTTAGGTCGTAAATGCCCGCTGGGTCGACGCGGCTCAGTGTCTTGAGGGCGACGTGCTCGTTTCGTTCTCGATCAAATACCTCGTACACGATGCCCATGCCGCCGGACCCCAGGCGCCGCACGGGTTGATAGCGTTCAGTTCCCGGAAATTCAGCCACCAATCGCCCCTATTACAAACTCAGAAACGTCTGCGCCAGCGGCTCGATTCCCGAGAAACGACGGCACCGATGAATCGACACGGGTTCGGGCGCGCATTTCGAAGCGACGGCATCGGTCGACGAGCCGACGGCGCCGAGCATCGTCTGCCGCTCGCTTCCGTCATGTCGAGCTTTGCCGCTAGCGGGTTGACCACGGCGGTGGCGTGCCCAATGCGCAAGAGCAGATTGACTCGGCGCAGCGCGCGGGGTTTGGATGTCCCATTTGAAGGAGCGAGCCGCGCATGGACAAAGACACGGTCCTCATCGTCGATGACGAAGAGATGGTGCTCACGAGCCTCTCGACGTACCTGTCCCTGGAAACAGAATACGAGGTCGTAACCTTCACTTCCGCGGCTCGCGCTCTCGAACACATCGAGCAAAACGAAGTCGGGATTATCATTTCCGATTTTCTCATGCCGGAGATGGACGGCATTACCTTCCTTGCCAAGGCCAGGGAATTGCGGCCGGACGTACCGCGGGTGATTCTGACGGGTTACGCCGACAAGGAGAACGCGATCAAGGCGATCAACGAAGTGGGGCTGTACCAGTACGTAGAAAAGCCGTGGGACAACGATGTGATTCGAATCATCATCCGCAACGGTCTCGAGAAAAAACAACTCCTGGCCAAGCTGACGCAGAAGGTCACCCAAATCAACCAGGCGTACAGCGAGCTCCAAAGCATCCAGCAAGAAATCCTAAAAGCCTTCACCTGATGCATTCGAACCCCCCCAAACCAGCCTCACCACACACCTAATCCAGCCCCGCGCGGCGGCGCCAGCCGCCCCCCGCACCGCCGCACAACGTGGCGTGGCGGCGCCAGCCGCCCCACGCACCGCCGTAAACGCCGCCAGATTGGCGTGGCGGCGCCCGCCCGACGAGGCTTCGGCCGAGGAGCGCGCGGAACGTACTCCTGTACGTGAGCACGCACCACAGGCCGAAACGAAGTCCGGCGGGATGCCGCCGCGCCAAGCTGACGGCGTTTAGAGTTGGCAGAAGGCGCTGATGAGCACGTTGTTGGCTTGCGCCACGCCTGTGCCCCCCGGGCCACCAAAACTATTCCGGTCGCAGGTGCAGGACCCCGCCGCAGCGGTCGGGCAGGCGTTCGTGTTGGTTCTCAGGCACTGCAGATAGTTGTTGCAGTTGGTCACACCCGTCGCGTCCGACGCGCCGGTGCAGTTGGCCGTGGAGATGCGCTCAGCGCAGCGTGTGCAATTGCCCAGGTTTCCTCCGCAGCAGCGCCCGTCTTGACAGGCTCCATTCCCGACGCTTCCGGCGTTGGTGCAATCAGAGTCGATGCTGCATTGTTCCCCGGCGTTGCAGCGCCTGCAAGCGGGGTCACTCCCGCCGCAGTCGATGCCGGTCTCGGTGCCGTTCTGCACGTTGTCCCCGCACGAGATGCAGACGCTGTTCACGCAGTTGTTGTTTATGCAGTCACCATCCTGCGCGCAGCCGACGCCGTCCGCGCAATTGCCGCACTCCGGGTCGGTGCCCCCGCAGTCGACCCCGGTCTCGTTGCCGTTGCGCGTATTGTCGCGACAGTTGAAGTTGACGCACGTTCCGGCGTTGCAGTTGCCGCTCGCGCAGTCGCCATCCACCGTGCAACCGTCGCCGTTCGGGCAGCGAACGCAGCCTGTGCCGTTCCCCCCGCAATTGAGGTCAGTTTCGCCGCCGTTCTGGGCGTTGTCGTTACACGAGACACAGCGCCCGCCGGCGCAGTTGTCGCTGGCGCAGTCGTTGTCGCCGTTACAGATCCGGCCGTCTGCGCAGCGGCTGCAGCTGGGGTCGGTGCCCCCGCAGTCGACGTCGGATTCGGTACCGTTGCGCACCAGGTTTGCGCACGGTGGAAGCGGCTGGCAGGTGCTGTTGGTACAAATGCGCGTCTGGCATTGGGCGTTGGCGGTGCAGGGCCGGCCCACCGCGCACAGCCCACAGGTCTGGTTGCCGCAGTCGACGACGGGCTCGGTGCCGTTTCGAACGCCATCGTTGCAAGCGGGGGCTTGGCAGCACGTGGCAGTGCCGGCTGGGCAACCCACGGTGGTGCAAACGTCGCTCTGGCAATCCGTGCGGTTGTTGCAGGCGTCACCCGTGGCGCACGTTTCGTTGCAGATCCCGCCGCAGTCGACGTCGGTCTCGGTCTGATTCTGCTCGTCATCGTTGCAGGTTGGGGCGGCGCACTCGCCGTCGACGCCGCAGACACCGCTGTCGCAATCAGCATCTTCGCCGCAGGCTGTCCCGGGGATACAGCCTGGGCATTCGCCGCCACCGCAGTCTGCCAGGATCTCGCTGCCGCTTTGCACGCCGTCTTGGCAAGAATTATTGGTACAGACGAGGGTGGTCGTGGGACAGAAGAGGTCCGCTCCGCAGTCGGCGTCGGCCGCGCAATCTTCACCGGCCGCGCATGGGGTGGGGCAAATGCCACCACAATCGGTGTCGGTTTCGTCCTGGTTTGTGATGTTGTCTTCACATGTCGCCGCCGTGCAGCTGCCCCCGTCACAATTGAACGAGGCACAGTCCAGGTCCTGCGCGCACGAAACGGTTGCTTCACACCGCAACGGGCACGTCTGGCCACAGTCCGGGCCTGCTTCCGTGCCATTCTGCTCGCCGTCGTCACATGTTGGAGGGACCTCGGGTGGCGGCTCCTCGGGTGGAGGCAGAGGGCAATTGGGTCCCGGGCACAACGCGACCTCGCACGCGCTGACGTCTTCGACATCGACGCAGCTCGAGACCTCGCACACGCCGCTCGAGCAAATCGCGTCGGGGCCGCAGTCCTGGTCCACCTCACAGCAACCGCGCGGATCAGTACAAACCGGTTGCGAATCTGGCGCTGTCGCAGGGTCCGCGCCGGCGTCCTGATCGGGAAGGTTCTGCCGAAGCTCCACGCTGTGCGGTACGAACTCGTCGCTCGTCAGAGTACAAGCCGCAATGGTGATGCCACAGACGACAAATACCCATGGCCCGAACGCGTAGCGGTGTGTGCCGCTGAACGGGCGTTTGTGGCGTGTGGTGGGCTGAGGACCGTTCACTAGGCGAAACACGAGCGGCTGAATGTGGGGGGTTGTGCGCCGCGGCTGTCTTTTTTTCGAGAACTGTCTTCTTTTTTTCGGGAAGACAGCTGCCTGACCATCGAGCAACAGGCGCGGTAACCCTGTCGGAACATGTCTGGGCCAATATAGCCCCCAATGCCACCCTCGGTCACGACAAACTGTGGCAGCGCTGCGAGGGCGTTCTTGGATAATTCCAGGTCTAACACCATCGTGCGCGCGGAACAGGACACGCCATCGTGATGGTTCTCGCGATACGGCTTGGGTGTTGCACGCCAGACTGTTTCAATGCTGGTTTCCGCGGGCCAAAACCTCGCCAAGCCGGCGCCAATGGCAGTCTGCGGTGCCACATTGGCGCAGGGCAGGGTGTGTGTGAACGTAGATGTGAGTCGACGCGCGGCGTCACCTGACAAGGTTGTTCACCGCGCAACCGCGCTGGTAGTCCGAGCACCATATTCTGGTGAGAGTTACCCTGGCGCTAAATCAATCGTCGGTGCTGCGCAGGGCAATGAACTTCAGGTAACGGCCCTCGGGGTGTCCGACCATCACGGGGTGGTCCAACGCTTGACCCGTTTCCATCACGATCTGAAGCGAGCGACCCGCCCGGCAGGCAGCTTGGGCAATGCTGCCCCGGAACGTTTCGACGTCGATTTGTGAAGTGCAACTCGCGCCCGCATACAATCCACTAGGAGCGAGCACGCCAAGCGCCAGCTGGTGCAGCCGTTCGTAAGCGCGCAGCGCGGAGCGGCGCTGAGTGCGATTGCGAGCAAAGCTCGGCGGATCGGTTATGACGACATCGAACGTCTGCTGCTCCACTGCCAGCTTCTCGAGGTGCTTGAAGGCGTCCGTCGCAACAAACTCGAAGACACCCGGGTCGAGCCCGTTGAGCTCTACGTTGTCTCGCGCTCGGGCCAAGGCGTCGCCAGCTTGATCGACGCTCACCACCCGACGCGCGCCCCCGCGAGCTGCATACAAAGAGAAGCCGCCGGTGTACGAAAACAAGTTCAGAACCGTAGCACCTCGACACCAGCTCTCCAGAGCCTGGCGGTTCTCGCGGTGATCCAGGAACAAGCCCGTCTTTTGCCCTGCGGCCATGTCCGCAAAAAACCGGAGCCCGTGCTCCGAAACGATGAGTCGCTCCGGCGGAGGCCTGCCCGCCAGGACCTCTAGGCCTTGCTTCGTTTTTTGGCAGATGCCCTTCACCGGTAAGGCGCGCTGCACGGCGCTGACGATCCAGGGGATGAGCGGGGCGAGAGCGGAAGAATCGAGACGCAGCACGGCGAACGGACCATAGACGTCGACAACGACCCCGGGCAGCCCGTCGCCCTCGCCGTTGAGCAGTCGATAGGCACTGGTCAGCCCGTCCGCTAACAACGGGGCTCGCCGCTTGTGTGCGCGCTCCACCTGCTGTTCAAACCACCCGGTATCCGGGACTTGATTTCGACTGTAAATGCGGATCGATAACGCCGATGAAGCGTCAAAGATCCCTACCCCGACCCAGCCGTCACAGTTGATTCGCACCCAAGTCCCCGATGCGAAGACCGCCCCCGACGGCAGATGGTCTCGGTAGATCCAGGGGTGCCCCTTGGCGAGAGACGCCTTGAGGTCGCTGGAGACCGTGATGCTGGGCAGGGACGAGTTTTCGGCGGCCAATCCCACGCCCGCCGGCCCCAGGGGATACAACGGAACGTCACTCATGCGGCCCATCGCCCTATCGCGAATGGTAAGGCGACGCAACCCAAGCCCCGAGCGAATTTGCGGGAACGGAGGTGCGGCTTTTCGTCCGGGTTGGTAGGCTTGCGAGAAATGGAGTCGGTCAGAATCGATCGCTGGCTGTCTGCCACCCGCCTCTACAAGACACGGTCTCTCGCGCAACAGGCGTGCGTGGGCGGGCTGGTCAAGATCAATGGCATCAACGTGCGTCCGAGCCATCCCGTTCGCCAGGGCGACGAAGTCAGCGCCGAGTCACCGCGGGGTCTAGTCGTTTGGCAGGTGCTCGCGCTAGCAGAGAAGCGTCTCTCGGCTGCGCTGGCGCGTGCCCTCTACGAAGACCACTCCCCGCCGCCTCCTCCGCGCGAAGAGCTGGTTGCGCCGCGGGGACGTGGAGCCGGTAGACCCACCAAGGCAGAACGTCGAGCGCTCGATCGCTTGAGGGAGCTCTAATTTGGCTGATTCATCCGAAACGGCAGCCCCAAGGGCCAATACGTCGTTCTGACAGAGTGCGCGGAAGCTTCACGGTGAAGGTGGTGCCGCGCCCGATTTGGCTCTCGACCTCGAGACTTCCGTGATGCGCGCTCACGATTTCTTTCGAGATGGCCAGACCCAACCCGGAGCCACCCTCCGCTGTTTTCGTCGTGAAACCGCAGGTAAAAATCTGTTCGAGGTCTTCGGGTGGGATACCCACGCCATCGTCGCTGACCTTGATCACGATTTGCTCGCCGAGCGACTGCGTCGAGATCGTAATCTGGCCGCGCCCGCGGGCCCGCACGGCGTGGGCAGCATTGACGAGCAAGTTGACCAACACTTGGTTTAACCGACTCGGATAACCCATGAT
>JANOIG010000343.1:0-2208 GCA_031407405.1 Deltaproteobacteria bacterium
CCCGCCGGACGGCCCAGGGTGTTCCCGATATACAAGAAGATCACGACGATCGGGCGCGCAATGGGCAATGACATTTGCATCGAAGGCAGCGGCGTCGCCGATTTTCACGCCCAGATCGTCTTCGATGGCAGGGACTTCAACCTTTCGGAGGTCGACCGCCACGGCGACATCACGATCAACACGAAAAGCAAGCGGCGCGCCAAATTGCTGCACAACGATCGCATCAACCTGGGCGGCGTGGACCTGGCGTTCTCCGTGTACGACGAGGCACAGAGCGGCGGCAAGGACCGCGACGACGACGCGGGAGAGCTCTCGGGGCTGCGCAAGTTGCACGAGTTCAGCCAGCGGCTGATGGAGATCAAGGACGTCTCGGAGCTGCTCAAGGCGCTGATGGACGCCGTGATCGAAGTGACCCACGCGGACAAAGGCTTCCTGCTGCTGGTGCGCGGCGAGGGCCCCGAGATCGCGGTGGCCCGTAACCTGCGCCAGCAAGATATCCCGCCCAGCGTGCGCCACCTCTCGGACAGCATCGTCTCCAAGGTGATCGCCCAGCGCCGGCCGGTGATCGTGAGCGATGCGCTGCACGACGCGGAGTTTCAGGGCAGCGAGAGCGTGATGAACCTGAAGCTGTGCTCGGTGATGTGCGCACCGCTGATCGTGCAGGGTCAGCTGCTGGGCCTCTTGTACGTGGGCAACGACAACGTCGTGAACCTGTTCGAGGAGCGCAGCCTCGATGTGCTGACCATTTTCGCCGCGCAAGCTTCGCTGATTCTGCAGAGCGCCCTCGCCCTCGACCAGCTCAAGAGCGACCGCGACCGCTTGCAAGAGAAGCTCGATCACAAGCGTTTCGGTGACATCGTGGGCAGCTGCCCCGGCCTGGTGGAGATCTTCAAGCGCGTGGAGAAGGTGGCCACCACCGACATCAGCGTGCTGATCACCGGCGAGACCGGCACGGGCAAGGAGCTGATCGCGAGAGAGATCCACGCGCGCAGTCCGCGCAAGACCGGCCCCTTCGTGGTGGTCAACTGCGGCGCCATCCCCGAGAACCTGATGGAGTCGGAGCTGTTCGGCCATGTGCGTGGGGCCTTCACGGGGGCGGTGGCCACCCGCCTGGGCAAGTTCCAGCAGGCCGACTCGGGCACGTTGTTTCTCGACGAGATTGGGGAAATGTCGGTCGGTCTGCAAGTGAAGCTGCTGCGAGCGCTGCAGGAGCGCGTGGTGGTCAAGGTGGGCGACAGCAAGCCCGAGCGCTGCGACATCCGCGTGGTGGCCGCCACGCACCGCAACCTCGACGAGCGCATCAAGACCGGCGAGTTCCGTGAGGATCTGTACTACCGGCTCAACGTCGTGAATCTGCACCTGCCGCCGCTGCGCGAACGGGGTGACGACGTGCTGGTGATCGCCAAATTCCTGCTAGGTAAGTACGGCTCGGAATATGGAGCCAAGGTGAAAGGGTTTACTCCCAACGCGCTGATCGCGATGCGCAAGTACAGCTGGCCTGGCAATGTCCGGCAGCTCGAAAACCGCATCAAGAAAGCGCTGGTGTTGTGCGACCGTAGTTTGATTGGCCCCGAGGACCTCGATCTGTTCCCGGAGGCCCTGGAGCCGATCATGGCGCTCACCCAGGCACGCGAGGATTTTCAGCGTCGCTACATCCTCGAAGTTCTCGAGCGCAACAACGGCAACCGAACCAAGACCGCGCGCGACCTGGGCGTCGATCCACGCACCATCTTTCGCTACTTGGAGCGCGAACCCGACGCGCCAGAGCCCGGCGGTGGCGACTGACATGCAGCGCGTAGTCATGGCGCGAGTAGGAGGTCTTCAGAGGGTGAGCATGCGCTCGGCTGGCGCGCTGGTGTGGCTCGCCTCGGGCTGTCTGGTCACGGACCACCCCAAGTACGGAGAGGGCAATGTTCCGGCGCACCTGGTCCCCGTGAGTCCGAAGAACTTCACCAACGTCCCGTCCGGGCCCGACATCGCGTGCAGCCCGTCGATGTCCATGGAGGACACCACACCCTGGATGGCCTTCACGGTCGAGGTGAGTGACCCCAATTTCGAAGACCGCTTGCAGGCTCGCCTGGTGATCAATGGAGCGGTTATCGACGGTGTTTCCGAACCCATCGCCAAGACCGGAGGCTCCGACCGCGCTCGCTTGGTAATGTGCGCCAAGCTCAAGGAGCCGCGCAACGTCAAGATGGACGCCTTCGT
>JANOIG010000348.1:0-17929 GCA_031407405.1 Deltaproteobacteria bacterium
CGGGGCCCCTCCCCCTCCCGCTCTTTTTTTCCTCGGGGGGGCCCCCGGCCCCCAATGTGGGGGGCCCCGGCGCCCCCCCCCTCAAGCTACACATGTACTCGGAATTGTAGTCGCTTGTTTTTTTTGGCGGCGCTTCGCGCCGACCATCGGGTGACACCAGCAATTCATTGCATGGACACGCGACAATGCTGGTCGGTAGCACGCAGGGCTTAGTTGAACACCTGGGCTAGGATGAGCTTTGCCACCTCCGTGGCATGAATGCTGCCATTGACCCTAGGTTTGCCCCTCGAGCTGCTGCCCAAAGCGCGCTCGACCAGGCTCGAATCACTACTGATGAGTACGGGGCCTTCGCGTGGGTCGTCGGTGACGCGGCCGTGTGAGCCTTTGACCAGTGAGACGTCGTCCGGCGAAATGACGTCCATCAACGTGCGGAACCCCGCAGACTTTTTTAGCAGCCGCCAGCCGATTGAAAGCTTGGGCACGGCGAGTCGCGGATCGAGAAATAGCTCGACCGGATCGTAGCCGGGCTTGCGATGGATATCCACGGTGGTGGCGAAGTCCGGGGCGCGCTCGGGCTCGAGCCAATAATAATAGCTGAACCAGCGGTCCGCCCGCGAAATGGCGACGAGCTCACCCGAACGCGGATGGTCGAGACCCAGGGAAGATTGCTCGGCCCGATCGAGCACTCGCTCCACACCGTCGAGCGCCGTGACGCACGCTTTGACATCCGGGATGAGCTCGGGCCGACTCACGTACACATGTGCGACTTGATGGTCTGCCACCGCGAACGCCTCGGACGCCCCCGCGTCGAGTAGCTCACGCCCTAGCTCATCGCGCACCCGGAGCCAACCGGCGCTTCGGAGAGCGCGATTGATGGCGACTGCACCGGAGACGGGGGTGATGCCGTATTCGGATAGCACAATCATGCTTCGCCCACTGGCCTCTGCAGCTTGAATCAGCTCGCCGCATAACGCATCGACCTCGCGGAGGTCTTGGCGCAGCCGGGGATGATTGAGGTCGGGCCCCAGGCGCTGCAGATTGTAGTCGAGGTGAGGTAGGTACACGAGCGTGAGCGTGGGCGAGCGCGTCTGCATCACGTGCAGCGCCGCGCTCGCAATCCAGCGGCTGGAAGAGATGTCCGCAGCGGGTCCCCAGAAGCGAAACAAGGGAAATTCACCTAGAATCTGCGTCAGCTCCGTACGCAGGCTGGCCGGGTGCGTGTAAACGTCTGGGAGCTTGCGGCCATCCGCCGGGTACATCGGGCGCGGCGTCACCGACCAATCGACGCTGGAATACATGTTGTACCACCAGAACAAGTTGGCGCAGGTAAAGTCGGCATTGCGCTCTCGTCCCAGCTCCCAAATCTTGGGCGCCTGGATCAGCCGATTGGACTGCCGCCAAAACCAAACCTCGGCCAAATCACGAAAGTACCAGCCATTGCCCACGATGCCGTGCACTTTGGGCATGCACCCGGTGAGCATGGTGGCTTGCACAGAGCAGGTGACGCCGGGGGTGATGGGCTCGAGCGGGCGGGTTACGCCGGCCCGTGCCAGTTGCATCAGGTGAGGGGTGTCATCACCGAGCAAGTGCTGGCTGAGCCCGACGACGTTTAGCACTAAGCTAGGGCGCATGGCGGTCATTGGGGTCGAGTCTCATGGCTCCCGAAGCACTGCCGTGGTGCGGCTCGCGAACCTGCTAACTTTGCACGACTGGAGCTTGACCTCGTAGCACCGAGTTTCCCTCCCAGAGCTTGCGTTGGTCGATCAGGCTGGGTGCGTCGATGCCCTCGAGCCTGCCGCTCTGGGCGAAGAAAGTCGCGGGGTTGCTCCAGACGATGGTTTCAATGGTGCGCTCGGAGATGCCGGCTTCGCGCATCTTGGCCGCGGTCTTCGGCACCTTGAGCGGGTCGCTCACTCCCCAATCCGCGGCGCTGTTGATGATGATCCGTTCGCTGCCGTACTGTTTGACCAGCTCGACCATGCGCGCTTCGTCCATTTTCGTGGCTGGATAGATCGAGTGGCCCGCCCAGCAGCCACTCGCGAGGGTGAGCGGCAAAGTTTCTTCAGTGTTGTGGTCGACCAGCACCCGCTCCGGGGCGATGCCCATCTCGCGCACCACCGCCAGGGTCTTCTCGGTGCCTCTTTTCTTGTCGCGGTGCGGGGTGTGAATCAGGATGGGTAAGTCAGCGTCGAGGGCCAGCTCGATGTGGCGGCGAAACACCCGATCCTCCGCCGCCGTCATGTCATCGTAGCCGATTTCACCGACGGCCACGACGCCGTCCTTTTCGAGGTACCGCGGCAAGAGGGCGAGAACGGCCTCGGCGAGCTCCGGTTGATTGGCTTCTTTCGGGTTCAGACCCATCGTGCAAAAGTGCTTGATGCCAAATTGGCTGGCGCGAAAACGCTCCCAACCCACCAGGGACAGGAAGTAGTCTTCGAAGCTGCCCACGTGAGTACGAGGTTGGCCCAGCCAGAATGCGGGCTCCACCACAGCCACGATGCCGGCCTCCGCCATGGCTTGATAGTCGTCGGTCGTACGGGACGTCATGTGAATGTGCGGGTCGAACATCTTCATGGTTTTGCTCCGTGCCTGCCTTCAGGCAGGCTGGGGGGGGTCAGTTACCAGGCTCAGGTCCGCGGGCACACTGCGCCCCGCGGCTCGGCGCTCGCTCGCGTAACCCAGCGCCATGCGTACGAGCTCGGCTGAACGCCGTGCTTCGAGGCCAATGATGCGCCGCACGGTCACTTCGGTAAAGAATGCTTTGAGCACGAGCTGGTTGAAATTGAGATCTGGAAAGTAACGAGAGGGATACGGGTTCTCGCAGGCAATGGCTTCGAAAACGCTTTGCACGGATGAGCGGCACGCCTCGACCGCCACCTCCACGAAACGCTCTGGCATAGGCAGTTGGGGCAAAGCTTTCAACAGAGCAGCACGTTCCGCGTTGTCGCCTGTCTTGAACTGGTGCGTGACCAGCCGGAGCTGGGTCTCTGGCTCGAGCTCACGACACACCTGGCTCAACAGAGCGGCGCGCGCGACGGCCGACACCGGCCAGCCCCTGGGCACGGGCAGCTCTGCGGCAGACAGCCGCGCGACTTCATCGGCGGTGGGTTCTACCAAGGCCGAGCCCAAGCGTCGCCCCGCGCCCGCGTAGGCAGCAGCGAAGCTCGCGGTGTCGAGCTGATCATGGCGTGACTTCAACCAGCCATACGCCGCCGCGCTAACTCGCGGCGCAATCAACTCCAAGTAAGGGTGCAGCGGACCAGGCATCTCGCGCTTCTTCGAAGAGAGATCGTATTTCACGCAATGGCGGCAAATGCAAAAGGTAGAGCCATCGAACGGTCCTCAGATGTGCCCTAGGCTCCCGAATCGAAGATTCGGGCAAAATAAAAACAAGGCGAGTCCTGAGTCAAAAGAAAGCCAATTCGCCACGAATTTTCGCGCCCCTCGCCCCGTCAGGGGCGCGGAAATTCGTTAGCGACTTCAGGACTCAGGACTTCATCGCCGTGAAGGGCGGGGGAAATGGCCGCCCGCCGCGATCTGACGTGATCCAGCGCGTTTCGGTGAACGCCTGCACTGAGCCGCTTCCGCCATGCCGACCGAGCCCGCTGCCCTTGGCGCCTCCGAACGGGATCCACGGTTCGTCGTTGACGGAGCTACAGTTGATATGTGCCATGCCAGTGTCCAGCCGCCGAGCGATGGCGAGGCCACGCTGTTCGTCGCGCGTGATGATGCCGGCCGATAAGCCGTAGTCGGTGTCGTTAGCAACCGCGATGGCTTCGTCGTCACTCTTGACGGTAATGAGTGGCGCGACGGGGCCAAACGTCTCATCGCGGTAAACCGACATCTCGGGTGTGACGTGGCTGAGCACGGTAGCTTCATAGAACAGGCCCTGATGCGTCCCTCCGGTCAGCAGCTTGGCGCCTTTCTTCACCGCGTCATCGACCTGACCTTTGATCTTGTCCAGCTGCTTTTGATTGATGATGGGACCAATGATGTGCCCTGGCTGGTGCGGGTCTCCAGTTTTCAGCCCTCGTGCGTGCTGTACGAAGCGCTCGGTGAACTCGGCGGCAATTTTTTCGTGCAACACGATCTTCTCGACCGACATGCAGATTTGCCCCTGATGCATGAAGCTGCCGAAGCTGGCCGCGCTGAGCGCACGCTCCATGTCCGCGTCGTCGAGCACGATGAGCGCATCTTTGCCGCCGAGCTCCAGGCAGGCCCGTTTCAAGAGGCCGCCGGCCTTGGCACCTATCTGTCTTCCGACCGCGGTTGAGCCCGTGAAGCTGATGCCGCGCACGGCGGGATTCTCGATCAGCTCGTCTCCCACCTCCGCGACGTGCTCACGTGAACAGGTGATGACATTGAGCACCCCCTTGGGCAGACCAGCCTCTTCAAAGGCTTGCGCCAAAATGATGCCACCTGCGACGGGTGTTTCTTCCGAGGGCTTGAGCACGACCGTGTTGCCCACCGCCAAGGCCACCGCCACTCCACGCGACGACAAAAGCAGCGGCGCATTCCACGGCGAAATGGTGGCGACCACACCCAGCGGCTCGCGCACGACCAAGCTCAACTTGCCATAATTGGATGGCATGACTTCGCCCAGCGGCTGGTAACAGAGCGCAGCCGCGGAACGGTAGATGCCCGGCGTGTAACCTGTTTCGAACATGGCGAAACCAATCCAGGCGCCCCCCTCTTCCACGCGCACGCCGGCGATTTCCTTTTGGCGGCGCTCGAGAATGTCCGCCACCTTCAACAGGTAACCCGCGCGCGCGGACGGGGACAGACGGCTCCAGCCACCAAATGCCTCCTCTGCTGCGGCGATGGCGCGCTTGGCCTCTGCCCGGCCAGCGTCCGCCACGTGGGCCCACACCTGGCCGTCTGCTGGATTGAAATTTTTGAAGGTGGCTCCGCTGGCCGCCGCCGACCAGCCGCCGCCGATGTACATTTGCCGTGTTTCGCTCATGCTATCTCCCCGCAGAGGATCTGCGTCATGGCCTTCAGTTTCATGCTCGCCGGCACACGATTGCCGACCCGCGGAGCACCCGCTCTGACGTGCCTTGGTCCGCGGTACTATACGCGCGCGCTGCTCTGACGCCTAGTCCCTCGGCCTCGGTTCCCGGGGTTTCGCGGTTCGGCCAGACTCCGGCCCGGTAAAATCCGTGTCCGGGTGACGGTCGGAAGACGCTGTAATGTTTTCGCTAGGGTGCCCATGACGAGCGTACAAAAAACGCTGAAACGCGGGCCCGGACCAGCGGTAGGCGAACATCGCTTGCGATGCCTCGCGCCGGCATGTATCCGAGGGAAAGTCGCGATGCGATGAGCAGGAGCTGGCAGAAAAAAAATGTCTGATTCACAGCGTGTCGATCCCGATGCGGGCTCACCACGGCGCGACCCCACGCCGGTTCAGGTCGCGGATGCTCGCTCGGAGCAGGGCATGCTGGTCCGTCGAGCGGTGCTCGGTGACGCTCACGTCAATCGCGCCCAGTCCGAGCTGACCGATTTCGACCGCGACTTTCAGGAGTACATCACCCGTTGCGTGTGGGGCGAGCTGTGGGTTCGGCCTGGCCTGCCGCTCGAGACCCGGCACTTGCTCACCATCGCCGTACTGGCGGTGCTCAATCGGCAGGACGAGTTGGCGATGCACATCGGGGCCACCCGCAACACAGGCGTCACTGCAGACCAGATCAAGGAGGTGCTCTTGCACGTCGCGGCCTATGCGGGGGTGCCTGCGGCGCATGCCGCCATCAAAACCGCGAAGGGTGCATTATTTCCGGGCGAGGCGCCGAACGATGGCTAGTAGGCCGACTCCATTCGGCTACCTCAATTTCATTTGTGCCATCGATTCATTAGAATCGAGGCACTAGCGCATGAAAAAGGTCAGTCAGTATCAACCTCGGGACGAGCGGGCGCACCCGCCCTACGTAAGCCCGCGCTATGTTTCCACGGCCCGCCGTGCGCCGTTGCTGCCGGCGGTGGCCATCCCGCAGAGTTTGTCCGAGTTGACAGGTCCCGTTTTCGGTGACGAGGTCGTCCGGCACGGTGACGATGATCTCACCACCAACGCCGGCACCGGCTCGCCTGCCTTGGGGGAGCGCATCATCGTGAGCGGGCAGGTGCTCGAAGCACGCGGGCGCCCTGTGTCAAACACCCTAGTCGAAGTTTGGCAATGCAACGCCGCGGGCCGCTACCCACACGTCCATGACACGCATGATGCTCCGCTCGATCCCAATTTCCTCGGAGCGGGTCGCATGTTGACCGATGCAGAGGGGTGGTATCAGTTTACGACCATCAAGCCTGGCGCATATCCTTGGCGTAACGACCACAACGCGTGGCGTCCGGCACATATTCACTTCTCGCTCTTCGGTCCCGCTTTTCTGACCCGGCTCGTCACTCAGATGTATTTCCCGGGGGATCCTCTGCTCGACTTGGACGCCATCTACATGTCCGTTCCCGACGCAGCGGCGCGACAGCGCTTGGTGGCCAAGTTCGAGCGCGAGGCCTCGCGCCCACATTTCGCGTTGGGGTACCGCTTTGACATCGTGCTGCGTGGACGCGAAGAAACCCCAATGGAAGGCTCGTGATGCCCAGCTGGCAGACGCCGGCGCAGACCTTGGGTCCCTTTTTCCACCAGGGCCTGGCGCGAACGCGGCAAGCCTTTCAGCTGCCCTGGCTGTGTGGGGATGCCGTGGACGTGATCGGCAACGTTCTATTCAATGAGCGCACTCTAGGCCAGCGCATTCGCGTCGAAGGTGTCGTGTACGACGGGCTGGAAGAGCCAATGGTCGACGCTTTGGTCGAGGTCTGGCAGGCCGATGCTCACGGTCGCTACAATAGCCCCCTCGATACGGGCGAAAGCGCTGTCGATGCTACATTCACTGGCTTCGGCCGTGCGCCCACCGATGAGAAGGGTGCCTTCTCCTTCCTGAGCATCAAGCCGGGCAATGTGCCGTGGCTGGGCGGGCTCGTGCAAGCTCCTCACATCAACGTCATTGTCGGGGCCCGTGGCATGGCGCGGCAGGCCTTTACTCGCATCTATTTCGACGCCGACGCGGGCTTGGCAAGTGACCCGGTGCTGTCCCGGGTGCCCGCCGCGCGTCGGCATACGCTGATCGCGCGCGCTGGGGGTGAGCACGATGGCGCCTTGACGTATCGTTTCGACCTGCATCTTCAGGGAGAAAACGAAACGGTTTTCTTCGACTTCTGAAACCTGGATCTCCGCTTGTGACACTGGTGCTCTCTTCCGCCATCTTCGGGCCCGCGTTTCAGGATCCAGGCGTGGTCGAGCTGCTCGGCGACGCGGCGTACTTCCGGGCCATGCTCGACGTCGAGGTGGCACTGGCGCGCGTCCAGGGTCGGCTGGGCATCATCCCGGCGGCCGCGGCGTCGGCCATCGGCATTGCCGCGGCTGGGCTGAGCTTCGACGCCCAGCAGCTCTCCGCGGGGGTGTTGCGGGACGGCATCCCCACCCTCGCCCTGGTGTCGCAGCTCAGGGCCGCCGCGGGAGCCGAAGCAGGGCCCTTCGTTCACTGGGGCGCCACCAGCCAGGACATCATGGATTCGGCCAGCGTGCTTTGTATCACACGCGTGCTGGGCCACATGGAAACACGTTTGGTGGAGCTGCTACTCAACCTCGCCGAGCTCGCCGACGCGCACCGCGGTAGCATCATGGCGGGCCGCACTCACGGGCAGCACGCCGTGCCGATCAGCTTCGGGCTGAAGGTAGCGGGCTGGGCATCCCCTCTCTTGCGCCACTGGGAGCGTCTGCAACAACTCCGGCCGCGCCTCTGTGTCGTTCAGCTCGGTGGCGCGGCAGGCACTCTGGCCGCTCTAGGTCCGCGAGCTCTCGATGTCGTGCAGGGCTTGGCCGACGAGCTTGGATTGGGAGCGCCCGAGCTGCCGTGGCACGCGCAGCGCGACGCGTTCTGTGAGCTGGGCAGTTGGCTCAGTCTCTTGTGCGGTAGCCTCGGCAAGATCGCGCAAGACGTCATTCTACTCTGCCAAACGGAGGTCGCCGAGCTGAGCGAAGCCGTGCCGGGCACGCGGGGCGCGAGCAGCAGCATGCCCCAGAAGAACAACCCCATGCAGAGCGAGCAGATTCTCGCCGCGGCGCGCAGCACGGCGGCGCACCTGTCCGGCCTAACACAAGCATTGGTTCAAGAGCACGAGCGGGGGACCCACGGTTGGCAAGTCGAATGGTTGAGCTTGTCACCGATGCTGATGCTGTCAGCGGGTGCCCTCAGAAACGCTTGCCGGCTCAGCCACGGGCTCCAGGTGGACCCGGCACGCATGCAGCAGAACTTGCTGGCCCAACACGGAATGGTGCTCGCGGAGGCGGCGGTCGGTGCATTGAGCGCAGCAATGCCGCGGCCCGACGCCCAGGCTTTGGTCACCGCATGCGTGGCGCGTGCTCAGCACGAGGGTCGCTCATTGGTCAACGTGCTTCGAGAGCACATGGCCCAAGCGGCACCTGGCAATCGCGTCGACTGGGCCGTATTGGCAGAGCCGAAAAACCATCTCGGCCAAGCCGACACCCTCATCGATCGAGTGCTGGCCCGGCTCTCCGCCATTACGCACTAGTGTCCCCTCTTCAAACGCGCCCGCCCGAGCGTCAGCCCCAGACTTCTGCGGCGGTCTCCACGACCAGCCGCAGCTTTGCCACCTGTTCGGCGACGCTCAGATCATTGCCGTGCTCGGAGCTCGAGAACCCGCATTGCGGGCTCAGCCCCAGCGCGTCGAGCGGGATGTAACGAGCCGCTTCGTCGATCCGCCGCTTGAGCTCGTCTTTGGCCTCGAGCTCGGGACGTTTTGACGTGACCAGCCCGAGCACCACGAGCTTCCCTTTAGGAACGAAACGCAGCGGCTCAAACCCGCCCGAACGCGCGTCGTCGTACTCGAGGAAGAAGGCGTCGACATTTATCTCGTTGAAGAGCGTTTCTGCGACGGCTTCATAGCTGCCTTCGGCGACCCAGGCGCTGCGGAAATTGCCCCGACACAAGTGAATGGCTGTCGTCATGTTCGCCGGGCGATCCTTCACTGAGTCGCTGATCAATTTGGCATAAACGGACGGCAGTTGGCTCGGGTCCTCACCAATGGCTCGCGCGCGTTCGCGGTGCTCCGGATCACACAGATAGGCCAGGTTGGTGTCGTCGAGCTGCAAGTAGGTGCAGCCGACTTTAGCCAAATCAGCCACTTCCTCTCGGTAGATGCGCGCCAGGTCAGTGAAGAACTCGGCGATGTCGGGATAAGCCTCCTGATTGACGCTGCCGCGTCCGCCTCGGAAATGCAGCATGCTGGGGGAGGGAATGCACAGTTTGGCGGTGCGGCGGGTAGCGCCTTTCAGAAATCGAAAATCCTCGACCGCCACGCCGCCGCTCGGCCGCTTCAGGCGCTCGGCGACGCCCAGCACGGGGGGCGCGAAGTCGATCTCCTTGCCCTGGCCGCGGAATTTCACCTTGTATTGAGACGAGGACACTTTGACGCCCCGGATGCGTTTGAGAAAATCGACGTGGAAGATGGCACGGCGAAACTCGCCGTCCGTCACCGCGTCGAGCCCGGCGTCTTCCTGCAGCTTGACCACGTCGCGGATGCAGCGGTCTTCGATCGCGCGCAGGGCATCGGCGGTGATCTGCCCTTGCTCGGACTGCTTGCGAGCCTCGAGGAGCTCCTTGGGGCGGAGCAGACTGCCGACGTGGTCAGCACGGAAAGGCGGGGTCGAGCGTAACATGGGTCTTTTCAGTTTCTCCTCTGGGCAACGACCTTGGCGGGCCGCCGCGTCCCAACGAGTCTCTAACCCGTCCCGAGACGGCGCGCAGCACCAAGCGGCGCGGCACGAGTCGTTCTCAGACCCGGGCAAGGAAAATTCCGCTGTTTTCGCAGCATATAGGCCTGCGGTTGGGGACGCCGGACCCGTCAGCTCCTGGCACTGACTTGCGTCGCAGCCTGTGTACCGCTAGCTGCGTGTTCGTGTCAGGTAACAGCTTCGGGCAGGCGTTCAGGATCACCACGGCGGGCGAGTCGCATGGCCCCGGCAATGTGGTCGTGATCGACGGCTGCCCTCCGGGCATCGAGCTGAGTACTGAAGTGCTCGCGGTGGACCTGGCGCGCCGCCGGCCCGGCCAGAGCAGGATCGTGACTCAGCGCCAGGAGGCCGATGAAGCCGAGATTCTGTCGGGCGTGTTCGAGGGCAAGACGACCGGTACCAGCATAGCGATCCTGATTCGCAATACCGACGCGCGCAGTCGCGACTACTCGAAGATCATGGACACGTACCGGCCGGGGCACGCGGACTACACGTACGACGCCAAATATGGCTTTCGAGATTACCGCGGGGGAGGTCGGTCGAGCGCGCGGGAAACGACGGCGCGAGTGGCGGCGGGAGCGGTGGCCAAGCAGCTCCTGTCCTCACACCTCGGAGTGCGCATCCTGGGCTATGTCAAACAGGTGGGCCACCTCATTGCTCGTATTGATGACCCGTCAGCCGTGACTCTGGACCAGGTGGAGACGTTGCCCGACGGGGAGCCGAACATCGTGCGCTGTCCGGACCCAAGTCAAGCCGCGGCCATGGTCAAGCTCATCGAGGCCATGCGCAAGGATCAAGATTCGATTGGGGGCATCGCCGAGCTCGTCGCCACGGGTGTACCCGCAGGTCTGGGTGAGCCTGTGTTTGACAAGCTCAAGGCCGATCTCGCCAAGGCCCTATTCAGTCTGCCAGCGGTGGTTGGCGTCGAGTACGGCAGCGGCTTCGCTTGCGCCAGCATGCGCGGCAGTGAGCACAATGACCCCTTCGAGCTGGATCCCACGGCGGGGCCGCAGCCGGTCGGTGCCGTGCCGACAGTGCGGACGACGAAAAATCACCATGGCGGCATGCTGGGCGGTATTTCGAGTGGCATGCCGATCGTGTTGCGCGCTGCGGTCAAACCCACGAGCAGCCTACCGCGTCCTCAAGCCACGGTGACGCGGCAGGGCGAAGCGACGACCGTTCGCACCACCGGGCGCCACGACCCGTGTCTATTACCCCGCTTCATCCCGATGGGAGAAGCGATGATAGCGTTGGTGCTGGCCGACCATTACCTGCGGCAGCGCGCGCAGCTCGGCAGCGTGCGGCGCTAGCTAGCTGACAGAGCGCTCACTGACAGACGACTTAGTGTGACGGAGCGCGTACGCGCGGCACGTCAGCGCGGGATTCCGACCGGATCCGTGTCAGCCGACGTCCCGTCACTGCGTCGAAGCACCAAGTGGCGCGTCCAGCCCGGCTCGCGCCAGAGCAGCGCATCACCATCCACACAGTAATCGTAGATGATGGCCCCGCCGCTACCGACCGCGACCTGGCCGGGGATCACGCCATAGACCCCTTCGACGTCGCCTACCTCCGTGGTCCGATTGGAGCACATGCAAACGCCACCGGTAGAGGCACACAAGGTCGAGTCGTTCTCTAACGATTCACACACGCTCGGTAGCACACTAGTTTCGGCATCGAGCCCCAGCGTGGCGCTGAGGCACGTGCCGCTCAGCTCGATGTCGACGGTCTGCGCGCGCTGACGCTTGTCGGTGACGAGGCCCTTCTCAAACACCAATTGACCCGACCAGGTCGAGGTCAGCCGTTGCACTGCGTTCCAGCAGGCACCCTCGTGCAGGTTCATGCGAACCTTGCCCCAAGTCTGAAGCACCTCCCGATCGTAGGTCTCCGGGTTGCACGTGTCCTCGACCACCCAAGTCCCAGCGAGGATGCCGCCGCAGGACTGAAATGTGGACTGGCAATAAGGAGAGACTATGCCGCGCTCCCAGGAGCGGTTTACAAACGAGTCATACTCGGGGACGCTCACCGGAATGGGCTCAGCCCGCTCGACCTGGCTCTCCGGCTCGCCCACGGGGATGAGGTCATCGGTCCCGACGTCGACGGGCGCGGCCGACCCACACGCCGACAGCATGCCGCTGACGAGCGATACAGGGAACCACTGGCTCGCCAGCTTCCGAAGCATAGCGGCCCGACAACCTAGCATGCGCTAAGTCTGACAAGGCAAATCCCCAGGCACAAGGTGAATCACCCCCGCGCCCGCGATGGCCTGCCCCGCTCGGGCTCGATTCAGGGGCAGGCTGAACGGACGCGCTGTTCCAGCGGTGAGCCCGGCCAGTTGCCCTGAAACACTTCAATGGCGGCTCGAGCGGCGTCACGCTGCCCCGATTGGCACAACGCGTCGATGCGCAGGGCGGCGGCTTCCATGCCCAGCACCGGACGATCGAAGCGGCTCTGGTACTCCCCCAGCAGCTCCAGCGCGCGCGCTCCGGCGCCCTCCTGCACGCTGCTTCGAATCTTCGACAGCAGCGCCAACTCCTCCCCGAGCTGGCCACTCTGCTGGCTGGGCAGTGGAGCTCGAGCGCTGTCGCCCTCCACCTGGACGTTCGGCGACTCCGTTGCCGGTACCGCCTCGCTCTTGGATGCGACCGCGAGAGGTACGGCCGTGGCAGGCGCGGGAGCTCGCAGCGGCAATGCAGTGGCAGGTTGGCTGGGGCGCGCCAAAGCCTTCTCCGGCGACGACGGCTGTTCCGAGGCGGCCTCGGATATCCTTGGTGCGACGGCCACCGGTGGCGGCGCGGCCACGCCCGGTAGGACGGTTTCTGCGACTGGCGGAGGGGCGGGAACGACGGCCTTTTCGACCTCTTCGTGGCTTGGCGGCACCGCAGTGGCGGCGGTTTGCTCATCGCCCGGCAGCACGGCGTAGATACCCGCCACCCCAGCGGCCACCGCGAGCGCCGCGCCCATCGCTTTCAATCCCCACGCTGTCCCGGCGGCATGAGCGGCCTGGCCCAACGCAGATACGCCTGCTGCCGCAGCGATACCGGTGAGCCAGAGCCCCCTGACGCGAGAGCGGTCTTCCGCCGTTGGCTCGTCGAGAGCACTGGCGTCGGCGATGACTTGCCGCGCTTCTGCGCTCAGCTCTGGATCGTTATTCACCATTGCTCTCGCTCAATGGGGGGACGGCCTCGATGGAACCTAAGGAGCCTGGCTTGGACTGCGCTGACCGCAGCGCCTTCTCGAAGCTGTGGCGCGCGCGGCGCAGCCGACTATATGCCGTATTCAGCTTGATGCCGAGGGCCTCTGCGGCTTCGACCGCGCTGCGCTCTTCCAAATCCACCAGCACCAGCATTTCCCGCTCTTTCGAGTCCAACTGAGCCAGGGCAAATTGCAATAGCCGTGCGGCTTCGCGCTGCTGGTAGATGCGATCGGGGGATTCTGAGGAGGATTCGAGCTCCGGTACCTCGGGGCTCCAGCGTGCACGCTCGCGGCGGGCGCGCCGCGTATGGTCGCTAGCAACTCGCAGCAATATCCCGTAAATCCAGGTGCGTAAGCTGGACTGGTGCTCAAAATCGGACCAGCGCCGGTGGAGCACGAGGAAGACATCCTGAACGGCGTCGTCCAGCGCGGCCTGGCTCACGCCGAGCCGACGCAGGCTTCTCCACACCATTGAAAAATGCTGCTCGAAGGCCTCTTCTGGGCTGTGGCAGGGCTCGTCCGAATCTACCAACTGCCACCCCATGACCGGTGCGGTACCCGCAGCCATCCCGCCAAGCGCAAACCTTGGGACGAGCCCAGGCATCGGCAGGGAGATGGAGAACACATCATGTGAGTGGAGGCCAAGGTGTTCATCCGTTCAAAAACGTGCGAGGAGCCCGGCCCGCAGGCGCGGGCCCAGGTTCTGGGTCGTATAGACGATTGGACGGGTCGTCTCGCAGGGCGGCGCGCAGGTCAAAGTCGCCCTGAAAGGTTGACGCTTCTCCCAGGTGACGCCGGGGCTGAGCGTGAAAAAGAAATTTTCTCCCACCAGCGCATATCGGAAATCGAGCGCCGCGCTGAGGCTGAAGAGCGGGGGAGGGCGGCTTTCATCCACCAGCGAGAAGTCGACGGCGCGCTTCTGGAACAAAGTGAGCTCCGGAGACAAACAGGTTGCTAGGCCGAAAGGCTCTGCGTGCCACACGGCAAAGCAACCGCCGAGCTCGACGCTTTGTCGCGTTATGGCCACTGAGCTGCCGGCTCCTTGAACCTCGGCGCTGGTGGCAGGCCAGTGCGTGAAGCCCAGGCTGAGGTCCAGGGCTCCCAAACGGACGCCCGCGGCGCCCCCGACGCCGAGGCCCAGGCCCGGTTTCAGCCCCTGCGCGCCACTGCCCTCGGCCCGCACGAGCCATCTCGGCGCCACTGCTTTCGCGGGCGGATCCGACTCGTCCGGCGGTGGCGGCTCAAACCCCGGCGGCCGGGCCGCGGAATAGGGGGCGGCAGGCGGCGCGGGCGCGGCGGGCGCCGGCGCGCTCGGTTCGCCCTCGGATTCCAAGATCATGGCCAGCAAGAGCGCGATGGCTTGTTGGACTTCCTCGCAGGTTTCCCCGCGCAGAATGCGCCGCCCCCCGTGGCTCGCGCTTTGGGTCTGAAGCTGAACCTCCCAGCTGTCGCCGTCGCGAGTCAGCTCCGCCCGGGCATCGACGGGGCGCGGAATGACGCCTGGCCTGATCAGCTGCAGCGCCCTGTTCGCGACCGGCGTCCCGTCGCAACTCGGCTCGGGGCTGATCCAGGTCAGCTTCAGCGCGCTCGGAGGCGCAGCCGGCTCGTTCGCGGGCTGAGCTGCCGCGCGCGCGCCGAGCATGAGCAGCAGGAGGGCGAGGGTCGGCCGCAGGCAGCGCTGGGGAGGCAGAGAGGTGAGCATGTGCCAAGGTCTACTAACCCCGGGCTCGCCGTGGGGCAATCCATCACGCTGCAGCAGACCGCCCGCTCTTAAGTCGCACGGGGGCAGGGTCGCTGGCTCGAATGGATGGCCTGCTCTCGTGTCGCGACTCGCCCTGCCTGGCGCTGGACCCGCCTGCTCGCCGGCTTGGGGTTGGGATTGGGGGTTTGGGTCGGCGGCGGTTGCGGCATCGACAACCGAGTGTTGACGAGTGAGGATCTGCCCTCGGGGGGTGCCGGCAGGCGCGGCGCGAGTGATTGCGACGCCGAGCCGGCGGACGCCTGCGAGGCCTGCATCTACGCCAGCTGTTGTGAACAGGCGGAGGCGTGTGGCGCTGGCTCCGCGTGTTTGACCTATCTGCGCTGCGCCGAGGCATGTGCCGGCGACGCAGCCTGCGAAAACCGCTGCGCGACGGCCTCACCAAGTGGCTTCGGTGATGCCCTGGCGCTCGGCCTGTGTAGTCAGACGGAATGCGCTGCCTGCACGGGCGAAGCGGCGGCGTTTGACAGCTGCGACCCGAACGGGGGCGGCGCGTGCCAGAGCGTCAACGACTGCTCGGCGCTCAACGCCGGCGCGCTGGAGGAGCTGGATACCGTGGCCTGCTCCGCATGCGACGCGGATCTGCTCGCCCGCGGTTGCTCAGAGTGTCTGTCCACGCAAACGGGGCTCTCGCAGGCGTGCTCGTCGTGCGTCGCCGAGTGGATGGCATGTGCCGTGGTCAACTGCTTGTTGCCGTGCGACGTGGGCACCGACCCGGAGGAGTGCCAGGCGTGCCTGATGAGCATGGGTTGCACCGCCCAGCTCGGGGTGTGCGCGTTTGCTCGTTGAAGCTGGGCGGCCCGAAAGCTTCAAAAACTGCCCTTCAGCTCCGCGCCAAGTCCGGCTGCTCCGAACCGCGTCTGGAGCATCAGCGCCTGGCTGGCCTGAGCGTCCGCGTCCGCTTCCTGCCTGAGCACCCACGCCGCTCCCACGCCGATGCCGACCAACCCGAGCCCGAACGTGAAATAACCTGCCGTCCTTGCGGCATGTGCAGCCGCGGTCAAGTCGCCGTGGCGCTGGATCTGGTCCGGAGGGCAAGCGGTGGGTGTGTCCACGCAGATTTCTTCGGCTTCGCCATTCTTGCTGATGGCTCTCAGACCTAGCAAAGCCCCGAGCACTACACTGGCCGCACCCACGCCGCCCACGATATAGGGCATGCGTCGCGCGAGTAAGGACGGGCTGCGTCTTTCGGCCGATGCGCGCGGGGGCGCTGGTCGCGGCGTCGGGGCCGCGCGAGTCGAACGGCTTGGAGCGAGCTTTGGCACTGCGATCGTGAGCTCGGTCGGGCCTTCGGGGACGAGCGCCTCTCCGCGCCAAGTTTCGTGGCCCGCCGCGCGCGCCAAAAGCGAGTGTTTGCCCGGATCGAGAGGCAGCGCGATGCCCCAAGTGGCCCGGTTCATGGCAGCGCCGTCGAGCTCCAGCTCCAGCCCAGCGACGGGAGCCGTGACCTTGATCGTGAGCCGAGCCAGGCGCGCCTCGAGGGCCGCCGCCCGCGTGCGCGCCACCTCCTCGCGCTCGGGCTGTCCGAGGGACTTCGTCTCGGCGGCGACTCGCAGGTAGAGTGACCAAGCGCTCGCGACGCGGCCGGTCTGCTCGTAACACTCCGCCAGGTTGAACTGCGTGCCAATGCCCGAGCGGAGACGCTGGCTTTCCTCGAACTTGACGCAGGCTTCGGCGTGGCGCCCGTCGGCCATCAAGCGCCGTGCCTCGTCGAACAAGGCGCGGGAGGCCAAAGCTTGGGCGCTCTCCTGAGCCCCGGCTGACTCAGCGCTCGAGAGGACCAGGGCGGCGCAGAGCAGCGCGTGCCAGAGCCAGCCCCCGCGTTTGTCCCGCGTCGAGCTGCGGGCGAAACGTGGTGCAATGTGGGCAGCCGGCGTCTTGGCCCGTGGCGCTGCCCAAGACTGGGACGCCCTATCACGCTCGTCTCGGCTCACCTCGTGTCATGCGGCCAGTCGTGCCCGGCGCTCTAGCCCCAAGTAGCCCCGTGTATCCAAACGAGCACGGCTTTGGCAAAGGCGCTAACATGAGGCGCGTGGAGTCCAAGCCGCAGAGCCGCGGGTTTCAGAGCGGCGACGTCATCGCCGAGCGCTATGAGCTCCGGGAGCTGGTCGGGGAAGGGGGCATGGGCGCGGTGTGGCGGGCCCGCCACATTCAGCTCGAGTCCGATGTAGCGCTGAAGCTGATGAGCGCCGCCATTGCCGCTCAGCCGGATGCGCTGCACCGGTTCTTGCGTGAAGCGCGCGCAGCCGCCCGCCTCACCAGCTCCCACGTCGTCAAGGTCTTCGACTATGGCGTGGACGGAGAAACCCCGTTCATTGCCATGGAGCTACTGGCGGGTGAAAGTTTGCGCCAGCGCCTCGACCGCGAAGGCGCGCTCAGCCCAGCTGCCACTTTGTCCGTCATCCGGCATGCCACGCGCGCCCTGTCCAAGGCACATGCCGAGGGCATCGTGCACCGCGACCTCAAGCCCGAGAACCTGTTTCTGACCCAGCAGGAGGAAGAGGTCCTCAAGGTGCTGGATTTCGGCGTGGCCAAGCTCTCCACCACCACGTCGGGCGGGCTCAGCACGAGCACGCGCACCGGCGCGGTGCTCGGCACGCCGTTCTACATGAGCCCGGAGCAAGCGCGCGGCATCAAAGCCATCGACCACCGATCCGACATTTGGTCGCTGGGAGTGATCGCCTACGAATGTTTGGTGGGTCAATTGCCCTTCGACAGCGAGGGCTTTGGGGACCTGGTGCTCAAGATCTGCACGTTGCCGCCGCCGGTTCCTTCGGCCGTGGCTACGGTGCCGGCGGGTTTTGATGCCTGGTTTGCCCGCGTGGTGGAGCGCGACCCCGAGCAACGTTACCAGTCCGTGGACGAGATGCTGGAGGTGCTTCAGGGCGTGTTGGGTGACTCGCCGGTGGGCTTGGCATCGGCCAGTGTCCAAGTCGCGCCGCCAGGCTCGCTCGGCAGCGCGCGGCGCCAGGCAGGCACGCTGACCGACGGCACCGCGTCGCAAAGCGTGATGGTGCACATTCCAAAAAGCGGGCTCAGCCCACGCGCCTGGGCGCTCTCGCTGCTGGCCCTGGTGGGGCTGCTCGGGCTCGGGGCGTTCTTGCTGTTCGGGCTCAGGCCCGCGGCAACGCTGGCGGGGGGCGGTGCTGCCGCGCAGCCCGCTGCGGCAAAACCCGCCG
>JANOIG010000366.1:0-13964 GCA_031407405.1 Deltaproteobacteria bacterium
ATCGGGGGTGCTTGGGATGGCCACGAAGGGAGCAATGCTCGGCCACGGCGCGTCGGGTGGGGCACGCACCAAGGCGAGCTCGACCACCCAGCCTTCGGTGTCGGTGGGCCCTACCGTTCCGCCCCGCGCGAGCCGAGCACGCGTCGCATTGCAGACCCTTTCACCGCGTTCCCGGCGCTCGTGATCGGGGTCGACGGCTTGTACGGTGCTGACCTTCGCGTCGCTAGGAGCAGCGGGCGTGTGGGCCGCACTGCCCGAGACCTTCCAGTAGAGCGCACCCGCGCCGAGAACCAGGCCTGCGAGCACGAGCCCGCCAAAAGAGCTCCGCCGCTGCTTCGGCGCAGGGGGGGCGAGCGAGCGACGTTGGCGGCTGAGCTCCTTCGCGAGCCCAGCCGTTTCACGCTGACGTTCTGGAAACGGCAAAGTGCTCCACTTCTCGATCAGGTGCTGAATATGGATGGCTGCGGTCGGACCGTTGCCCGCGAGGATGAGGGTCTCACCTTCGACTCGGACCTTGCCCGCGGTGCCATGCCGCGCCAAAGCGGCCTCGACCAATTGTTGGATTTCGTGGTGGGTGTGTGCGCTCACTCGAGTCAATACGGGGCAGCCGCGACTGAGATTAGGAGCCAGCCCAAGCCAGGGCCGTCATGGCCCAGCGCGTCGTTTCGATGCGGCAAACCCGCCAGAGCCGCTGTAGGCTAGCCGGGCATGCAGCCGCGCCCCCTCATTCTTCTGTGCAACGACGACGGGTTTCGAGCCAACGGCTTGCTCGAGGCGCGGCAAGCGTTGGCGGAAATCGCGGATGTGGTGGTATGTGCGCCCCACACCGAACAAAGCGCGACCAGCCACTCGATCAGCCTGACCACGCCGCTGCGGCTGCGCGAGCACGAACCGGGGTTGTTCTCGGTGGACGGCACGCCCGCGGATTGCGTCTACGTGGCGCTGTGCTCGCACGGCAGGGTGCTGCCACGCCGACCGGACCTGGTGGTGTCGGGTATCAATCACGGGCTCAACCTGGCCGGCGACGTCTTTTACAGCGGCACCGTGGCGGCGGCGCGCGAAGCCGCTCTGCGCGGGCTCCGGGGGCTGGCACTTTCTGCGGGGCCGGCTGCGGATCTGAGAGGCGTCGCCCGATGCGCCGTCGGTCTCTCGCAGGCATTCTTGGCAGAGCCTTTGCCCCGGCCCGGCGCCGGGCTGCTGCTCAATGTCAATTTCCCTGCGGGTGACCGCTGGCCTGTCAGAGCTACGCGGCTCGGGCTGAGGCGCTACGAAGACGTTGCCGAGTTCCGACATGATCCGCGGGGCGGGGAGTACCTGTGGCTGGGCGGCTCGCGCGCGGTTCACGGTGAGGCCGCCGGGTCCGATACCGAGGCCTATGACGCGGGCGCGGTCGGGGTAACCCCTTTGTCCCTCGAGATGTGGGAGTCCGGTCAGCAACTCATGGCAGAAAGGATCGCGGCCACCGCCATCGGCATGCTACCGATGCAGCCATGACTCGGCGCATGCCTGGCAAACCTGCACCCGCGCGCCGCGGGCCCACCCCGCGCGGCATATCGACACAACCTTTGCCCGCCCCGGGTCTCGAGTACGAGGCCATTCAGGATTTGAACGCGACGTTGCACAAGGGGCGCCTGGCCTACGCGCGGGAGCGGGTGCGCGCCGTTCCGGACTTCCCGAAGCCGGGGATTCTGTTTCGAGACATCACGCCCTTGCTCGCCGATCCCAAGGCTTTTCACATGGTGATTGACGCCTTGGTGGAGAATTTCATCGGGCAAGGCATCGACGCCATCGTCGCCATCGACTCGCGGGGTTTCATCTTCGGCGCCCCCCTCGCATCCCGCCTCAACACGAGCTTTGTGCCCGCGAGAAAACCCGGTAAGTTGCCCGCCGAAACCGTGAGCGTAGCGTACGCGCTCGAATACGGGGAGGCCTCCCTCGAGATGCACAAGGACGCGCTTTCTCCCGGCGACAATGTCGTGGTGATCGATGACCTGCTGGCCACCGGAGGTACCGCGGCGGCCGTGGGTGAGCTGGTGCTCTCTCAGGGCGCTCGCGTGGCCGCCTATGCCTTCGTCATCGAGCTCGGCGCGCTCGGTGGTCGCAGCAAGCTCCAGCCGACCCCCGTGCTCGGCCTCATCAACTTTTGAGCCGGATCAAACCGCATCAGGCGGGAAGGGGCACACGGCGTCGATCCGCTCCTCGCGACACAAGAGCGCGATCAGGCGCTCCATCCCGAGCGCATTGCCGCTCGCCGGTGGCATGCCCTGCTCGAGCGCGGACAGGAAGCGGGCAGGGGCATCCGGCACCGATCGACCGAGGGCTCGCCGGCGCTGGCGGTCGAGCTCACAGCGGGCCCGCTGCTCTGCGGCGTCATTGAGCTCACCGTATCCGTTGCACAGCTCGACGCCTCCGACGTAGAGCTCGAAACGTTCCGCTACGCTCGGATCGGTGGGGGATACTCGTGCCAGGGCCGCTTGCGTGGCGGGATAATCAAATAGGAAAACGGGCTGGCCCAGGCCGGCCAAGCCTGGCTCCACGCGATCGACGAGCAACTGAAAATACTGGTCTTCATCTCGCTCGGCCAGCTCGGCCGCGTCCGCTACCCCGGCGAACCGCGCGAAGGCATCCCGCATGCTCAGGCGCAGGAAGGGCGGCGTCAGGTCGACGCTGGCTCCACTCGGGAGCGTCAGGCTCGAGCTCGAGCAAATGCGTCGACACAAGGCATGCAGCAGCTCCTCGGTGTCGCGGAGCATGGCTTTGTAGCCCGTGAAGGCGCGGTACCACTCGAGCATCAGGAACTCGGGCGAGTGCAATGGGCCAAGCTCGCCCGCCCGGAAGCAGTGCACGAGCTGAAATAGCTTAGGTACACCGGCCACGAGCAACCGCTTCATGTGCAGCTCGGGCGAGGTGATCAAATAGCCGCCCTTGCAGCTCAGGGGCTCGACATGGGTTTCTGTCCCGCATTCCGTGCTGCGAATCGGTGTGTCGACCTCGAGAAAACCCTCGGCCGCAAAGAACTGCCGAACCTCACCCAGGATGCGCGCGCGCAGTCGCAGGCGCTGCCCGACGCCTCGATCGAACAGGCGCTGAAACTCGAGAGGAAGGATTGTGGCGTCGATGCGCTGCTGGTGGACTATCTGGGCGCCGACCAGCGACTGCTCTTTCAAAGTGCCTTCCACGACCGCAATGGACGCGTGGACCGCCGCCGAAGGGTCCGTCAGCTCCACGCCCATCGCGTCAAACGCGTCAGCCAGCCGCCAGCCACTCGCGTCATGAATGAGCCGACCCCCGACGCGCACTACCCGCCCCTCGAGGCGTGGCTCGCGGCACACGTTGCAGGGCGACAGGACGTCGCCGGCGGGGCCTAGCTCATCGAGAGAGTGGGGGCCAGGAACGGCCGCCTTCGACATCAACGAGCACCGAGAGCGTGCAGCGCGAAATCGAGGATCTGGCGGCCCATCCAGGGGCCAAAAATCGCGAGCGCAATCGACACGGCCAGCACCTTGGGCAAATGACCGAGGGCCGCATCATGCACCTGCGTGGCGGCCTGAAAGACCGCGGCTACGAGCCCTATCAGCGCGGAGACCACCAGTACAGGCAGGGAGACCAACACCGACACCAATAGCGCGCGCTGCGCCAAGGAAATGAGCTCAGCCAGGGACACTACTCGGGACCGCCGTCACCCACCGTCGCCCGCGTCGACCCCCGGGACGGGGAGGGCGTCGGGGACGGGGTCGGGCTCGGGGGGCAAGGGGTCCATAGGCAGTTCTGTTCCGGCCCGGCAGGCGTCCACGCTGGGGGGAACCCCGTCCTGAGGACAACACAGCGCAATGCCAGTCCCCGCGATGCTGAGCTGATCCGAGCCTCGGCAGACGAGGCCCGACTCGCAGTCGAGGTTGTCGCTATTGGTATCGCAACGCTCTCCCTCGGCTTGCTTCGAGCACGCCAGGCATACCAAGGCTGCACAGAACGTGGCTCGAATGACTTTCGTGGGCGGCATTTGAGAAGCTCGTTTCACGCGGACCCTCCCATGGGAGGCCTTGGAGGATATTCCTGAAAGTTCCGAACGGCTTACCTAGCAGGCGCCGCGCTCGGGTGTCAAAGCCAGCGCCCTCGATTCCATGCGCTCGCTGGATTCGGCCGGCTAGGGGTCGACTTCCTTGACCTCCACCGCCTCGGCGAACAGCGACACGTACTGAAACGCGCTGACCAGTGAGAACACCAGGGAAGCATAAATCAGCACCCGGCCGACGTTGACGAGGTCCACCCAGCCCAAGTCGATGAAGCCGAGGGACAGGTGGTACGGGTAGCCGATAATCAGGCACAATATTCCCACCATCTGCAATGCGGTCTTGGTTTTCCCGCCACTTCCGGCTGAAATGACCAGCCCGCTGCTGCTCGCGATCGAGCGTAGCCCCGTCACCGAAATCTCGCGGCCGAGCAGCAACACCACGGCCCATTCGGAAATCCGCCCGAGCGGCACCATCCAAACCAGCGAGGCCATGACCAACAGCTTGTCAGCCAGGGGATCGAGGAATTTGCCGAGCACGCTCACGATATTCATGCGCCGCGCGAGGTATCCGTCCAAAAGGTCGGTGAGCGCCGCGCCAGAATAGACCAGCGCGGCGACCACGCAATCGTTGGGCGAGCCGCGTTGCAGTAACCAGAGCACGAGCGGGATGATCGCGATCCGCCCCATCGTGAGCAGGTTTGGGAGATTGAGGGCGTCCTGCCTCATCGAGCGGCGCCGCGACGCGCGGAGCTCACGATCCGGCGGATTGCGCCGGGCAGGGACAGGGGGGCTCACCACCCGCGTCACGTTAGACCCGCCGCGAGCAAAACTCCAACGCTTGCGGGAGCCGAACGTTGGCTCGCCAGCCAGAGGTCATACCCCGGCGGCGTCGATGGCCTCTTCGAGTGAGAAACGGCGCTCGTGCAAGGAGCGGCCGAGCACGGCGCCACAGATCCCGCCGTTGCCCTCGCGACTGGCGCGGCCCAGCTGACGCAAATGTTCCAAGGTCCCAACGCCTCCGCTGGCGATCACCGCCAGGCCGGACTCGTGAGCCAAGGCGGCGGTGGCGGCGACGTTCGGCCCCACTTCAGTACCGTCGCGCTCGATGTCCGTGTAGAGCAGGGCCGCCAGCGGGTGCTGTCGATACGTGAGCGCAACGTCCACCGCGCGCTGTGAAGATACGTCTACCCACCCCTGGGTTGCCACATAGCCCGCCTTGGCGTCGAGCGCCAAGATCAGACGCCCGGGGTAGCTGCGCGCAGCGTTTTCGACCAACACAGGGTCCTTCACGGCCGCGGTGCCGAGCACCACGCGTTCGACCCCCAGCTCGAAGTATCGATTCACTGTTTCGAGCGACCTCACCCCTCCGCCGACCTGCACGCCCGGACCGAATGCGTCGACGATGCGTTGGATCAGGTCCGTTTGTACGGCGCGCCCTTCCTTCGCCCCAGCGAGGTCGACCACGTGCAGGCGCGCGGCGGCACCGCGCCAGCTTCGCGCCAGCGTGACAGGGTCGTCCGCATACACGGTGACTTGGTCGTACCGGCCTTGAAGTAGCCGAACGACTTGCCCTTGCCAGAGATCGATCGAGGGGATGACCTGCATTAGTGCCTCGATTCTACTGAATCGATGGCACAAATGAAATTGAAGTAGGCGATTCAGATCGGCGGCAAGGCGGGGTATTTCGACGCCCTCGCCCAGTCGGGGCGGCGAAATACCCATCGCTTGGATGGAATCGGCGTATTAGTCGAGTGATCCCTTGGTGGACGGCACGCCGGACACGCGTGGGTCGAGCGAGCTGGCTTGCCGAAGCGCCTTGGCGAAGGCCTTGAAAGTAATCTCGATCAAGTGATGCAGGTTCTCGCCTTCGAGCTTGTGCACGTGGAGGTTGGCTTGGCCCGCGCGCGCAAAGGCCTCGAAGAAGACCTCGGCCAGCTCGCTATCGAAGGTACCGAGCTTCGCCTTCGGCAAACCGAGCCGCCAAACGAAAAAGGGCCTGCCGGAAAGATCGAGCGCGACTCGGACCAGCGCCTCATCCATCGGCAGCGTCGCCGAGCCGTAACGAAGAATGCCCTTCTTGTCACCGAGTGCCTCCAGCACCGCTTTGCCGATCACGATGCCCAGATCTTCCGTGGTGTGGTGGCCGTCGATTTGGACGTCTCCGGTCGCATCGACGTCCAGATCAAAACCACCGTGGCGGGCCAGCTGCTCCACCATGTGGCTCAAGAACGGCAAAGGCGTCTTGATGCTGTACTGCCCCGTCCCATCCAGGTTGATCCTGACCTTGATGGTGGTTTCTGCGGTCTTGCGCTCGATGACAGAGATGCGATCCGGCATTAAAAGTCCTCTATTTTCCAGGCGCCCTGCTCATGCACGAGCTCGACCGTGCCGCCAGTGCCGTAGGCCACGGTGGCACGGGTGCCGATCACCTCGACACGAACATTCGGCAGTGAAGCCTTCAGCGCTTGCGTGAGCCGCTCCACCTGCTCGCGCTGGTCGCCCTCCCACGCTTGCTTCAATTTCTCGGTGGTCAGCCCTTCGCGCTTGGACTCCGGCACGAAACGCATCAGAATATCATAGCGCTCGTTGTCGAAAGCCCGAACGAACGACTGCAGCGCCGCCTCGGGCGTGTCCTGATTGTATAGATCGAGCGCCGACCCATCCACTTTCCAAGCGTCACCTTCATAGACCAGGAGGAGCACCTCACCGTCGGGAGAGGTAAGCGTAGCGGTCACCTTGGGCGCCTCGGCAGGCTGCAGTAGGCTGGCCGAGATGTCCTCGATCTCTCGCCCATTCTCGTTGACCATCCGCTCGAATTCGGCCCGCGGCAGGCGGGATTGCGCGTCGCTGCTCAACAACGCATAGGCATCTCCCGTGCGCCCTTCCCGGAGCGCCAGTGCGTAGGCCGAGAGGGCCTCGCGCGGGCTGCGGGGTGCCGGACCGGCCGCGCAACCTAGGGCGCTGCATCCCGTGAACAGAAGCGCCAAAATCGCCTGAGTCGGACCGAGAGCCATCGGATCGGGCCAGCCTTAGCACACGCTCAGCCCGGGTATCGGAAATGTTGGCTTATGGTGCAGGTTCGGAAGATCCGTACTACGTTCGGAACACATGGCCAGCACTCCTCGCCCACCGCCTGAAACGCCGCCTGTCACTTCCGAAGGCATGCCCTCGGAAGGGTCTGAGGACGCGGCGTCGGACGTGATGGCGCGGGAAAGCATCGCGATCCTGCCGCTGCGCAATTCGGTGCTGCTCCCCATGTCGGTGGTGCCCATCAACGTCGGGCGCCCCCGCAGCGTGCGGCTCGTCGAAGAATTCAGCGATGACGAGCAAACGGTGGTGGGCGTCATCGCTCAGCGCGATCCCGATGTGGTCGAACCGGGTTTCGAGGATTTATACGAGGTCGGTACCCTGGCCCGGGTGGTCAAGGTGATCCGCCTCGGGCAGTCCAATTACAGCGTGGTGCTGAACGGGCTCGGGCGTTTTCGGGTGCTGCGCCCGGTGCGCCTCGAGCCCTACATGCGCGCCGAAATCGAGCGGCTGCGGCCCCCGCAGGGGACGAGCGACGAGCTCGAGGCCTTGGGCAAGGAGCTGCGCTCGCGGATGCGCCAAGTCTTGACGCTTTTGCCCGACCTGCCCAAGGAAACGGCTGGCATTCTCGATAATGTGAGCGAGCCCGGGGCTCTCGCCGACCTCATCGCATCCAATTTCCCCGATGAGCACGCCAAGCTGCCCGAGCGCCAGCGCGTCCTAGAAGCGCTGGACCCTGTAGCTCGGGTCAAGCTGGTGAAACAGATCGTAGAGCGGCAGCTGCGCGTCCTGCGCGTCAAAGACGAAATCGCCGATCAGATTCGCGAAGAGATGAGCAAGTCGCAACGCGAGTACGTGTTGCGGCAACAGATGCGCTCCATCCTGGAAGAGCTGGGGGAGGCCGGTGAAGAGGACGAGGCCGACGAGCTGCAAGAGAAGGTCGTCGTGGCGGGGCTGCCCCCCGAGGCCGACAAAGTCGCGCGCCGCCAGCTGGGGCGCCTACGCAGCATGCAGAGCCAGTCCGCCGAGTACAACGTGACTCGCAACTACATCGAATGGCTCGTCGATTTGCCGTGGAGCCGGACCACGCCCGACCAGCTCGACGTGAAACGCGTGCGCCAATGTCTCGATGAAGATCATCACGGGCTCGAGACAGTCAAACAGCGCATCGTCGAGTACAGCGCCATTCGCCAGCTGCGCACGGACAAGCGCGGGCCCATTCTACTGTTTGTCGGGCCACCCGGCGTGGGCAAGACCTCGCTCGGGCGGTCCATCGCGCGCTCGATGGGTCGCCGTTACGGGCGCATCGCGCTCGGGGGTGTCCGGGACGAGGCGGAGATCCGCGGCCACCGCAGGACGTACGTGGGCGCGTTGCCGGGGCGCATCATCCAGGCGCTAAAAAAGGCCGAGAGCAAGAATCCCGTGCTGGTGCTGGACGAAGTCGAGAAGATGGGCACCGACGCTCGCGGTGATCCGACGTTCGCCTTGCTCGAGGTGCTCGACCCGGAGCAAAACTCGGCGTTCGTCGACCACTACCTGGGCGTGCCGTTCGACTTGTCGCAGGTCATGTTCTTGGCCACCGCGAATAGCCGCGCCGCGATTCCTCCAGCGCTCATGGATCGCCTGGAGGTGATCGAAGTGCCGGGGTACACACGCGCGGAGAAGCTGGCCATCGCGGTCGACTTCCTCGTGCCCAAGCAGCTGCGTGAGCACGGTTTGACCCCCGAGCTCTTGGATTTCAATTTGGAAGGGCTCGAGGTCATCGTGGATCATTACACCCGTGAAGCGGGGGTCCGAAGCCTGGAGCGGGAGATTGCAGCGGTGTGCCGAGACCTGGCGGTCAAGCTAGCGGAGGGCGCGCACGTGCCGCGTCAGCAGGTCAATGGCGCCTACGTCGAACGCGTGCTCGGCACGCAACGCTTTCGTCCGGAGCTCGCCGAGCGGCGCAATACCCCCGGCATCGCTACCGGCCTTGGCGTCGGTGGAGCGGGCGGGGACATCCTGTTCATCGAAACGACGAGCATGCCCGGGAAGGGTAAGATCCGAGTCACCGGTAGCCTGCGCGCGATCATGAAAGAGGCTGCCGCTACAGCGGTGTCTTATGCGCGGTCGCGCGCGGAACGGCTCTCCATCGATCCGGAGTGGATCAAGACGATCGACCTACACGTTCACATTCCCAAAGGCGGGTCGACTCGCGACGCCGCTGGCGTGGGGGTGACGATTTTCGTCGCGGTGATGTCCTTGCTCTTGAAGGTGCCGGCTCGGTCTGATGTGGCGGTGGCGGGCGAGCTCACGTTGCGGGGCACGGTGTTGCCGGTGGCCGAGGTCAAAGCCAAGGTCCTGGCCGCTCACCGGGCCGGCATCAAGAGCCTGATCTTGCCGGAGCGAAACCGAGGGGACCTGGAAGAGGTGCCTAAAATCGTGCTGCAGTCACTCGAGATTCACTTCATTCGTCGCGTCGAAGAGGCTCTGGCTTTGGCCCTCGAGTCAACCGATCAGGTGCCGCTGTCGCGGGAGTCCGCGCCCGCATCGGCGTTTCCGCCGGCTGAGTAACCCTCCAAGGAATGCGTTCGTGGCCAGCGCTCGGGCTCACGCGGGGGCAGGGCCTCGTGCTGGCCGTGTCCGCCGTGACGTTCGGTGTTCTGGGCTTTCTGCCCCTATTCGGAGGCCCGGGCTACGAGTCTTCCTTGGCCCTGGGGGTGCTCTTGCCCCTGCCACTGGCCATCGTGTCCGCCAGAACATCGGGTCCGGCTCCCGATGGTTCCATTCCTGAGGCGTTCAGGTCGCCCTGGGCCGCGCTGTCGGCGTCGGTGCGGTTTGCGTGCATCGTTCTGAGCGTGCAGCTCCTCATCCTGCTCTTGCACGGGCTTCGGGCGGGGTTTTGCGATCCAGCTCAAGGCCTGGTGCTGTTTGCCCTTGGGCCCGCCACCGGAGCGTTGCTGGCGGCCGTCTGGGGCACGCTCGCAGGTCTGCTGGGCGGGCACGTGCCGCGTCGTGGCCGGGACGTGGCGCGCTGGCTCGCAGCGCTCGGGCCGCTGGGCGGTATCCTGCTCAGCGTGTGGCGGTTCTGGTCGAGCCCGATGGTGTTCGCTTTTGACCCTTTCGCGGGCTTTTTCGCGGGCACGCTCTACGACACCGTGATTGATGCCGTTCCGCGCCTGCTCACCTATCGCGCGGGCACCGCGGGCACGCTCTTGTTCGCGGTGTGCGGCTGCGCCGTGGTCGGTCGATCTGCGCGGGGGCGCCTGGAGCTCTCGGCGGCCCGTCAGCGCCTGGGTAGCTTGGCGCTCGCCGCGTGTGGGGCCAGCCTGAGCGCCAGTATTTACTTCTGGGGCGCTGAGTTGGGCCATTACCAGAGCACCGACACGATCGCCGCCGCTCTCGGCGAGCGCTGGGGGAGCGAGCGTTGCGACATCGTCTACGCGAGCGGCATACGCCCCGAGCGAGCCAAGTTGCTCGGTGAAGAATGCGACGCGCACATCGCGCGGCACGAGGTGTTTTTCGAAACTGAAATGCGCGAGCGTGTCACCGTGTTTACGTTTCTGTCAGCCCAGCAAAAGGGCGCCTTGATGGGGGCGTCCAATACGTACATTGCCAAGCCCTGGCGCCGTGAAGTCTACATTCAGAGCGACAATTATCCGCATCCAGTGCTGAGCCATGAGCTGGCTCACGTCATCGCCGGGGCCTTCGCCCGGGGGCCGCTGAAGGTCGCAGGTCCGCTCGGCGGATGGATCCCGGATCCAGGTCGAATCGAGGGTTTTGCGGTCGCTGCGGCGCCTTCGGAGGATACGGATCATACCCTCCTCGAATGGACCAAGGCGCTCAAGGATCTCGAGCTGCTCCCGCCCTTGCGGGCCATCTTCCGGCTGACTTTCCTGGGTCAGAACTCCTCGACGGCCTACACGGTGGCGGGCGCGTTCGTGGGCTGGCTGAGGGCCAAGCAGGGCCCGCTGGCACTCCGCTCTTGGTATGCTGGCGCGTCCGTCGAAGCGGCGTTTGGCGGAAAGACTCTGCCTGTGCTCGAGCAGGAATTTCATGCCGACCTCGACCAAGTGCAGCTGCCCGAGCGAGTCATCGAGCTCGCCAGGGCGCGCTTTGATCGCCCTGCCATTTTTGGTCGACATTGTCCGCACGTCGTCGACCGTCTGCTACAAGACGCCAGCGCCGCCTATGAGCGATTTGACCTCGAAAGGGCGGCTCGCGATTACGCGCAGAGCCTCCGGCTCGACCCCAGCAATTTCAGCGCTCGCTTGGGCCTCGCCGCCTGCGACCAACGTCGAGGCGCGGATCAAGACGCACTGGCTCGTTACGATACCCTGGCTACCGACGAGTCTTTGACACGGGTGGAACGGGCGTTGGTACTGGAGCGGATGGGCGATCGCGCTCTGTACAGGGGTGACCTCGAGGCGGCCTTTCGGCTCTACACCGAGGCTGAACGCTACGCCTTTGACGAGCATCGCGCCCGCGCGATTGCCGTCAAACGTTACGCGATTGATGATCGGGAGGGGCGGCAGGCCATCATTGATTTGCTGATCGGGGCTCCGGAGCTCGGGAGCGATTTCGTACAGTCCAGCGCCGCTCTCGGCGAGTGGACGGCACGTAACCCGGAGCTCGGTCTGGCTGACTACCTGATCGGCAAGAACCTCTACTCGCGCGGTCGGTGGCGCGACGCGAGCGCATACCTGCAGCGAGCGCTCGAGCGCCGATTGCCGCTGGAGAGCGTACGCCGGGAGGCCTTGCGGTCCAGCGTTTTTGCTGGATGCGCGCTCGGGGATCGCCCGAGCGCAGGCGCGGCCTTTCGCGCTTACATGGCAGATCCAGGATTGAGCTTGGCGCGGAAAAACGGCATGCAGCGTTTCGCCCAACTCTGCCGGTTGCCCGAAGCCCAATGACGAAGAGAGGTCTGTTCGAACACCAAAAGGGGAGCTGCAGAGAGGTTCCCGGCATCGTGGTCATGCTGAGCGTATCTGCGCTGCTTTCGCACGCCGCTTGCCGTGAATCCACGCCACCGGCCGGTGAACAGAATGCCGCCGTGCAAAGCAGCCAGGAGGAATTGAAAGGCAAACCGGTGGTGCCCCGCGCAGACGCCCCGGGCAGTGCCGACGCAGCGCCGCCGCTGGTCACCGTGAGTGATCTGAAGCCTGAAATACCACCGGATGCGTGTCCCGCCGGCACGGTACACGTCACGGGCGGCGAGTTTTGGATGGGCTCCGAGCGACGCCGGGGCGCCCGGGAAGAGCGGCCACGGTTCTTGACCCGTGTCGCCGATTTCTGCCTCGACCAATATGAGGTGACGAGCGATCGTTACGAGGGCTGCGTCGCCGCCGGCCCATGCACGCCGCCCCACGGGTCGCAGAGCACCTGTAACTATGGACGGCGAGGCGACCATCCCATCAACTGCGTCGACTGGAACCAGGCGCACGCCTATTGCACGACAGAGGGGGCTCGCCTGCCGAGCGAGCTCGAATGGGAATACGCCGCGCGGGGCGGGCAAAAATACCATCCCTATTCATGGGGGCCGGAAGCACCGGACGGGCGGACCTGCTGGAAGAGTGACCACAGCTGCGCGGTCGGGAGCTTTGAAGCCGGAGCTTTCGGCTTGCACGACATGTCCGGCAACGTCTGGGAGTGGACGAACGATTGGTTTGGCAACTACCCCTGGCCCAACCCCAACGGGCAGAGCAAAGTATTTCGGGGTGGCGGCTGGAGCCGGCGTTTTGACAAGTGGATGCGCGCCACGCTCCGCAACCGCACCCAGCCCTCGAGCTGGGGGTCTCATTTGGGGTTTCGATGCGCTCGGGCCATCCAGAACGCGGAGTGTCCCTTCGGCATCGGCTCAGACCCCCGTGCGTGCCGGCACGGCGTCGTGGATGCGGAATGTGAAGACCCACGTCATCAATTTAATGGCCTGCGTTGTGCGCTGCCCGGGGCTCCGCCGTGCGGCCCTCGGCACGAGGCCATTGCCGGCCACGGCTGCGTGCTGCGCGAAGGTGCGGCGCGGTCGGCGCGCCCCGAGGGCAGCGCGCCCGAAGAGGCTCCCGTGCGGGCCCGCAGCCCCGAGCTCGACCCGGACTGTCAGCTCAACCAACCCAAGCGCCCCAACGCCTACGCCATACGGGGCGGAACCCACGCCGCCCGCAACACCTACGGCGCGAGCCTCGGCTGCAAGAATCGAGACGTCGGCGTGGGGTGGAACTCAGCCTGCTGCCCGTGACGACGTCGCCCGCTCACTGAGAGTGCAGGGCGGCGGAAATGCCCGGGCTAACGGCCGCTGCCGTCGACGTTCACCTCGAAACTACTGGCGACCCCAACGGGAATTGAATCGCAGGGTGCGCAGCATGATGCGGGAAACACCGATGAAAATGCAAGTGCGGCTGACTTCGTGTCGCATTCACCGACCTCAGAGGCCCATGAGGTCCGTGCCGCTGGGCCTGACTCGAGCCCCCTTGACAGGCTCTCACGAGCGCTAGAGGCGGCCGCCGTGGCTGGTGAGTGGCAGGTCGTCAAGACGCTGGCTGCTACCCTTGAGCGCCTGAACGAGCCCAAAGGCTCGGATGCCCAAGTCGTCGACCTAGCGGCGCGCAAGCGCGCGAGGCACCAGCAATGATGCCTTGAGAGTAGGCGCCGCAGCACCTTGCAGCCAAGGTCGGGGACCTACTACGCAGTCTCACTGGGAGCCCGATTCAAGGCGGACGAAAGTCTGTCGTGGCGGCTGGCTCTGACGCGTAGTGGTTGCAGGCCGCCCGAAGCGACGATCCGTGCGCGCTCAGGAGGAGCAAGCGGCCGCCGGGCGGAGCTGAAACGGAGGTGGGGGGAGCCTGACGGTGCCGCACGGGCGGCCTCGAAGGAATAGCGGATCGCCTATTCGCAGCGAGCCCGGCGGACGTTATCGTGGCGGAACTGCCCTCACTTTTTGAGAAAAGGG
>JANOIG010000377.1:0-13700 GCA_031407405.1 Deltaproteobacteria bacterium
CTTGGGGCGCTGCCCCAGCGCGGCTTGGGCCCCGGCCGAGGAGCGAGCGCTCGACCCCATCGATGAGCAGCGCTTGCGCGACGCGCTCACGGTGCGCGAGCGCCGCCGCGTGCGGCGCGACACCTCCCTGTCCATCGAGGGTATGGAATTCGAGCTCGACCAGGGTTTCTTGGCAGGTCAGCTCATCATGGCCGCCTGGTGCCCGCTGGACGAGCCACTCGTGCCCTGGGCGGAGCGACGTAAAGGACGTGAACGGCTGGCCAGCGTTGGTCGGGCGGACGAGCGCCGGTATCACCTTCGTCATCACCATCGAGACCGACGGCACGCGCATCACGACAGTTCGCAACGTCGTCAATCCCGAGAAGCTCGTGCTGCGTCAAGTCGACTGAACCCGTCACGTTCTGGGGTGCTGCGTCGTCTTGTTCGCTAAGGCGGGTCAGAGCCGGCCCGAGGAGAAGCTGAACCATGAACATCGCTCTGTGGATCGCGCAATGCCTGCTTGCGGTCGTCTTCACCGTTTCCGCGGTCATGAAGGGAACGTGGGATCTCGACCGGCTCTTGAAGAGTGGGCAGACCGGTGTGCAGGGCCTACCGGTTCCACTGATCCGGTTCATCGCGTTCGCAGAGCTCTGTGGCGCTCTTGGGCTCGTCCTGCCGTGGGCCACCCGCATCGTACCCGCGCTCACGGTGGCCGCCGCAGTCGGTCTGGGTGTGATCATGATCCTCGCCGCGGTGGTGCACACCCGTCTCCACGAACCGAAGAACGTCGCGACGAACATGGTGTTGCTCGCGCTCTGCGCGTTCGTCGCGATGGGCCGAAGTTGATCCCGTACCGGGGAGGGAAGCGCGTTGGCGGCCTCGCCGCGGTCGAGCACGCGGCGACGAAAACAGGCAGGTAGTCGCCGTGGCAGGACCACACCGTCCCGCCCACCCAGATGGCAAAGGGCGGGCTCGCGAGGACTCAATCCGCGAGACGTGCCCAACCCGGTCCGAACACTGCGCGCAGGTATCCGATAGCCCAGCGATCCAGCGCTGAAAATCGACCATCCATGGCGTGTCGGATGGCTTGGGGTTGCGAGAGGAAGTCGCTCTCGAATCCTTTACGGGGTTGCCGGCGAACGACTGCTCAACTCCACCACCGGCACGACCGGCCCCAAAAACTCGACTCCCCGGCGCGACTGGGTCGTGGTGGACATGAAGCGCGATTGGACAGTCATTTACCCTTTTCAGAAATAGCTTCGTCGTCAGTTCTCTGCCCGGATGGGCCAGCAGCGGAAAAGCCTCGGGGCCCGGCTCGACGAATTGACACACATCGACCTCCAGCGGTGCCGAGAGGTCGGGCAGCGTTGGCTGAATGAGGCCCAACCCTCCATCGCCGTAGCCGGAGTACCGGTCAAGCTCTGACCGGCCTCGGCCTCGACGCGAGAGCTCGGGAGCTGTATTGGACGGACAAGCTGCAGGAGCACAAGAAAGTCGGACCCTGACCTCGGGGGTTCGCTTTGCCCGCGTCGCTTCGTTCGGGGCGTACCGTCCGGTTTGACGCCAACGCGCGCGTGTAACCGTCAAGTTTCTGTCGGCCTAGTGGAGCAGACTGAAACAGGTCAGCGGACCAGCCTCGGGCTCTCGTTGAGATCCAGCCCCGGATGCGGCCACTCACCGGGTAGGAGTGCTTCAGCTCGACGACGCCTCTGCCGTCAGGTGGATGGGTAGTGCCAACATGACCTCCGAGGCCCGGCAAAGATCGTACGAAGACTGGGACGAGACGAGCAAGTCCGCCCTGGTCAGCCAGATCGTGGGCGCAAAGCTCAGCCTCGCAGCTGCGGGCGAGCGTTACGGCCTGAGCGCGGAGGTGATCCATGATTGGCTTCGGCTGTTTCGCCGTTCAGCGCTCTTCGCTTTCGACGAGCAACTAAAACAGACGCTGATCAACCAGGGGGCAGACGCGACGGTTCTGGCCGCCGCCGAGTTCACCGGCACTCTCGCCGACATTTCGATCGCCGACTTGATTCAGAGCGTGCAGATTGCCGGCAAAGACGCCGTCATCACCGTGACCAACGACGCTCTCGAGAGTCGCATCTGGTGCTCTGCTGGAGCGGTTGTCGATGCCCAAAGCGGGCGCCTGACGGCTGAGGCGGCGGCATATCGCATCCTCCGCTTCGAGCAGGGACGGGTCGTCGCCGATCTTCGTTCGGCGCCGCGCGCGCGAACCATCAACATCTCCACGCACCGCCTGCTGCTCGAGGCGGCGCAGCGCAAAGACGAGTCGGCGCTATTGTGGCAAAAGCTCGGCGATGGGCAGTGCCTTTACCGAATTGCCAAACCCGCGACGGGAGCTCGAGCCGGCCTGAGCCCCGCTCAACTGTCACTGCTCGCGCTGTTCGACAAGCCACTCAGCCTGCGAGAAGGGCTGAGTCAAAGCGAGCTTGGGGACCTCGAAACATTGAAGCTGCTGAAGCGCCTGATTGAAAGTAGACGTCTGGTTGTGGCCAACGTCTCGGCGGTATCGCGCAGCCTCGCCCCGCGTGCCGCAGGCGTTTCAACGCACTCGATGGCCGGCATTCTCCCGTTGACGGCCTCGCACGTCGTCGAGCGCGCGACTCGTCGTGGCCATTGGCGCGGCTGGTTTTGGGGAGCCCTGGGGGTGCTCGCTCTGCCGCCCGCGGCGCTCTGGCTCAGGATCGTATGGCAAGCGGACGACACGCCGAGCAGAGCGGCGGACCCTATGCCGAGTACCCCTCCAATGCCCCTTGCCTCACCAGCAGATCGCCCGTCGAGTTACCAGGTGGCCGCGCGCGTCGAGCCTGCTCATGCGGAGATATGGCTGGATCGGCGCAATATTGCGAGTGGCGAGTTCAGCACCGTCCTGTCCAGAGATGGCACCACCCATGAGCTACGCGTCATCGCCGAGGGCTACATTCCCGCGACGCTGCTGTTTGTGGATACTGCCCCGCCGAGTGAGATACGCCTGGAGACGCTACCCTTACCAGCGCCCACGGACGTGACCGCGCTCGGGCCCGTGTGCCCAAAACCGCGAGTCTTACGCAGCGCCGCGGCCAGCGCCAAAGGTCGATCTCCCGAAGCGCAGCGTCCCGTCAGCCCGCGCCCCGCTCTTCCAAAAACACAGCACAGTGACGCGCTCAAACACTCGGAACCGCACCCGCAAGGCATCGAGCGACGGGCACCGAAAATCCAAGTCATCGAATAGGAGGCGGCCATGACACTCGTCAGACAGGCCCTCGCCCTGGCCATCGGACTCTGCACCGTGTGGCTCGCCGCACCCAACGCGCTCGCACAGCCCATTCCCTCCAGGCCCGGCCCCGCGGACATCGCGCTCGCCGAGCAGTATTCGGCTCGTGCCTTCGAGGCCTATGAGCGCAAATCGTATACAGAAGCAGTGGCGCTTTATGAGCGGGCCCGCGCCAGCGCGCCGAGCGCCGACATGTTGTACAACCTTGCGCGCATTCATGATCTGGGCCTGCGTCAGCCCGCGCTCGCCATCGACTACTATCGGCGCTACAGCGCCGATCCCGAAGCCGTACCAGACCGGGTCGAGATCGCCAAGGAGCGCATGGCTGCGCTTGAAGCCGCCGCGCTCGACTCCACCGAGCGAACGGCCACCGAGCGCGCGGCGACCCAACGGCGCGACGCGAGCGTGAATGACTCCCCCCGAGCTGCGCTGGCACCGCCGTCGCGGGCTCCGGCCTCACCCTCTTCTCTGGCTCCGGCGGCTAGCTCTTGGACGGCGCTGCGTGTTACGGCGCTCGCGGTCGGCGGCGTCGGGATCGTGGGGATCGGGATCGGTGCCGGCTTCGGTTTGTCGGCGCGGGCAGAAACCGATACGTGGGAACGTTATTGCGCTGGCAACGACTGCACTTCGCAACGCGGAGTGGACGCAGCGGACTCGGCGGCTCGCCAAGCTGACGTCGCGACCCTCGGCTTCGCTGCCGGCGGCGTTTTGGTCGCCGTCGGGGCCGTATTGTGGTGGATGGGAGGCCCGGCAGAAAATCCGAGCCACGTGACGGCGCTACGCCTCTCGCCCGTCGCGCCCGGTTCGGAGCTGGGTTGGTCCGTCTCCGGCAGTTTTTGGTGATCGTCGCGGGACAAGCGCCGACGCTCGCCGCATTTTCCGTCAGTCGAGGGGGTCACTCGCAGGCGCGAGCGCTCCGCAAGACCGTGTCAGCAGCGAGAACGCTCAGGCGCACGCCGATCGCCGTAGACGGGCAGAGCGGCAAGCGCAGGCCTCCCGTACTCCGGCTGAGCTCTTGGTAAGACTGACCCGCATTGTCGGGGTCGGTGCTCGTGCTGCTGCAGGTGCGAGTCTCGATGGGCTCACTCGGCAAGTAACTGGCCGTGACGAGTCCCTTCTCGCGCAGCCCGATCAGACTGTGAAACACGAAGCGGGGCTGCGACGGGTCACCGCCGAAGTGCTCTGGCCCAAGCACACTCAGCCGCTCCAAAAACTGCGCCAGCGGCAAGTCGGCGTCGGCGTCGCTGATTTCGATCAGCACCTTGAGTGCATCGTTTCTCAACCACTCGGACCAACCCAGCTCCGCCAAGCCGAAAGCATCCGGTTCCGCGTACGTTGCCAGCAGGCGATCGAAGGAGTCGGTCGCGTCGATCTTCACGCTGTAGTGAAAGAATCGCTCGGAGAGCACGGGCGCCGCGCTCGGGCAGCTAGCGAGGCCACCGAGCGGGTTTGCGACGCAAATGGACGTACTGGCGGCCTCAGAGGCCGTGCGTGCTTGAGCCCGGTGTCGGGACAACAGAATGATGCGGTAATCGACTTCGGCCGCGTCGAGGACGGCAGCAAAGCTCGGTGCCAGGCTGCGCTCCACGGCATCGGTCTCTTCTGGCATGCTCCCCGAGTTGTCCAGCACGAGCACGATGTCGACGGGCGCGCTTTGAAGAGGCTCGCCGGGCGAGCAGACCGGTTGTATTCCGCCGTCCGCCGAGCCGAGCACACCTGCATCAAACCGCCCTGGCGCTGGCTCGCCGGTGCCAGGCACGCTCACGGCGATGGGTTCGTCGGTCGAGCCCACTCTAATGGGCACGGCCCCGTCGTCTGTCGTGACCGCGTCATCGCCCATGTCGAGCCGCGGCGGCGTGGCTGCGCCGACGGCGTCAACGGAGCCGATGTTCGGCGCTGGCATCGATTCGGCCAGGCGCGGCTCACTCGGGATACCGAGTAACTCACCACAACCAAAGAGCCCACTGCCGAATAGAACGGCGCCCAAGTCCACCCGAAACCGCCGGAGCACCCGTATCTGAACGTCGCAAGTCCGTCGGAGATAAGGCCGAAGGTCGGTGCGTCAGCTCCCGACGTGCGTCTTTGACGCCCAGTGTCTCACTTCGGTCGTGTGGTCGTGAAACTAGCGGGATCCTCGATGCCTCGGGTCAACACCACGAGCGGCTTGTCGCCAAGGGACCGGCTGGAAGCACGCATGTCGGCAAAGCCCGCCATGTACAAGTCGAAATCGAGCCCTATCGGATGTGACCAGAGATCTCCTCTCTCTTCCCTTGGTCGCCCAGGCGCTCAATGACCGACTCGAGCCACTTCTTGTTGACTCTGTAGCGACGGGACTTGTCGTCTCGGTGTCATGTGCCTCTTGAGGGTCCTCTCCCCGGCATCGAAGCTTCCGAGACCGATTCCTAGGTCTCCCGCCCTATCCACAACTCGTGTGCAAAAGTGCTCGGACCAGTCACCGTCGTCTCTGGCCGGGACGACCAGCCCGCGATTCCGTAGTGCCCTCGTCCACGACATGAACGGCGGTTCGGCAAGTGTTGTCCAGTACAGATCATTTCACAGATTGTACGGCCCCGAAGGAATAGTAGTTTGCATCGCAGCCCGTGTGAGACTTGGCAGCCCGCACGGGCCCGGGGTGCCCGCCCAAGAGGCCCAAGTAAGTGTGGCCCGGAGAAGGATTTGCGCGCTGTGGCGATAGAGCCGACCTAGTGCCGCTTTCGCGCGCGGCAGCAGACCCCTTTGAGCAGGCGCCTTTCCCCTGTGGCTCGGGACGGAGGCCGTTCATAGGTGCTCTCGCTGTATGCCTCATGGTCCAGATTTCAATGCTGCTGACAGTTGGTGTTATCTAGACTCAATAGCTCGACCTGATGGGAAACTCGTAGAGAATCAAGGCCCTGCGCTTTGCGTTGCGGCGGCCAAGCGGGCGCTTCAGAGCAAGGATGGATCCGGCGTGCACGCGCAACGCATTGGCGAGTGCGTCGATGCGTCGCTCGAGTGCTTCGTCGCTTCGCGCCCGCAGCACGACTCGCTTGGTTACCCATTTGACTTCCACGGTTCATCACTTTCTGGAGCCAAAGGGCTCGCGTCCCTTTGGCCAGCCCGCAAATGGTGTCCGGCGGGACGACGCGCCCAACTGAGTGCAGAACCTCGGCCCATTTCGGGTGCTCACCCTGAATCTGACGACCCAGGCGAATTATCGTCGCACAACCGCTTTCCCTCCCGCTGACTTACGAGGTCGTCGTTTGCGGCGCCGGGCCCCCACGACTCGCTCGGCCCCCCTGCCGCACCCGATTGGCGCGGCTCCTCCGTCCCCCGACTGGTCCCGTAACACACCCCCGTGCCACCCGACAATCGCTCGGAGCCTGGCTCTGGCCAGGAGCCTTGGCCGCAGCCGACCTCGATAGGCCACGGTTGCCGGGAGCTTCGCGTGCCACGAGGGCGGCCGGCATGGGTCAATGCGGACCCGCGCCCGCCACCACGGCGGCCGGTACCGAAAGGGCGGGTTCGAGATCGTACGCATACACAGGGACGAACGATGTTGCCGTAACGTCTCGAGCTCCGGTCGTCTCGACGTACACGTTGCTCGTGGCGACCAACTGTGCGGAGCTGTTGGGGAAGAGAGCGTGGGGCGCGGCAACCGACTCGAAGTAGTTATTCTCGACGAGTAGTCGCGAGCTGAGTCCGGCCACGATGACTTGCTGATTGCCGGGGCTCGCAAAATAGTTGTCGAAGAAATGGACGTCGCCGAAGCGGCTGAAAACGGCTTCTGTCACTCCGTCACTCCAATGATTGTGGTGGAAAGTGACGTTGAGGTGCAGCGCATCCTCGGTTGCATTGTTCACGCTATGGCCCATCAGATTGGCGAAACGGTGCTCTGGCACCGGCGCGGCCGCCGTGTACACGAAGCGGTTCCAGGATAGCGTGACGAAGTCGGAGCCGTGGACCACGTCGACTAGACCATCAGCAGCATCGCGGATCTCGCAGTGATCGATCCAGACGTGATGGGCATAGTGGAGCTGCACGCCGTCCCCATCCGCTTGACTTGTCGCGGCGTCGACGTGCAGGTTTCGAATGATGACGTTGGTCACGAACTGATCGGCGCTACCTCGGACCCGGATACCGCCGCGTAGTGTCGCCGTATCGCCGAGTCCGATCAACGTCTTGTTCGAGCTCAGCTCGAGCAAGGGCAGCTCGATGCTGCCGCTGATGCCGATTTGCAGTGGTTCAGGCCGAGCCGCGAGCTCTGCCAGCTCCGCAGCGGTGCGCGCCGTTAGCAGCGCAGCCGATCCGCCTCCCGTCGTTCCGTCGACGCCGAGCCCGGCAACGCTCGCCCAGCCATCGGGTTGCGACGGCTCGGCCCCCGGAGCCACAGCGCCGTCCGCGCTCGCTAGCCCTGCATCGGTTCCAGTCCCTATCGGGGTGCGGGGACCCTCTGACGGAAGGCCAGGCAGGGGCTCCTCCCCGTATTGGTTCGGATCCGCGACGCCATCACCGCCTGCGGGCCGAGGGGAGAGGGGCGCGTTGCCTGGGCCACTCGAGCCGAGCCCGCTGGGACAGTTGCCGCTCGTACAGCTGGACGTGGCGGGTTCGGCTTCCGACAGCCTCGTGGGGCTGAAGTCGTCTGCCGTCAGGGTGCACGCCGCGAGTGTCCCAAACCCTAGGTTCGGTAGCAGACAAAACAGGAGTGTGCGGAGCCGGGCCGGGCCAAGGGGTGATCGAGATGAAACGGGCATGAAGGTGTCGTCTAGGAACCGAACGCGCCGGACGTGGGATTTTGCATGTGCCACTTCCGGCTCGCGTCGGCGGCTATGCAGGCGATGCAACACTGCACTGCAACACTAGGCTCAGGATACTGGCGCAGGGCAGGCACGTCCAAAGGTAAATGCGGCACACCCGGGCCCTTTCTCGCGGAAGCACTGAATTGCACGTACGTCATCGAGTTGTGCACGGAGCACCCACATTGCGGTCCATGCAGTTTGGAACAAGCTCTCGAGCATTGCGTCAGACGTGCGATGAATGACCCAGTCACGGACGTCCCGCCTCGAAACGCTCGATGTCGACGCCCCGTCGTCGCTTCGATCGCGACGCGCGCGTCACCATATGGCCACGTCGAGAGACAGCCTGTGCTGGCGGGAGCGGGCGACAGACGCGGAGTGGTGCTGGTCGCCCGCGATCGCCTGCGGCCCGAGGAGAAGCGCGTTCAGAGCTCAGAGCTCGGATTCTGGTCGGTATCTACCCCACATTGGGTACCAGCGGGCGATACTAGCGCCCACTGGCGTCTTTTCGGCGTTGCAATGGCACCCCACGAAACGCTGCTGCATGAGCTGCGAAGCAGGGTTTGGTTCTGGCGAGCCACCTGGGAACCCTGTTACTGTATGCGAGCTGCCGCGTGGCTCAGGACGGCAGCGAACCGAATAGGGAGGAAGGATGACGCAGAGTCTATCGCGACGTGGATTCTTACATCGCAGCCTGCAGGGCATCACAGCGGCAAGTCTGGTCGTGGGTTTCGACGCGACGACGGGGTCTTGGATCACGGCCGGCGCGGCGCCGGCATCCGGTCGAGGTCCTTCCGACCTGCCGGAGTTGGATGGAGTGCTGTTCGTCGATCCAGCGCGGCTCGCGGCAGCCGCAGACGACTTTGGCCACATCGTGCATCAGCAGCCGATCGCCGTGTTACTGCCCGGATCTGTGGACGACATCGTCGCCATCGTACGCTACGCCCGGCGGCGCCGACTCCAGGTTGCCATGCGCGGCAACGGCCATAGTCCGTTTGGGCAGGCTCAAGTCGCAGCGGGTATCGTCATCGATTCGAGCTCCCTGTCCACGATTCATCACATCGAGCCCGGCTCTCACTCCGGGTCAGCCTGGGCAGATGTGGACGCGGGAGTGCGCTGGAGCGGTCTGATCCGCGCGGCATTCGCGCATGGGCTCACCCCCCCCGTTCTCACGGACTATCAAGAGCTCTCGGTCGGCGGCACGTTGTCGGTCGGCGGCATTGGCGGCACCACGCACACTTCCGGGATTCAGGCGGACAACGTGCTCGAGCTGGAGGTCGTGACCGGGGAGGGCAAACGCGTGACCTGCTCCCCGAGGCGTCAACGGGCATTGTTCGACGCAGTGCTCGCTGGCTTGGGCCAATCCGCACTCATCGTCCGGGCGCGAGTGCCTCTCGAGCCCGCACCGGCAGAGGTCCAAGTGTACAGTCTGTTCTACGACGACATCCAGATCTACGTCGAGGACCAGCTGAGGCTGCTCTCGGAGCGACGCTTCAACCATCTGCAGGGGCAGGTGGTGGCGCGTCCGGATGGCACGGGCTGGCGATTCATGATCGAGGGGGGCACTTACTACACCCCTCCCGCGCTTCCGAATCCAGACGCTCTGCTGGCGGGCTTGCGCGACGTGCGGGCAGACGCGCTCAGCGTCACGCAGCCTTATCTAGACTTCGCATTCCGCCTCGATCCAGTCATCGCATTTCTGATCTCGATCGGAGTCTGGGAATTTCCGCATCCCTGGATCGATCTCTGGGTGCCCGCGTCTGCCGCGACGAGTTTTGTCGGGGATGTGGTGTCCAGCTTGACGGCCGCGGACACCGGTGGAGGCCCCATATTGTTCTATCCCGTCGACACGCGTCGCATTCGTCGGCCTCTGTTCCGTCTGCCGGCGGAACGCGAAAGTTTCTTGTTCAGCTTGTTGCGCACGGCTGCTCCACCCACCCCCGATACGGTGCTCAGAATGCTGGCCGACAACCGAGAGATCTACGACCGCCTGGTCAACCTCGGAGGAACACGTTACGCGAACGGTGCAGTGCCGTTCGATGCTGAAGATTGGCGACGCCACTTCGCTCACCGCTGGCCGCTCTTGGCGGCAGCCAAACGGCGCTACGACCCCGATCACGTCTTGACGCCGGGATGGGGGATCTTTCGCTAGAAGCCATCCCATAGACATGGAATGGCGACAAATGCAGAGGAAGGAGCCAGCGAACAGGACCGATTCTCCACTGAAAACGCGACCGCCTCGCCCAACGGGCGGGCGTGTTTTCGAGCGAGGTATTGGTGAGATGCGCTCTAGTCAGGCGTCGCGGCGGGCAACGAGACGCTGAATGTCGCTCCCTCGCCGGGCTGGCTCTCGACGTGAATCTCGCCTCCGAACGACGCAACGATGCGGTGGCATATGGCCAACCCAAGCCCTAGGCCGTGCTGTTTTGTGGTAAAAAACGGGTCGAACACGCGCTGCAGATCCTCGCGAGGGATACCGACACCGGTATCCCGGATCTCCACCACTACGCGTCCATTCGCGTCGACGTGGGTAGACACCCTCACCCATTGCGCCTCCTTTCGCCGTCGAGCCAGCGAGTGAGCGGCGTTCGTCAGCAAATTGATGAAGACCTGAATCAGACGACTTTCGTTGGCCTTGACCGGTGGCACCGCGGCGTAATCGCGTTGAACTTCAGCACAACCTTCGAACTCCCGAGCCGTCGCTTCCAAGGACAACTCGAGGACCCGTTGCACGTCAACCGCTCGAGGCGCATCGGGGCTGCGCGCGAGGTCGAGCAATGCAGAAACGATCGTGTGCACCCGTTCAGCCCCTTCTCGGATCATGTCGAGCCGCCCACGGAGCGGACTCAAACGTACCGACAGTTCCGGATCGGCACCGAGCTCGAGCAACACGCGCTGCACTTGCTGCAGATTTAGCCGCATGTAAGCGAGTGGATTGTTCACTTCATGCGCAACGCCCGCAGCTAACGTGCCGACGGCGACCAGACGGTCGGTTCGTTGCAAGCGGGCTCGGAGCTCAACTTGCTCCGTAATGTCGCGAATCCAAAACACAGCGCCCCGGGCCTGGTTGTCCGCCGCGGGTACCCCAACGCTCGTGCAGGCGAAGTGCCGAGCTCCGCTCGGTACTTCGAGGGTGTATTCATAGTCTTGGCCCTCGCCGGTGCCGAGCGTATGGCACACTCGTTCGTGGTGCCATTTGCCCATCTCGGGTCCGAGGGCTTCCAATAGATTGTGGCCGAGCAAATCCGACTCCGACCTCGCCAAAAGCTTTGGGTCACTCGCCCACACCCGAACGAAGCGCGCCTGGGCATCGAATTCGAATAGGATCCCCTTGGTGTTGGCAGACAACAGCCTCAAGCGTCCCTGACTCTCGGCCAATGCCCGCCGCGCCAGCACTCCCTCGCTGATGTCTTCGAAGATCCAGAGCTGGCCGTCGCTATGGCCCGGCCAATCGATCGGCACGGCACGCCATCGCAGCCACACTCCTTCGCGCAACATCACCTCACCTTGCCCGGGCACGGCCTCGGTCTCGAGCAGAGTCGCCAGAATCCTGCCCGGATGCTCGAGCTCTGACTCGAAGGGGGATAGTCCCGCACTACGCCAGAACACGCGGCCGTCGGCGCCGCGCGCGAGGATGCCCAGGTTCAGCTCGTGCGAGAGCTGATCGAGTAGCGCGGCGTGAGGCGCCGCATCAGCTTTGCCGATGTCTCCCGAACCATTCGACGGCGGCGCTCGATAGTCCACGACCAGATCCCCACTTCCCGCTGCGATACTATTCGATCGCCGGCTCGGTCACACCTCGCGTCCACCGGGAATGTACCGGAGCCGTCGAAATGTTCTGAAATGTTTCGATTCGGCTCGGAAAGCACGAGGGCGCGGCTAGACGTGAGCCGACATCAGCAGTCGACTCTGGAGTCCCTCGATACGCCGGATCAGGAACCGCTGGGCAGGTCCGAATTGATACTGGAGCCGGTCGAGGGTCTCCATATATGCGCGGAAGCGGGCCATTCGGATGCCGGATGTCTCGGGAATGAGTCGATAGAGGCGCTCCACGACATCCTGATCTGCTGGCTGACCCAGTGCCGAGTACAGATCGAAGACGTATTCAATCCATTCGGCTGCATGATTCGACTCGGCGATCCCGAGCGCCTGATCCACTGCAAGTCTCACGTCGCTGACGAGCGGAGCCTGGTGAGCCCGACAGTAGCGTAGGAGCCCGTCGAGCAGCGGACGGAGAATTCGTTCGGCCTCGCGGCCTTGACCCAGTCGGAAGTATTTTTCAGCGACCGCTGACAGCGTCGCCAGGGTTGTCGTCGGGCCGGGGGAGTCGGAGCTTGCGGCTCCTTCCGAAAAGCGCTGGGTGGGTTCGATGGATGGGTTGTAGTCGCCAACGACGCAGACTTCGATTTCATGAGATCCGATCTTGACGCGATCGCCGATTTGAAGAGGGTGCCTCTCGTCGAGCTCTAACGGCGTTTCGTTCACGAGGAGCCTGTTCGTGCTGCTGACGTTCCTGACGGTGAGCTCCCCACCGTCATTGGAAAAGCAGGCATGCTGCCGCGAAACGTCGCGATCGGGGATCGGAACATGGCACGTACGACTACGACCCACGATGGTCATTCCGTCCAGCATCTCGACCGTGCGCCCAAGCAGACGGAGCCCGACCCGGGCCATCGGTGCCAACGTCAACGGTACGTCGGGCGAGCGATCATGGATGACCACCGGCTGGGCGACAGCCACGGTGACATCGAGAAGGTTCTTGGTGGCCTCGAGCTGCGCTCGGTGGTCTGGGGTGAGGCCATCGAGAGGTAGAAGCGCGGGTTTCCTAAGGGGAGGGCCCTCGATGGGCTGGATGGGGGAGGCGGCTACCAAGGCATGGTAGTTCGCGGCATCAATGATGATCTGTCGAAGCATGTGAGGGGCACAGGGTTTGCCGATGATCCGAAATACTGCGCCTCGGGGCAGAGTTGAAGTATCCACGTTGCACCCGGTCAGGGCCAGGCGCGTCGTGGTCGGTGACACCTCCCGGACCGCGGCCAGGAACTTCAGGCCGTCCATCTGCGGCATGTTCACGTCGGCGACGACGACGGCGAAGTCCCCGTCGCGTTCCAGGAGCGACAACGCTTCGACGGGGTTGCCTCTCGTCACGATCTCGAACTGCCCTGCCAGCACGCGCGTCAGGGTGGACAGTGCGCAGGGTTCGTCATCCACGCAGAGGATCCTCGGACGGGTGGGTTTCGTGGCGCTGGGGCGCATGCCACTCAGCTCGGCCGCCCCCTTTGGATCGTCTGATAGGCTGCTGCTGGTCGGGTCTGGCATTGAGCGTCTCCTTGCTTCCTGCCCTCTGATCCGCCTGGGCGAATGCTGGAGTCTCGAATGAGGGACGGCAAGCCGGACCACTACTTGCCGTTAAGAATGGGTAAGGGTCTGTGGCGTCCAAGCGGCCATGTGCCAGCCAACGGCTTTGTCCACATGGCTACGTCGAGGGGCACTCAAAGTGTGTCGGGACCGTGTCCAAGGTTTTCATGCCCGGATGATTTACCCGTAGTGTCCAGAAACTCGGAGCGGCGAATTGTCGCATGATTTCCGGCGAAATAGCAGACTGGAAAGGGTGCGGAGGCGCGGGCATTCTGGCGTTCATCCATGCAGCCGGTGACGCTCCAGTTCATCATCGCGATGAT
>JANOIG010000386.1:0-3062 GCA_031407405.1 Deltaproteobacteria bacterium
ATGTCGCGCGCGCCCGTTGGCGGCGTGAGCACCGGGCGAGCGAAACGTGCCATTGCCACGAGGGTGCCGGCCAGACCCCGCTCCAGAGCAGGTCCCGAGAATGGTGTTACGCTGGAGGCCTCGACGCGACGGTAGAAGCTCTCGTGATACGCCGCGAAGCGTTCGTAGTGGCTGCGATCACGTGGCTTGTGCACGTTCATGCAGGTGACGACCAAGCCGGGCCAGCGCTCCTGCCGGCCTACGCGGCTCGACGCCTGAATGTACTCGGCCGTCGTCTTAGGCTGCCCCGCGACCACCATCAAGCCCAAGCGATCGATATCCACACCCACCGAAATCATGTTGCTCGCCAGAAGCACGTCCACGTGCTCTTTCTCGGCGTGGGGGCGGTCCAATCGATCCTTCGCGCGCTTGACGGCCGAGGTGCTCTCACGGCTGGTCAGCTCCACAGGTTCGGCGTTGAGCTGGCGGTTCTCGAACCAGGGATGTGGGCCCTTGAAGTCGAGGGGACGAAAATCCTCGGCCTTGGCGCAGCGCACGCGAAGCTCATCTTCCGCAATGCGGCGCATGCCGCCGAGCTCGCGCAAGCTGTTGAAGTAACCGACCAGCGTCATGTACGCGTCGGCGCTCTGCTTCTCATGCCCTTTGCCATCGTAAGCGTGCGCCGCAGCCGCGATGAGGGCTCGATACACGCGCAGCAAAATCGCCTTGATGGACCGGCCCTGCGCGGCAACGCCCAAGTACAAACGCCCCGGCGTCTGAGCGTGACGGTTAACGGTGGAGAAATAGGTCTCGAGCGCGTCGACCGCGGGCGGTGGAAACACGCAGATGTCGTGTGCAGTGCGACCGTACAGCGCTTGAATCTGTTGCTGCGCCCGGCGCACCGTTGCGGTGGACGCGATCACCTTGGGGCGGACCATGGCCACGGGAGAGTTCGACGTGCCGGGAGCCGCAGAACGCAATCCCGACGACACGAGCGGACGACTGCTCAAGAAGTCGACGGCGGTTTCGTACAGGCCCACCATCGTCCCGAGGGGCCCGGAGATGAGGTGAAGCTCATCCTGCACGATCAGGTCCGGCGGCAAGAGGCCTTGGGACAAGTGCTTGGCTCCCTTCGGCGGGTTGCCATCCGACGCACCGAAAAAAACACGCCCTTCGCGCGCGGCGACCTTTCCAAAGAGCTTTCCCGCCTCTCCGCGCCACGGCATCATCGCAAATTTGTCGACCGTACCGATCAAAAAGCTGGGCAGCTCACGGTAAACTTGGTCGTCCACGAACACCAGAGGAATGCCCTCGCGGTGGTTGGCGGCGCTGAATTCGCACTCGTGGTTGGTGCATGCCACGACCACGGTGTCCGGCGACTTGTTGCTCGGGATGGTCCCGGCCAACAGCGACAGGCTGCTCGGCCCCAGCTCGCTACGGCACCACGGGCAGTTGGTCAGTGGACAGGGATTGCCTCCCGTTCCCGACTTGAAGCTGAGCACCTGCTTCGTGACCATCTCCATGGTGTTCGCGGTTGCCGTGCGCCCCACCCACAACCCCACGCTGAAGCGCTCGGGCCCCAGCCTCGCCGGCGTCTTGCGGCGCTGCGACTCGAGCGCGCAGATCAAAGTGGCGGCTCGTCCCAGCTGGTCGAGCGTGAGCAGGCGCAGCGTGTAACGCAGAATGACTGCCACCCCTAAACCCGCGTGACCCTCCGCGAGCGAGCTGAGCCGACGAAGCGCTAGGAGGTAAGCGATTACCCCCAGATAAGCCTCGGTCTTGCCGCCGCCCGTGGGAAAGAAGATGAGCTCCACCTTTTCCCGGTCAGGATGACCCGGTTCGGTCATCCCCTTTAGATTCAACAACAGGAAGGCCAGCTGGAACAAGCGCCACTCGGGCACTCGTGTGGCATAGCGCTTGGGGCTACGCTGGCGAGCAGCCTGCGCCATGGCGCGATTGGCGATGCAAAACGCTTCGCGGCCGAGTGCGTTCTCGCTCAATAGCTGAATACCGGCCTCAATCCGTTGGCAAGCCTGCTCGGCGCGCAGCAACAGTTGCTGCTGCACTTCGCGCCGCTGCGTGTCGGTGTCTTGCTCAATCTTGGCTTGCTCAGCGATCCACGCGCGATAGGCCTCTGGCAAACGCGACAGGTGCCGAGCCACCTGCTCAGGCGTTTCGATCGCCGCGAGCTCTTCCATTGCAACCGTGACGCCGCGCTCTTCCCGCGGATCCACCGGGCGCACTTCGAACAGCGGCAACCAGCTGGCGCAGACGCGGCTTACCTTTCCCGCTTGTCGAGCCGCGACCCGCTGCTCCTCGGGGACCTCGACGGAAACGCCATGCCCGACCGCAAACTCGCAGTGCTCGCGATATTGCAAATCGGCCACTTGCTCATCCCAGTCGGCGCTGCCCTCTCCCGAAAAGTCAGGGCGAGGCAAGAACCCCACCTCACACTCGAGCTCAAACTCGACTTGGAATGTGTACTGTCGGTCCCTAAAGCCCAAACGAAGATCCGGCGCGCGGCGGTTGACCAGAAACACGGAAGCGGCGCGGGAGCCATCCGGCACACCCCTCACGCCTTTCAACAATTGCACTTGCCCCACGATGCGTAGCCCTCCCGAGTTGGCCACGGCAATGCCGTCACCCTCGAGATCGTCTGCGTCGAGGTCGATCAACTCCACCGTCGCTGGCATGGGAACGCGGTACCAGTGGCGAGCGACGAGCCCTCGTTCCGGATCATCCTTCTCGGGCTTGTCATAGTTGGCGTAACGCACACGCGCGCGCAGGTGCCGACAGCCGGGAGGCACAATCACCGACATGCCGAGCGACGCCGGCAAGAAGTTCTTCCGCTTGGGCTCGGGCTCGGACCCTTGAGTTTCTTCTTCAGTCTCGTCGTTGCCAGCGCCCAGCTCTTCGGTGGAATCCTCCTCCGCGTCGCGGCCCTCTTCGGGCGCGAGAAAGCCACACAAGTACCAGCGCGAGGGGGGCAACTCGAGCACCTCCTTCGCGTCGAGTGGGTTCTCGAGGCCCGGCAGACCACGGCGAAAAGGGCCAACCAGGTCGGCCTCCAGGGCGCGCACCAG
>JANOIG010000014.1:0-15620 GCA_031407405.1 Deltaproteobacteria bacterium
AGCGTCTCGCCGCGGTTGCCCAGCATCATGAAATACCGGACCTGTATCCCGTAGCTCTTGGCCAGAGCGGTGGAGCGCAGGATCTGCTCGACCGTGATCTTCTTGTTGATGTTGGTTAGCACCGCGGGTGAGCCCGACTCCACACCCAAGCTCAAGCGCTGGCACCCCGCCAGGCGCATGGCGCGGAGCAGGTCGTCGGTCAGCACGTCGACGCGGGTGTCACAACTCCAGGCGAAGTTGAGGCCGCGCTCGCGAATGCCGTTGCAGATCTCGAACGCCCGGCGTTTATTGGCCGTGAACGTATCATCTTTGATCTGCACCATCTTCACGGGCAACTTGGCGAGCGCGTGCTCCAGATCGTCGAGCACGCGCGGCACCGAGCGCCCGCGAAAGCCTCGGCCCCAGGTGGTCTCGGCGCCGCAGAAGGTGCATTGCCAGGGGCACCCCCGCGACGTCATCAAGATATGCGTGCCGAAGTACTCGTGAGGCGAGGCGAGACGGTCGAGGTCGGTGATGGACGGACGCGATGGACCTTCCTTGATCTGCCCTGCGTCTCGGTACCAGGTGCCCGGGATGCCCATCGTCGAGGCGCGCGCCTCGAGCCGCTCCACGAGCTCGAGAAATGTGTCTTCGCTCTCGCCCACCGCCACCGTATCCACCGCCGTGAAGTGCTCGAGCACCTCGCGGGCCAGCGGGGTCGCATGCGGGCCACCCACGACGACGTGGGCCCTCGGATGAAACCGTCGAATGCACCGGGCCACGAAGTCTACCCCGCGCCGGTTGGCCGTCCAGCAGGACATACCATAAAGATCGGCGGGCAGTGACTGCACCACCTCCTCCACGCGTCGCCAAGAAAACGCAGACAGGTTGAAAACTTTCACCTGATGCCCAGCGCGCGCGGCCTGAGCCCCCAGCGAGAGCAGGCCATATGGGATCTGATGAAAATCAGGATCGAGGTCCCCAGGCAGGTAATCACGCGGCGGCCCATCGACAGGGTCCTCGGCCGCGCCTGGCTCGGCAATCTTCCAGGGCGGAGGATACAAGAGCACGATCCGCATGCTCATCAGTGTAAGGCCAGCCGGCGTTCGCGCCTACAAAGCATTTGAATTCGCGGCCACCCCGCCCTCTCGAATGGGGCTTACCCCGTCCCGAGGCAGAGCAGCGCGTCACAGGTGGCCCGGCGCGACGTCGCCGGCAACGCCTCACACGCAGCCGAGTATGGAGGAGCTCGCCAAGCTCGAGCTCTACGGAAACGCCAGCGCGTCAGTGCAGAGCCGCCAGACAGTGCGATCTGCAGCTTCGCAGTGATCAGTCAAACGTCAGCGAGCAGTGCTCGTTTCCCTGATCAGCGCTCAATTACAGCTCGGTGATACACTGCTCACCGCGTTGGGCCGCGGCGTTGCGGCTGACTGCGAATCACTCTAAGCTGGCTCAATTCGTCTTTCGTGTAAGGCAAGGCCGATCCCATGATTGAATCCAGTCCAACTCGTTCGTCGGTGCCCGGCGCTAGTGCTCGCAGGCAGAGCGCAGCGGGTCCTAAGCCGGCGCGCGCCAGCTCGCACGCGCTGCTGCTTGGCTTGGGTATGCTGAGCCTCAGCAGCGTGGCGCTGATCGGATGCGGGGCCCCGCCGGACGACGATGACGACGCCAACTCGGTGCCTCGATTCGGCGGCAGCAGCGTGTCGCCACTGAATCCCCCGCCCAGTGGCGCGAGCGGCGCCGGTGCTGGAGCCGGCGGAGCGGCTGCGTGCGTCCCGGGCACGGCAAACTGCGCTACCCAGCCCCCTCAGACCTCCGAAACCATCAATCCTAATACACCCATCGTCAACACCCCACCTCCGACCCAGCTAGCCCCCGTCACGCAGGCGTGCACGCCCAATCAGGTCGTGTGTGCGGGCAACCTGTTGAACACGTGCAACGCGGCAGGCACCCAGATCAGCCCGCAAGACTGCGCGTCCAACGGCGGCACGTGCGGGGCGTTGGCCGGAGTACCCAGCTGCCTCGCGCCACCTCCAGCCTCGAGCTGCACACCGAGCCAGGTCAGTTGTGAGGGAGCAAACACCGTCGCTACCTGCGCGGCCAACGGCAGCGGTGTCACGACCACGCGCTGTCCTAACGGAACGGTGTGCGAGGGAAACGGGACGTGTCAGCCCGTGACCTGCAATCCAAGCGCCCTTCCAAGCCGCAACGGCGGTGATGTCACGGTCTATTGGTTTGAACAGGGGACCCGCCAGATTGGCGACGTCGCCTGCGGCTTTCACATCACTCCCGGCAATCCAAGCAATGGGCAAGGGGATCAGGTACAAGGCATCTCGAACCCTGAGCTGTTCGGGGCCATGAACACGGCGGACTATCGAGGTGCCGACGCGTGCGGTGCTTGCGTGCAGCTCGATTACCAAGGCCGAAGCGTCACGATCACGGTCGTCGACGAGTGTCCGCTCAACGGGCCCGTACCCAATCCCACCTGTACCCCCGGGCATATCGACCTCAGTCGCGGCGCATGGAACGCGCTCACCGGAAACGCCGCCAACAACGAGTTTGGTGGTGTCAATTGGCGGTTCGTCCCCTGTACGACGACCGGCAACGTCGAGGTCGAGCTCCGCAAGGTGGGGCTTCCCGACGCGGCCTATTGGAATGAATTCGTGGTGAGGAACCACCGTTTTCCAATCGCCAAGGCCGAGGTCCTGCGTGACGGCGACTGGCTCGAGGCCGAGCGCCTCAACTACAACGTCTTCCATCCCCCGCAGGATCTGATGGGCACGTTCCGCGTTCGGCTAACCGACGTCAACGACGGCGTAGTCGAGCTACAATTGGATCCCGACCAGGCGGGCTTTCAACCTGGCGAGTCCCAGTTCGCCTGCCAATGACCTCCGCCTGACACTGCATCGGCCCGCCTCGGACATCGCTCACTTGGCGACCAACAGCACTCCGCCGTCGATGGTCACCCCGCCGACCCGGGTGGCCGTTCCTGCGGCGATGTAGACGGCTCGATCGTCGACGGCCAGCCCGAGTGCCTCGACGATCGGCGCGGTCAGCGTGACGGGACCACCCGCTGGGCAGCCCGCCACGGGGCACCGCTTGACGACATCGCCAGTGGGCGTGCCTTCGACCCAGTAGACATTGCTGTCGTCCACGGTGAGGGCTGTCGGCAGGAGGGGCCCCGGGAAAGCGTTGGGCGGAGCAGCCCCGTTGCCAAAGGGCATGCTGATGAAAGAAATATGGTCGCCGGAGATCCAGTACAAACGGGTGCTGTTGGCCACGAACCCGCCGGCGTTGGCTTCTGTCGCCACGGTGCTGGGGAAGTCGCCGGTGGCGGGGATGCGGAACACCGAGCTCTGGTTGATCGCGTCTTGGCCCCAGAGGGCGTCGTTCGCGTAGATGAAATCCGATGTGAACGTGCCGACAAGCGACACCCGGTTGAAGCTGCCAGTGGGAGACACGTACAGGTTGTCGTCCGCTACGTTGTACCAGAACACGCGGTGGCCGATTCGATCGATCACCACCGAGCTGCCGCTCGTGGTCCTGTCGAGCGTGAGCGGCAGCTGCGCCGCTTCACTGCCATCAGAGCAGCTCGCAAGCGCCGTGCGTGGGTCACACTTCGTGAGGAAGATCTCCGCCGAGAAGTTTCGCCAGATGTAGAAGAAGGCGCCGTCTTCATCAAAGCTTCGAAGCCCGCCCAGCGCAAGGCCTATGCCCATTTCAACGGACGACCCATCGCGGCGCAGGCGGTGGATGCTGCGGTTGAAGCTGCCTGAATCAGAGCTGTAAATGTGATCGCCCACCACTTTCAACTGGAACTGCCGCGCGCCTAAATCAGCCAAAATGCTGAGCTGACACACCCCGGCGTTGCACGCACCGCCCAGACACGAGTGGCCACAACGGCCGCAGTTATTCGGGTCACCATTCAGGTCGAAGCCCTCGTTGTTCGCGCCATCGCAGTCGTTATCGATGTCGTCGCAGGCCTCCACTCGCTGCGCGACGCGGCTATCGCAAACGCCAGTGCCGCTGCACACGTCAGGGTTGGCGCAGGTGGCGGGTAGCACCCCGCAACGCGTGGTTGTTGGCAGATGGTTCGGTGCACATTGACCATCCGCGTTGCAAGTATCCGCTTCGGAACACTCCGTGGCCTCTGCGCCGCAGAGCTTGCCCAACGCGGCGGAATATTCCGTGGTCGAGCGCGACGTGTCGCACACCAAGCAGGGATTGCCCGCTTGCTCGCTGCCGTCCACGAGACAAATATCGTCGACCAGACAGCCCACGCAGGTCTCAGCACACGTGTCGGAGGCGACGTCGCAAACGCCCGTCGCGCACTGGTTCACCCCGGGCGAACAGCGACTGAGAGCCTCCTCACACGCGGAAAGCCCGTTACAGGCGACGCCGTCTTCGCAGCTGCGAGCGGGCCCGGAACACGTGCCATTTTCGCACACTTCGCCGCTCGTGCAGTAGAACCCATCGTTACAGGGGGCGCCATCGGCGTTTGACCAATCGCTAACAGCTCGGTCGGGCTCGCACGCCTGGCACGGATTGCCGGGGCGCGCGGTGCCCGTCGCGACGCACTCCCCGTCGATGGAGCAGCCCGGGCAAGGCTCGCCTCCGGCCTCCATGCCCCCGGAGCCTCCCTGGCCCGTTCGAGCAATTTCACCGGGCTGAAGCCTGTCGACCCCAGCATCCGGCCCCACGCCGCCGAATTCACGCGGGTCAATCCCGCACCCGGTGCTGGACAGCACGCTGAACCAGACGGGTATCAATATGGACAGGGGTTTCACTGCCGAACGGTCGCGGAGTTGCTTCGAGAAACGCACAACGACCGATTGTAGCCCCGGATCTCGGACTCGCCACGTCGGAATGCATCGCCGACACGACTCGCTTGCCACGAATTATTACTTGAACTCGCCAAAGCGCCATGTTTGACCGCGTTCTGCATGAGATTCTCCCCTCCCACGCGCGACTATGCGGGCTACATCTTCGACTGCGACGGGACTCTGGTCGAGTCGATGCCGCTTCACTACCGCGCCTGGAGGCGCGCCTTTGAAGAGCACGGCGCGAGCTTTGAGTTTGATTGGGAGCTGTTCATAAGCCGCTCGGGAATGCCGCTGCTCGAAACCGTGGTGGCGTTGAACCAGCAGTTCTCGACGAACCTCGACCCCGCGCCCGTGGTGGAGCTCCAGCTAGCGACCTATCGTTCGCTGATTGCCGGCGTCACCGCCATTCAGCCCGTGGTCGATTTTGCCCGACAGGTCGCGCTGCGCGCTCCAGTTTCGGTAGCCTCCGGCGGCCACCGCGAGGAAGTCAAAGCGTCCTTGCGCCAGGTGGGGCTCGACACATTGTTCGCCTGCATCGTCACGGCCAATGACGTGAAACGCGGCAAGCCGGATCCCGAGATGCTGCTCATGTGTGCCGAGGGCATGGGCATACCCCCGGGAGACTGCCTCGTGATTGAAGACGGCGCGCTCGGCATCGAAGCGGCGCGCCGCGCCGGCATGGACTGGGTGAAGGTCGAAACGCTGGCGCCAGAGACCCTATGACCAGGAACCGAGAGCATCGCCAAGCGATCGGGCTCTATTCGATCGGCGCTTCGGCCATCACCGCGTGGAGGTTTTCGATGCAGTAGTCAAAGGGGGTTTCCGCGCCCGCTTTCGTGACGATCTGCCACTCGAGGGCCTGCAGAGCGGCCGCATTCGGTAGCGCGCCGCCCGGGGTCCAGCAGTTCTGCGTCAGCTCGTCGATACGATACTGCACGGAACAGCCCATGGCGCAGTCGGGCACGTTGTTGATGCAAAAGCCGTCGTGCACGGAGAACTGCTTGACGACAAAGCGCAGCGCCCCGCCCGTATTGCCGACGATGTCAAAGCCGAAACCGGCCACATTGTGCGCCGTGGCGTCGTAACTGCCCGCCACCGTGCTGCCCGCCTCTTGCCTCAGGTTGAGCGCAGCGACCGCACCCCAGGTGCCGCCAAAATTAGCATCCAGAACTTCGGCCGAGATCCCTGAGACACAATACCCGCTCGTGCTCTCGGCGGCGTCCGCCGCAATCGTCGTGCGGCCGCTCGGGTCTTGATAGGTGAAAAATGCGCCTTGAATCTCGAGCCCATTCGTCGCGCCGTCGACCCAAGCGCTACTGACGAGGAGATCCGGGCCCGACGCCACCGGAGCTTCTGGCGCGCCGTCATCCGTGTTAGCCCCCGCCCCCGCGGGCAACTCTGAGCCATCGGGGTTGGTTTCCAAGTCGCCCGCCGGATTGTTTGCCTGAGCCGACGTGCCCTCATCCCGTGCTCGCTCTCCGCTCGAACAAGCCGCGAGGGCCAATGCGAATGCAGCGCAGCTAAACTTTGACAACACGGCTGATTGCACCAAAAACGCGCTACAACGAAGCATGGCCGGCAATAGTGCTCGCTACGCGAGCCCACTGCAAACCGAATCGGTTTAGGGCGTCGCCATGGGCACCTGCCGCGCCTCTGATCGAGCACTGGCCGCGTGACCAACTCGCTCAATCCAGTCGCCGATCATCACAAACAGCCCTCGCCGATTGACCTCATTCAGCACCTCGTGAAATTCGCCACCGCGCGTGACCAGCTGTTTGTCGAGCGAGGCGGCCCGTTCGTAGAAATTCGCCACCGCTTCTGGGTCGACAATTGGGTCGAGGTCGGCTCGTACGACGAGCAGAGGTAACACGACATGCTGGGCAGCGGCGAGCGCTTGGCGGCCCGCTAGCGTCATCGACCAATACCAGCGGGGTGTGGCGACGCGGTGCCGCCACCGATCGGCCGCATGTGCATCCTGCATGGCGTGATCATGAGTCAAGTCGCGGCTGCGAATGCCGCTCGGCAGCGGCAAGCGTGCGGCGCCCCAGGACAACAACCGAGCCAGACCGTCGGGCACCGGCTTGCGACGCGGCCTCAATCCCAAGAGCGGGCTGGTCAGCACCAGCGCTTGCACCGAGGCGAGCCCCTGCTGGACGGCTCGAATCGCCGTGAGCCCGCCGTTAGAATGTCCCATCAACACGATCGGAGCGCCGGGGTGAGCAACGCTGACCTGAGCCACGTATGCAACGAGGTCAGCCACATACTCCGAATAGGCCTGGACATATCCGCGCTGGCCCAGGCTACGGCCATGACCACGGGCGTCGAGCCGGCACACGCCAAGGCCTCGAGTCAGCAAAAACTCGGCAAACTCGTCATAGCGCCGACAGTGCTCGCCATAACCGTGCATGAGCACGACGAGTGCGCGAGCGGGCGCCGATGCGGCAGCCAAGGCCACGTCCGGAACCCAGTCACAGTAATACAGCCGCACCCCAGCGCCGCGCTCGAGGTAACCCTCGGTCCGCTTTCCAAGCTCATGCATGACAAATCTGATAGCGTAGGATCATGGCAAATGGCACGGGTGATCGAGTGGCGCGCGCCTCGGCCAGCACGGTAAGTGGTTTGTTTGGCGCGCGGGTGCGTCAGCACCCCGATCGCGTGGCGGTCGAAGACCTGGGCAGCACCGCGAGCGGAGCCATGGAATCCGCCCGGCGGCTCACCTACCGCGAGCTCGACGAACGAGTGGGCCGGCTTGCGGCCGCGCTCGCCACTGCCGGTGTCGCGCGCGCTGATCGGGTGGCGCTACTGTCGGAGAACCGGGCGGAGTATCTCGAGGTGTTCCTCGCCGCAGCCCGTCTTGGGGCCAGCGTGGCCTGTCAGAACTGGCGGCTCACCCCAACAGAGCTCGCCCACTGCATCGGGCTGGTCGAGCCTCGACTGGTTCTGGTCTCGCAGCGCCATGCCGAGCGGCTATCGGGCATCGCCGGTCGGGGGGCGCCCGCCGGGGCACCGCGCTCGCTGATGTTCGGCGCCGAATACGAGGCCTTTCTCAGCGCTGCTTCGCCTTCAGCCGAAGCGGAAGACGTCGACCCGGAAGACCCTCTGTTGATCTTGTACACCAGCGGGACCACGGGGCTCCCCAAAGGGGCCGTGCTCAGTCATCGTGCGGAAATCGTTCGCAACCTGGTCGTGCGCGCCGAGTTCGGCATCAGCCCCGAGGATACGTTCGCAGCCTGGTCACCCCTGTATCACATGGGGGCTGCGGAGTGCGCGCTCGGCGCGCTGATGTCGGGAGGTAAGGTGATCACCCTGGACGGCTTCGATGCGCCGCGCCTAGCGGAGGTGGTGCAGAACGAAGCGCTGGGTTGGTTGCTGTTGATGCCGGGCATGGTGGGCGCTTTCGCCGACGAGCTCGAGCGCCGAGGGGTCCAACCGCGCGGCGTCAAGTTGTGCGGCGTCATGGCTGATCTCGTGCCCCCTCTGGAAATCGCCCGCATCACGCGGCTGCTCGGCGCCCCTTATGCCAACACGTTCGGTGCCACCGAAACGGGCTGTCCCCCTTGCTCGTCCAATCGAATTCCGATCGGAGTGGCGCCCAACCGGCTTTCCAAAGGGCAGAGCCCTTTCTGCGAGGTCAAGTTGGTGGACCCCGACGACCGCGAGGTGCCGAACGGATCGCCGGGTGAGCTGTGCATTCGCGGGCCCACGTTATTCAGCGGCTATTTTCGGGCCGATGAAGTCAACGCGCAGGAGTTCCGCGGCGGCTGGTTCCACATGGGCGACGTGTTTGTCAGAAACGCCGACGGCACGCTCGATTTCGTGGATCGGGTCAAATATCTCGTAAAATCGGGCGGGGAGAACATCTACCCGGCCGAGATTGAACGAGTCATCTTGCAAGACGAGCGGGTCATCGACGTCGCAGTAGTACGCCGCCCCGATCCGAAGTGGGGAGAGGTGCCGGTCGCGTTCGTGGCGCGGCACACCGATGGACTGGAAGCGGCAGACCTCTACAGACGCTGCCGCCGGGATCTGGCCGGCTACAAACAGCCGAAGGAGATTTACTTCATACGCGCGGACGAATTCCCGCGCAGCGCTTCGGGGAAGATTCAGCGACATGAGCTCGAAAAGCGGCTCAGCGCCGTGCCCACGGAAAAGGCCTGATGCAGCTGCCGAAAAACCAGACTACGGCGCTCTGCTTCTCCACCGCGGACGACGTTTTCGTGCGAGGCAAGAGCCTATGTAACGAGCTGATGGGTGCGCTCAGCTTCACCGAGATGCTGTGCTTTCAAATTCTGGGGGAACGCCCCACTGTGGCACAGACGGCGCTCGTCGACGCCTGCTTGGTCACGCTGATCGAGCACGGCCTGACGCCGAGCGCCATCGCGGCACGTTTGGTCTACACGAGCGCGCCCGAGGCCATGCAGGCCGCCGTCGCCGCGGGCCTCGGCGGAGTCGGTAGCTTATTTGTCGGAACCATGGAGGGCTGCGGCGCGCTCATCCGGCGGCTGCTGAACGCTACGGACGGCGTCAGCATGGAAGCAGAACGCATCGCGCGCGAGCACCGCGCCGCCGGGCTGCCGGTGCCTGGCTTCGGCCACCCCACGCACAAGCCCGATGACCCCAGGGCCTTGCGCTTGATCGAGCTGGCGCGACAGCACGGTGTGGCAGATCGACACGTCGAGGCCGTCCTCCTGTTATCCCAGGCGGTTGATGCGGTCTACGGCAAGCACATCACCCTGAACGCGACCGGAGCCATCGCGGCGGTGCTGGGAGACTGTGGGGTACCGTGCGAGATCATGCGTGGCTTCGCGTTGATCGCCCGCTGCGCCGGCCTGGTCGGCCACATTCACGAGGAGCAGAAAAAGCCTGCGTTACGGGCCCTCTGGGAGGCCGCCGAGCGGGCGGTGCCCTATGCCGCGGACGAATAAGCCGTGGGCCGGCAATTTTCTCTTTGAATCACACCTCTTGGGGCATTGACAGGGGCATGGGTCCCGGCAGTCTCCGAACATGCCCGAGCAGGTCCTTGTGGCCTACCCTTCCGCCACGGGCATTGCGTGGTGCCGATGATCTCGGATAACAATTGCGCAGGCCCCGGCGCGGCGCTTCGGCGGCGTTGAGGTCCAAACGTACACCACAAGGAAGAGTTTTATGAAACTTTACATGCACCCGGTGTCGATGACGAGTCGACCTGTTCGACTGTTCATTGCGGAAAATGACATCAAGGTCGACGAACAGGTGGTCGACTTGATGACGGGGGAACACTTGCAGGGCCCTTTCGCGGCCATCAACCCCAGCAAGATGGTGCCCGTGCTGGAGGACGGGGACCTGCGGTTGACCGAGAGCTCGGCCATCCTCAAATACCTCGCCGACAAGATCGACTCACCCGCGTACCCGAAAGATCTCAAGCAGCGCGCGAAGGTGAACGAGGCGATGGACTGGTTCAACAGCAACTTCTATCGCGACTTCGGCTACGGGCTCTGTTACCCGCAGCTATTCCCGCACCACAAGCGGCCGTCGGACGACGTGCAAAAAGCCACGCTCGAGTGGGCGCGTGAACGGGCTCAGAACTGGCTAAAAATCCTGAACGAAAACATCATCGGCAACAAGAAGTACCTGACCGGCAATTCGATCAGCATCGCTGACTATTTTGGAGTGTGTTTGCTCACGCTGGGCGAGATAACGCGTTCCGATTTCTCCAAATACCCGAACGTCAATCGCTGGGTTGAAACGATGAAGCAGCTCAAGAGCTGGGGCAAAGTCAACGAAGTTCTGTACGGCTATGCCAGCTCGGTCAAGAACCAACCCTTCGTGACCGTCTAATCGCACCCGAGCCTGTTCGTCAAAAGCCTCATGCCCAAGACCTCGGGTGGCGGTTCCCACCACCCGAGGCGGTTGTTTAAAAATGTCATGATCAAAGGACTTCATCACAACGCTTATCGCTGCAGGGACTCCGAAGAGACCCGTAAGTTCTACGAGGAGTTCCTGGGCTTACCCCTGGCCACAACGCTCGAGATTGGTGAGACCAAGACGGGGCGCGTGACTCATGCGCTACACACCTTCTATCGGCTCGGCAACGGCTCTTACCTCGCCTTTTTCGAGGTACCGAGCGAACCTTTCGAGTTCAAGACTCAGGACGACTACAACCTGCACATTGCACTAGAAGTGGAGTATGCGGACCTGCAGCGCATGCTCGACAAAGGGCCGCAGCACGGGGTCGAAACGCGCGGCATTGCAGATCACCACTTCATCCACTCCATCTATTTCCGCGATCCGAATGGGTACGTGATCGAGCTGACGGCCAAGCTGCCCAATCATGATGAGGTGACGGATCCCAAGAAGAATGATGCCCGCGGCAAGCTCGACCGTTGGCAGGCGCAGAAACAAACCGGTGTACCGCCCGCCAGCTCCCGCTAAAACATGGCCGCCGGCGCAGAGTCAGGGGCGCCGGCCGGCGAACGCAGCTTCCAACAGCCCTCGGGGCAGCTCGGGGTGCGTGCGTAGAAAAGCCTGGAAAACGTCAGCCCGCAGCCCCAAAGCCTCGAGGCCCGTCGCCGCGCCGACGTGGCTCGAGTGATCGAAGAGGGTGCCCGGCAAATGCTCGTCACCGACGCAAGCTTGAACGCGTGCGTATGACTCGGGCGAGTGCTGGCGCATCCAGCTCACCGAATGGGGTAAGAGCACGCTGTGCAGCGCCGCGTGATCGAGGTCAAAGCTCCCACCGAGCGCGTGCGCGAGCTTGTGATGAAGCCCGACAGGTGAATCCGCCAGCACTCTGCCGGCCAGCACCGCGCCCTCGAGCGCAGCGCTTCGAGCGACGACGGAAGTGGGGTCTCGAATCAGGCCACGCAACGCACCGCATATTTTCTGGGCGGCCGCGAGCGCCCGCTCGAGCTGCTCCTTCCCGAGCTGAGCCGTCGAGAGGGCGCTCAGCGGGTGAGCCAACGCGTTCAATAGACTCGTGACGCTCAGGCCCAGCGGCATGTCGCGTGTGAGCTCGACATCATACAGCGCCACGTCGGGCACGACCCGCGGGTCGCGCCCGGTCTGTTTGCTGCCCGCCGAGGTGATGCCATACAGGGGCGTGAGCTCCGAGCCGGCATAGGTGGTGGGCACGGCGATGAAAAAAAACGTGTGCTCGAGCCGGAGCGCCTTGCCCAACCCCGTCGCCGAACCGCCGCCTACGCTCACGACGGTGTCGCCAGCGAACGCTCTCAGCGCACCGGCGGCCTGTTCAACCAGATCGCGCGGCACGTGCCGTCGAGCCTGCGCAAAAATTTCGAGCTCAAAATCAGCCAGCTCAGTCTCCAGGCGTGCGACGTGACGACCACTCGGGCCGCAAATCGCGAACACGCGCTGGCGGTGCGCGGCCCGAAGCAAGCCGGGTAGTGCAGCTAGCCCTCCATAATCGACCCGGGGCGCGACAGAAGCGGCCAAGACGAGCTCACGATAGCCCCTCACTCGGCCGCCTCGCCAGGCGGAATCCGGAAGCTTGGTCTTCCCCCCGCCCCTAGGCAGCTCGAGTGTCAGGAAGGCCTGGCAGCCGGACACTTGGCGTTGGGTGATGGGCAGGAATGGCTTATAACGCTCGATGGTAGAGGGCTATGGGCGCCTGGGGGGTGGAAACTTTCTCGGGCGCAACATCTCCGCAAGAGGAATCTCGTAAGAGGAAGGCATTCCAATGGCAATTCGACTGGGCGACATCGCACCCGACTTTGAGGCGCAAACCACCGAGGGCAAGCTCCGCTTTCACGATTGGTTAGGCAACGGCTGGGGCGTCCTTTTCTCGCATCCGAAGGATTTCACCCCGGTGTGCACGACCGAGCTCGGGGAAGTGGCGCGCCTCGCGCCCGAGTTCGCCCGGCGCAACACCAAGGTCATGGCTCTGAGCGTAGACTCGGTCGAAGACCATCGGAAGTGGTCCGCTGACATCGAGGAGACGCAAGGCGCGCGGCCCAATTACCCGATCATCGCCGATCCGGATCGGAAGGTGGCTCAGCTCTACGACATGATCCATCCGAACGCGGACAACACACTCACCGTCCGCTCGGTGTTCATCATCGGCCCAGACAAGAAGGTCAAGCTCACGATCACCTACCCCGCCAGCACGGGACGCAACTTCGATGAAATCCTGCGCGTGATTGATTCGCTACAGCTGACGGCAAACCACAGCGTTGCCACGCCGGCGAATTGGAAGGACGGGGAGGACGTCATCGTCGTGCCATCCCTCAGCGATGAGCAAGCACGGGCCAAATTCCCCAAAGGGTTTCGAAGCGTAAAGCCCTACCTGCGCATTACGCCTCAACCCAACAAGTGAACCTGCACGGGGCAGCCCTGTGCACGTTTGGGCTCGCTTTTTGAAAAGTGCTCATTAGGCCGCCACGCCAGCGAGGATATGCTGTAATATCGAGGTGCCCGGGCGGCTCGCTAGGCCGGCGGCAGGCGCGGTCGCCATTTGACGGAGTAGTGCCATGGCAACGGAGTTGACACAGCGAAAGCGACTGAGAGCCGAGCTCGAGTCCGTGATGGGTCGGCGCGGGTTGCGCTCGACCAGCCAGCGCCGGTTGATCCTCGATCGCCTGTTCGAGATAGGTGAGCACTTCACGGCCGATGACCTGATCGCCGATGTGCGGCAGGCGGACTCTTCGGTGGGGTCGGCGACCGTATATCGCACGCTCAGGATGTTGGTCGAATCTGGCCTGCTCCATGAGCATCGTTTCGCCGACAACGAAGGGACTCGCTTCGAGCTCCACGTCAACAACGAGCATCACGATCACATCATCTGCCTCACCTGCGGCAAGATTCGCGAATTCGAAGAGCCGCTGATTGAGCAGCTGCAGGAGCGCGTCGCCGAGCAGCTCGGTTTCACGCTAGAATCCCACACCCATCAGCTCTACGGCTACTGCGGCGACTGCGCGGCCGCCGCAAGCAAGTCTCGCGGCGCCAAAAAGGCGGAGTCGTCGAAGGCCGGCTAGTACCTCGAGGCGCTCAGAGCTTGATCCCAGAGCTCTCGAGTTGGGCTTCGATGCGCTCTGCCCAGCCTTGATTGGCGGACGGGCTCGCAGGGCTCGGATGCAGTATCGTGGAGATCGCCACGCCCGAGCCGCTCAGCACCTCCCGGGCTCGGCGCTCCGCAAAACCGCCCACGCCTACGACGTGCTGCGGCCTGAGCACAGTGACCACGTCGCTCAGTGCCTCATCGCAAGCGGAGAATAGCTTGTCGCGCTCCACGGCGGGCAGGCGATCGGGCGTGCGGTTCTTGCCGCTCGCTTCCAGGAACGCGAGCGGGCAGTAGTTGACGACAAAAAAGCGGGAGAAGAAGGCATCGGCGGTGCCAAATCGATCGCGGGCCCAGCCCCACAAGCGGCAGCCGCTCACTTCACGGCGCTGGCACGCGAACCCTGTGACCGGCCGCTTCGCATGCTCGACTTTGGGTTTCTGAACCTGAGCGTCAATACCCAACCACTCGCGCACCATCCCCACGTCACCGAACGGGACCCCGGTCTGCGCCATGCCAAATGGGCCAGGATTCATCCCCAACAGCAGTACCTCCTTCATGCCAACGCCGTAACGCTCGAGGTACGCCTCGTGCGGAGCCCGCGCGTAGGATAACGGGTTATATGTGTAAACCACCGGCTCTGCGAAGCGCAGTCGCGAGACGCGCTCGGACAGGCGGCGACTGATGTCGCCCAGGCTCTGAGAAGTTGCGGGCATGAGAAACGTCGAGGTTAAAACGCCTGCGAGCAGCCGGTGCTTTGGCGAAAAAATCTGCGGTTATAGGGGAAATTGCGGCAAGGCTGCTCAACTCATCGAGTCGGTCAGCTACGATCATTTGGTGCCGTCGGTCAAAGTGGGTCAACTCAGGAAAGCCTGGTTAAGGGCGGCCGCACGGCCCCTGAATACGGCTTGACGCCTTGGTCGGCCGGAGGCATTGGCCTCGGCATGCAAAACAAATGGATCCATTGTTTCGTCGCGGTGCTCTGCACGGCGGCTACAGCATGTCAGAAGGATGCCGAACCGGCTCCAACCGCAGCTCCGGAAACGGTGACCCAAAGCGCCAAGCCGGCCGAGCCGGCGGTAACGGCAAAATCTGCCGAGGGGACGCCAACGGCGCTGAATGCCGAAGCCAAGCTCGAAGGCGAACCGGCCGGAGAAGCAGCCAGTGCGGGCGTCGGTACCGCACCCAGCGCATTGAAGGTCGGAGACCCGGCACCCGCGCTGACGCTCACGCTCCAAAATGGCAAGACGGTCGCCCTCAACAGCCTCCAAGGCAAGCAAATCGCCGTCTATTTCTATCCAAAAGACGACACACCGGGCTGTACCGTCGAGGCTCAGGGCATTCGTGACCAATGGCAAGCCTTCGAGAAGGCGGGCATCCAGGTTTACGGTGTCTCGATGCAAGACGCTGCCTCGCACACTGCTTTCATCGAAAAGCACAAACTCCCCTTCGACCTCGTGGTCGATGGTGACGGCTCCGTCACCAAGGCGTTCGGCGTACCAGTGGCCGGCGGTGCGTACGCGGCCCGTCACACCTTCCTCATCGGGGCCGACGGCAAGATCAAACAGGTCTGGCGCGACGTAACTCCCGCCCAGCACGCCAAAGAGATCCTCGAAGCGGCAGGCGCCTCCGCCACCCCAGCCCCCTCCACAACCACGACCCCCAAAGCCGGCTAAGTCCTAGTCCATCCTTCGTCCTGGCCCCCTCCACCGCTCATTGAGCGTGGAGGGGTTTCCAGTTTGCGGCGAAGTACGACTCGACTTCAGGGGTCGTCAAAGAGGCGCGCGGGGGATGTGTGTTTTCCCGCTCGTGGGGCCCTCCCCGAA
>JANOIG010000022.1:0-6405 GCA_031407405.1 Deltaproteobacteria bacterium
GGAGTTGTTCAGCCGCGATGATCTCGGCGCGCAGGCCGCCCTGTTCGAGCTCTCGGACGACCTGTTCGGGAGCTATGCGGTGGGCCACGGGGGGACCCAGGTCAGATTCCAACGTGAAGTCCACCACCCAGATCTCGCCCGAGGCGGCCAGCGCTGGAGCCAGCTTGGCGGCGTAGCTGCCGCGCTGGTCCAGATGGTGCCAGGTGTTGACGATCAGCACGCGCGCCACGCTAGCAGGTGCCAGCCCTGGATCATCCGCGGCCACCTGTCGCGGCGTGACGTTGGCGAGGGCCTGCTCGCTCGCCCGCTGTTTCATGAAGCCCACCATCTTCGCTTCGACGTCGAGGGCGAGCACTTTGCCCGTGGGCCCTACTGCTTTGGACAGCGCGCGAAGGAAGTATCCGGTGCCCGCGCCCAAGTCGACCACCGTGCTGCCAGGGGTTATGCGTAGGTGCGCGATGACTTCGTTCGGCCGTTGCCAGGCGTCGCGCGCCGGATCATCGAAATGCTGAGCGAAGCGCTCCGTGTCGGAGAAGTCTTTGTGCAACCCATGCGAGCCGTGCTCGGCGCGGCCCGTGATCGACGAAGGTTGACATGCACAAATGAGCACGAGCAAGAGCGTGAGCCAGCTAGACATGGCCGAAAGCATAGCCCACTCGCGGCGGGACCGGCATCCCCCGCGTTCAGCCCGGCCTCGGGCGGGCCATCCCCTGCCCGACGCTGACGCCCGTTGCAGCCAGGGCTTCCACCACGCCTTGAAGCAGTGGGGACCGACCGGACAGCGAGCTACAAGTGGCGGTCACACGGTAACGCGCCCCGACCGGCTCCACACTCACCAGCTCGGCGCTGGCATCGCGCCCAGTTCGCTCCCCCGCCGCGGTCAGGACCTCGAGCACGCGCGCCGGTGGCACGTCCGTGGGCACCACCACCTCGACCGAGAGGCGAGGCGCCGGCCCCATGCGTTCGACGCTATGAGTGAGCAGGAGCAAATGCGGGATGCGCTGCTCGGTGCCGTCGGAAGTTTGCAACCGCAGCTCGAGCAAGTTGATGCTTTCGATGCGGCCCAGGCGCCCCTGAATCTGCACATACTCGCCGACCGCCAGACGCCGCCCGAACAGCACCACGGCACCCAGAAGCCCGGATGCAAACAGCGGCGTGGCGGCGAGCCCCACCATCACCAGCACGACCGCCCCCGTGCGACCGAGCGAGCCCTCCGTGCTGCCCGTGACGATGGGCGCCGCAAACACCAACGCGCCCAGCACGATGGAGATGCGTACGAGCACGCTGGCCGTTGGGGCGAGGTCCGCGTGCAACCAGGCGAGAGAGGTTTCCCGCCGCGCGACGCTAGCCAGAAACAGCTGGGTGAAACGCACCAGCGCAAACACCGCTAGCCCCACGAAGCCGGCCATCACCAGCATCGGCAGCGCGGTGAAAGCGCGCCCCATCAACTGTGAAAGTGGCGCGAGGACGAGACCCGTGAGGCGCTCGGTATAACCCCGGGTCGTCTCGAACAGCGAGAGCACGACCACCAGCCAGGCGTAGAAGATGCCAAACTGCGTGACCCACTTGAGCAGACCGAGCACGATGATGGCCGCGTTCTTGAGCACCGCGGGGCGCACCAGCTCGATGCTCTTCACTCGGAGGGCGAAGCTGCGGTCGCCGTGCTCTTCGAGCCAAATCCTCAGGCGTTCAGCGACGCTCGCCACCTTCCTGATCAGATAGAAGGCAATCAGCGCGAAAAAGACCACGAGCGACAGCGAAAGTACGGTCTCCGCGATGCGGCTGCGTTTGTGCTCGGCCGCGAGCGCCTGGCGAATCAAATCTGCGCTCTTGGCCGCGTGAGCGTCGAGCGACGCTTCACCGGCCAGGGTGGCATCGGCCTCGATCAGCTCGACGATGGTCGCGTCACCCGCGTACACGATCGCAATGTCTGCCGAGCGCTGCACCCGTACCTCGGGGAGCTCGTCGGCTTGAGCCACCTGGGCGAGCGCGACGCTCGCTTGTCGGGCGCGCTCGCTCGCGGGTGTCTGGCCATGGGTGGCCGAGAGCGTGAAGACGACGGTTTCACCCAGGCGTACCGGGACCGCGGCGTTCAGCTGGGCGCGCGCGTCGTACGAAAAAAAGCCGAGCAACGCGACGAGCCCGAGCGCCCGCGAGCTCGGAAAGGGACGCATGAGCCAGAGCCATGCCCGGACCCACACGGCCTTGGGAACGAGAAGACCCACCAAGTGACGCCAAAACTATCAGCTTTCTCCAGCCTGGTGAAATTCGTGCACAAAATCGCCTTTCCTGCGCCGGACCCCATCGAGTAGCCTGCCCGCGTCATGCACCAGTCATCTTCCGGTAAGGGCAACCCCAGCTCACGGGTTCACGTTCGGCGCGTCGACGCCTGCGAGACCCTGGACGAGCTTTTCCGCCACTGCTTTCCGGCATTTGGCGGCGCGTTTCTACGGCGTGTGTACACCATTCTGGATCGCGCCATTGGCCTGGGCTGTCCGCTCACCGTGGCGGTGTCGGGCCCCGTCACGGTCTCTGGCCAGCATCAAGCCTGGCTCATCCCGCTGCTCGAGACCGGTTGGGTGGCCTACCTCTCCACCACCGACGCGGCCTGTTACCACGACGGCCACCGCAGCCTGAACGCGCACCGCGCCGGGCCCATCTTCGAGGTGCCGATCTGGGGGGATGACGGGGCGCTGCGCGACGAACGCACGATCCGGGTGACCGACATGGCCTTCGACGAGGACGTGTTGCTCGACCAAGACAAGTTCATCACCGCGATGCTGCAGCGGCCGGAGTTTCAGCGCAGCATGACGGGCACCGAGCTGCGGCACCGCATGGGTGAGTACTTGGCCGAGCAAGAGCGGAAGAACGAGGTCCCGGCGGGGCTCTTGGCGACCTGCCACCGCCTGGCCATTCCGGTGCTCGTGGGGGCACCGGCGGACGGCAGCGTGTTTCTCAATTCGATGAAGCTCTGGGCGATGCGGCGCGCGGGGATCCTGAAGAGCTACGATTTCTCGCTCGACCTGCACGCGGAGGTGTTCGAAGCGTGTGCGTACCACCGCTGGGGCCTCTTCGATCAAGAGCCGTACTTTCTCGGCACATTGATCCTGGGCGGCGGGGTGCCCAAGAACTTCAATTTGCAGCCCGAGCCGGCGCTCGGGCAGATCCTCGGGATTGAGAACGTGCGGGGCTACAACTTCGACGTGCAGATCGTGACCGCGCCGGTGACCGACGGCTCGCTCTCGTCGTGCCCGCCAGCAGAGGCCGTGACCTGGGGCAAGGTGGACAAGGACACGTATCAGCAAGCCACCGAGAGCATGCAGGCCGACTACTCGACGCTCATGCCGTTCATCGTCAAAGCGCTGCTCGACAATCGGAAGCGTTATCAGCAGCTGGCTGAACGGGAGGGGGAAGAGGCGCTGTTCGCGCGCGAGCCCGCGGCGAAAGGTTATCTGCGTCCGACGGCGGGATACCGGTTGTTCGCGCAGCGCGACGTGCTCGTGTCGCGGCTCACGGAGGACGTGAAGCTCAATCGGGATTGGCTCTTGAAGTCGCTCGATTACGGCTTGGCGCGGTCGTAGCGCAAACGGTCGCCACATCTAGCTGTCGCGAGGAGGCTAAGTCTAAATCAATTGCTGGAGGTAGACGTCCAGCATTCCATGCTGGGAGCCTGGCCTTTTTTGCGCAACCACGGGGGCAGTGCTGCCGACAGGGCGAAATGTCCTCGACACATTCGCTGCCGGATGATGGTCGCCGTCCCATGCTGCTCGAACGCCTTCGGGCCGAGCTACGCGCGCGCCACTATAGTGTGCGCACCGAACGCGCTTACGTGGGGTGGGTGCGCCGATTTTTCGCTACGGCACTGCTCGAAGCCGGCTACGACATTCGAACCATCCAGGAGCTCCTTGGCCATCGCGATGTCGCGACAACCATGATCTACACCCATGTGCTCAAACGCGGTCCATTTGGGGTAAGGAGTCCAATCGACTGACCCGCGGACCGCTGCCGTTATCACACCATACCGACCTGCCATTACCGGCGATCACGGCGACGATGTCCGTCGGCGACCTCGCTGCCGTTATCACGCCATACGGACCTGCCGTTACCGCACGCGCGCAGGTATTTTCGTGAGCAATTTCGGCTACCGACACGCCCAGTTGTTGTTAGCTGCTCGCGGTACAAGTAATAGTTAGCCGTACTGGAGAGCGGGGGATCTTGCCCTGGGTGGGCCGCCTACGGTCAATCCGAGTCCTCGACCGCCACGGGATCGAACAGCTGCTACCGCGCGCTACAGGCGCTCTTGTCTGTATCCGGCCCGGCCACGCCAATGCCAGTCGAGCCGATCATGAGGCTTCCGCTTGCCGGAGCGTGATGCAACCAGCCAGGCCTGAGTGGGTCGCAGACACAATCCGGGAGACAACAGCTGCGGCTCGCACCCAGTGACCGAGCTGGCACGGCGGTCCTCTATCGCCTATTATTGCTGCGTGAGTACTGCCGATGCGGGAATCGACAGCGACATCGACAAGCAACTCAAGCGGTGTCGGTTCGCAGCGTATCATGCACAGCAGCGATATGGCCTGCTCGTCGGTACGATGGATCGACTACGGCTGCTCCAGGAGCGCTTTCCACGGAAACAGGTTTACAACTCAGTCGCCCTTCAACCCTTCCGTGACTCGTTCGACATGCTGGTCATTGACCTGTGCTCGGCAGCGAAGGCTTGGCTAGACGACGACCGTGGGTTATTCAGACGGTTGGCTCGGCAGCCCAATCTGCTTCGGCGCCGCACGGCGGAGGACTTCGGAGGCGGCGACTTTGGTGAGATCGTTGCAAAGGACGTGAATGCAGCGATCGTCAAGCTGGTGCCTGACGAGGAGCCAGTTGGAGCGGCGGGCATCGAGCGCCTACGCGAACGGTTCCGCTTGGCCACAAAGCGCGTGGTCAATGACCGCAACAAGGTTCGCGCCCACAGGTACGAGCAAATTCGCGGAGCGGTCGACGCAAGAGCCTTCCAGATCTCCCTTGAGGAGTACGCGACTCACGTCGAGTACCTTGTTGACCACATTCTCCAGGCTTGTCTTGCGATCAACGGAACGGCTTTCGACACCGAGATCAAGGTGCCTCACGCCGACGCGGCCGATTTGGCTGACTTGATCTTTCACGGAACGATCGGCGGTGCCACTTGGACGTACCGAACCGTGTGCAAGGCCGCCAGCAAGCAGGATACCGATCGATACGGCGAGCTTCGAGAACTGGCGCTGCAGTCTCTAGATCAGAATCTAGAACTCTATTTCTTGGCGTTCCCCGGCGTGAAGGCGGAGCCGTGACACCTAGGCCGGCTAACCACCGGTCTGCAGCAGGCGAGACCGTCGCTACGCTCGGCTCTCGCTGCTGAAACCGAGAACGTTGGGCGGGCGCACCAGTGTCTCTTGCCAATCGGTGGAGGCAGCTCGATCACATCGGAATGCTCGGGCGCGAATCATGGCGATCGTCTCGCGTCACCGCCACGTTGGCTTTCGCTGCACATCGAAAACGCAGTGATTCCATGACTATGCCTCCCGCGAGTGCCACGGGCATCGGATGCCTCCCTGTGTTAGTCTTGTCGCATGCGTGTCCCCGCCCGACATCTTTTGGCCCTTGCCGTTCTAGTGGGCTGCGGTGCCTCCGCCGAGACGCCGGCCCCATACCTGATGGTGGCTCCCGAACCCGAGAACGTCCCCGATGGCCATGGCGCAGGCGAGTCAAGTGAGAGTGAGACGGTTGATGCGCCGATGCTGGGTCAGCCGGAAAAGCTAACTGACTTGCCAGCGAATGCCGAGACGGTTCCATTGCACCTTTATGTGACTAACCAGAGCTTTGACATTTCACCCGTTGGCATCGACGTCTGGCTTCAGGAGACGCACGTCATCACGGGTGGGTTTGCCGTCGAGGGTCAACACACCTTGATCCTGTTCGATCTTGAAGTGCCTATTGGCAACCACGTGCTCCGCGCGGAGGCCCTCGAGGGTTCAGTCGTGCTCACCGCGACCATCCAGGTGCCGGCGGAGCGATGGGGCGTGCTCAGTTTTTGGTACTCTCCAGGGGAGCCCACTCAACCAACGTTCCGATGGACCCCTCACGATGGGCCGGTGGAAGTCGAGTGAGTGGACGTCGGTTCACTCGCAGGGCTCTTTTGCCCGTTATTCGGAGTCGATTCCGATGGCGCATGCAGCCGCTGCCGCCGCCCAACAAGCCGTTGGACTGACGGGGTACAGCCCGTGGTTCCACCGCGATGGCGAATTCGACGGGAACGGTCGTCACTCGAGTGCCTCTCATGACCACAGGCATGGTGGGGTCGGAGCTTCTGCCTAGTTGAGCGAGCCTCCCCAATGATGGTGACCGGAAGATGCCGCCATGCGGGCGCCCAAC
>JANOIG010000030.1:0-2468 GCA_031407405.1 Deltaproteobacteria bacterium
TGACCACTTCGCGCGCGGCCGCGACGGTGGGGAGCCAATCGGGAGCAAAGTCTCGAAACGACCCGTGAACCAGTCGCGCGAGCCCTGCAATCGTTTCGCTATCCGTTGGTTGCAGATCGATGATCTTCGGTGGGTTGGTCATGTCGCACCTCGTGCGTCGAGCAGATCGCGTCCATCCAACCTATCACAGCCAACGGCGAGTGCGGTCCCCGCATCCACATGAATCCCCGCTCCGGGCCTCAGTGGGCCACACGGTGCATCGCATGGGTCGACGAGCTGCGCTGTTGCCGGCGAGTCCGCCGGTCGATAGAATGCGGGTATGAGCCCGCCGCTTGACCGCGCCGCACTTCGTGGCCGAGTTGCCGTCGTCGCCGGCGCTACGCGAGGTGCGGGTCGGGGAATTGCTGTCGCGCTGGGCGAGGCGGGCGCCACAGTGATCTGCACCGGACGTACGAGCAGGGTGAAGGCCATCCCGTCTGACTACCAGCGGCGGGAGACCATCGAGGAGACTGCCGACTTGGTGACTCAGATGGGCGGAACGGGCGTCGCCGTGCCCGTGGACCACCTCGTGCCCGACGCTGTGAGCGAGCTGGCCGATCTGGTCCGGCGGGATTTCGGCAAGCTGGATATCCTGGTGAACGACATCTGGGGAGCAGAGATCCTCAAGGGAGCTCCTTCAGAGTGGAACACCCCCATCTGGAAGCACGACCTGGACAAGGGGCTACGGATCCTGCGCCTGGGAGTCGAGACCCACCTGATCACCTCGCGGTTCCTACTGCCACTGCTGGTTGAGAAGCCCGGGGGACTATTGGTCGAGGTCACTGACGGCACCAGGGAGTTCAACGCGTCAAACTACCGAATATCCGTCTACTACGACCTAGCCAAGGTGGCCGTGACTCGCCTGGCCTTCTCTCAAGGCCATGAGCTGGCCTCATGCGGCGGCACCGCGGTCGCAATCACCCCAGGCTGGATGCGCACCGAGATGATGCTCGACAACTACGGCGTGTCTGAAGGCAACTGGCGCGACGCTCTGGACCCGACCAGGGCGGCGCGAGGCTTGCCCGTCGCTCCGCCGCCGTTCGCGATGTCGGAGTCACCCCGCTACGTCGGCCGCGCAGTGGCCTCCCTGGCGCTCGATGCTGACCGTGCCAGGTGGAACCAGAAGTCGGTAAGCTCTGGCCAGCTCGCCATCGAGTACGGGTTCACTGACCTCGACGGGTCTAGGCCGGACATTTGGTCACAATCTTAGTCAGTCCAACAGCACGAAGCACAACCCACGGCGAAAGATCCTCATCGATCAGTAGCTTGATTCCCCGCCCGCGGCCGTCCGACACGAGGATACGCTTTCACGAAAAGGTGCGAGAACTCGAGATCCTGGGGGGAAAGATCGGGGTAATCCTCGAGAACAATGCTCGTGGATTCGCCCTGCTCGAGCATTTCTCCAACGTGGCGAACCGTAAGGCGCGAGCGGGGAAACACGATCTCGCCGGCCATGATATTTGGATCCGAAATGAGGGTGTGCTTCCAAGCATCAAAACGGGCGAGCTTTGCTTCCATCTCCCTGACCACCAATCCTAGCTTCAAAGACAGCACCGAAGCGAACTCGACTGTCTCAGGCGCGGGCGTCTTGGCAAGACCATCCGAGATGAGGAGGTACAGCCGCGCTCGATCCTCCACGGACCAAGAAAGGCCTGATAGCCGGATGGTCTCAAAGTAAACTAGAGCCGAGAACGGCAGGCGCGGAGGCGATGCCGAAGACATGGTAAGAATTGGGTATTCCAGCTCCTTACGAACCTGCTTCGCTGATAGTTGGGCCAAGGCCGCAGCTTCCGCTGGGGTAAATGTCTCAGAACGCCACTTATAAAATATACCCTGCACAGGGTATATTTTAGCGCTGATGCGGGAAAATGCAAATAGCCCGGCGAAGGCGCGCGGCGCGCACGAGTTTGGCGTTAGGCTGCGACGTGCCGAGGGCTTCGTCTTTAGTAGCTATCGTACCCGACTAGGACGTCGCCATCCGACAGAGCGTGCGCCTCTCGAGGGCCCAGCCCGGGCGCGACCCGCCCCGTGGAGCAGCGTGCACCATCGCCAACTTCGGCAACCACCGAGCAGCAAGCAACAGCCCCGTCCGTCGCTTCCCCTCCCGCGTCCGCCCGCAGCGCTGCGCGAGGACGGCGCTTGGGAGGGGCCGTGCGCTGCGCACGGGGGGTGGGCAGCCACCCCCGCTCTGCAGCGCTCAGGCTTTCAGCTGATCGTAGGGCGTGCGATCGGAGCCGCCGTTGCCCCTGCCGCCGAAGCCGCTCAGGTCGGTGACGCCCATGGCTTCTGCCGCGTTCATCAACACGCGCGAGTGGAAGGCGCCGCCGCCGTTCAAGTAGCTGTTGCCCGAGCGCAGATACCCGCCTGCTCCGCCGGAGACGACGAAGGGCATGTTGTTACCCGCGTGGATGACCGCGTCACCCATCTCG
>JANOIG010000002.1:0-19515 GCA_031407405.1 Deltaproteobacteria bacterium
GCAGGCTCGTACACCGCACCCGCTTGCCAAAGGCAGTCACTCTCTCTATGCCTTGCTCGCTGGCATGTTGAGGGCGACTCGCGACTCACCGCGGATGTTCGAGTGGAACCTCATCGATGCATTTTCGCGCACCCATTTTGCCGCGGTGCCGATCATCTTCGTGCCGGCCGTGGTTTGGCTCGTCTGGCACGGCATCGCACGGGCGGGCGTCGGCGTGCTGCCCAGCGCCGCGCTGGTCGTGGCTGGGGTGCTGTTCTGGACGTTGGTCGAGTACGTGGTCCATCGCCTGGCGTTTCATTGGGATGCGCGCGGCGCGTGGGGGAAACGCCTGCATTTTTGGCTGCATGGCGTGCACCACCAGTGGCCTAATGATCGCTACCGCCTGGTGATGCCGCCCGCCGTGAGCCTCGGCTTATTCGTGACTTTTTTGTGGCTATATACTGCAACCCTCGGGCGGTTCGGCTGGGCGCTGCACGCGGGCTTTACGCTCGGCTACATGTATTACGATCTCACGCACTACTACCTGCACCACGGGAAGCCCCGTCTTCCGTACCTGCGCCGCCTCAAGAAACACCACATGCTGCACCACTTCAAAGCGTCGAGCAGCCGCTTCGGTGTTTCCTCAAAGTTTTGGGACTATGTTTTCCTGACGCTTCGCTAATCTTCCTGACGCTTCGCTAATTTTCCTGACGCTCGGGTAGGGTGTCGTTCGAAACTCGGCCGGTGCGATTTCGATGAGGTGAAACAGGCGAAGCGGAGAAAAAATCCCAGGGTCTGGACATCCGGGTAGGTCGGCCCAAGAACGCAGTGGGCGACCGATCCATGAGTCGACAGACAGTGCTCCGCACGTCCAGGCGTCTAGGGTAGCCATGCAGCCCCAGCGCATGGATATGGCCATCGTGCAGCATTTGCGTCCTGCGCGCGGCCGCACGGGCTCGCCGCGTCTGGGTGCCGCCCTGACGTTTGCTGCCTATTTGTCTCCGTTCGTCGCAGCGGGGCTGGTTTACGAAATGCTGCGCGAAGTGTTTCGGCCGAGTGGCACGGTGCACGTGGGAGATTTGTTTGCGTATGACGCGAGGCTTTTTTCTGTGGCGACGGCCGAGGGCCCGCGTGCGCTCAGCGGCCTCATCGCCGGCCACACCTCCCCGTGGCTGGACGTGTTGTGCGGCGCGACATACTTCCTGTTTTTGATCGAAGTGTTCGGGACCGCGGCGTACCTGTTCTTCCGTGCACGTCCGAAGATGCTGGAGCTGTCGGTCGGGTTTCTCACGGTCAACATCGTCGGCTGGGTGATCTGGTTGCTCTACCCCGCGGCCCCTCCCTGGTACGTGGACCAATACGGGGTCGGGCCGGTGGTCTTGGATGCAGCGTCGAGTCCGGCTGGCCTGGCGCGCTTGGATGCCTTGCTTCGAGCCCCGGTGGCCGCCACGTTCTACGCCAAGAGCGCCAACATCTTTGGTGCCATGCCCTCCCTGCACGTGGCCTACGCGACGCTCGTCGCTTTCGTGGTCATGCCGCTCGGCGGCTGGCTTCGTTGGCTTGCGCTCGGCTTCGCCGTCAGCATGGCATTTTCAGCCGTCTACCTGCGCCACCACTACATCATCGACGTGGTCGCCGGCATCGCCTTGGCGCTGCCGGTGGCGCTGCTCGTCCAGTCGGTGCTGCGGGGCGTTCACCGCGCTCATGGGGTACGCGCATGAGCCTGGACATTGGCCAGTGGTTGGCGGGGCGCCTGAGCAATGGTGAACGGATTCTGACCGCGCTCGCGCCAGCCTTGTTACTGGTGGCGTCCTTTGGCGTCGCGGCGCTCGTGTACTGGGCCCGGGGGCTTCGGCACGCACCGTTCAGAGACGAGGAGATGGCGAGTCGGGCTGCGGGCGGCCTCGCCAACCAGAGCATCAGGCATTTTTTTGCGTGGACCATGCGCCCCTTTTGGACACTGCTTGCGCGCGTGCGTTTTCCGCCGAACGCGATTACGTCACTTTCGTTCGCTTTTGCGCTCGGCGCGGGCCTCGGCGTAGCGGCAGGGCGTTTCGCGCTGGGAGGCTGGCTGTTCATGGTGGCAGGCGCGCTCGATTTTCTCGATGGTCGCGTGGCGCGCAGCACCGGTCGCAGCACCCTGGGCGGAGCAGCGCTAGATTCAGTGCTGGATCGGTATGTGGAAAGCGCGCTCATCGTGGGGCTCGCCTGGTACTATCGGCATGATTGGGTCCTCGCGGCCTGTCTGCTCGCACTCACCGGGTCGCTCCTGGTTCCCTACGTGCGTGCGCGGGGTGAGTCGCTCGGTGTATCGCTCGCGGACGTGGGGTTCATGCAGCGGCCGGAGCGGGTGCTGTTGTTGGGCGCCGGGACGGCCCTGAGCCCCATCCTCGAGGTCGTGCTTTCGCCGGCGGATCCACATCCCCCGCACCGCTTGGCCATCGGGGCTCTGCTCGTGTTGGGGGTCATGTCGCACGTCACTGCGCTGCATCGGTTGCATCGTTTGGTGCGTGCTCTCGGCGGCGGGCGCAGGTCGAGCGTGGGGCAGCCGCTGCGCGGCGCGCTGACGCAGGCGCTCGCGACCTTGGCCGACTTCGCCGTGGCCAGCGCTCTCGTGTATGTGGTTGGAGGCAATGTCTCCAGCCTAGACCATGCGCCCGCGGCGACCGCTGCGGGTTGTGGGGTGGGGGCCCTCGTGTCGTTCATTCTCGCGCGGGTTTGGGCATTTGAGGGCAGTGGTGCCTGGCTGCCGCAAGCACAAAAGTACGTGTTCGTGTCCGCCGCCACGGCGCTCCTGAACGCCGGCGGTGTTGCGCTGCTGTTGGCGCTGAACGCGCCCTTCATCGTCGCCTGGTGGCTCACGCGTGTCATCGTCTTTTTGACCTGGAGTTACCCGCTGCAGCGAGACTTCGTGTTCGTGCCCGCGCTCGATCCTCGGTCTGAGCGCAACTCCACGAGCCCCCGCAGCCAGGTCGTGGCTACGGCTGCCCGAGGCGCCCGTTGACCTCGCGGCGCCCGCTGACTTCGCAGGGCTATGTTCGGTTCCTGCTCGCGCACTCGCGCTGGGTGCTCGTCGCCTTGACCGCTCTGGCGCTGGTCGCCGGCGTTCGCACGGTGCGCACCTATTTCAATCTGAAGAGCGACCTGGAAGAGCTCTTGCCCGCGGGGGCGCCGTCGGTCATCGCGCTCGAGCGAGCTCGTCAGCGCTTGCCCGGCTTGCGTCACCTCGGTGTGGTGGTCGACGTGGGTCGGCCGGAGAACGCGGATGCCGCTCTGCGTTTTCTATCTGATCTCGAGCCGCGCGTGGCGGCCTACCCGAAGCACCTGGTGGGCGCGGTCCGCAGCGGCGTCAGCGCCGAGCTCGCGTTCCTCGAGACGTTCGCGCTGCAGCTGGCTGATCCCGTCGACGTGCGCGCGCTTCACGAAGCGGCTCTGGCCCGCCGGCATTGGGAGCTGGCACGTGCCATGGGCAGCAACCTGCTGGACGAAGTGGAAGACCCGCCTCCCAGTGTCCCCATCCAAGGCCTGATGGAAAAGTACGGGGTCATGGAGCGCCGCCACTTTCCAGGCGACCGCTTCCTGTCGGACGACCAGAGCACCGCTGTGCTCGTCATCCAAGCCAGCTCCCAGGCGACGGGCTTGGAGGCGGATGAAACGCTGTTAGAGCGGGTCAAGCGAGACAGCGCGGAGCTCGGTTTTCCCAATGCGTATGCGCCCGGCCTGCGCCTGGGGTTTGCGGGTGACGTCGCCACGCGGGTAGAGGAAGCACACGGCCTGGCTCAGGACCTGGGCGTCTCGGGTGTGGTCGTCTTCGCGCTGTTCTTGGCTGTCATTTTCTGGTTCTTTCGCTCGCTTGCGGCCTGGCCCGTGCTGATCGTGCCCGTGGTCTTTGGTACGTTTTATACGTTTGGATGCGTCGCGCTGCCGCCGCTTGGCATCAGGCATTTGAATTCGAACACCGCCTTTCTCTCATCGATCATCGTGGGCAACGGCATCAACGCCGGCATCATTTTGCTCGCGCGTGTGCAAGAGCAGACGCGGCGAGGTGACTCGGTGGAGGTCGCGCTGGCCACCGCGGTTCACGCCACCTGGTTGCCGACTCTGGCGGCGTCTTTCGCAGCGTCTGCGGCCTACGCCTCGCTCATTCTCACCGACTTTAGGGGCTTTCGGCAGTTTGGTTGGATAGGTGGGCTGGGCATGCTCATGTGCTGGGCCACGACGTATGTGCTCGCGCCGGTGCTCACCCGTCATTTCGCGGGCTCACTCTCCAGGCGGCAGAAGGAGCGCGGTCCTGCGCTGGCTGAGCGCAGCGCGCGCTGGATCGTGGCGCGGCCGCGCTCGGTGCTCGGGCTCGTAGCTTGCCTATGCGTCGGCTCGGTGCTGGGGCTGGCGACCCGCCGGGCGGACTGGCTCGAGACCGATTTTTCGCGCCTGCGCCGCGCGGACTCGTTCGAAAGCGGTGAACGGTACTGGGGCAAGCGCATGGACGCCACGCTACGCCGCTATCTGACGCCGACGGTGGTGTTGACCGACTCACCGCAGCAGGCCGAGCAGGTCGCCCTGGCGGCGCGGAGGGCAGCGGTAGAGGGCAAGGCCGGGGGGCTCATCGCCAGCGTTCGATCTTCGAGTGACGTGCTGCCACCGGCACGCGGCGAGGCACTGCTCGAAGCGCGGCGGCTCGGGCAGCTGGTGACGAGCGCCATGCTCGAAAGCCTGCAGCCGGAGCAGCGCGCCTTTGCCGAGCGCGCGTTGTCGGACGCCGCGCTCACGCCTTTGACCGCAGAGGACGTGCCCGCCGCGCTCGCGGCCGGCCTGCGCGACATGGATGGCCGGCTGGATCGTAACGTGCTGATTTTCCCCGTGCCGAGCAGGCTCACGTGGGATGCGGAGCGCCTGGAGCAATTTGCGCACGACGTCCGCGGCATGGTTCACGCTGTCGGGCCAGGCGCTGTGGCCGCGGGCCCGCTCTTGCTCTCCAGCGACATCATCGAGGCGATACGGCGTGACGGGCCCCGCGCCACCGTCATTGCGCTCTGCGCCGCCATCCTCGTCATTCTGATCGCCTTTCGGTCATTTCGCCTCTCGCTGCTCGCCCTCGGGAGCCTCGGGCTCGGCGTGGTGTTGATGCTGGGTGCGGCCGCCTGGGCTGGCCAACGGCTCAACTTCTCGAACTTCGTGGCCCTGCCCATCACCTTCGGGATCGCCGCGGACTACGCCATCAATGTGCTCAAGCGCTACCAGTCGGGTGCAGACGTGGCGCAGGCGGTCGCCAATACCGGCGGCGCGGTCGCGTTGTGCTCGGTGGCGACCGTGATTGGCTTTGGCTCGCTGCTGGTGGCGAATAACCAGGCACTGTTCTCGTTCGGAGTGCTTGCCGTGGCGGGGGAGTTGAGCAGCCTGGCCGCGGCAGTGCTCATCATTCCAGCCTTTCTGGGCTGGCGGGAGGCGCGCTCCACGACCTTCCCGGCGGTGGGTCCGGAGCGGCTCGGGCTGGGCTCATGAGGGCACGCGGTCTTCTGCCGCTGGCTAGCGTCCTCTTGTTCGCGCAGCTGGCCGTTGCCGCCCCGAAGCGCTTGACCCTGGGCGAAGTCATCGCGCGCACCCGAACTAACCCGGTGGCCCGGGTCGCGCTGGCCGAGCAGCGCATGGCCGAGGCTCAGGCCGACGAAGCGCGAGGTGCGCGCTGGCCCCGCGCGCAGTTGCTGTCATTTCTGGCGCCGAGCCCCGAAATTCGCTGTGCCGACGCGAACTGTACCCGCACCTCGCCCGTCGAAGTCGCGCCGAACGTGGCGGGTGTATTCGCCGGTGCTCGGCTCGATGTCACGCTGCCCGTCTACACCTTTGGCAAGCTCGATGCCGCGGTCCTGGCGGGTACGAAGGCGGCACAGTTTAGCGCGGCGCGTGCCGATGGCGTGCTGGGTGACCTGGCGCTGGAGGCAACGCGCGCATACTTCGGCGTGGAGCTGGCGCGGGAGCTGGTGGTGATGCTCGCGGCGGGCGCCGAGCAAATCGACAAGGGCAAGCAGACGCTCTCGGAGCGCCTGGAGCGGGGCGACCCGGAAGTGACCGTGCAAGATCGCCTGCGTCTGGAAGCGTTTCAGACCGAAATCTTGGTCCGGCTCAGCGAAGCCCGGGAGAAGGAGGCGACAGCGCTCGGCGGTTTGCGCGCCCTGGTGGGCGACCCAGAGGTCGACGTCGCCGAAACGGCCCTCGCCCCCGTCGCCCTGGCGCTCGGTCAAAGCGAGGCCTACTGGCAACGAGCTCAGAAAAATAGCCCCGAGCTGCGCGCGGCCGAGCACGGTGTTGCGGCGTTGAGTCAGCGCACGGCGCTCGAGCAAGCGCGCTGGCTGCCGGACATTGGCCTGACTGTCGGGGCTAGCCTGGCGCGTGCGCAAGGGGTCGATGACCCGCCGTCCGCGTTTGCAAATGACCCCTTCAACGCTGAGCGCGCGGAGCTCGCGCTGCTCATGCGCTGGCAATTCGAGCCCGCCGTCCAGGTGGCTCGAGTGGCGCGGGCCGAGGCGGACGAGGCCAAGGGGAGCGCGCTCGCCGACGGCGCCCGTGCCGCCGTCGAGTTTGCAGTTCGGGACGCGCACAACCGCGCGCTCGAGGCGAAAACGCGCTTGGATCTCGCGCGGCAAGGGGAGAAGAGCGCCCGCGGTTGGGTCGCGTCGGTTCTGCAAGCCGATGCGGTGGGGACAGCGTCAGCTCGAGAACTGGCCGACGCCTACCTCGCCTACTTCACTTTGCGCGGCCGCGTGCTCCAGAGCACCTACGAGTGGAACCTGGCGGCGGCTGCGCTCGAACGCGCCACAGGTGAGCTTTCACCCTCGAAACAGCCGATGAGGTAAGCATGCGACGATTTTCTCGAGTTGCGTTCCGAATCCTAATCCCATTTTTCGCGCTGCCCGGCGTTGCCCTGCATGGGGTCGCTGCTGCGGACGCGCCCGCAGCGGGCCCAGCGACGCCTGCGGCCGCCGAGGGGCCCGGCGTGAAAGCGGTGCGCAAGGCCAACGACACGGTGTCGGCGTTGCTGCGCCAAAAGGTGGCTCCGAAGAGCGCCGCCGAAAAGCGGCTGGCCAGCGAGATCAGCGCACGACTCCAGGGGTTCCTCGACGTGGACGAGCTCGGGCAGCGTGCACTGGCCGACCATTGGGGCGCTCTCAGCGCCGAGAAGAAGAAGCAGTTCACGGCGCTGCTGCGCGGCCTCGTCGAAGCGAGCTATGTTCGCGCATTGCGCTCCAATCTGGCCTACGAAGTGCGCTATCTCGGCGAAGAGGCGCAAGCTGGGGTGCTGCGGGTCAGCACAGAGCTGCACTTGCGCAAGCAGGATCGGCCTGAGGTCATCGCCGTCGACTATCTGCTGCGCGCCGAGCGAGGCTCATGGCGCGCCTTCGACCTCGTCACCGATGGGGTGGGGCTGGTCGAAAACTACCGGGCCCAGTTCAACAAGGTGATCGCCAAGGAGGGCATTTTAGGCTTGCTCGAGCGCATGAGCAAGAAGCAGGCGCAGCTCGGTTCGTAGCTGTGCTGTCTCAACGCCAGGCGGGCCGCGCCCTGTTGGGCTCCTCGGCGCTTCCCAGCCAGAACCGCTCTGCAATGTCCGGGGTCAGCGGGACGAGCTCTTGGCCTTGGTAGCAGTGCCGTGTCACGCCGCCCGGGGCTGCCAGTGAGGCTGCCTGCGCAGCACCGTGGGAGCCGAGTTGATGGCTCCACACCGACGTCATCAGCACCGTGCCCCGCTCGGGGTCCGTCAGGTCCTCTGCGCTCAAGTGGACGGGGTCATGCGACTCGTCATCGGCGAACCCTTCGAGGACTTCCAGACGCCCGTCCACGACGCGGTAGACTACGGTCGCCCCTTCGACGTCGCCGGGCCCGTGCATCAGGTGGCGCAGCCCGGGCATGACAAAGAAGAAGTGGCTATAGACGCTGTCGATGGCCAACGACATGAGCATGGGTTTGTCACCCCAGGGGCGTTCCGTCGACCAATGCACGAAGTAAGCGACGCTCAACCGGTCCCCGTCGCGACGCGAGCGAAACACGAGCTTCTGTCCGATCTCGCCCGCGGAGTCTCGAGCGTTCAAGATGCAGACGCGCTGGGCTCGGATCAGCGCCTGGTCAGCGGGCTCGGCTTCACTGGCCAGGGCTGAAGAGCCTGGCCACTCCCGATCTGTCCCGAGGTCGAGGAGCGCGGCGCCAATAAAAAATAGAATAGCCCAGAGGAGGCGGGCCGAAACACGACTGCCCGCAGTAAAAAACACCATTCTGATCCAATCACCGCTGCCCGAACGCCTCGTCGCGAGACGCGTCTGCGTTGCTACGGCGCTCGCCGAGTATGCATTTGGGGTGGCGGCGGCCGGTTCACAATTTTGTCACACGGCGAGGCAATTGGCACCGGCGCCGCACCGGTTCGCTGCGCCGGAGTAGGCCTGGGTGCGCGTCCCGCCGCCTCTCTGCCACACGCGGCGAGTGCCTACACTGGGCCTCGGCCCATGCCTCGAGGGGTCAACGGCCTCAGCTGGAATCGCTGCCACACGCGAATCGCCAAGAACGCTCACGGGCCTCTGATGTGATCAGACAAATGTTCCGATCCGATGGGAGGTGACTGCGCCACGCATGGATCTGACTCGCGGACAAGCTGCCGTGGCTCGCAGGGCACCGGATCGCGGCCGGCGCCAAACCGTGGCGGTCCTCATCGATCACATGGATTTGTTTGGTGGCGGCTACGAGGCGGAGCTGCGTGACGCGATCGAAGCGGTCGGCTGTGAGCTCGATCTGAACCTGCTGCTGATGTACGGCCGCATCCTGTCGCACCCGGATGCGACGCACGCTGCGCATAACGGCGTCTACGACCTCGTGCATCCGGACCGTGTCGATGGTCTGGTCACCCTCTCGCCCTCGCTTGCCGTACATACTGGCCCGGCTGGGCTACAGCGGCTGTTCGAACGTTGTGGAATAAGGGCGCGCTGCAGCGCCGGCTTGATCGTCGAGGGTACGCCGAGCATCGTCATCGACAACAGGCTCGGCATGGCCGCCATCGTGGATCACATGCTGGATCACCACGGACATCGGCGCGTCGCCTTCATCGGTGGCACAGCGGGCAACGTGGACGCGGAGGTGCGTCTCGAGGTCTACCGCAAGGGTCTGGAGCGGCGCGGCCTCCCGTTTGACCACAAGCTGGTGGCCACGGGCGATTTCATCCGCCGCTCGGGCGAGGTCGCGATGCTCGAGATATTGCGGCGTGGGGGCGCGCCGGACGCGGTCGTGGTGGCCAACGACGGTATGGCCCTCGGTGCCATCGCGGCCTTGCAGCGGCACGGCCTGCAGGTACCTGATGACGTGGCGGTGACGGGCTTCGATGACCTGGCCATGGCGCGTCTGGGGGACCCACCGTTGACAACGGTAGCCCAACCATTCCAGGCCATGCTGGCGCTCGCGGTGCGCTCGGTGACGGCGCAGATGCGAGGGGAGGCGGTGGACTCGATCGTGCACATGCCCGCAGAGGTCGTGTTGCGGCACTCTTGTGGCTGCAACGGCGCCCGGGATAGCCAGCGCATGCCGGGATCTTCGCGGTTTGCTCCAGGCAACCCTCAGGCCTACATCGATGAGCATGCCCACCGGATCGTTCAGGGCTTTGCCGGGCCCAATCACTCGAACCAGCGAGCCTGCGCCGCGGACATGCAGCAGCTGCTCGGTGGGCTGCGCAGCGAGCTCGACGGGGAGCGTGGCTCCTTCACCCGTGTCGTCAAGGGGATTATGGCGACCGTCGGACGTGACAACGAACGCCGCCAGGACCTACAGCTCGCCATCACTCGGGTGCGTGACGAGTTGCGTCCGATCAGGACGCCGCACCTCGAAGACCTGTTTCACGACTCGCGCAGCCAAGTGGCGCTTGCCGACACCCGGGCCCAAGTCCAGCAACGACTCGAGATCGACCAGGCCTACTCCCTGCTGATGGAGAAAGGTGAGGAGTTCTCCAATGCGCTAGATCTGATTGGGCTTGCCCAGGGGCTTTACAGAGCGCTGCCGGCGTTAGGTATGAACACTGCGGCGGTCTCGATCTACCCGCCTAACAATAGCCAGAGCCTGCAGCCGCTCGTCTGTATTCGCGACGGCCAGCCCGTCAATCTGGGAGGGCAGCCGTTTCCTGCTCGCCTGCTGGTTCCAACGGGGGTCTTTTCCGAGGACCGGCGCCGGACCTTGCTCGTGTTCCCATTGGTGCTGAAGGACCGCTGCCTCGGGGTGGCGGCCTTCAATTATGTTCAGGGAGCGAACGGTTATGTGGTCGTTCGTGATCGAATCAGCGTGGCGCTTGGCGGGGTAGAGCTACACCAGACCATTCTGGAGAGCGCCACGGCACACGAACGCTCAATTCAGGAGCAGCAACGGTTGGCCAATGAAGCCCGGGTAAAAGCCCTCAACGTCCTGGCCGGGGGGGTTGCCCACGACTTGAACAACTCACTCGGGCCGCTGGTGGGCCTGCCCGACATCATCCTAGCCGAGCTGGATCACATGGAGCACAACGGCGCCAGCGTGGGCTCGACACTACGCACGGATCTGAAGAGCATCAAGGCGTCCGCGCAACGTGCCGCCCAGACCATCAAAGACCTGTTGGCCATGAGCCGGCAGAGCCGCGCTCCCAAGGAGATCCTCGATCTCAACCAGGTAGTCCAAAACTTGCTGTCCGATGCGGTCCAACGCGCGATGTGGGCCGCGCCGGCGCTGAACGTGAAGCTCGAGCTCCAGGGCCGTCCGCTCTTGGTCTCCGCTTCGGAAGACCACTTGCGCCGAGCCATCCAGAACCTGTTGCACAACGCTGCCGACGCCATGAGCGGGCGGGGTACGCTGACCATCGGCACACATGAGTGTAGTCTCGCCTGGGTCGAAGCCGCGCGCGAAGGAGTACCGAACGGCGTGTACGCGGTGCTCACGGTTTCAGACACGGGTACAGGCATCACTGCGGAAGACCTGCCGCACATCTTCGAGCCGTTTTTTAGCAGCAAGCAGCTGAGTGACCGCAGCGGTAGTGGCCTGGGCCTGGCCATCGTCGAAGGGGTGGTCAAGGACCACGCGGGCTTCATCAAGGTGCAGAGCAGCGCAGGTCATGGCACGACCTTTACGCTGCACTTCCCGGCACAGAGAGCCGCGCCGAAGCGCAGGGACAGCACGAAGACCATTCTGCGAGGCACCGGCAGGATTCTCGTCGTTGACGATGAACCGGCTCAGCTCAGAACCGCCCAGCGCCTACTCAAGCATTTTGGCTATGACGTAGAGACGGCGAGCTCGGGGGCGAGCGCGTTTCAAAAGGTCGAGCAACGCGCCTTCGATGTGGTGATCCTGGACATGCTGCTGAACGAGTCGGACGATGGCATCCAGCTGTATCGGCGCATCCAGGCCCTCTACCCTCAGCAACGCGCGATCATCACGAGCGGGCACGCTCCGCCCGACCGCGCCGAGCTGGCCCTGTCCGAAGGACTGGTGTGGCTTCCCAAACCCTACACCGCGGGCGCCCTGGCGGACGCCGTGCGAACGACCATCGGGACCGAGCGCTCGGGCGCAAACGATGCCGGCGCCGCCCAGAGCAGCCAGCAGCCGTAGACGCGGAAGTCCCTAGCGACAGGCCCGATTCGCCGAGGATTAGCGAACTTTGACATGTATGCCTGTATGATTCATAATGTATGCATGTCAAAGCCAGCCCATCTCGTGCGCAGAAGCTTCTTCGTCGATGAGGGTGAGCTGCGTCGTGCCAAGAAGGTCTTGGGGGCATCCTCGGATGCAGAGGCCGTGCGGCTGTCCCTTGGGCGTGTTGCCGAGATGGAGCGGTTTTGGTCTTTGATCGACAAGACGCAGGGGACGCTTGATCTGGACGCGTTCGGGGAGGTCTAGGCTCACTTGCCGCCAAGCCACGCTCTCCTCGATAGTTGCGTGTACATCGATCTTTGGACAGGTGCTCTTGCTTCCGAAAGCCTCGTTGCTGTTCGCAGAGCCTTCCTGATACGCCATTCCTCGGTGGTCCTGTCGGAGCTTCGTCGCGGTGCCAGGACACGTGACGCGGTTCGGGCCGTTGACTCTTTGAAGCGGGTGTCGCGTACCCCCTGGGCTCCAACGTCGGATGATTGGTGGAGGGCGGGTGCGTTGGTTCGTGAGATAGGGGATGAGCACACCTGGGAAATCGGGAAAAGGAGGGAGTTTCAGAACGATGCCTTGATCGCGCTGACCGCCAGGCGTCATGGTGCCCTCATCGTCACGAGGAACCGTTCAGACTTTGAGCTGCTGGCGCGCCCGCTCGCCGTTCAAATTGCGTTTGTTTAGTCTCGCTGTGCGCAACTCGGATCTTGCGGTGTAGTGACTCCCGATCTACGTCATCTCGTGTGCGCACTGCACACGCGCAATACCGCGAAAGCGAGAGGAGAGCGGCCAATGGCAAATAGTGACAAGATCAAGGTGAAGAGCCCGGTCGTCTGGTTTGACATTCCGTGTGTGGATTTGGACCGTGCCATTTGCTTTTATTCGGCCGTCTTGGCGGTCGAAGTCAAAAAGGAGGGAGGCCCTGGTTTCTCGCTCGGCATTCTACCGCATAGCGATGTGGGAGGGTGCCTGGCGGTCATGGACGACAATGCACCTTCCGAGCGCGGCCCTTTGATCTACTTGAACTGTGACGGCCGCCTCGAGGCCGCGGTCGCGGCGGTGGAGCGAAATGGTGGCCGAGTGCTCGAGCCGAAACACGCGATCGGCCCTCACGGCTTCCGCGCCATCATCAAGGACAGCGAAGGCAACCGGCTAGCCTTGCATTCTAATTGACGGGGCACTCTAATTGAGGGGAGGGCCGGCGGGCACCTTGCGCGCCGCGTACGCCGTCAGCGCGACCAGGGCAATGCCCACCGCGAGGGACGCACCCGCCCAGATGAGCTCTTGGCCTGACGCCTCCGAGAAGATCCACAGGCTGACCGCCACCCCTATCCACGGCACGGCGCTCTGTAGACCGCGGCTCTTGCCACGGTTGAATTTGAACACAGCCAGGCACGTCGCCAAGTATTGCACGGCTACCGCCACGTTCGACATGCCGATCAGGGCTCGGTAGTCGAAGGGCACGACGCACACGACGGCTGCCGCAGCGGTGGCGATGATCGCGAAATGAGGGGACCCATGCCGTGGGTGCACCGAGCCGAGGAGGCTCGGCAACTGGCGGGCAAGCGCCACCGCGTACAGGTAACGGGGCGTGCCGAGCGCGCTGCCCGACACGAACCCCAGGGTGGAGATCAAGCCGCCCGCCGCGACCACCACGCCCAGGGCCGGCGCGACCCGCAGCGCGGCATCCGCCAGCGGCGCGTCGCTGGGCGCGGACAGGCTGGCGCCGCTGCCCACGAGCACGAATTGCACCAACACATACAAGAGCGACGCCACCGCCAGCGAGCTGACCACCGCGAACGGAATGTCGCTCTTTGGAGCGCGAGTTTCGCCTGCGGGCACGGGCACCACCTCGAAGCCTTGCGCGGCGAACAGCGCAATGAACGTGGCCGCGCCCAGGTTGCCGAGGCCCCACGTCACAGGGCCGTCAAAATGTGCCAGCTGCACGCGCGGCAAGAGCGCCGACACCAACACCAACAGCACCGCGAACTTGCCTAGCGTGAACACGTCGACCGCAAATGCGCCGGGCCGTGCCCCGCGATAATTGAGCGCAGCAAATAGCGTGATCACCAGCACGGCCACGACCTTCTGCGTGACGCCCTGCCCGAGCCAGGGCCACAAGCGCGCGGCATAGGCCGCCGCGGCAGCGGCCACCGCCGCAAACGAAAACACCGAGTTGGCGAAACACATCCAACCCACGCCGAAGCCCACGCGCGGACCGAAGGCTTCACTGGCGTACACATAGGGCCCCCCGCTCTTCTCGCAGGTGCGGGCCGCATCCGCGTAACACAAGGCCACCGGCAAGAGCCCGATGGCGCAACACACGAAGGCGAGCGGAGAGAACACGCCGAGCTCGCGATACAGGTCGTCGGGCAGTAGGAAAATACCCGAGCCGACGATCGCATTCAGACCCAGGCAGGTGACGTCGAACCGACCGAGTGAGCGCCGCATGACCGGCGGAATCTAATCACATCGCGCGACCCCAGTGCCAGTTTCCGCGGCGAATTCAGCATTCTGCCGCCAGCGCTCGGCGCCTACATGGACCGCCACCCTTCCGTTCCGGACGCTTCGGGTCTATTGAGGGCACCCCGCCCCGACAAACAGGAGCCCGCATGCCAGAGCTTACCGACTACATGGATCCGTCGCTTTCCGCCGAGCAACGTTGCGAGCTCTTGCTCGGTGGCATGACGCTCGAGGAAAAAGTGGGCCAGATGTGCCAGTACGTGGGGGAGGCGGCGGCCTCCGACACCGGCAACGTCGACGAGAAGGTGGGCTACGCCCTCGCGCTGGGCGACAAGGTGGACCTCGTGCGCGCGGGCCGCGTCGGGTCATTCCTCAAGGTACCAGGCGCCGCCGAAGCCAATTATCTGCAGGAGCTGGCGGCCGCCTCACGGCTCAAAATCCCATTGCTCATCGGCACCGACGCGATCCACGGCCACGGCATGGACCTGGCGGCGGCCACCATTTTTCCGTCCCCGATCGGCATCGCGTCGACGTTCGATCCCGACCTCGCCGAGCGCATCGCCGCGTGCACTGCTCGAGAAATGCGCGCCACTGGTTTTCATTGGTCGTTCTCTCCCAACGTCGACATCACGAGAGATCCGCGCTGGGGCCGCACCGGGGAGACGTTTGGAGAGGATCCATGGCTCGTCGGTGAGCTCGGAGCGGCCATGGTCCGAGGCTACCAGGGCGCGGATTTTACGGGCGCCACGCAGGTGCTCGCGTGCGCCAAACACCTGGTGGGCGGCGGCGTCCCGGAGAACGGCTTGAATGGCGCCTCGAGTGAGCTGTCCGAGCGCTCGCTGCATGAGGTCTATTATCCGCCGTTCATCAAGGCGCTCGGGGCCGGGGCGTACACGCTCATGCCGAGCCACAACGACGTGAACGGCATCCCCTGCCACGCCGACCAGAACATGCTGGGCGGCCTCTTGCGCGGCGCCTGGAGCTTTCAGGGCTTCGTGATCAGCGATTGGCTGGACATCGCCCGGCTGCACAGCGTGCACCGCGTGGCTGCGACGCGCAGGGACGCGGATCGCATCGCGGTGCTGGCGGGTGTCGACATGCACATGCACGGCGGAGAATTTTTCGAGAACGTGTGTTCCCTGGTGCTCGAAGGGGAGGTGCCGCTCGGGCGCATCGACGACGCTGTGCGAAAAATCCTGCTGGCGAAGTTTCGGCTGGGCTTGTTCGAGCATCGCTACTCCAAGCCCGAGCAGATCCAGGCGGTCGTGCTCGCCCCAGCGCACGTGCGCCTGGCGCTCGAGGCTAGCCGGAAGTCCATCGTCCTCTTGCAGAACGATCGCGGGTTGCTCCCGCTCGAGGGCGTGCGCTCGCTACTCGTGACGGGTCCCAACGCAGATGACCAGAGCATCCTCGGCGATTGGGCGCGCGTGCAACCCGCTGCCAACGTCGTCACGGTCCTGCAAGGCATTCGCGCGCTAGCGGCGCCGGACGTGCACGTAGATCACGTTGCCGTAGGGCCGATTGCTCACATTTCCGACGCACAAATCCAAGCCGCCGTGAGCGCCGGGGCCGCCGTCGACGTGATCGTCGCGGTGGTGGGAGAAAACTCGCTGCGCGACAACCCCGAGCGCACCCTGGGCGAAAACGTCGACCGGGTGTCGCTCGAGCTGCCGGGCCGCCAACTCGAGCTCGTAGCTGCGTTAGCTGCCACGGGCAAACCGGTCGTCGTCGTGCTGGTGAATGGCGCGCCCATCGGCTCGGAAGAGCTCGCCGCGCACGCGGCCGCGCTCATCGAAGCCTGGGAGCCGGGCATGCAGGGCGGCACCGCGCTCGCGGAGGTCTTGTTCGGCAAGTACAACCCTTCGGGCAAGCTACCGATGTCCTTCCCCCGCTCTGTCGGCCACCTGAAGGGATACTACAACCATCGGCCATCTGCGTACCACCGGGGCAAGTTTCGCTTCGCCTCTTCCGGGCCGTTGTTTGGCTTTGGCCATGGCCTGAGCTACACGCAGTTCGCGTATCGAGCACTGCGTGTCAATGATACGCTGAGCATCGGTGAAAAGCTGCGGGTCGACGTCGAGCTCGAAAACACTGGGGGACGCGCGGGGGAAGAGGTCGTGCTTCTGTACGTACAGGATGTGTACGCTTCGGTGACGCGGCCCGTGAAAGAGCTCAAGGCCTTTCAACGCGTTCAGCTCGAGCCGGGCCAGAAAAAAACCGTTCAGCTCGTGCTCGAGCCCGACGCCTTCTCGCTCTTCGACGCCAACCTGAAGAAAGTGATCGAACCGGGAGAGTTTCGTCTCAGCCTGGGCGTCGACGGTTTGGAGAAGAGCGTCTGGGTGAAATAGCCGAACCATAAGTTGGGCGGTTGAGCCCGCATCGGCCATGGCTCAATCGCTCTCGTCCAAAACCACCAGTTTGGTCGGCCTTTAAGCCGGCCGATTCGACCTCACGCGCCAGCAAACACGGCTCGCGCGATAGGCGTAAGGCGAGTGACGTATCCAGCAGGTCATAGGTCACGGCGTCCTCGAAATACTGGTGGATCCAGGCCGATTTGCCGGTGGCGCGTGGCCTCAGAACACCGAATCGACGGGCGGGGCCAAGGCGCGCTGAAACATCGCCGGCAAATATGCCGGCATAGGCTGCAGAATTCGGAGTCAGTCGTCGGGGCGAGCCGCTTCTCGAAGCCTACGTTGATCAATGATCGGCGACGCGAAGCTGCGTGGAGCATCCGCTGCGCGCCCTTGCCAACGGCCGGTCTTCGGTGTATATACATGTATATCCAAGAGGAGAATGCATGACGGTTGCCAAAGTTCGCACTTTTAAGAGTGGGAATTCAGAGGCTGTTCGGCTGCCCAAGGACATCGCCTTTGGCGTTGATGTGGAGCTGATCGCCATTCGGTCCGGCGACGTGCTGACTCTCTATCCCGTCTCGATGTCCATTGCTGAGATGGTCCTACGGTTGGCGGCGCTACCCGCTCCTTCGTCCATCGAGAAACGTGAGGAGATGGAGCTCCCTGAACGCGCTGGCCTCTAAGCAGGGGGCGGAACCCTATGGCCTTCTTGATCGACACAAACGTTGCCATCCATCTGCGAGACGGTGACACGGCAGCCATGGCACGGGTGGCTTCCCTGCAAGGAGCCGTGTTGATGTCGATCGTCACGCGAGTCGAGCTCGAAGGTGGTGTCCATCGCGAACCCGCCCAGGCCAGCGTACGCCGGGCACGCCTCCAGATTCTCCTCCGTGCCATCCCGACGCTGGTGTTCGATGACCTCGCAGCCACAATCTACAGCTCTATCGTTGCATCCGCTGGCTATTCTCGGCGCAAGCTGCTCGACCGCATGATCGCCGCACAGGCGCTGGTGCATCGGGCAGAGCTGGTCACGTTCAATCCGGATGATTTCTCGGACGTGCCCGGTCTGACATTGCACGCCTGGTAACCCACTCAAAAGCGATAGAGCGCCCCGACATTGAGCATGCCCTGCGCCAGCCACAGTTTTTCGGCGATGGCGCTCGGCTCGTTACCAGCAACTGGCGGTTGCGCGAAGTCGACCGTGTTTCGGCTATGCACCGCGAAGTGCCAGTCGAATCCCCCTTCGACAAACAGTCCCCAATGCTCGGTGGGCAACCAGCTCGCGCCCAACCAAGCGCTGGTGTTGTAACCCGCTTCAAAGCTCAACAGGTCCACGCTTTCGGAGGCCGTGTCACTCGTCGCGGTCTCGTTAGCGCGCTTGCTCCCGGCCAAAGTTGGGCCGCCCGCCGCGGCCAAGTAGAGGCTCAGAGGCCCGCCCGCGACGCCGAACGTCAGCGGATGAAATTTGAACATCACCGCCGCATCGAGAAAAGAGCCGCTCGAAAGCAAACCGGTCGCCGCCTGTGGCGCGTCAATCTCCCAGCTTCGGCTCGACAACATCAGGCCGGCGCTCCACCACTCGTGCAAGCCTTTCTCGAGCCGCAGGCCATAACCCGGCGCAGCTCCCGGTGGCCCCCCCTCGAGGGCTCCCCGCTTGGCCTCGCCAATGCCAGGCAGCCAGCTGCCGTAAACCGACGCCTGCCAGCGCCCGTCGTGGGTGCCGGCTACCGAAGGAGCATCCGCCGGCGTGTCGCGTGCCGGAGTGGTGGTTGGGGGCTGGGCGTGTGCGGTGGCCGCATTCAACAAGGGCAGACCGGTACCCAGAGCTAGAGCGAAAAGAAGTGAATGAAAGGACATTGCCGCTCGCCATAGCAGGCCCCATGCCAGAGTATTGGGGACCCGCCAGGTGCCACAAATCGAGGCTCAGCGCGTCCCCGCAGCCCACAGCTGTGACCCTGCGACCACGCAGCGTGCAATAGTTGCCCTCGGAGTGTTGCCGTTGGGACACACCGGCACCCGCCGGCGTGGTGCGGCGGCACCGGCGAGTCCGAGCTGAGCTGAGCATGCTCATTGCGGCGTTCGTACCCGCGCTAGCGACGCTAGCGCGGGTACATGGAATGGATGGTGCTCGGGACGTCAAGCCCCGACGCTTTGTCGTGTGAACACGTTGGATTCTGTACAGTGCGGCCATGCCTCGTCGCCTCCAGACCAGCGTGTTGACTCTGCTGGCGCTCAGCGCGTTTGCGGCCAACTCCATTCTGACGCGGCTGGCGCTGGGCTCGCGCGAGATCGACGCCGGGAGCTTCACCTTCGTGCGGCTCGCCGCTGGCGCTCTCGTGCTGGCGCTCATCGTTCGGGGCCAGACGGGAGCTTGGGCCAGCTTGTGGGGCAGGGGAGCGCTCGGGCCGTTGGCGCTTTTCGCCTATGCAGCGCCGTTCTCCTTCGCGTACCTCCGGATCGGCGCCGCGGTGGGTGCTCTGGTGTTGTTCGGCGTCGTTCAGTTGACCATGATCAGCTGGGGCATTCTGCGCGGCGAACGGCCCGCCTGGCGCGCCTGGCTGGGGATTGTGTTGGCGGGCATCGGGCTTGCGCTACTGACCTTGCCGTCCGCCTCCGCGAGCCAGCCCGACCCGTTCGGTATTGCGCTCATGGCGCTGGCCGGCATCGCCTGGGCGACCTATTCGCTGATCGGAAGAGGCGCCCCTGATCCCCTCGTCGCGAATGCGCACAGCTTTCTCTGGAGCGTGCCGCTGGCAGTGGTGCTGGCGGTCGCCTTTCAGAGCTCGATCGTGCTCAGCACCCGCGGCCTCGTGCTCGCGTTGGTCTCCGGCGGGCTCACGTCAGGCGTGGGTTACGCCATCTGGTACCGAGCTCTGCGCGGCTTGTCCGTCACGCAGGCCGCCGTCGTGCAGCTCAGCGTGCCCATCATCGCAGCGCTAGCTGCGGTTCTCTTCCTCGACGAGCCGCTCGGCGCGCGCCTCATCCTCTCCGGTGCAGCGGTGCTGGGCGGCGTCGGGCTGGTCCTTTCCACGCGCGCGAGCCGCCGCGCCTGAGGCACCATGGTCGGCCGCACAAAAGCGAAGCGGCGAGC
>JANOIG010000053.1:0-8750 GCA_031407405.1 Deltaproteobacteria bacterium
GCCATCGCGACCACGTCGGTGCTCACGGCCACTAGGTCGCCGCTCGCCTGCTGTTGGCCGCTGCCGCAGGCCGGGCAGACGCTGAGGGCGATTTGATAACTCGCTCGACCGTCGTCCGTGGGGCCGCCGAGGACGTCGCGAGCCATCGAGAGGAGAGCCGCGTCGTCGTCCAACGGCTGGTCGGTGCGCCGCCGGAGCGAGACGAGCGCTTCGCGAAAGAGCGCGAAGGTCGCCGGCTCAACCTCGAAGCGCAGCACGTGGCGCGTCGTCGACGGCAGGCTCGCTACGGAAGGCTCGTCTCCCAGGCGCTTGCCGGCCACCAGGTCTTCCAGCTGTCGAACTGTCTTGCCGCGGGCTAGCTCGAGCCATTGCTGCTCGGTGTGGGCAACGGTCACGCGCGTGAGCTCGCGCACCGCAGACCAAGCGAGCGCCCCCGTTTCCAGAGCGTGCGCTAGGCTCGACAGGTGTTCAAGCGCTTCGGCGACGCGCAGCTTTTCCTGCGTCGTGCGGGCGGTGTAACCAAGCAAGCGCTCGATGTATTCCGCGAAGCTGCCGAAGCCGAGGTGTACGTGCACGGCTAAGCGCCGCGCGGCCAACAGCCAGCGACCTTCCTCGGCGTCGGCCGCGGCGCGTTCGCGTGCCAGCCGTGACAGTGCCTCGTGAGCGCGCACCCAAGCGTGCTCGGTGTCCTCAACCCTCGCAGCGTTTGCTCCCAGCATGGCTCGGAGGCTAACATGGCGATCTCGGTGCCCCAGAGCGCGCGCCAGCGCGCCTTTCGTCGCGTCGATCGCGGACGTGCGCGTTTCAGTCGAGAAACGAGCGGCGCGGGCGCATGGCGTGACACGTGGGGGCCAGCGACGAATGAGTATCGCTCGTCGAGCTCAGCGCGCCCGAAACCTTGTCCAGAGAGATCGTTCGACGGCGATCTATTGCCGGCACGATCCCGATAAGCTCGGGTAACTCGCGCTTCCTGAATGCCGGTCTCCGGAGGCGGGACGATACTACCCAAGTGCCTCAAAGCTGCACGTCATCGGGCACGATCTGAAGTTGCAGGCGCTCACCGGGAGGCACATTGTCGGTACAGTCCCCGGCAGCCATCCCAAATCGAGCGCAAGAATAGTTCAGAACTTGAAAAGAGGAACAGCGGGGGCATGTTGACGCGCTGCAGACCGAACGTGCAGCATCCGTCAACTCGATCGTCACCTCGATGCTGCCGGGCTGTCACCGTGCCCGGACCTTTGAATTCCCTCGGAAAAGCCCTCGAGGACTCGTGTGTAAAGAACTGAATGTAAGACGGCAACGTGGAGGGAGCTGGGAACGGCGAAGGGAAGCAGGTACCTGGACACGCCACCCCCTACCCCTCGCCATGGCGCGCCGCGAGCTTCTGCAAGCGGTCGATGGTTTCCTCGAAGGAGCTCACGTCGTGGCCCTCTTGGCGCAGCAGGCGCTGGATCTCCGGCATGGCCGATAGCGCTCGATCGGTGAGAGGATCCTTACCGCGCACGTAGGCACCGAGCGCGATCAGATCGCGTTTGCTTTCGTGTGCGGCCAACAGCTCGCGCACGAGGCGCGCGGCTTTTTGATGCGCCGGGCTGGTGACGTCGGTCATCACGCGGGATAGCGAACGGAGCACGTCGATGGCGGGGTAGTGCCCGCGAGCGGAGAGGTCACGGTCGAGCACGATATGGCCGTCGAGCAGGCCGCGGACCTCGTCGGCGATGGGCTCGGACAGGTCGTCCCCTTCGACCAGCACGGTGTACACGGCGGTGATGGCCCCGCGCGCGTCTTGACCGCCGCGCTCCAAGAGGCGGGGCAACATCGAAAAGACACTCGGCGGGTAACCGCGCCGCACCGGCGGCTCACCGGCGGCCAGGCCCACGTCGCGCTGCGCACGGGCCACGCGCGTGATGGAGTCCACGAGCAAGAGCACGTTCTGGCCCCGATCGCGAAATGACTCGGCGATGGCTGTAGCCACTTGGGCCGCCCGCAGCCGCTCGAGCGCTGGGGCGTCGCTGGTCGACACGACCACGACGGCACGTTTCTGGCCCTCTTCACCGAGGTGGTCACGCAGGAAGTCCCCGACTTCGCGCCCGCGTTCACCCACCAGTGCGACCACGACGGCGTCTACTCCGGCGCCGCGCGCCAACGAGCCGAGCAGGCGACTCTTGCCGACGCCTGATCCCGCAAACAGGCCCACGCGCTGGCCCTGACCCAACGTGGCGAAGGCATCCAGCGCCCGAATCCCGGTCGGCATGACCCGCTTCACGGGCCTGCGCTCCAGGGCGGGCGGGGGTGGGCGATCGACCGGCACGGACCCCGAGGCATCGAGGTCACCCAAGCCATCGAGGGGCTTGCCCAGGCCGTCGACGACACGGCCGAGCAGGCCCGGCCCGACTCGAACGTGCAGCGTCTCCCCGGTGGCCTCGACGACGTCATCCGGTCCGACACCCACGACATCCCCGAGCGCGAGCGCGACGATTTCACCCGAGCTGAAACCCACGATCTCGGCTTCGAGCGGCTCGCCGCGTCGGCGAATCCGGACGATTTCACCCACGCGGGCGCCGGGCAGCGTGGCCCTGACGGCCAGCCCGGTGACCGCTCGAACGCGGCCCGCGGGAGTCACGGACGGGGTTCGCGCCAGCTCCGCCCGGAGCGCCTTCAAATCCATGCGCACGAGGATACTCCGATGAACGCGCGAGAGTGCAGATTCCGAGGGGCAACGGCCCCTGGAAATCGAGCTGGAGGAATAAAGCCGACGCCAAATTCGCCCTCAGGGCGCCGATGTGGTTTTCTGAGGCCGCACGCTGGCCGTCCTGTCTGCCGGAGAACGGGGGCGAGCGGCCATTGTTCACTCGGACGAGAAACCAAGCGATGAAGACGAAACGGTCAAAGTCACAGCGCCGGCCCGCTCGGCAGTGGTGGGGGAGCCTGTTGCTCGCTGGGCTCGGGCTCTGTGCGTGCAAGGCGTCAGTGCAGGCGGAGGGCAAGTTGGGTACGAACAAAGACGGAAAGCCCATTCGCGACTTCGATCGACCCCTCGAAGCGCCGCCCGTGAAAGCGGAGCCGAGCTCGGACAGCTTCAGCGTCGAAGAGTATGCGCTGCTCGGCGCGCGGCACGATCTGGGTTATACGGGGCCCAAAACAGCGACCTGCAAGTGCTTGGCGGTCAGTTTGCAAGACCGGCCGACACACCCCACATTTCAATGGGAGCTCACCACTCCACGGCTCGAGCCCACCACGCAGTGGATCATCGCGCTGAGCTCCAATGAGGTGCCCTGCGACGAGCCACCCGCGGGCACGCTGGGGGCGTCGTATAATGGTTACAGCGTGGACGGTAATGACGTCATCGTGTATGTGGAAGCGCTGGGTGAGGGCCGCCCCATGACGAGCGGTGCCATCATCCCGAGGCCACTCGGTGAGGGCTCGGTGTTCGTCGAATCGACGGGTGCCGTGTTTGGCAAACCTCTCGACGCCAAGGGCACCGGGGCCAAGGCCAAACGCTGTAAGATCCCCGCGCCTGAGGCCAGCGCGCCCAAACCTTGATCAGGCGTTGACGGATGCCCGGCTTGTCAATAGATCGCACGCCGTGGCTACTTCGGCGGAGCTCCAACATCGTTTCATTGCTCATGTCATCCGCATCGGCGTCTTGACCAGTCTCGGCTGCTTTCCGAGGAATGAGCTCTCGGAGTACTCGGCCTCTCCCCCCAGCGGCTCTGCGGGGTCGGGCAATGCGGGAAACGCGGGCAGCAACGGGGGAGGAGCGGGTGGCGGTGCGGGAACTGGAGCGGGCGGCGCGTCAGGCGCTTTAGGGCGGGTCGACGGCGGCATCGATGTATTGCCGGATGCAGGGGATGTAGACGCTCCCGACACTGGGCCCACACAGCTGCTCGACGCGGGCAACTCGGACGCGGGCTGAGCGCGAGGCCCGCTCAACCCGGCTCAGAACCGACCGGAATATTGCGCGAAGGCTCCGTGGGCATCGGCACCAATGGCCAAGCCTTCATCAGTGGGCCGGGCCACGCCGTCCGATGCAGGCTCGCTCAGGAGCAACCACGTCGCAGCACCCAACGCCAACACTCCAACTCCGAGTGACACGTTCGCGAGCACATAACGCGTGCCCATGGCGTCGACCCGAGCCTTGCCACACCCCGGCTCACAGTTTTCCCTCTGAAGCTCTTTTTCGGTCGAGCGCGCGCTCAACCCCAACCACGTGAAACCCACCAGGCCGACAGCTCCCACCCCGATCAAGCTGGCTCCCGCCATCCAGCGCCCCGTCGACCTCGACGCCGACCCACCCGCACCGAGGCCGGCCTGCTCCGAGCCCGTTGACGCTGACCCGATCCGCACGTCTATGGACCGGAATTTTTCCCCCCTTTGGATGGTGAGGGTCTGAACGACGGGTTCTTCACCCACCCGTTGAAATGCAAAGCGATGCTCACCCGGATCCACCGGAATGGCCATGCCGTCGAGCGATTTGACCAAGAGCTCATCTCCCAGCTTCACCGACACGTCCGTCACGTCGTTGCCCTTGCCATCTTCCGCACGCACCACGATGGACGGCGTCACCGCATCCAATTTTTGAAGCGTGGAGGCGCAGCGCCGGCGCACGTCGCCGCCGCATTGCGCGTTGACGCATTCGAGCAAGCGCGCGCGAGCATCTCGGTAGCGCCCCTCGGTACGCATCGACTCGGTTTTTTCCACTGCCTGGCAGCTGGCGTCCGCGGCCTGGGCGGATGCGGAGCCATGAGGCAAAGCGGCGAAAGCGACCAACGCCAACACCGCGGCACGACAGGTTTGAAACGCTCGTATCAGCATGAGTCCAAAGTGGAGCAGCCGCCCCAGTCCGACTATCTATACCCGCCCCGAGGCGGCATCAACCTCATCGCAGCAGCGCCTCGCATCGGGCGGCGCGAGGCTCACAATTCTGCGCTACGGTGCGGCGGATGTCCGTGCGCAGGTCGAGCCACGCCCTGGCCATCGGGCCGACTCAAATCCTGCTCAGGGCCTCCGAACCACGCTGGACACCGCGTATTACCCCCGCGAGCTTTCGGCGCATGAACCTCGATGCATTGACAGATGCCTGACCCACGCTGGTTTTTTTTGGCACGCTGGCTCGGCTCGGGCCTTTTGGTTGCATTCCCGAGGTGCGCTCCGCAGGTTCGAGAGCCGCCGCGCGGCGGCGACATCAAATCGGTTTCGGCGACGGCCCAGCCCAGCACGCCTCGTACCGCGGCGCGTGGAGCTGCACCGGTCCGGGGTGTGGGTAAGGATCCGGTCGCGCCGGCACGGCCCAAGACCAAAGGCCAAGCCCCCGCTGCTCCACCCGCTGCCGCGAAGAGTGCCTGTGCTGCCGGGATGGCGCTGGTGGAGGGCGATTACTGCAGCGAGGTCAAACAGACTTGCGCCAAGAGCTGGTACGATGCGGCGAACCGCAAACAGATCTGCGAGCGCTTCGAGTCACCGAGCGAGTGCGTGGGGCCGCGCACGCGTCAACGATTTTGCATCGACCGCCATGAGTGGCCCAATCGGGTCGGTGAACGCCCGGAGGTGATGAACACCTTTTACCAGGCACAGGTGAAGTGCGCCGCCGTTGGCAAGCGCATGTGCACGGAGTCGGAATGGACGTTTGCCTGCGAAGGGCCCGAGATGAAACCGTACCCGTATGGGTACGTGCGCGACGCCAATAAATGCAACGGGGACCGCTTTTGGGACAACCCTGACATGACCAAAGTGGGCAAGCGCGATGCTGCGGAGCTCGCGCGGCTATGGCAAGGGGTGCCCAGCGGATCACAAGCCGAGTGCGTGAGCGATTTTGGCGTGTATGACTTGCCCGGTAACGTGGACGAGGTGGTCGCCAGCGAAAACTCCAGCGCGACCTGGCGCGGCAAATACGAGAGCGTGACCACCGGCGGCCCCTGGTACCGCGGCGTGCGCAACCAATGCCGCCCCAAAATCTACACGCATAGTGAGGGCTTCTATTACTATTACCTCGGCTTTCGCTGCTGCAGCGAGCCCGACGGGCGAGCAACAGACCCTCGAACGCCAAAGCAAATCGAGCGCTCCGAGTCGTTCGGCTACGTCGAACGACTGGCGCGCTTCGATACAGCCGAGATGCGGGAGAAACTGAAGCTCAAAGCCGCAGGCATGTGCTCATGCCCGGAGCGGGACAAGCTCTGCAAGACCATGTGCGGCACCCTACTAGGCCCACGCGCAACCGACGCCAAACCCCGAACGCCAGTGCCGTGAGGATTCTGCGCCGTGGGGGTGGAGTGGGGGGGCCGCCTCAGGCCGGCGCATCATCCCTACATGTGGGCGAGGGCGCTCGCGGCACTGAATAGGCGAGAGTTGGGCCGGGCTCGCGCTGCACGACGCCGCGCGGAACCTCGGGCCAACCACTCGCTGGGGCGCCCGTCGCGTCGCAACGGGAAGCAGATCGGTCGACTCTCGTTGAAGCGAGCGTTCAGAATACCTTCGACGGGAGCTCAATCGGTTACCGATCCGTGCAAACGTGCGCAAGTCGGGTGCTCAAGTCGCGTGATGCTCGGACCTCTTGCTCCAGCATGAAACAGATTTGGTGAGTTTGGTGCTGGCACGCCCTTTGCTGAGAGACGCTCGAAACACTACTCGCAGATTCGCAACGTGCGCATCGCGAAAAGTGGTGGGAGCTTTTTTCAATCATGGGTACCAAGAGAAGACTGATTCGATCGATCACGGCTGTCACCAGCGCAGCTCTCGTGACTGCATGTGGGGGCTTCGACCCTGCGGACTCCTACGACACTGGCCAGACTGTGGGACTCGGCAAGGCCGAGCAGGCCGTTGGCGGCGCGTGCCTGGGCACTAACGATACCAACTCGCTCGTCGCGAGTCTGGCGGTCGCCATTGCCAGCGAGCTCGGTCATTGGGACGTCGTGAGCGACTTCTACGTGTACAACGGCAAACTCACCTATATGGTGACCGGTGAAACGCTCTGCGGCGGCCCTGGAGCTGTGAATTGCCCGCTCATCAACGCGCTGCTGCGACTCCAGGACGATGTCAGTAGCACCATTCCGAACCATAGCCCATCACACTATCGGGCGACGTTGAGCTCCTTGTACAACAAGCAGAAGACGCAGCTGACTTCCCTGGTCGACAAGATGCTGAACGTTGATCAGGGCGTGTTTCAGATCCGCAACAAGAACAGCGGCAAGCTCCTCGCTCCGCAGGGCGGATCAACGTCGAGCGGTGCACTCATTCAACAGTCTGATCTGTACAATGGCAACACCGCCTCCCAATGGCGCTTCGTACTGAAGGGCACCAAACAGCAGCTGAAGAACATCAAGAGCGGTTTGTGTTTGGACCTGCAGACGAATACGACAGCGACCAACACGGTACAGAGGGCATGCAGCACGGCTTCGACACAGGGCTTCCGCCTTGCTCAGCAGAGTGCCGGGTCGTTCTGGGTAAAAACGGCGACGGGCACACTGGCGGTAGCCGGTGCCTCCCTGTCCAACGGCGCCGCGATCCAGCATCAATCGATGGGGTCGGGTACCAACTCATACTTCGCCGTCGAGCCCGTTGGAACGGAACCCCATCGCGATTTGTTGGAAACGTCGACCGCGGTGTACACTCTCAAGGTCGAACACAGCGGTCAGTACATGTCCGTATCGAACAATAGCTTGGACGACGGTGTCAGCATCGCTCAGCAGCCGTACATAATCTCCGACAGGCGGTATCACTGGTACATCACCTCAGTAGGCGCGGTGACCAACCAGGGCGTCCCAGGTCAAACGGTCTACCAGTTGATCAATCGTCGTACGGGTAAGTGTCTCGACACGACGGCAACGGCTCCGTACAAGATGGTGCAAAATACATGTTCTCTAGCCGGCACTCAGCGCTTCTTGCTCGTGCCCACTGGCGACGGCACTCAGGTGATCTATAGCGCTCACGGCGTGACCGTGGGCGTCTCGAACGGGTCGACCGCTAGCGGTACACAGTTTGTCGAAGGCGGCAGTGGTTGGCAGCCCTACAACAAGCTGACTCTCACTCCCATCATAGCGGGGGAGCCGCACGACCTGAGGTGGTCGCACTCGACGAACGATGGCCCGTGCGGGCAGTACGACTGGTTCGATATCACGCGGCCCAACGGGACGCCCCTAAAGAATCCGGCGGATACCTTCGTGCAGCTGATTTTCGCGGGCGGCAAGGAGTCCATGACAGGCACCGACGTGAATCCTTACATCGCGCAGCAGGTCAGTGGCAATCAGGTGGCCATCGACCCCACGTATGGCTTGAACGAAGGCGCGACCTCGACGAGCGGCGCTTGCACTGCGTCTTGCGTCAAGGTGAGCACCACGAACATTGCTGGGCAATGCTGCTCATGCAACGGCGTTACGAGGAGTTTTGTCAGGAGCGCCTTCAACACCTCGGTCTACGCTTGCCAGTGAGCCCGTAGGGGCTTGGTTGTTGGCCTTGTTCTGTTGCTAGCTTTGTCCTAGGAGGGCGGGGGGGTGTCAAAGCGCCCCCGCCCTAGCTTACGAGATTGGTCGAACAAGTAAGAGCATCGGCGCGAGTACACCACTGGAGCCATCATCGATGAAGTCCAGCACGCGCCGGATCTCCTGAGCTACTTGCGGTGCCTCGTGAGCGAGGCGACTGGCCAGCACTCGAAGAAGAGCATGGACCTCGTGCAGCTGCGCGAAATGCTCGAAGAGCTGTGCAGCCGCAAGGACTCGGACGCATTACTGGAGGTGGTCTTCGGCGTCCTGCTCAAA
>JANOIG010000067.1:0-6317 GCA_031407405.1 Deltaproteobacteria bacterium
CGTCCAATGACGGGGGGCGCCTAACGTGGCTGGCTTCGTCAAAATCTACGGCTCGATCATCCGTTCAACGGTGTGGCAGCAGCCGGCAACGACCAAATTGGTTTGGCTGACCATGCTGATTTTGGCCGACCACCGGGGCAAGGTCGAAGCCTCGATCCCAGGGCTGGCCGCCACGGCGGGAGTCACTCTGGAGGAGTGTGAAGCGGCGCTCACGTGCTTCTTGTCGCCGGACAAGTACAGCCACTCCAAGGTCGATGGCGGGCGACGCATTCGCGAGTGCTTTGGCGGGTGGACCATCACCAATCACGAGTTTTATCGTGATCTGAGGACGCCCAAGCAGATAGCGGATGCCGACCGGATCGCTGCCAAGCGGGCGGCCCGCGACACGCTGACGACAGTTGCTACAGGCGCGACATGTCGCGTTGTCGCCACAGATCGAGATCGAGATCGAGAAGAAGATAAGAGTACGTCGAGTTCGGCGCCTCCGGCCCCGAGCCCCGACCAGCCTTTGCCTCTCGACGCTCCGAGGGCACAACCCGAGCCGACCGCCAGCGCTCCGGCGGACGCGGTTCGGGTCTTCGATCACTGGCGGGCCAAGCTCGAGCACCCAAGGGCCAAGCTCGATCCCAAGCGGACGAGGTTGATCCGGGACCGGCTGAAGCAGTTCAGCGCTGATGACCTGTGCCGAGCGGTTGACGGTTGCGCTCGAAGTGATTTCCACATGGGCAAGCACCCGAAGACGCAAGGGCAGCGCCACGACGCTATCGAGCTGATCTGCCGCGACGCCGCTCACGTCGAGAAGTTTCTCGAGCTGGCTGAACGCCCCAGCACCAACGGCGGCACGCCCTTCGACAAAGAGGTTTTTCTGTGAGCGCTCACGCTGAGCAGATAGCCGAAATTCGGCGAAGCCTCACCAACCCGATCCGGGTCGCCATGAAGCTGGGGCTCACGGACGGAGCGGTGCGGCAGTCGTCGGGACTTTCCGTCCGGTGCCCGGTGCATGCCGAGAAAACCCCATCGTGCTCGATCACTCGCGGCCCTGACGGGACGCTGCGCGTCAAATGCTTCGGATGCGACTGGGCGGGTGACGTTCTGTCGTTGGTTGCCGCCGTGCGTGGGCTCGACTCGCGGCGCGACTTTCGCGAGGTACTGCTCGCAGCTGCCGAGATCGGAGGACTGCACCAGCTTGCCGAGGAGCTGAGCAAAGGCACGACTCCGCGCGAGCCGAGGGAGCTACCGCCGGCGCCAGAACCTGAACCCTCGAAGGATTACCCGCCGGCAATCGAAGTGCTCGCCGTCTGGAACGCGTCCAAGCCCGTGGGCGTGATCGAGGCGTGCCAGGTCGCCCTAGCACTGCGCGGACTGTTCCCGGGGCCCGAGTTGGCCAGGGCCATTGCCGACGCGCCGCTGCCGAGCTGGGCGCGCTACCAGGGGCGCGATTGGTTCGAGACTGGGCACCGCGTCGTGCTTCCCGTGTTCGATGCCCTGGGCGCCATGCGTTCGCTCAGGGCTTGGCAGGTAGGCCGCAACGCCACCGGACCCAAGCGACTCCCCCCGGCTGGACACCGCGCCACCGAGCTCGTCATGGCGAATGAGATCGCCGTGCAGCTGCTACGGGCACCAACCGCGCCGGTCAGCTTGATCATTGCCGAGGGCGAACCCGACTTTCTGACGCTCTGCCAGGCATACCCCGGGACCGCCGTCGTCGGCGTCGGCTCGGGTAGCTGGGGCCAAGCTTTCGCGGACCGGATTCCCTTCGGGAGCCTGGTTGCGATCCGCACACACAACGATCCGGCGGGCAACCGCTACGCCGAGGCGATTACCAAAACGCTCGTGGGTCGAGCGCTCATCAAGCGAGGGATCTCGTGATCGACGAAAACGACAAGCTACGCGCTGGCAAGCTGCCGGCGGACCCGTTCGAGGGGCAAACCGTGAGCGACGACGCTCCGCACATCCTGACGGTGCGTGATTTGTTCAAAAGTTCGCTTGAGCGCGCAACGTCCAAGGCCGAGCGTGTCTACGGAACGAGCGGGCATCACAAGCTCGACGAGGCCACCGGCGGGCTCAGGCCAGGTGACGTGTGGCTTGTTGGTGCTGACACCAGTTGGGGCAAATCGAGCTTTGCTGTCATGCTCGCGGACGAGAATATCAGGCTCGGCAAGCGCGTTCTGATCGTGAGTGGCGAAGATTCCGAGGCCACCTATGGTGATCGCCTCATGCGGCGCCGCTCGGGTGTCGATGCCCAACGGATGCGGCATCGGCGACTGACCGACGCGGACCGCGAAGCCATGATCGCAGTGGCCGCCAAGGCCGAGGCTGTGCCCGTGTTTATCGACGGCAGGGGCAAGACGGTTGAATGGCTCGCCCCCCGATGCAAGCGCGCCATTGTCGAGCACTCGATTGACGTGGTGGTGTTCGATTACGTGGGGGCGTTCGCCAACAAGCTCCAACAGCAGGACCGGCGCAACGCGATCACCTACATCGGCCGAGTGCTGGCGGACGTGGCCAAGACGGCCAAGCCCGGCGGAATCAGCGGGGTGATTCTTTCCCAGCTGACGCACGGTGACGAGGAGACCATTCCCGGGAAGTATTCGATCCGCGACTCGAAGGACCTCACGCAAGCGAGCGAGGTCACGCTGATTGGGTTCGTCGCTCCGAAGAACATCCAGGGCCACGACGGCGAAACCATCGTCACCAAGGGGGACCGGTGCGTGAAGCTGGCCAAGGTCAAGGAAGGCCCGGCGGGCGGCATCGTTCGGATGGCCTGGAACACGAGCACCGCTTGTTTCGACGCTGTGGCCGCTCCGGAGCAGCAACACACCTACCAGGGGAGACCTGACCAGCTGAGCGCCGCCTATGGCGACTCGAAGGAGTGGGACGATGCGTTCGACAACTAAGTTCGCTGAGCCCGCCCAAACCCTTTCGATTCTTGCAAACCCTAAGCGTGCGCACCTGTACCGCCTGCCCGAGCGAGTGGCCGAACCATGGACATAAATCTCTACATTTTGCCCAAAACCCGCCAGCAAATGGCCGAGCTTTGCGAATCGCTCGGCGTGCGCAGTAGCTCGGCTCTCGTCAAACTCCTCGTCGCGGAGGCACACGCTTCTCGAGCGGGCAAAGCTGGACGAGGCGCTGACGTGCCACAGTATCAAACAACGTCAAGCGCAACAGCGCCCCAGGCAGCGGCTGCGCCAACCCTGATGCCCCAGCCGCCCGCTGTGACGCCTGGGGCCGAATTGCTGGATTGGATATGAGCGCCTTGAGCAACAGCCCAACGCCCGCCACAGGCTCGCCGGGAGCCCAGCGCGCTACGTCGCAGACGGGCGAATCGAAAACGTCTCACAGTCGCCGCCACGTGTCAGCAAAGTCGCAAGTTATCTTAGCGGGGCTCGACCTGAGCTTGACCGCGACCGGGGCCGTGGCAGTGCCCGCGAATTGCGATGGCCAGTGGCGCCGCGTTCACTCCGCGCTGATCGGCGACAAGCTGACAAGGCACGCGACCACGGCGGAACGCGCGCACCGAACGCAACGCCTCGCGGACCGGATCACCGGTTTCTGCAAAGGCCACGGCGTGACTCAGGCGTGGATTGAGAGCCCAGCCTTCGGCATGCGCACGAGCCAACATTCACTCGGGGAGCTTCATGGCGTGGTCAAGGTCACCCTGCTCGCGTCGGGCATCGACGTGCAGGTCGCTCAAATGGGGAGCTTGCGGAAGCTGCTCTTGGGCAACGTCCCAAGACAGTTCGCGAAAACGGCAGTTCAGGCGGCACTCATCGCGGCGGGCGCACCCGCCAGCTGGAGCGCGGACGAGTTTGACGCGATGGCCGTGGCCAACTGGGCACTATCTGAGGCCGGCGGCTACTGCCTGGCACAAGCGGAGGCAGCGTGAGCGGCACAACCAGAGCAACCCGAGCACTCACCGTTGAGGCGAACATGGGACTAGTTTTCAGGGTGGTGAGGCGGTTCGTTCCCACGGGCTGCGCCTCGCTCGAGGAAGCCGATCTCGTGCAAGCCGGAGCCATCGGCCTAATGCGGGCGCTGGAATCGTTCGATCCGGAACGCGGCTTCAGCCTTGGCACGTACGCGACCCATTGGATTCGGCATCACATACAGCGCGAAGTCATGAACCACGGCCGCTCGATTCGCGTGCCGGTGCACACGCAGGAAAAGCTAAGGATGGCGCGGAAGCCATTGCCCTGCACGACCATCAGCCTCGATGCGCCCTCGGGTCCCGACAATTCGCCGAAAACGCTGCACGACACCATAGGTGACGCCGAGGCGGACCCGACGGATCAGCTCCGGGAACGGGAGCGGCAAAAGGCAGTCGCGATTGCCCTGACGCAGCTGCCCGAGCGGACCCGGCGAATTATTCGTGATCGGTTTTGGGGCGAACGCACACTTGCCCAGGTCGGGGATGCCCTCGGTGTGACCCGGGAACGCGTCCGGCAGCTCGAAGCCGGGGCGCTCACCAAGCTCCGGAAGCATATGGAGGTGGCACGATGACGCCCGCTTTCACACTCACGGCCGAGCAGCTCTCAGAGCTCGTCAAGGACGCGGTGGCCTCCGCACTGGCAGAGGCGAGCCAGGACACGGCTCCGCTGCTCTTGGACCGCGCTGGAATTGCCCGTCGGCTAGGCATCGGAACGAGCACAGTGGATCGGCTCAGACGCGAGGGAATGCCGTGCGTGTTTGTCGGCGACTCACCGAGGTTCATGGTGGACGACTGCTTGGCCTTCTTGCGCATCCGCGAGCCCCATACCCTGTCGAACGGAGAGAAACCTAATGAGCCAGTTTGAGCGCCCGATCCCTTACTTGATAGCAATCGGCCAGGGTAGCCGACGCTCTTGCGCTGCGAACCAGCCCGTTCATGCCGCAATTCGCATCCTTGGCGCCGGACGAAGGCAAGCGCCTTTGCCTTGACCGCCGTGTTCAGTATTGGGCTCTAGAGCCTAAGTGCGCAGGAGAGTACGTTCACGGCGGGCGCCACTGATTATCAAGTGATACTCTAGACAGGTGCCGGAAGAACGCAGCGAGCAGGTCATGGTCCGAATGGCGGCAACCGAAGTGGGGATGCTCACCGAGCTTGCCGAGGCAGATGGGCTCTACCGGACCGATGTGATACGGATGCTCATCCGTCGCGAACACGAGAGACGTTTTGGAAGGGGCAAGCGCCCCAAAATGAAGTGACCCGGCGAAGCGCGAACTTCCCGGGCCGTGGCCGAACCGAAAGGACCGATTCAGCATGACCCCCATACGCCAAAACAACGAGGCCGTTCAATGAAAGCGCGGAAGCGGGCACGACCCGGCAGCGGACAGCTCGTCTGGACGGGTAAAAGCTGGTCCGGGCGCTTCATTGCCCTGGTGGACGGCGTCCAGGTTCGCCGCTGCGTGTCGCTCGGCACCGATAGCCGAGCTGTGGCCGCCGCCAAGCTGGCTCGCCTTGTCTCCGGCGAGGATACGGGCGCGACAGTGAAACGAGCGGAGACGTTCGAGCAGGCCGCCCGCCGCGTCGTTGACGCCAGCACCATTCGCACGAAGGACGAGCGGCTCTCCAGACTCGTTCGTTATGCCTTCGATCAACTCGGCGCCATGCCAGTCACCGAGATCAAAGCGCGCCACATCAAGGCAACCCTCGCCGCCGCGCAAGTTGCGCTTGGTGGGCCAACCACGACCGTCGGTCACCTGCTACACGACGTAAGCTCGGTGTTTGAGGATCTTTGGCGCGACGAGACGATTGCCGAAAACCCCGCCAAACGTGTACGAATTGAGTCCGCCAAGTCAACGAGTGCACCGCGCGTGGTGCTGAGCGATGCTGAGTTCGAGCGGTTCGTGTCCAGCCCGGCCGTTGACAGCGAACTCCGCATGATGGCCCTGACGAGCCGTTGTCTCGGTGGCATGCGCTCGAGCGACTTGCACGAATTTGATTGGAGCCACGTCGATACCCGCGACTGGGTGAGCGCGTTCGTACCGCGGAAGAAGACCGGCAAGGCCGAGGCCGGCGCTGCTCGGCACGCGATCCCGGAGCTGCTCGTTGAGCCGCTGAAAGCATGGTGGGCGGAGCACAAGCGCCCGCTGCAAGGCCCTGTCTTCCCCTGTCGCCGTGGCAAGCGGGCAGGAGAGCGCAAGCAAGCCAAGACCTATGCCGCTGCGCTCAGGAAAGCTCTTTGGTCTGCCGGCGTGGTGCGCCCGTTGCCGGGCTACGACCCGAACGACCCCAAGCGCGAGCTCTGCCAGCTACAGCAAGGCGACGAGCACACGAGCCGCGTGGACTTTCACAGCTTTCGGCGCGCCTACGCCACGGCCGCCGCGCGGGCCGG
>JANOIG010000102.1:0-1884 GCA_031407405.1 Deltaproteobacteria bacterium
TCCTTGCGCATGCCCGCATCGACAGCGCTGGCGAACTCGAATTCGCCCGCAGCAGCCTGCGCAGCCGCGGCGCCTGAGCCCCGGTATTCACCCGCTGTCTGCATCGTGCCCCCTGTCGGAGCATGTTGCACCGCGCTCGGGCCGTCACGCAAGGGGGGCGGGGCTTCGATTGCGCGTGCACCGTGAAACCCTGCGCGCCGCGCCCCTAGCGCTAGCTTCGCTAGCTCCTTGTCCTGGCGACCTGATCCGAGCGCAGTTGGCGCTCCTCGCGCTCGATTCGTCGCATCACACGGACCGCCTCCCCCTCGATCTTGTGCGATAGGTCAACCAGCACACCGGTCCATACGCCGCTGTCAAGGTTGGGTCTGAGCGAGAGCAGGCAGCTCGTGATCTGCGCGATGGACAGAGCTGTAAGGCGAGCTGCCTCCTCCAGCCCGACGTTGCTTGGACCTGCCAAGAGGATGTCGATGCCATAGGTTCCAAGGCGGAAGTAGGCCCCCTTCGGGCCAGCGTGTACCGTGTTGCTCGCCAGCCGAAAGTAGGGCCTAAAGCGCTCTAGGTGTACGGCTTCCTCGATGTTGGCGAAGTTGGGGGGCTTGCCCTTCAGGCCAGAGACCGACCAGCCGTAGTCCTCTGCAAACGCTTTGCCATACTCGGCCTTGAGGGCATTCACCTTCTTCGTCAAGGCCGCCAGCTCCTTTGGTGCGACCCTCTTGTAGCCGAGGAGAGAAGCCGCCCGTTCAAACCCTTGAGCTGCCTTGTACGAGTCCACGTCGAGGTGGTCTAAGTACCGTCTTGCCATATCGTTCCGTTCCTGTGCGATGAAGAAGGCAACGACGGCCAGCTCGTGAACGGTTCGCCAGCGTGCTAGAGCTCCGTCGGCGAAGCCTTCGCGCAGGAGCGCCCGGACCTCGGCGGCGACCTGCAGGCTTCGCGCGTGCAGCCGTGTGATGACCTCAACAAGCTCAGCGTCCTTCTTCCGCTTTCCGCTCCGAAGTTTCTTGCTCCACGTTCCGCCAAGTTCGAACGCGAGCGCGAGATGCAGGTCCAGTAGCTCAAGTGGTTTTTTCCATGTCAGTGCGAGACGACGAGCAAATGCCTGCCGATCGATCTCCATATGAACCAAGCGCTTCTCTCTCTCAACTTCGAGTACGTCCTTTAGGTGGTTCTTGCGCAATTGCTCCATCAACTCAGTTACACCCTTCTCCGACTCACTCTCAATCGAAGCAGCCGCAGCACTCAGAGCTGCGTCATCAACAGAGAAGTTCGAGTCGTCGATTCGCGGATCACCGGTGTTGAGGTTGATCGACTCCGGAATGTTGTTGAGGTCGGAAGTCGCTTCAGCAAAGGCCTTCTGGATGGTCTCGAAATGCTTGTCCGCGTCGGTGACGCCGTCCGCCTTGAGCTGCTCAACCGCGGCAACGGCCATGATCCGTGCAGGCGCGCTGAGCTTCTTGATGCACTCGAGGTACAAGTTTTGGAGGTTCGTTGTTGGATCGTTCCTCGGCATGCGGCACCGCCCCTCTACTTTGGGTCCAGCGTACTAGAACCGCCGCTCGTACGGCTCAGCCATCTCCTCGCCCCAGAGTTGAGCCGGCTCAGTGCCACGCCCGATGCCTGACGTTTGCCGCCGGCCAACCCGAACAAGTCGTGTGCGTTGCTCCCCGCTCGTCATTTCCTGTGCGTCATGTTGCGCAACCACCATGCTGCATCATCCCAAGATGTCATCCCCCGAGCCGCTCTCCCACGACCTGCGCCTGGCACAGGCGCTGATCTTCATCACCCCCGCCATGTGGAGCGTGAACTACCTGGTGGCGCGCTGGGCGCCGGGGGTGATCGCGCCGCACGCGCTGGCGCTGGGCCGCTGGTTCGTCGCGGCGCTGC
>JANOIG010000114.1:0-5635 GCA_031407405.1 Deltaproteobacteria bacterium
CTTCGCTAATTTGGCGGTCGGGCTTCTTAGCCGAGGGCTGTGGATCCGGCCTAGCTCTTCGCCGGTGAACGGTGAACTGCCCTCAGGGCCGCTCGGCGCTCTTCACCGTTTTGACGCGGATCGCGCTGCCCGCTCACAGCAAGAACAACGGCCACGTCGGATTTGGTGCGCACGCCTGAGATGGTTTCGAGCACCAGTGCCACGAGCTCGTCGTCGTTTGCTCGTAGCCGAACACCGTTGTGGCACAGAAAGCTCAGGCACACGGCGGACCAATAGTCCCGAGAATTCATTGACATGTATATTTTACATGCCAACATGTACGAATGGCTGACATTACCAGGGTCTCTGAGCGCGGCCAAACTGCCATTCCGGCCCGGTTGCGACGCGAGCATGGAGTCGAGCCAGGCACCGAGCTCGTCTGGGAAGCGATTGGGCGGGATGAATGGCGCGTCCATATTTCCAGGAAACCCCTGCAACCCGCGGACCCTGTCGCCATGCGGGGCTTTGCCCGGCGTTTCCGCGCCGTGAGGACCACGAGCGACTGGCTGCGGGAGCTCCGAGCGGGTGAGGACGACGAGTAGATGCTCGTCGTCGATACCTGCATCCTGATCGACATTGCGGACGATGACCCCACTTACGCACTGGCGTCGACGGAATGCCTCGTGAAGCACCTGGCGGGGGGCGTGCTGCTCTCGCCGGTATCCTATGTGGAGCTTGCACCCGTGTTTGATGGCTCCACGCAGCTCTTGGACGAGTTCCTCGCCGGTGTCGGCGTCGATGCGTCCGAGGTCTTCACCGCTCTGGACCGTGTCGCCGCGTTCCGAGCTTGGGCTCGGCACATCACGGACAAGCGGACTGGACAAACACGCCGCCGACCGGTTGCTGACGCACTCATCGGCGCGCTAGCCGTGCGCCACGATGGCCTGATGACGCGTAACGGCGCAGACTTTCGTTCGTTCTATCCTACCCTTCGCATCGTCGACCCCACGCTCATCGGATGAGCTGCCGAGGCGACCTCGAGCTCGACACGCTCGGCATCGAACAGCACCGAGTAAATGGGACCCGCCATCACCGCGTTGATGGCGTCCGAAACTTGCAGCGAGGACCGGAGGCTCGGCTCAGCTTCTTGTCGAGCGTGGCGAGCGGCCCTTCGAGCCCCTCTGCGAGCGCCACAAACCACGCGTCGTAGGCCGTGATGTTCTTTCGGAGCTCCCAAACGCGCGCGGCAAACGGTTCGTATGGAAACAGCTCGATGGGCAAGGCCAACAGGTCCGCGTGGGCAAGAGCCGCTGTGTCCTCCGAGAGGTCAGCGCAGAGCAGCGCCTTGCGCAAGATGTTCGCGACTTCGACCGGCATGAGGTGGGGTGCTGCCAGGTGGTCAGACAGGAGCTGAGCTTCAGCCCATTGCCCAGCGCTGCCGCCATCGACCAGCGCTGCCACGACCAGGGAGGCATCCACGATCAGGGTCACCGCCGGTCCTGGTCGCGGTGCTTTAGAATCTGCGCCGCCGTCAAATGACTACCCGTAGATGCTTTGCGAGCTTGCACTCGAGCCATTAGCACGGCCGCGCTCGGGCGCTGAGCCAAGGCAATCAACTCGGCCCGAAGGTGCTCTTGAAGCGAACGGCCTGCTAGGGAGGCACGCGCCGCGAGCTCGTCACGCACTTCGTCCGGCACATTGCGTATCGTGATGGACATACTCACAGCATCATTATGCTGCTAATGACCGCATAGTGCAAGCATTGCATGCACTATGTATACTGCTATTCCCATTCCGTGCCTCAGCCCAGCTGAGCCGGACGCGGTTACTTGTGAGAACAGCGGTCCAGTTGTCGTTGGCCCAAAGCGGGCCATTGTCAGGCGTAGATATCCGCGGGCGTCACCAGGCTCAAGCGTGGGTCACTTGCGGCATGGCCGAGTAGGCGATCGGAGAAGCCGCTACGCGAGAATAGGTAGCGGTGGACGGCGCTGCCCGCGCCAACATGCGCTAGCAAGCGATCGAGCAGGTTTAGCTCATCGAAATCCACACGCGCTGTCGTCCATTTGCACATCCCCGCAATCAGGGGCTGCCTCGCCGCATCGATGCCCACGACGTCAATCTCGCGCTGCTCGGTTCTGCGGCCTGCCCCGGTGGAGACCGGCCCCCCACCATCGGCCCACTGCGCTCACGCCGGGCACGACTCCAGGTAGTAGGGGATCCCGCCGCAGATGGAATAGACCCGAACGCGGTCTTCCGGCTTGTACGCCGGATGGAACAGCGCCGCGTGCCGCGCCTGGAACGGCGCGAGCTTCAGCTGCCCGGTGCGGCGCCCATAGAGTTGCCCCGCCAGCACCGAGTCTTCGAAAAATGAGAGCTCACTGCCCGCCAGGACGAGCACAATTGGAAGCTGACGCCCCGTCGTGCGCCACCACCGGCTCAGAACCGTCGAGAGCTCCGGAGACTGGGCGCCGAGGAGCTGAAACTCGTCCAACACCAACAACGTCCATAAATGACAAGCAGTTCCGATTGGTTACTACTCATGCGTTGACTCAGGAGGGCCTGTTCGTCGAACCGATTGAGAAACTGCATGAGATAATCCTGCGAAGGATAATCTCATGCAGTCAAATGGTGTGTCAATTACCTCCGGTCAGCCCCGCACCCGCCCAATCCGATAATTGAGCCGCAAGACCTGCGTCAACGCGCCATGCGGCGCCGCGTGGAAAGCAGCGCTGGCATCTTTGCCGGCCCACTCGCGTAATAATTCCGCACCGCCGGGGTGGCGCGTCAGCCAACCACTGACGTCGTAGACCTCCCCGTCGATCACCAACCATGTGCTGAGCTCGGTCGCGTGGCGCTTCACCTCCGCCCAATCATAGACGGGTAGGTCCATGGCGGTGACGCCGGCGCCGTGCACTGGCGCTTGCCCTTCCGGGTAGCCCCCATTGGGAGCCGACGCATCGACCCGCGGGAGCCGGGCGGATCGCTCAGAAACGCCGAGCTCTTCGGGGCGGCTGCTGTCGCCGCGCAGTGGTGTGCGTTCGAGGCTGCGTAGGAACATGGTACGCGGGCGCGCGTTGGCGCGTTCAGCCAAGATCGCGAGCGCCGCGCGCACCGACTCCACCTCGTTCGCGCTCGGTGAGGCATAGCCCAGCGCGGCCCGGTAGTGGTCGTCCATGGCCACACGGGCCGCGGTCAGCATCACGTCGCGTTCTGGCGTGGCGGGGCCGAACGAATTGCTGACGAAGGTTTCGAATGTGTCGGTCTTGCGCGGCGTGTGGACGGCGTTGCTCTGGTTGATGTCGCGAAACCAGGCGTACATTTCGGCGTAGTCGAAGCTCAGGTCCTGGATGTGCATGGCCTGGCCGAGGCGCACGTGGGCGCTGAAGAAGCCGGTGCGCTCGAGCTGCGATATGGGGCGGTGTCCGATTCGGTCGATGCCATCCAGCCACGTGAACGCGGTATTGAGCAGCACGTACTTCATTCCGTCGTTGGGGATGTAGTAGCGCCCGTGGATCTGGTTCATGCGCGCCACCGCCGCCGACCCGCGCTGGCTGCGCTCGCCCCACTCGAAGAAGTTGGCGAACAGGGCGTAGGTGTCGAAGAAGCGCCCGACCGGGTTGTGCTCGGCTTCGCCGGTGCTGCGCAGAAACAGCCCCAGGCTCTCCCAGGTGGCGACACGGTTGATGGCCAGGGTCTCGACCACGCGGGACTCGGCCCGGAAGGTGGAGGCCAGATGATGGTAGATGCGGTCGCTGTCGCGAACCGGATGCAGCCTCTCGAGCTCTGCCATTTCGGTGCCGCGCTCGAGCCACTCCGCGCGGGCGTTGAGCTCGGCGAGCTGGCGGAGCCCCGCCTGCGCGGCCGAGGCCCGCTCGGAGGGCGGAAGTTGGCCCAACAAACGTAACGTTTCCGCAGCGATGTGCTCGGTTTCTTGGCCGACCGCCGCTTGCAAGCGTTCCGCGGGCGTTACCTGGCCGAGCCGGGCCGCTTTGGCCAACGCGGAGAGCAGAAGAGTGCCTTGCACTGGGGCGAGGCTAGCAACAGTCGCCGCACACCACAAATGGGGGTCAACCGATGGGCGCTCCCCGCCGTCGTGTGTAAAGGCGCAGGCCTACCAGGGTGTTCTAAATGGGTGCGGAACTGACACTAAGCTACGCTGGCGTCGAGGAGCTCGAGCGAGACTTCGAGTCCAACTTGCGCAAGGGGCGCGCGTTCGTGCCCGGGGCCTCGGGGTTGGCCGAGCGCGAATTTTGCACGGTGCTGATCGAGCACCCCAATGGTAGCGACGCTTGGAGTGTGCGCGCGGAAGCGGTCTGGATCAGCGCAGTGCCGGGCAGCGCCGGCGTCGGAGTTCAGTTTGTGGACTTTGACGCGCAGGCTCAGGGCACCTTGACGGCGTTCGTCTCGGCAGGCTCGGGCCCCAGCTCGAGCGCTGCTACCGTTCGACCTGCGGACTCGAGCGACGAGCTGGCCGCAATTGATGGCGCCGAGGACGGTGCCCTGTCGAGCTCGAGCTCCGGAGCGCGAAACCTACATGATCGAGTTCGCGACCTGAGCCTCAGCGAACGCGAGGCCATGGCGCGCACCGCAAGCTTGCCGGAACGGGTGGCGCTCGAGCGACGTTATGGGAGCTCGGTCTGGGAGGGCCTGTTGCACAACCCGCAGCTCACGCCTCGCGAGGTGACTCGCATGGCCAAGAGCACCTCCCTGCCGACCACGCTGGTGAACCTCATCGTCGCCAACAAGGGCTGGCTCGCCGACAGCAGCATTCAAGCCGCGCTCCTGCAAAATCCGCGCGTGTCCGGGGCCCATTTGGATCGCGTGCTGCGCGCGCTACCGCAGAGCGAGTTGATCCGGATCTCCGAACAAAACAGTCAGCGCATGCAGGTCCGGACCGGCGCCAAGCGTTTGATTCGGCGTTAGCACGCGGTCGGCATCAGAGGATTCTGGCGCTAGACGCAGAGTCGTGCCTGGACACTCGGCGCAGCGTCCCCTAATACTGTGGTCTGCCTGTGCCCTCACCTGTCACGCGCTCGGAATTATCTACCAGCATCCTCGAACATGAACAGTTCTTGGTGGTGTTGTGGCTACACACCGACATCGATCCACCGGCGAGCCAGTGGAATACTACTGTGGCGAGCCTGATCGAGCTTCGCCAAGCTCGTAAGCTGGCAGTGGAGAGAATACGGCAGCTGGTGATCTCGGACGGCGGCGCCCCGAACGCTTTTCAGCGGAACCGGCTCACTCGAGACCTCCACGACGGGTTACCGTGCAAGCTTGCCGTCGTCACGACCGTCCTGTCTAATCCTATCAAACGCGGCATTGCCACGGCCTTGAGTTGGGTGAATCCCAGCGTGCGCTTTTACGAGCCTTCCGGGTTTCTCGAGGCGCTCGAGTACCTCGACTTGGCGGACGAGCTCGACGCCATCTGGCGGGAGTATCAGCTACTCGACACGCGCATCGGTCCCGTGCGGGCTCTTCGCCTAATCGACGCGGGCCAGCTTTGAATCGAACGGCGCGGTGCTCTCGCGCACCAACATTTCGACGCCGTATTCGACCGCAGTCCGTTGCTCCTCCCCGGGTGAGTCAACCCGCCGCAGTAGGGCGCGGCAGGCGTCCGCGCCCATGCGCCGCGTGGGCTGGGCCACGGTGGTCA
>JANOIG010000124.1:0-2906 GCA_031407405.1 Deltaproteobacteria bacterium
TGAAGGTGACTTCGTGGCGCTCCTCAGCAATACTCGCGGAGATGAGCTGGTCCAGATCCCTTTCGCCGTCGATTTCAGCGGGCTCGAGGGACTCGGCGAAATCGCCGAGGTCCCGTTCTTGCTCAAGCTTCCCTACATTCAGGGCGCTACGAGGATTGGTATACGCAGCGCTACGACGGGAGTGGAGAGCGTGCACAGTACCACTGCTGCCCTGTTGCGGGACGCGCTGTCGGCGGAACCGGACAAGGCATTCACGCATCCTGGCGCTAACCGGCGCCATGCATTGCTCAACAAGATCGTGGCATTCGAGAAGGTATGGGATGCCGGAAAGATCGAGGACGCGCGACAGAAGCTCGAGAGCGACGTGTGCAAGCACATCGAGCAATGGACGACCCGCGCCTTCTCACCACAGTCGCCGCTTGAGCTCTCACGCGCACAGCTGGTTGACTTGTGCTGGATGGAGGCGCAGCGCTTGCGCTGATGGCCCGTCGTACTCGTCCGACCGCTCTGGATCGCGAAGAGTCTGGGTGACGGGGCCGCGCATCATTGCGGCGAAGTAACGCAGATGCCGCACTTCAGGCACCCGGAGGGCAGGTGCATATGGTGTGAGTCCACGGAGCTACGCTGGTGAAGCTGGCCGCCCGCATCGTGGCATCAAAGTCGGCTATCGTATGGAGCTGCTGGCCTGGTGGATCTTGCTGGTCTCGCTGTAGCGGATGCGAATGCTGAATAAATTCAGGGTAGACATCCCTGAAGTACCTTTCCTTTTGAAGAGTGCGGCCCGTCACTCGCCCAGGGCTCCCTTCGAAGAACCTACCAGGCGAGTGAGCGTCGGGCACTCAGGCGGCAACCACAGCCAGGTTTTCGGAGGCTCGCTGGTGTAGGAAGTCGACGGCTTTTTGGGCAGCGGATGCGGCCCGCACGAATAGCCGCTTGTCGTCTCGGATCAGCTTCAGATATGCCCCAATATACGCAGCGTGATCTTCCCGCTCGCTCCCGGCGATGCCGAGTGTCGCGCAAAGAAAGGCCGCCCCCATCTCGGCCACGAGCTCCTCTACGGCGTAGGCTTCGGTGCCCTTGGCGTTGAAATTGCGATCCAGGCGGGAGCGGTGTCCGGTCCAGTGCACGAGCTCATGGCCGAGCGTGGCCGCGTATGCGTCGGAGCTCACGAAGTCTTGGGGATGAGGGATCTGGATGCAGTCGCGAGCAGGCTGATATAGAGGCTGAGGGCCATACTTTACCGCGGCCCCGACGGCCGAAACAAACTCACCGGCGGGGGTTTCGTCGACGCGGTTTTGGAGAGTTGAGAACTTCTCCGGCAAACCGTCGATCTGCTCGGCGTTGAATACGGCATATGTCTTCGCAAAGGCAATCGTGGTCTGTTCACCGTCGTGGCCCTCGCGGGTGTCTTCCTTGGTGAGGCGGTCGAAAAACAGAATGCGCGTCGCCTTCTCGCCCTTGCGGACGTTCGCCCCGAGAGCTTTGGCCTGGTTGAAAGTGAGCCAATTCGCGTTTGAGTATCCCGCCCTGGCGGCAGCCATCCACAGCAGAACGTAAGCCCCTTATGGGCAGCCTGAGTGCGAGGGGCGCGTCCCGACTCCATGCTGCGGGGCATGCAAGACAGATTCAAAGGCAGTCGATTGGGGAAGAGGCCGCGCCGCCCCAAGGCGGTGTGGGTCGAAGAGGTCCAGCGCTGGCGACAGAGCGGCCAAAGCACGGTGGAGTATGCGCAGCAGCACGGTCTGCACGCGGGGACGCTCGCGGGTTGGTGGAGCAAGCTGCAGGGTAAGAAGGGACCGCGGGGACGAGCTTCGGGAAGCCCCTCATCGGGATTTCTTCCGGTTCGGGTGGTCGATGAGCGTCGGCCGGCAGTCACGGTGGAGCGCGGAGGGTTCGAAGTCGTGCTGCTCAACGGCCGACGCATTGTCGTGAATGGCGAGTTTGGCAGTGAGGCTCTGGCGCGCCTGCTCCAGATCGCAGAGGGAGGCGCTGCATGCTGACGTTACCGCCCAGCGTGAAGATCTACGTTGCCGCGCAGCCGGTGGATGCACGGAAGAGTTTTGATGGGCTATCAGGACTCGTTGAAGCAGAGTTCGGGCTGGAGCCCCTGAGCGGCCATCTCTTCGTGTTCCTCAACCGCAGAGGTCACGTTGCGCAGATTTTGTTTTGGGACCGTAACGGCTTTTGCATCGTAAAAAAACGCCTCGAGGCGGGCACATTTCGCCTGGCGCACAAGCCCGCGGAGGGGGCGCTGCACGTGGAGGTTGACTCTGCCGAGCTGGCGCTGATGCTCGAGGGCATCGAGCTCGAGGGAGCCACGCGGCGTAAGCGGTACCAGCATTCAGCGGTTTGATTCAGCGATGTGAAGACGTGAGATAAAACAGACGCGCAGCGTGCGATTGTCATTGCTGATTCATCTGGATTGATCATACCCGTGCACCGTGGCGATGCGCGTTGAGCCGTCTGAAGAGCACGCGAGCAAGGGCGCGGCGCGGGTGAAGTCTTTCGCCGCGCCGGGTGCGCTGCCCGTGCCCCGCCAGCTACTGAGCGCCGGCATCGAGCTCGACCCGGACTGCGAGCACGAGCGGCAGCTCGAGATGGAGGCGCTGAAAGCGCAACTCACGAGCCTGCTCGCCGAAGGCAAAGGGGCTACTGCCATCGACCAAGTCATGTCGCTCGTCGTCAGCATGGGACGAGAGATCGATCGCTTGTCCTGGCGCGTCCTGCAGGCTGCCCGCTATCGCTTCGGGCGCAGCACGGAGAAGCTGTCCGCCGAAGACTTGCAGCAGCTGTTTCTGGCCCTGGACGGAGATGCCGAGACGGCTCAGAGCGGGGCGGAGTTGCTCGTGCCCGCGATCGAAGCCCCCGAGCAGGTCGACTCGGACGCGAGCTCCGAAGCCTCCCCC
>JANOIG010000125.1:0-17503 GCA_031407405.1 Deltaproteobacteria bacterium
TCCACGGTGTCGCTGGACGGCGCTGCATTGTGGCCGGTCGCCGGGATCGAGCCCGTCGCTCTGCGCCTGATCCGCGCTGCCATGGACGCTGCGCCCGGCAGCCTGCTGGAGGTGACGGGGCCCTCGGGCGCGGGCAAGAGCGTGCTTTTGACGCGGCTGGCGTGGTCGCTCGGGATCGAGGGGCAACCACTCGTCTGGATCGACGACTCGTTGATTGACAACCCCAGCGCGGTCGCCAGCGAAATCGAGTCGTTACCTAATGAACCCGACGCGACGCTCATCATTGACGATTTCGAGCGCCTGGACCCCGAGAACCGAGCTCGCGTGGAACACGCCCGGGCGCGCGGCGCCCGCATCATCGTGGCAGCCTCGGAGCAGGTCCCGGGCAGCGCAGGCATCCGATTCGAGCTTCCTCCGCTCGCCGAGCACGTCGCTTCCGAGCTGGTACGCGGCGCCGTGCCGTCACTCACTCCCAAGGTCGTGAAACGACTATTGGAGGTATCGGGGCGTCGACCGGGCAAGCTCAAGCTGCTGATTCAGCGCATCGCGGCCGCCTCGGTGGTCTCCGAACAGGACATAGAAGAGCTCCTCGGAAGCTCAGTCAGGAGCTCGGTCGCCCCGGAGAGCCCGCTCGGCCAAATCCAAGCACTATTGGATCGAGGGCGCTTCATCGAGGCGAAAAACCTGCTCGACGGGGACGTGCAAGCCGACCCTGTCGGCCTGGCCACTGCGCGGGCACGCCTTGCTATTGGGCTGGGCGAGGTCGAACGCGCCCGAGAATTGCTGACGAGCGTCCAAGCCCTCGCGGAGTCACTCCCCGACGGCGAGCGCAGGCGCGCCTGGGGCTTGTGGCTGGCACGGGCGGAGATAGTAGGCCTGAAGCAACCCGAGGCCGCGCTCTCACGCCTGGAGGAGCTCGGGCACTTGCCCGGGGCGCTGGGGGTCGAAGCTCGCGTCTACCGCGGGCTCGCTTTGTTTCACGCCGGCAAGTTGGATGCGGCCGCTGAATGCCTGAACGACGCCACAGAGCGGGCCAAGGCCCTCGGAGCGAGCCGCGTGGAGGGCATCGCCCTTTTGTGTACGGCTCGAGTCCACATGCACGCCGAGCGCAACGACGCGGCCCGTCAGGCGTTCGAGCAAGCGCTCGTGGCAGGCGAGCGTGCCAGCGACGCCAGCACCCTCGCCACGGCGCAGTCGAATCTCGGCGTGCTGCTCCGCATGCGCGGGGACGTCGCGGGCGCCATCCAGCATTTCGAAGCCGCCATCGACGCGGGCAGGCGATCGGGGCGGTTGAGCATCGTACGCCTTTCCCTGGCCAACCTGGCCAACACCGACTTGTACTTGGGGCGGCTGGAGCGCGCTCAGGCCAGCATCGACGAGCTGGAGCGCCAAAAGGCTGAGCTCGGAGCGGCGGGGCGCGCACAACTGGCGGGGCTCAAGGCGGATCTCTTGGCGGGGGCGGGCAATGTATCGGCCGCGGTGGCGGCGTATCGAGGCTGCGCCGACGAGTTTGACGCGCTCGGGCAAGGTGAGCCTGCAGCCGAAGCTCGACTCTCGGCAGTGTTATTGACTCCGCTCGACGACGGCGCCGACGTCGATGCCTTGTCCGCAGAGCTCGCCGCGTCGCAAGCGCAGATAGACCAGTCACCGACGCACCGTCCGCTGCTCTTCCTGGCCCAGGCGCGTCTGGCACGCCTGGCCAAGAACGACGTCCTGTGTCGTACGCATCTGGAACAGGCTCTGGCCGTCGCCAAGTCGACAGAGCAACCCGAGTGGGTCTGGCGCACGCTCGACGCACGTGCCGAGCTCGAGGCCGCCGACGGTCAACTTCTCACGGCGCAGCGCGACCGCGAGGCCGCGCTCTTGGTGCTCGAAGAAATCGCCGCCCGGCTCCCCCAAGACCTGCGAGAGGTTTACTGGAACGACGAGAGGCGCAAACGTCTTCGCTCTGCATTACCCGTGCAGCGGCAGCACAGCGAACGTGATGCCGCGCTGGCCCAGACCGTCCGCTCCAACAACCTGGGTTACGCGATCGCGCCGGTTTCGGACACGACGCGCACACCACTCGAACGCCGGCTGGCGCGCATCCTCGAAATCAACAGCGAGCTTCTGGCCGAGTTTGACCTGGAGCGGCTCACCGTGCGCGTGATTGAGTGCGCGCTCGAGCTGCTCAATGCGGAGCGTGGGTTCGTTCTCTTGCGGCAGGATGACGGCAGCTTGAGCGTGCACACGTCGCGCGACCAACGCGGTGACATCGTGCGTGCCGAATTTTCGCGATCCATCGCGCAAAAGGTAATGGCCACCCACAGACCTGTGGTGAGCCTGGATGCACGGCGGGATGCCAGCATGCAAGCCTACGCCTCCGTGCATCAGCTGATGCTGCAGGCGGTGGCCTGCGTGCCCATCCCGGGGCGCGGGGGGGAGCTGATTGGAGCCTTGTATATCGAGACTCGGCTGCAGCCCGGGGGAGAGTTCGAGCGAGAATTACCGACTCTGGGGGCCTTCGCCGATCAAGTCGGGCTCGCCATCGAAACGGCGCGCCTGGTCACCGAAAACATGAACCGCGCGGCGGAGCTCGCCGAAACGAACAACAAGCTCGAAGCTGCCCAGGAGCATTTGCGCGAGCTCTTGGGTGAGCGCACGCAGAAGCTCAAGTTGGCCCGGCGCCGGCTGCGAGATGCCCGAGACACCTTGTATGGCCACTTTGGCTATCAAGGTCTAGTCGGGACGAGCGCCGCGATGCGGCGTCTGTATTCGCTGATTGACCGAGTCAAAGACACTGACGTGCCAGTGCTGATCTGCGGCGAGAGCGGCACCGGCAAGGAGGTGGCTTCGCGTGCCATACACCGTGCCTCCGAACGAAACAAGGAACCATTTCTGGGCATCAACTGCGGCGCCATCCCCGAGCATCTGCTCGAAAGTGAGCTCTTCGGCCACGTCCGAGGTGCCTTCACGGGCGCAGATCGCGAACGCAAAGGTCTGATTCGAGAGGCCGGGCGAGGCACGGTCCTGCTCGACGAGATCGGGGAGATGCCGCACAAGATGCAGGCGAGCCTGCTCAGGGTGTTGCAGGAGCGGAAGGTGCGACCCGTTGGAGGCACGACCGAGCTGGATATCGAGTGCCGGTTCATCTTCGCGACACACCGCAACCTGCGCCAAATGGTGGACCAGGGGCGCTTCCGAGAGGACCTCTACTACCGCATCGTCGTCGTCGAGCTTCAGATCCCTTCGCTGCGACAGCACGTCGAAGACATCCCACCTTTGGTCGACTACTTCCTCGGTTTGTTCGCCGCCCGTTACAAGCGCGAAAAGAAGACGCTCACCCGCGGCGCGCTGCGGCGTCTGCAGAATTACGATTGGCCTGGTAACGTACGGCAACTAGAGCACGTGCTGCTCAACGCCTGGGTCCTGAGCGACCAAGCCGAGATGGACGTCGAGGACCTCGATCTGCCCGCTGCTCCGGGGCTGCCCACTGCTCAGACCGCAGATCGGTCCCGGTCAGAGAGCGTGCTGCCCACCGAGCTCGAGGATAGCGACGACCTCGACGAGGGCATGGAGGAGGGAAGAACACCGCGCCAGACGCTGTCCTCTCACCTGAGTGACGAAAGAACCCGCATCGCCGAGGCGCTGGCCGCCTGCAATTGGAACCGAGTGCGGGCGGCCGAGATGTTGGGCATGCCGCGCCGCACGTTTTATCGACGACTCAAGCAGTATCAGCTGCAATGACTGGCGCGATGCGATTGCTTCATGCGTGCCTCGCTCTAACGCTGACCACGGCCTGTCGGAACGAGCCCGCGTCAGCATCGCTCGGGGCGGCTTCGGCCCCCACTGCCCCCGCGCGGCGAGCCCCGCTCACGACGGGTGAGGCAGCACCCGATTTTTCTGCGCTTTCGCACACCGGCTACACGGTGTCCCTCAGCCAGTTGCTGGACAAACCAGTCGCCGTCTATTTTTGCGTCAATGGCTTCGACCCGACCTGCACGGCACTGGTGACCGCACTTCGGGACGGTTGGCTCAGCCTCAACCAACGGCTGAGCATGGCGCTACTCGTGGTGCCCAGCGGCTATAACGAGAACCGTGCGTTCGCTACCGAGCACGAGCTGCCCATCTTGGTGCTCGCCGACACCGACCGGGCGATTGCTGGTGCCTACGGCCTATCCCCTACCACCGGCGCGCCTGGCGAGCGCATGCCCCAGACCCGCGGGTTTCTGATCGCGCCCGACCAGAAAGTCCTGCGCGTATTCTCAGACCCGAAGCTGGCCGCGCACGTGCCAGAGCTTGCGGAGGCGTTGCGCTAGCCCGGGTCACGCCCCCAGCCCCCAGGCAACAGACCACCGCCTCAGGATTGGGCGCGGCTTCGCAATCGATAGATGACCTGCTTCAGCGGTGCATCACCCGCGATTTTACCTGGGTCTCCACGTTTTACATTGATGTCGACGAGCTTTTGAAGGTCGTCCGCCGCGGCTGTCGAGCCCTTCGGGGACAAATGATCAATCACCTTGGCCGCGGTGAACCGCACCGCTGCATTGCTAATGGGGTCGATCCCGGCGACCAACTGGTCCCGCACCTTGTCGTTGCCCAAAATTCCCAACATGTACGCGGCTTTGATCGCGATAAATTGGCTCTTGCCCTCTTGATTGGCGGACTTGGTCGCGGCTTCGAGGTAACAGGCAACGTCCTTGCCGCACGACTTGACCACGGCCGACGCCTCGCTGAGCAGGCTCTTCTCCAGCTCACTGCCGTACTTGTTGACGGCTGCACCCACCGATCCAACTTGATCCGCCGTCATCAGCTTGATCGCAGCCACCAAGAGCGCCGACCGAGTCTCGTCATCGTCCTTTACTCCGGCTGCCTGCTGCAACAGCCAGGGCACCAACTGTGGGTCAAAGAAGGATGTCGCCGACTCGGCCAACACCTGCAGAGCGGGCTGGCCCGGCGGGATCACGGCGTCCGGGGACAAGGCGGCGAAGCCGGCCTGAAACGCTTGCTTCGTTTCAGCGCTGGCCGGCAATTTCGCGAGCTCCCGCAGGATGACCGCCTTGTTGCTCTCGTTTTGTTGGTTCGGGAGCGCCGAGATCAGGGTTGGCGCCGCGGACGCGTGACCGATGGTGCCGAGCACCATGGCGGCGGTGCGCACGTGAGGCTCATCCCCGGTTGCGAGAGGCTGGCCCGCTGCCTTACGGGCTCGCAACGCCGCAAACTCCACCATCTCTTTGTCTTCCCCGGCCAGGAGCTGGCCGGCGCGCGCGACGGCAGGCTTGCCCAGCTTCACGAGGCTCACGACGGCGTCCGCGTGCAAATTTGCCTTGCCCGGGTCCAAAAGTACTTTGAGCAGCGGGTCGACCGCGGCCGGATCACCGATTGCACCGAGCAACTGAGCGGAGGTGGTTTGCCAGAACTGCTGGTTGCGAAACTCCGTGACTTTTTCCTTGTTCTGCTCGCCCTGCTGCGGCAGCTCGAGCGTCGGCTCGAGCTTTTCGATCAACGTTTTGGACCAGCTCTTGTCGGCCATCTCGAGCATCGCCATGTTCAGATCGCGATACACCGCGCCCCCCTCTTCCGAGTCGGCGCGCAACTTGACGAATGCCCCGAGCATTTCGTCCGCAGCCGTCCCCATCTTCATGTCCGCCACGGCCCGGGCGGACCACTTGAGATCCTCCCCTCCGCGCCCTTTCTGAGCGAACTCGCTCAGCGCTTTCGTCAAGGCGGGCTCGGTGCGTGGGTCACGCATGGTGGCCAGCAACTTGATCAAGCGGTGGCGCGCCTTCTCGTCGAGATTGTCGTATTGCGCGACGTAGGTCGCCGTGAGAGGTGCCACGATTTTCTCGACCAGCGCCTTGATCTCGGGTGAATCGCCGGCCTGGTTGGCCCGGGTCACTGCGTCTTCGTAGAACTGGTCGAGCTGCTTGATTGCACGCACGCGCCAGGCGTCGTCCTCGAGCTTTCCGACCCAGTACTCCGGCTGACTCTCGTCCTGACAGCCCACGAGGGTAGCGACACTCATCAGCAAGGCGGAGCTCGCCGTGCCGATCATGAGGGCGCGAAGCAGGGACGCGGTGGCGCGCTGAGTACGAAACATGGATTTCCTCCTAGGGAGCAACACGGTCTGTTGGGGGGACGATGGATCGGAGCGCGTCGCAGCCCCGCGGACCATCCGACCGCCCCGAAAAAAAGGTAGGCCGCCTTTCGCCGTGCTGTCAACGAGGGCCCGCCAGCCCTGTCTGTCGGCTCGGGAGCTGCGGGCGGTGACGCAACGCATTATGCGCGCTCTGAAGTAAGGGCCATGCGTGACAGGAGTGCTCGATGCAGCTGTGGATTGGACGCGAGGATGCCGTCCCGAAGCTCGAGCTCTGCCGAGCGGTAGTCCAACGGGCGCCCCCGCGCGTCGCTGACGAGCCCGCCCGCGGCGGTGACCAGCGCATCCATCGCGCAGGCGTCCCAATGCTTGCCGGCTGCCCCGAGGGCTAAATATGCGTCTGCACTATTTTCTGCCACGTGCGAGCCTTTGAGCCCGGCGCTGCCCATCGGCGCCACATCCTGAGGCGCAATTTGCTCGAGCACCCGCTTCAGACGCTCCGAGCGGCGCGACCGGGACACCGTGACGCGCGCGGCCTTGGGCTCTGACACACTTCCCACCCGAATCGGTTGCTCGTTTCCGTCAGCGCCTACCCGGTACGCCCCTATGCCGCGCTCGCCGCACCAGAGCGTATCGGTCACCGGCGCATAAACCACGCCGAGCGCGGCTCGATCATCGACGAGCAGCCCAATCATCACGACGAATTGGCCATTTTTTGCCACGAACTCCCGCGTGCCATCCAAGGGGTCGACGAAGAAGACTCGCGCTCGGCTCTGGTAGTCGAGATATGTGTCCGGCAGACTTTCCTCGGCGACGATGGCCGCATCGGGAAACTCCGCTTCGAGCCGCTGGCAAATCAGTGCGTTGGCCTCGCGATCAGCAGCGGTGACCGGGTCACCCGGCCCCTTGTAGTCCACTTGGAAGCCGGCCGCGTAGATCCGCATGATGCCCTGCCCCGCGTCCCGGGCGATCGCCGCCAAGCTGTCCAGTTCTTTGCGGCTCACCGGGTCACCCCCATGCGTGCGAATTGATCCAAAAGGCGCTGCCTCAGCTCGGGCGCGAGGTAAGGAGGGCCTTGCCCGGCCTCTCGCACCAGCTGGTCGAGCTGCACTCTGTTTCTCGGCCCGATGACGGCACTGCTGACCGTGGAGTTGGCCAGGACAAACCGCAGGGCCGCCGCGCGCAGGGTCATGATGTCCCCGCCCAGAATCCCCGACACCGCCGAGAGTTGCCGCAACCGGCTTCTCAGCTGCTCTACCGTCCAGCGATCAGCGCGGTGATCTGCATTGGAAAATGTTTTGTTATCGGGCCATTGCCCGCACAAGAGCCCATAGGCCAAGACGGAGCGCGCCAGCACCCCGACCTTGCGCCCCGCTAGGTCGAGCCCTTCCAAGTCCGAACCAGTAAACACGTTGTAGGCCAACTCGAGCACTTCAGCGCCGCGTGACAGGGCAGCACGCGCCACTCCGATAGAGCCGGCGCTGACACCCCAGGCGCCAATTTTCCCTTCAGCTTTCAGCTCGGCAAGTACCCCGCACGCCTCCTCCCGAGCCAGGGTTTGCTCGGCTGGGTTGTGCAGTAGCAGCACGTCAATCTTGGCGCGCTTCAGCCGCTCTCCGCTGCTCTGGCATGCTTGCCTGAGGTACGCCGGATCGAAGCGCTTGCGCTCGGGCATGGAGCTGAGGTCCGTGCCAACCTTGGTGACGATGCTGACCTCGCGGTCCGAGGCGAAAATCCTGCCGAGCCGCTCTTCCATGGCCCCGCGGCCATACACGTCGGCGGTTTCGAATGAGGTCACTCCGTAGGCCCGCGCCCGCGCGATGACGTCGTCCTGCACGAGGTCGCTGACGGGCCCGTAGCCGTCGCCCGACAGCCCCCACGTCCCGAGCGAAAGCTCAGAAACCATGCCTTCGCCCGTGAACGGCCGACTTCTCATCTAGCGGTCACTAGCATGGGATGGGCCTCGGCCTCAAACGCAGGCTCAACGGCACCTCGAGCCCTGCGGCCTCCAGCGCGGGTGCGTCGTCGAGCACCGTCGCCGCGGGCCCGTCTGCGATGACATGCCCGTCATTCAGCAGCAAAACGCGCGCACTTAGCTCGAGCAAGGCTTCGAGGTCATGCGTCGCCATGAGCACCGTGGCGCCGGTGGACCGGATGGTCTGCAACATGCCGCGTCGAGCGCGCGGATCCAGACTCGCGGTGGGCTCATCCAATAGAATGACCCGCGGCTGGGTCGACAGCACGGTAGCGACGGCCAGGCGCCGCTGTTCCCCGAGGCTGAGCTCGCTACTGCTCCGATTTTCATAGCCGGCAAGCCCCACCGCCAGCAATGCCTCGCGCACGCGAGCCTGCACGAGGCCCGCCCCGAGGCCGCGTTGCTCAGGACCAAAAGCCACTTCGTCTCTCACCGTGGGCAAGAACAGCTGATCGCCAGGATCGGCGAAAACAAAGCCGGTCTGACGCCTCAGCTCGCGCAGGGAGCTTCGCGTCAATGCCTGCCCCGCGATTTCAATCTCACCCTCGAACGGCACGGCACCCACCAGCGCCAATAGCAGCGTGGTCTTGCCGGCGCCGTTGGGCCCAGCAATGGCCACGCATTCGCCTTCAGCGACGTTGAAGCTCACACCGTCGAGCACGAGCCGGGGGCCAGCGTGATGCTGCTGCCGCCACACCTTTAGGGCACTGACGCGAACACCTGACACGAACACCTGCGTTGGGTTGGGCAGGCGCTCAGGCCCCGCAGCTCAGGCTGCCTACCCACAAGGAATACCCCTCTCCGCGCCGCACGAAGTAGAACGCCACCAGGCGACCCCCCACCCATTGCAGAGCCCCGGCCGTGGCGCCGCCCAACGTGGGATCGGGCGTTGAAACGTCCAAGGGAGCCCCCAGCGGCACCAGGGTAGATGAGAGGCGTTGCACGCGAACCTGACGCTGCCCGCCGCTACCCTGGCTCCACATCAACGCAAAGCCACCGTCGGGCAACGCCGCCAGCGCTGGCGCAGACAGCTCGACATCGGCGCTACTCGAGATGTCGAGCGGCTCGAGCTCGAGCGGCAATTGTCCGTTCTTGGCACGCGCCAAGAGCATTGAATGACCCCCGTCCGGGACGCGCTGGGCTACCGCGAGCACCGTCTGCTCCGAGCCGCTGACCAAGGCAGGACGCCCAAACTCGCTTTCGAGGGTACCCAGCTGCTCCAGCGCAGACAGCGTGGCGCCAGTCAGGCTCAGCAAACCGAGCCTAAGGTGACCTGTGGCACGCCCGGCGCGGGTGGCCAACGTGAAACCGAGCTCATGCGCCGCAATCTCCGGCACCGAGATCAGGGTGCCCACCGGCAGCTCCCAAACTCTCTCCGAACGCTGGTCGACTGGGCCGAGCACGATACCATCATCATTCATGCCCACACGCAGCGTGGGCACGGTGTCCAGTGCTCGCCCCAGCGCCACCAGCGCGCCCATGCGCTCGACGTGATAACTGATCGCGCCCGTCGCGCCGAGCGGCGAGACGCTAAAGATCTGCCGCTCGTGCTGCTGGCCAAAGGTCCGCTCCAGCTCCAGCGTCGTTAAATCGAGCACCCCGCCGATCGCCTGTTTATGGCTCTGCGCATAGCCGAGCGCCACGGTTTGGGACCCCGGCAACGGCATCAGACTGGGGCGCACGTCGACCACAGCCCAATCGTCGAGCTTGACCGGCTCTTTCTTGATTTGGCAGGCGAGCACCGGCAGCTCACGCGAGCTCTGCGAGAGCTGCCGTTGTGCATCAGCGCGGCTCCGACCGAGAAACCCGCCGGCAGCACCCGAAAGCGGGTCATGTGACGCCGCAAGCCAACGCGCCGTGAACAAACCGGCTAGGCCGAGCAATAGGGCGCCGAGCGCGATCCACAAACCGTGTGCGCGCAGCCAGAACGGCCACCCTCCGTGCTTCGGAGTTTCTGCGTCGATCAAGCCCTGAAGCCCAAACTCGGCCGCGAGCGGTAAAGCCGGGCCCGAAACGAAACCGGAAGGCTGCACCTCGAGCGACCCGAACGGCGCAACGGGGCCCGGCCGCTGGCTAGCGCGCGTGACGGCCATGTCGAGCCCCAAATCCGCGGGCGGGCTGGGCTCGGTCATGACGCGAGCGGCTTCTTGCATGACAGCCGCGGGCACCTCAGAGGTGATGACGTCGTGTTCGGGACACTCAAACTCCGTGGCCAGGCCCAGCGACGCCTGCCTGGCCAACAGCCGAAGCCGCGGGTACTCGGACACGGGCACCGGGGGCACACTCCCCGGCCGCGTCGACGCTCGCGCAGCTTTGAGAACGGCTCCTCCCGTCGGAAAGGCGACGGCCAACTCTGAAACTTGCATCGCTGGCAACCACTCCGCCCAGCCCACCCTCCAAACCAACACGTAGGGGGGCACTTCGCCACTCGCCAGTTGGCGAACCAGCTCCCACTCGCTGCCCGCCCGGAGCTCACCGTTCTCCGTGGCCCAACGCCAGGGCCGCTGGCTCTGCTCTACTTCGTCGAAATTCATCGCGCGCGTGTCGGGGCGGGACGGCTGCCGACTCACCGCCTTACTGTTTTCGCTGACGTCAGGCAAGGACCTGCGCCGCCCGTTTCAAATGCTGATTCAAGTCCAAACCGTTGGGGCAAGCAGCAGACGCCAATGACAAATCAAGCGTTTCTATGCGGCGGGCGGCTTCTGGCAGGGCTTGATACAGAGCGCGCGCTTCAGCTCGCTTGCCGTAGCTATCGTGGTACATCAAATACCTCAGCGTAGTCGCCACGGGTATGGGCGCGCCTAGTGCGCGCGTGCACAGGTGATCACAACCGTCGCAGGCGAGCGAGCGTGTCGCCAAGGCGTAACGACGGAGCTCACGCAGATCCAATTCACCGAGCTTGCCCGGGTCGCGAGCGGCCGCGGCATTCTCTCGGATCTTTTCCAGACTATCCATGTCGCTCACCGCGGCGGTGATGCGCTCGTCCGCCCACACGGCTTTCAGCACGGCTTGATGTTGGGTCCACTTGCCGGTCTGCTGGAACTTTTGCCATGCCTGTTCGAAGGAGACGGCAGAGCCCTGCGTCTTCATCGCGATCAGGCCGACGCCAGCCTTGGCACACGCGTCCATCGCCTGGTTCAGCTCTTTGTTGCCGTACTGCCGAAAATTGTAGCGGAACATCACCGAGTCGACCCAGGGCGTCTTGGCAGCGAGGCTCAAGAGCTCGGCCACGTTGCCGTGGTGACACGAGAAACCAAAGTGTTTGAGCTTCTTCTGCTTTTTCAGCTGAGACACCTTCGCGAGCAGCGCCGGGCTGAGCTCGCCCGGGTCCTCTAGAGCGTGCAGGTAATACATGTCGACGTACGACGTCTTCATGCGGGCCAGGCTTTCATTCAGGCGCAGCTCGAACCCGGCGGGATCTTTGAGATTGCTCTTGCTCGTGATCCAGAGCTTGTCACGCTGCTGGGTGCGTTCGAGGAAGCTGCCAATGGCCAGCTCGTTCGTGCCGCCCGAATACGACCACGCGGCGTCGAAGTAGTTGATGCCATGTTTGATGGCCTCGGGCAGCTTGGGGTCCCACTTGGTATTCCAGGTCATGGAACCGCCTTGCAGCAGGATCGGGATGCGCTCGCCCGTCTTGCCGAGCACGCGCCGCGGGATAGCGGCTGGCGGCCCTTCCGATGCCAGCGCCCAAGCCTGCCCGGCCACTCCGCCCAACGCTATTTCGCTGAGCAGCATGCCCCCGCTCACGGCGCCTGTTCGCCGCAGTAGTTGACGTCTGGTGATGGGTTTTTGGTCAGCCATAACTCACTCGCGTTTGTCTAAAAGGGGTGTGACCCCGCCAAAACTGAAGCATCAACACACGGCAGGGCCTCAGCCCTTCACCTTCTGCACATCGGGCCCCCCCAACAGCAAGCTTCTGTCCTTGGAACGAGACTCGCCAATGGCTGTGACGTAGACCGCCGGCTGATCTGCGACGGGGCATTCATGTTCACAGATACCGCAACCAATGCACAGCTCCGGCCGCATGTAAGGCTGCTTCAGTAATGCCTTCTTCCCGTCCCACCGCGTGACCTCCACCTCATACGCGCCGATAGCCTTGGGGCTGGTCGGGCACACCTCTTCGCATACCACACAGGGCGTCTCCATCGCCCAGGGAAGGCACCGGCCACGATCAAAAAACGCCGTGCCCAGCCGGATCGGGCCGACCTCTGCATGTGGCTCCTTGCCGAGCTTCCGTGCGAGGTCGATCTTTTGGATCGCACCGGTTGGACATACCTCGCTGCACAGCGTGCAGTTGAGCTGACAGAAGCCGGTACGAAAATCCATCACCGGTGTCCACAAACCTTCCAGGCCTCCTTCGGCCAGAGTGGAAGGTTGAAGCACGTTGGTCGGGCAAACATTGATGCACTGATCGCATTTGATACAGCGCTCGAGGAACTCGGGTTCCGCTACCGAGCCCGGTGGGCGAATCGCCTTCGCGGAATACGCCTTGGCATTCACGGCTTTGGAGAAGCGCAGAAATGGATACGCCAAGAGCCCGGCCAGACCGGCAAAAACCCAGCGGCGGCGCGGCACGTCCGGCGCGCCGATGACGGTGCTGGGAAGCTTCGAGATGACACGCCGACCGAACAGACTTGCGGTGCCCTCTTTAATGGACCCCAGGATGCGCTCGTGCACCGGCACCGGAGCCAGACGAAATGCCAGAGCGTCCTCTGGACAGTCGTCGATGCAATTAAAGCAAACGAAACACTCACTTTTGCGCAGGGCCTCCTGCGGATCAGACGCACCCTCGCAATGCCGCATGCACAAGTTGCAGTCCGTGCAGCGGGTCAGGTCACGGTCGATGCGCACCAGCGCAAACCTGGACAAGACCCCCAGAAAGGCCCCGAGCGGGCAGAGCACACGGCAGAAAAACCGCGGTATCACTAGGTTTAGCCCCACCAGCCCGATCAACAGGAAACCGATGAACCATGCGCCCGCGAAGACGCGCGGCTCTGGAGCGCCGGGCGACGCTGCAAAGCCCGCGAGGGACGCCGGCAGCGCCGCGTCGAACGCCGGCTTGATGGCAGTGACGACCGAGCGCGTGAGCAGGCAAATCGGGTCCAAGAGGCCGATCTGCAGCGCGCCGAACGCCGACAAGACCAGCATCACGGTCAAGATGTAATACTTGAGCTGAAAGATCGGGCGGTACGCGTTGACGCCGATGTTGTCCTTATTTCTGCGCACGTTGAACAACCAGCCCATGAACTGGTGCAGGGTGCCGTAGGGGCACATCCAGCCGCAGAAAACCCGTCCCAAGAGCAAGGTGGGGATCAAGATCCAGAGCGCCCGCCAGAGCCACCGGTACACGGTGTGCGTCGAGAGCGCGGTCGCAAACGTCACCAGCGGGTCGAGCTCGAGAAACAAGGATGCCGGGTAGCCTTCGAGGCGCGAGAACCAGGTGACCCAGAGCAGAAACATGAATAGACCAAAAAACACGGCCTGCGACACGATCCGCCAGCTGGTGATGCGAAACACTCGCGCGAACCAGGGCGTACCGTCGCGATTGGTTTGGGTCGCCGCGCGGATCGCGAGCGGCACGGATTGAATGACCGGCAGGCGCTTCATCCTACGTTCACTTCAGAGAGCACGACCTTGCGCCAATCGGGCTGGCCGAGCTTTCGAGCGGCGGCCTGGTTGAAGTAGTCGGGTAACGCCTCCCCTTTGCGCTCGAGCAGCTGATCCCAGCCGTAGGCATCGGCAGCTAACGAATCACGAGAGACGACGAGCGTATGCCCGGGCCGCACGTCACTCAGGCTGCCGCCGGTGGGACCGCTACGAAACAACACGCGAGTGGCGTCCAGCACCACAAAAGTGGGCCGCAACATCAGCGCCAGGTCGGCGACGATGCCATGAATGTCTTGATGAAACTGGTTGCGGCGCCCGCCGAGCAGCCCGTACCAATTCTTGGTCGTCATCGACGCGCGACACAGGTTGTGGTCCTTGATCGGGGACACCCCGATGACCTTGTTGGCGCCCTCGAACGGCCCCCAGAAAAACGGCCAGCGCTCAATCCAGGTGGCTCCGGGAGTGCCGAGCAGCTCGAATTGGTGCGGCTCGGGCAAGTAAAGGCGCGCCCCAGAGCTCTCGGCCGCCGCCTGGATGCCACTGCGCGCGAAACAACTCTCCGGCGATTCGATCGGGTTGTCCGCGACACGGATCTCGCTGGCACCCGCCTCGCGCACGAGCTCGACCAGAGCGACCAGCACGTCGGGATTAGTGGTGGCGCCCAGCGCCGCGGGCCGCTCAAAGGCCACGTTCGGCTTGATCACCACGACGTCACCGCGCTGAATGAAACGCCCAATCCCACCCACCGCGTCGACCGCGGCCCGCAGCATCGCGCTGATGTTAGAGCCGTGAGCGACGCCGAGATCTGCGACCGAAGGCGCATCGGGCACCACAAACCCGCCGGGGGGTAATTGGCGCACCGTGGCGCGCGGCTTGCCGCGTTCCCCATCTGCGTCGCGAAGCGACAAAGGCCAACCCGCGGGCGCCAAGCTGAGCCAGCCCGCCGCCGCGCACGCCCCGCCGACCCCCACCGCTTGTTTGAGCAGCGTACGACGCTCGAGAAGCTGGTGTTGCCGCTGCTGCTCCAGGTCTTCCGGGGATGGAGCGCCCACAGGAGGAGCGTGACGACTACCGCGCCGCTCAGTGCTCATCGCTACCTCCAGCGCTCTCAGCCTGGGGCGTTTCTGTGGCGTCTGCGCTCGGCAGCGCACGCGCCCGAACCTCCGGCGGTAACGCACCGATGCCCGTGCTCAACGACTCCAAAATTTCCTGCGCTCGCTCGGCGCTGGGCGCTCCACGAACCCCCACCACCCAGCGTTCGGTGGCCAGGGCACCGGAGAAGGTGCCCAGATATTCATCCTTGGACAACGGCACGCCGGCGCGGGTCTTTCCGCTAGGCACACCCACACTGCCAAAACCCTCCTGGTATTGCCGCGCCAATGCGCCGGCCGACTCCGCATCGGCGCGAGCCACTACGAAGGCTTCCATGTCCTCCGTGGAGTCCGCCGCACTGAGCGTGGCCTTGTACACGTCGCCAGCAAACCCAAACGAGAAGGCATTGTTCTTCACGTACGTGACCGCCGAAGGGCTGAGCTTCAGCTGATCCACGAACAAGCTGAACGCCCAGGGCAGCGCAGCCCCTGCGATTTCTCGGCGGAACAACTCGAGCAAACGCTGCACTTCGGCGACGACCGCTTCGGACTCATCCGAGCCAATGAAACGGATGTAGTAGGCGCCGCGCGCCAGAAACGCCGCATTGCGATCGAAATGAAACGTGCTGCCGTCGCTGACGAGCGACTCGATGCCCGGCGGCCGCTCGCCGTTGTAAGCGCCGATGGCGTTCCTCGACTCGCCGAGGTCGTAGACCTCGATGTCGATGCTGGAGGCGTTGGCCTCCGACGCCGGCCCCGCCTCGAGCGTGACGGCATGCAGGCTCTTCACGCCGAACGACTGAAAGAAGCCCGCGCGACCGTTGATCTTCACATACAGGTCGTCCGCCGAGTACTCACCCACCTTGCCTTCGCGGAAGCCCCCCGCGGCAAGCCCGGCCGGCAAAGGGCCCCGCGCGGACGCCGCCGCCGAGCTCGAGCCTGGATCGGCTTGGAGCGCGGCGCTCATGTCGAACAAGCTCGGATCGGGGTGCGCCCCTTTCCACGTCACCCAGCCGACGATGCCCAGCAAGGCAACACCGGTGCCGATGCCCCAGTACACCTCGCCCACGCGGTAGGTGCGCCGGTAAGAACGAAACCCGTCCTTGATGAAGACACGGCCTTCACCCACCCCCGACCTGCTTTCGACCCGTTTCGCCACCGTCCCGCGGCGCAGCATAACGCGCCTCGACAAATCCATGCGGCCGGATTTCACTTAGTGTAAATGGCCCAATTGGCGCCCAAACGGCAGGTTGCCCGTACGCCGTTCAAGTTTCAAATGGCGCTGAAGTGGGCGACGGGCTCCACCTATGTTGGCTTGACACAACAAGATTATGTTGTACATCCAACACATGGCGGTCAAGCCGGTGCAGGTATCGATCGACGGGGAGCTCCTGCGGCGCATCGATCGGGATCCCGAAGCGAAGAAGTTGGGGCGCTCCGCCTTCATCCGAAACGCCGTGTCCACATACCTGCAGGCGAAGGAACGGCGGGACGTCGACGCCGCCATTCGGAAGGCCTACGAAGCCAAGGCAGATGACCTTCTTGATGAGGTCGGAGAGCTCATGGGCACTCAAGCGTGGCCCGAGACTTAGTCCGCGGCCAGATCTGGCAGTTTCGATTCGCTGCTCCCGACAAGCGCCGGCCGGTGTTGATACTGAGCCGCAACACCCTGCTCGAGCACTTGCGCACTGCGACAGTGGTTGCGATCACTTCCAGCTTGCGCGGATCACCGACCGAGGTCGAGCTGGGTATCGACGAGGGGTTGAAGCCGCCGTGTTGCGCCAATCTGGCCAACATCTTTACGGTCCGGCAAAGCGACCTGCAGCGTCATGTCGGCAGCGTCGGTCCAGAAAAGATGCGGCAAGTCTGCCGAGCCCTCGTCATCGCCTGCGGCTGCGATTGAAGCCAGCCCCCACAGGCGCATCGGGTCCAGATTCAGGTCTTCGACGGCCAGAACGCAGCCTCTTCGAGCACCTGGGCAAAGTGAACGAGCGGCCATACCTCGATTCCATCGGGCGTAGGAGGGGTCGGGACCTAGGAAACGAGCACCCGCCGACGCAGGCCCGAAAGCTCCGTAATGGCGCGGAGGCCACGGAGATCGGCGGGACGCACGGTGTTCCCCGTACCACGCGGACCGAGCTGGAAGAAGGATGACTTCCGGGCGCTCGAGCGCACGTCTAAGCATGTAACCTATGTCAGCACTTTTCGACGAAAAATGCCAACTCCCATCGGCGCATCGGGAAGCCAGCCGTACCCGCGACGTCACCTTCGCCTTCATCATCGCCTTGCGGCTGGGAATGAAGTTGATGGCACCCAGCAAAGGCCCTTTGGCCGGACTCGCACAGTTCAGCGGCGAATCCGCGTGAAATCGCCACTGATGCCTGCATGAAACCGCTATCCAAGGCTGTGTAAGAGTGCCACTGGACGCCCCGCGGCGCGCTAGGCTAGCCATCTGGAGCCGGTACGCCAATGGATCGCGAATGAAACTTTCAATAATCATTCCCGTGTACAATGAGCACGAGACCATTCTGGAGGTAATCTCGCGTGTACAGACGGTCGACCTGGGTTCCATTTGGGATCGGGAGGTGATCATCATTGACAACTGTTCAACAGATGGCACGCGAGAACTGGTCACGGCAATCCGTGACCCAAACACAAAGGTCATTTTCCAAGACCGCAACCTGGGCAAAGGCAACTCGGTTCGCAGAGGAATCGAGTTCGCCACAGGTGACTTCACCATCATCCAGGATG
>JANOIG010000128.1:0-17731 GCA_031407405.1 Deltaproteobacteria bacterium
CTGGAAAGCTTCTGCGGCAACGGCACCCTGTCCGGCTCCGAACAGTGTGACGACGGCAACAACACCTCCGGTGACGGTTGCAGCTCGACCTGCCGCACTGAAGTTTGCGGCAACGGTCGGCGTGACTCGGGTGAGGGCTGCGACGACGGCAACACCCAAAGTGGCGACGGCTGCAGTGGGTTGTGCGTCCTCGAGGCGATCTGCGGCGATTCTGTCATCGTCGGCACCGAGCAATGCGATGATGGCAACACGGCCAATGGCGACGGTTGCAGCTCCACTTGCCAGGTCGAAACGGTGTGTGGTGATGGGCTGCGCGAGGGAACGGAAAACTGCGACGACGGCAACACGGCAAGTGGCGACGGCTGCAGCCCTACGTGCCGCTTCGAGATCTGCGGCAACGGTACCCAAGAGGCGAACGAGCCCTGCGACGACGGCAATAATCTCTCGGGCGACGGTTGCTCGTCCACCTGCCAAATCGAAGGCGTGTGCGGCGACGGCGTACGCAACGGCAGCGAAGTCTGCGACGACGGCAACACCACGAGCGGTGACGGTTGTGACGCCACATGCCGCAGTGAAACCGTGTGCGGCAACGGCGTCATCGAAGGCGCCGAAGAGTGCGACGACGGCAACACCACGAGCGGTGATGGCTGCCGGTCGACCTGTAGCCTGGAACGTTGCGGCGACGGCAGCGTCGAAGGCACCGACCAGTGTGATGACGGCAACACCGCGAGCGGCGACGGTTGTAGCAACCTGTGCCAACTCGAGACCTTCTGCGGCAATGGCAGAGTCGAAGGGCCGGAGCAGTGCGACGACAGCAACAACCGCTCGGGCGACGGCTGTTCCTCAATCTGCCGGTTCGAGGCCCTCTGCGGTGACGGCGCCCTGGGCGGCAGCGAGACCTGCGATGACGGCAACACGTCGAACGGCGACGGCTGTAGCTCGACCTGCCGGCTCGAGGCGGTCTGCGGCGACAACAAACTATCAGGCAGCGAGACCTGCGATGACGGCAACACACTGAGCGGCGACGGCTGCAGCTCGACCTGCCGGCTCGAGGTCTGCGGCGACTCGGTCGTCCAGGCGGCGCTGCTCGAACAATGCGACGACGGAAACACCCGGAGCGGTGATGGTTGCAGCCGCACTTGCCGGCGCGAAGTATTCTGCGGCAACGCCATCGTGGACGGCACCGACCAGTGCGACGACGGCAACAACGTCTCTGGAGACGGCTGTTCGTCGACGTGCCAGAATGAAGCACGCTGCGGCAATGGTGTCCTCGAAGGCAGTGAGCAGTGTGACGACGCCAATAACGTGTCCGGCGACGGCTGCAGCGCGTCGTGCCGGCGAGAAGCCTATTGCGGCAATGGCATCGTCGAAGCCGGTGAGGACTGCGATGGCAGCTCCGCGTGTAGCATCAACTGCACCTGGAGCCTCCAATAGCGCGAGGTTCCGACCAGCCCTACTTGCCCGGGCTCAGCCACGGCAAAACCTGGCCAGCCTGCGTGTTTTACAATCCAGCCAGCGGCGTTCCAGCCGTTCGCTAAGGGGGGAAAGTACTCCCGCGATGATCCCTGCCCTTTGGAGGTCGATATGAAACGAACCACACTTACTTACTCGTCACTGCTCTGTCTGTTTCTTCCGCTCTTGGCGTGCGGTTCCGACGAGGAGCCGAAGGTCGGCCAGGTCGGCGATGGCTGCGCCATCGATAACGACGACGCCGTTTGCGACGGCGCTCTCAGCTGCGACCCGCTCGCCGATGGCAGCGGTTACGTGTGCGGCAAGCCGCTGACGATTCGCGGCTCGGTGAATGACGCGCTCACTGGAACGCTGGTCGATGGCAGCCGCATCATGGCGCTCGGCGCGGATGGCTCTCCGGTCGGTGATGTCGCGTACTCGAATGACGAAGGCGAATACTCCGTGGTCGTCAGCGCACCCCGAAATGCGGATGGCAGCGTGGCGCAAACTGCCAAGTGGACGCTGAACGTGTCCGCCCAAGGCTACCAAGTATTTCCGTCCGGCCCCCGCCCGGCCATCCCCATCTCCGGCAGCCAGCTGAGCGGTGAAGATCCGGTGATAGATGCCGCCAACACCGACGTGGCGCTTCTACCCATCTCCGATCCGGACAACTACAGCCGGCAAATTGAAGGCCGGATCTCGTCCCCGGATGCCGGCGGCACTCTGGTCGTCGCCGAAGGCGGCACGGTTCCGGCACCGTATGCCATGGCCAGCCGGTCCGGCGAATTCACGATCTTCAACGTCCCGAGCGGCACCTTCGAGCTGGCGGGCTACAAAAAAGGCCAGCAGCTGACCCGCAACAGCGTCAATGTCAGCGCGGGATCCGCGGATGGCGTCGTGCTCGATGCGTCCGACGTGGCACTCGGGGGCGTGTCCGGAAACGTGAACATCGTCAACGCGCCCGGCGGTAGCCTGACCAGTGTCGTGCTCGTGCCCCAGAGCGTATTCGACACGGTCCTGGAACGCGGTCCCATCCCGCTCGGGCTGCGCGCCCCCGGCTTGCCCGAGGCGCCGAGCATCAGCGGTCAATTCGAATTCGACGACGTGCCCCTCGGCAACTATGTGGTGCTAGCCGCGTTCGAAAATGATGCCTTGGTGCGTGATCCCGACAGCTCCATCGGTGGCACCAGCCTGCAGAGGGTAGATGTCACCTCCGGTGAGAGCGTGGCCATGGGTGAGTCTTTCAAAATCACCGAGCACTTGAATATCGTGGCGCCGGGCGCGGATGCTTTAGAGAGCGTCGTTGGCCAACCGGTGTTCAAATGGGCAGACGACTCGAGCGAAGACCGTTATGAGCTCGAGCTATACACCGCCCTCGGAGACCTGGTCTGGGAAGACCGCGCGGTTCCCAAGGTCAGCGGCGGCGCCAACGTCGAGCTCCCTTACACGGGCCCCGCCTTGATCCCGGGCATGATCTACCAGTTCCGCGTTACCTCCTTCCGAGACCAGCGTGGAGAAGCCACCGCCATCTCGCGCAGCGAAGACCTGCGCGGCGTGTTTACGTACCAAGACTGAGCGGGAGCTCGCTTGGGCTTTTTTGGGGGGGTGACCTCCCTCACCACCCCTGCCATGGCGCTGCTCCAGCGCGGCCGTACCGCAATGAGTTGCGCAGCTCGCTCGCCGTTGCACAGCTCGAGTGCGCGGGTGGTAAGACCTACTGGCGTCTACGTCACGTCCCGCCGTAAGCGTCCCGCGCAGCTTCAGCTCGCGGGTGACAAACATTTGACGCACTAACGCTTCGAATCAGTCTTGTTTCGCGGCTGGGTAGCGTCATTGCGAAACGGCGTTTCAAAGTAGTCCGCCGCACCAGGCTTGGCACGCTGGCTGCACTAACGGTTGGCAAATGAAAACCAACTGGCTCAAGCTCGCAAGCTCGCTCGCCTTTGTCGCGGCCTCCGTCCCAGGCTGCGGCGCCGACGGGCTCAATGATGACAGCGCCACCCATGAGGGCGAGGAAGTGCTCGGCACTGCCGAACAAGCCTGGTGGGCGCCGCCACCGCCGCCGACCTACCCGACGTGTGTCAGTGCCAGCTCGGACCCGGACGGCGACGGCTGGGGCTGGGAAAACAACCGATCCTGCAAGGTGAGCACGACGACGACGACGAGCTCGACCACGAGCTCGACCTGCAACAACCCGGAGGGGACTCACTCCACCATGGCCGCCGTCGCCGTGGCCGCCGCGCAGGAGCTCAAGCGCTGGCAACCCACGACGGATTTTGCGATTGGCAGGGTCGATAATGCCGAGGCCCTCGTGCTCTCGCCTACCGGTCGCGCCCGCTGCTCCGACGGCGTCTGTAAAAAGACACAGGCCCTGTTAGACTTTCAGAAGACAGCCGCGCACCAACAGGTCATCTTCCCGGGCAACATCAAGCTAGACGTCTATGCCCTGCGCAGCCGGATGGTCGCCAAGTTCCGCGACCAGCTGTCCTGTGAGATGCAACCCTCGAACGGCGGCACCACCAACTGCCCCGTCGAGCAGCACACCCTGACCTTCCTGCGCGCCGAGAAGGGGGGCTGTGACATGAACTTCTTCTTCCAGGCCAAAGGCACCAACGGCGCTCCCCTGCTCTACCCCGCGCAGCTCAAGAACAAGTTGCAGTGGGCTGACAAGACCAACCCCTACGTCGGATTTCAGAGCGTGGGCGACGTCGTGTCAATCGACCCCACCTACGGCCTGAACGAAGAATCGACGTCGCAAGCCGGTAGCTGCACGGCGGCTTGCGTCAAGATCAGCACCAGCACGGACATCTCGGCCCAATGCTGCAGCTGCAACAACACGATCAGGAAGTTCAACCGGTCGCTGTTCAATCCCTATATTTACTTCTGCCAGGGGTAACATTTTGACGGTGGGGCCGCCAGGCTCCGCGAGCTGATGACCCAAATGGACCCCGGTCGAGCCGTTGAATGTGCTTGCGCCGGGCTCTTCGTGGGGGCTGACTTCGGCCCCCTCTTTTGGAATCGCTCCCATGACCCTGGCTCGCCCGCTCCCCTCCAGCCCCCAGGGGGCCGCACAGGTGGCCCTCTTCGCCGCTCCTGGTTTCCCCACCGTCGATGCCCCCGTGTTGGCGGAAGAAACGCTCGGCCGCGCGCTCGCTGGTTTGCCCGTTCAGAGGGCGACCACCCCAGACGCATTGGCGGCGCTTTTGGCCCGTCCCGACACGCGGGTGCTGATGCTGCCTTTCGGCAGCGCCTTCCCGCTTCAGGCCTGGACCGCCATTCGCACCTTCTTGCGCGCCGGCGGTGGCCTGGTTCAGCTCGGGGGAGCGCCTTTTTATCAGCCCGTGCGTTTCGCTTCGGGCGGCGCTGCCCGTCCCGAATGGGTCCTCGGCCCGCGCCAACCCACCTATGCACGCGAGCTCTTGCTCGGTCCGGCAGAGCCCTGGCAACGCGATGGAGTTAGCGCCTACACGACACGGATCCTTCCGTCGACCGGCTATACAGAGCCGTTCCCCGAAGCTCGTACCATCTGGGCGTTGACGGTTCGCCTCAGCACCCGCAAGGACACGCCCGACGATGACGGTACCGCCGGTCCGCGGGATGCGCGGGTTCGGCCGCTGGTACACGTGCTGGACAGCGAGGGCATTGCCCGTGGTTGCCCGTTGCTGGAAATCGATCGGCTGCGTGGGGACGAAGCCGGCGGGCGCTGGGTGCTCGCGCCCTCGGACGCGGCGCTCGGTGCGGCCGTCATCCGTGCCGCCGTGCTGCGCGCGCTCGAAGGTGCCACTGAGCTCTACGCCGTCCCGGTGCGGGCCACGGTGGACGCCGGAGAAACTGTCACGCTACGGGTGACCCACCGCCGGCCGCGCGCTGGGGCGAAGGAAACGGCGCCCGCAGCCGCGCGGGTGACGGTCGTGGACGCCGCGGGCCGTGAAGTGTTCAAGGGAGAAGCACGCCTGGCCGGGCCGCCCGAGACACGCACCGGGCTCATCGGCATCAGGACCGCGGAGCTCCCACCCGGCCTATATCATGCGGCGGTCGAGCTTCCGGAAACGGCGAGCGCGCCTCGGCGCATCGACACTGGCTTTTGGGTGAAGGATGCACGCTTGCTGGCTTCCGCGCCGGTGCTCAGCACCTCCCGCGATTGGTTGCGCAAGGATGGCGAGGTGTTCCCGATCATCGGCACCACGTACATGGCGTCGGACGTACATCGCAAGTTTCTGTTCGAGCCCAATCCACATGTCTGGGATCGTGATTTTTTGGAAATGGCCCGGCGCGGTGTCAATTTCGTGCGCACGGGCCTGTGGACGGCCTGGGGCCGCGTCATGCTCGATCCAGGGGCGATCGATGAGGGCATCTTGCTGGCCCTCGACGCCTATGTGCACAGCGCGGCCCAACACGGCATCTTGGTCTGCTTCAATTTCTTCGCGTTTTTGCCCCCGGCGTATACCGGTGACAATCCGTACCTCGACCCGCGCGCGCTCGAAGGCCAGCGGGAGCTCCTGACCTTGTTCGCCAGTCGCTACGCGGGCGTGGGCTGGGTGCACTGGGATCTGATCAATGAGCCGTCGTATGCGCCGCGCGAGCGGCTCTGGAGCACACGTCCCATCGGCGACGTTCACGAGCGCAGGGCGCTTGGAGCCTGGGTGCGAGCTCGGCATGGGGAGGATGCGCTGGTGGTCGCGGAGCGCTGGCGTGACTCGGAGCTGGGGCCCGAGGCTCTCGAAACGCCACCGCGGCATGACGAATTTGGTCACCTCGTGATCCGCGATGGCCGGCGCCCGCGCAAGGTGCGCGATTTCCGCGAGTACACGCAAGACGTCGTGGCGAGGTGGGCCGCCGGTTTGCGTGACGTGTTGCGCACGGCGGGAAACAATCCGCTCGTGACTCTCGGCCAAGACGAGGGCGGCACCGGGGATCGCCCGGCGCAACAGCTGATGGGAGAAGGGCTAGACTACACGGCCGTACACACCTGGTGGAACAACGACGACCTTTTGTGGGACGGCGTGGTCACCAAGCTGCCGGGCAAAGCCAGCGTGCACCAAGAGACAGGCCTGATGCGCCTGGAAGACCTGGACGGTAACCCGTGGCGCACGCCTGACATGGCCGCCCTCGTGCTTTTGCGGAAGTTCGCTTACGCCTTTGCCGCTCGCGGCGCGGGGGTGATCGAATGGGCCTGGAACATCAATCCCTATCAGCCCATCGACAACGAGTCGGTGATTGGATTCTGGCGTCCCGACGGTACCGCCAAACCAGAGCTCTCGGCGCTGGTAGAGTCGGCGGCGTTCTTTCGGCAAGCGGCGCCGTACCTGGACGATTTCGAGCCCGACCCGGTGCTGATGCTGATCCCGCACGCACGGATGTTCCTGGGGCGGCCGTTTGGCATCGATGCCACCAAGGTGGTCGTGCGCTTGCTCGCTGAACGCTTCGGAGTGGTGCCCACGGCCGTCAGTGATCTGCGGTTGACCGCGCGGCACTTGCGTGGCTGTAAGCTCGTGCTCGTACCCGCCGCGGAAGTGCTCGACGAGCGCGCGGCGAGCGCGCTGCTCGAGGCCAGCGAAGCAGGCGTCAAGGTGCTCGTCACGGGTCCGATTGAGGGGGATTCGTACGGCGCTCCGACGGCAGCGCTGAAAAAACTCGGCCTCTTGGGCCCAAGCCGCGCGCTGGCTTTTCATGAGAGGTCAGCCTGGAGCCCCAGACACCCGGTGAGCTTCGAGGGCCTGATGATCGAGAACCTGCGGCGCAGCCTAAAGCCTGACCTCACAGCCTTCGAGGGCAACCTGTGGCATGAGCCGCTGCCCTTGGAGTTCGCGCGCGAGCGTGAGCCGCTGGCCCAGCTGCTCGGCGCCGCGTTAGAGGCAGCCGGTGTCAGCACTCAACCCTCGGAGCTGCCCATCGCCGCCCGCGTGCTGCTGGCCCCCAGCGCCGCGCTCGTTGTCTGTGTGAATGAAATGCCTGAAAACGCGCTGCGCCGAGTGCACGTCGGCAGCATGGCCTTTGACGTCCCAGTGCCGGCCTACGGCGCCCGCATGGCACTCGTCGAGCGCAGCTCGGGCAAGCTCTTGGCCGCGACGCCGGGTGAGTCCTTACGGCGCGTGTAGCGAACCGAGCGCATTGGGACAAACCCGGCGCAGACTTCGGGTTTGTCCATATCGGTCTCGACTTGAACAGTTTTTAGGGAGGGTTGCCCACCCCGCGTCGTGCTCGACGGCAGCCGCCTGCGCGCGCCGCCGCCCGCTCCCAAGCGTCGCGCAGGGCGCGCCGCGGGAGGGGCCGCGGTGAGAGTCTGAGAGTGTACCGAGCGTGCAGTTTGGGGCGCCTGCCGACCTGAAAACGCTCTCGCGGAGCGGCGCCCGGGAAGCACCGCGCGAGGCCGGCCAGGCCTGGGCGGGCGCCGAGCTTGTCACTCGGCGTCTGTCGGCGTAGGGGAGCCGAAGCGCGGCACAGTGGACGGCCCCGCCTCCCGCCAAGCCATTTTCAGTCGCGCAAAATGCGATGAGCCGAGGGTGTCAATGGTCAACGACTGGGCTTTCTGTCACGTCTCATTGCCGAGGTCACCCGCACTGGCTCGGGCGACAGGCGGGTCCGTTGCTGCGTCGCTCCGCGCCGTCGCTACGCCGCCAGACGCCTGGCGCCGAGCAGCGCGCCCGCCTCGAGCTCGCGGGGAGGGTGAGGCGCTTTCTGGGCGCGGCTCCGGAATGACCTCATCTTTCACAGGCTCACAGTATGTCGTACGAGCGTCCTCGGGCGAGCGACTTTTGATCCGGCGTCATCAACCAGCGACTCGCGAAAACGTTTGCGCCCACCCGTTGACTACGTGGCCAGTGCCGCATGATGTCGCCTCCCCCTGACCCCCCCCCCGCGGGTGATTTGGGGGAGGGCACCGCCCGCAGCGCGAAGCGCGAGGACGGATGCGGAGGGGGCATCCACAGAAAATCAGACTCGAAAATTGGCGGAAGTCGAGCCTAATCCCTGCGAAAGTACTGATCGGTGGTGGGCTTGACGATGCGCTTGATGCCACCGAGTAGGCCCTTCAGCTGTGACTTGGCCACCCCGAGCAAATCCGCGGTCGCGTGTGCCGGTACGTATTGCACCGGCGTATAACCGGTGCGGGTCGCGATGCTGGTCAGCGTCTCCGGCGTGAAGGCGTTGATGTGAGCCAAGGGGTTGATGTCTCGATAGTTCTCGATGCTGTCAAAGCCAGTGATGCCCGTGCAATTGGGCGTTTCGAGAATCAAGATGCCACCCGGCCTCAGCCAGCCCCTCAGCATTTCCAGCACCGGACGAGGTTCCTCGAGGTGCTCGAGCACCTGGAACAGGGACACCACGTCGAAGCGGCCTTTGAGCTCAGCGGGCAGGTCATCCAGACTCGGCGCCAGCCGAACCCCGACCCCCGCGGCACCCCGCAACCGATCCGCGTCGCGATCGACACCGCACGCCTCGGCCCCAAACAGCGATGCGGCCGCCAGAAACTGGCCCCACCCGCAGCCGAAATCGAGAATCTTGAGCGTCTCGCCAGCGCGTAAGGCGCGCGTCATTTTTTCGACCCTGAGCACGTGCCGAACATTGTTGCGCCCGTTTTCGAGCTTCGTGCTCGGACTGGTCACCCCGTGCTGCGCCTCGAACTCTCGAATGGCGGCGTCGGTCACCCAATCGCGGTACAGGCGGTCCTGCCAGGCGGGGCTCAGGATGCGCTTGTGGAACATCTGCTGGCAATCGCGACAGCGGACGAACTCCCAGCTCTCATCCTTCAGATAGGGCAGCGGCGACTCCCCCCAGGGGTCCGCCGCGATGTAGCTGCGCAACGGATCATCACCAAAGCTCCCACCCGACAAGCGCTCGAGCTGTGAGGATAGGCAGGTGATGCAACGGTTCCTCTCCACGAACTTGGTTGCCTCACTCACGTCGTGGGTGGCCGCGGCACTAGTACTGCTCAACATCTCGCTCCGATCCGCCCCGATGAAGTCGTGCTGGCGAAGGCCGACTCAATAGCATCAAGGCCATACGCTGTCCTCTCGGTCATGGCTGGAAGCGCACCGCCCCGGCTCGCGGGCCCTTCCGGCGCGGGCAGATTCACGGCATTTGACCCGCGGCGCCCTCTGCGCGATTGAAACGGCATGCGCTACACCCACTTGCCCGGTACCGAAATTCGCGTCTCCGTCATCGCCATGGGCTGTTGGGCGCTGGCGGGTGACATGACCTGGGGCGACCAATCGGATGCCGACTCGATCGATGCGGCCCGCGCGGCTCTCGACGTAGGCATCAACTTTTTCGATACCGCGCCTGGGTACGGGGACGGCGTGTCCGAGCAGCGCCTCGGCAAGGGCCTGCAGGGTTTGCGCGACAAGGCCGTCGTGGCCACCAAAATTGCGCCGGATTTCATGCACCCGGACGGGGTGGTGCGCTGCCTCGAGAGGTCCTTGACCTGGCTCGGGATGGACTACGTGGATCTGATCCAGATCCACTGGCCCAGTCGCGAGGTCCCGCTCGAAGACACCTGGTCGGCGCTCGAAAAGCTGCGCGACCAAGGCAAGGTTCGCGCCCTCGGTATCTCCAACTTTGGCCCGCTCGACCTGGCTGAAATGGCCCAGGTCGGCAAGGCCACCACCAACCAAGTGCCCTACTCGATGCTGGCTCGGGCCGTTGAATACGAAATCACTCCGGCGTGCATCGAGGCCAACACGGGGGTCCTTTGTTATAGCCCCCTATTATGGGGCTTGCTCGCCGGCAAATACCTACACCCGGACGAGGTACCGATCGGCCGCGCCCGCTCGCGCCACTTTTCACCCACCCGCAAGCTCACGCGCCATACCGAGGCGGGCTGCGAGGCAGAGACCTTCGCAGCTCTCGCCAAGATCCGCGGGGTCGCCGAGCGCCTGGGTCTGGACATGTCGGAGCTTGCGCTGGCCTGGCTGCTGCATCAACCGGCAGTGACCAGCGTGCTGACGGGTATCCGAAAGCCGGTGCAAGCCGCGTTGAACGCACGGGCGGCGAGCATCCAGCTCGACGCCGAGACGTTGGCAGAGCTCGACGTTGCCACCCAGCCCGTCAAACGCGCGCTCGGCGCGAACCCCGATCTCTGGCAAAGCGGAGCCGGCTCGCGCTACCGCTAAGCCTCGCTCACCGCGTCACGGCATGGCCTCGAGCAGCTGCCCGAAGCTGAGCAGCTCCGGGCAACGCAACACGACTCCGAAGCAAGCTGGAACGGTGAATAGAAACGCAGGATCGACCTGCGGTGGCTCAGCCGACTCGCAGCTCACGTCCGCCGCATAGGTGTCGCGACCGCGCTCGAGGATCTGCGCCACGCAGCCGTCCAGCTCCGTGACGGTGACAGGGCAACCGAGCAGCGCCTGCAGGTCGCCTTCCGGTACCGCGCTGGGCGTCGCCGCTTCGCCGGTGGGGGCCCCCTCGGCGTCATCGGCCTGCTCCAAGAATCCGCCGACCGCGCTGCGACACTGCTCGACCACCTGCGAGCAGGTGGCCGCGGCGTCCGCCGCTGCTACGCCATTCAGGCTCTGCACGCCAATCAGGCGACAGACCGCGTCGAGGGATTCTGGCTCACTCAGGATGGCCAGCGTGCGGCTGGTCTCAGGCGCCGGCTCGGGCTCGGAGAAGGTCGTCTCATTCTTCCCGCCGCAGCCGGACACGGCGGCCAGGCTCCAGACGAGGCAGCTGCAGCCCATGAAACGGTCGTAGAGCCTCGCTGGGCGGGATGAGACGAGCTGAGGCATGCCGCAGAGTAGCTTATTTAGGTGCCCACTGTCTCGGGAGAAGGCCTGCCACCCCCCGGGGCGGGATCCGCCAACAGGCAGTTATTGCTGGAGTCAAGAAATCGGCAGGTAGCGCCAATTCTTGGTCTGCTTCAGGCCGAACTGTTACGTCGGCGTTTCATCTCAGTCAGGAGCGAAGACGATGAAGATCCGCCATTTGACCGCAGTAGGCATTGCATTGTTCGGAGCCACCTTTAGCGCCGCCAGCTGGGCGCAAGATACGGCGCCAGCCGCCACGGTGGGGGGAACGGACCATTCCAAGTTCGTGGGGACGTTCGGGATTGGCTTTATGGGCATCCAAACCATCGGCCTTACTGATGCCGCTGGCACGCCAGACCCCGTTACCGCGCCCGTGATTGGAGGGCGTTACTGGCTCGACTCGGGCATGGGCATCGACGCGGGCCTGGGCCTCGCGTTCGGCACTGGCTCGGTGGAAGTTGCCAACACTTCGGTCGACGACCCGCAACCCGCCGCGCTGATCCTGCACGGTGGCCTGCCATTGGCGCTGGCGGATACTCAATATTTCGTGTTCGAGCTCGTTCCAGAGCTGAATATCGGCTTTGCGGGCAACACGGAAGAGGGCGTGGGTGGCAATACCATATTTCGGGGTTTCCACCTCGACCTCGGTGCACGCGCTGGCGCCGAAGTCCATTTTGGCTTCATCGACATCCCACAATTGTCTCTACAAGCCGGCATTGGCTTGGCCCTGTCTTACGACAGCACCAGCGTCGAAGTCGAAGCCACGAATACCACCACGAGCTCCTCGATCATGCGCTTCGGCACCAACGTCGGCAATGATCCCTGGGACATCTTCACCAGCAGCATCACCGCCCTGTATTACTTCGGCGGTTGAAGCCGCGCCCCACTAGGGGTGATGGAGATAAAAGGTCGAGCGGAAGCGTCTCGGCCTTTTTCGTTTTTGTGTTACGAAGTAGCGTGTTTGTGCCTGGGGCCCGCCGCCGTACGGTTTTCGCCTCGAGCCATCTGCCCGTCGTGCTCACCTGCCTCGTAATCGCCGCGCTGGCGGTCTGGCGGCTCAGTTGCGTGCGGCTCGGGCCAGACCCGGACACCGACGCCTACGGTCACTATGTGATCGCGCGTCAACTGCTGGAAACACCGCTCAATTTCAAGATCCACTGGGTGTGGTTGCCCGTGTATCACTTCCTCTTGGCGCTCGGCGTTCAGCTCGGCGCAACTCTCGACGACGTGCGGTCCGCCAATGCGGTCATCGCCGCGTTGACGCCCTTGCTATTGCTGTGGGTGCTACGGCGCACGACCCCGCCCGCGCCACAGCTGCGCGACGCCGCCGTACCGTACCTAGCCGCGTTGCTCTGCGCGGCAACACCGCTGGTCATGCAGATCGGCACGACCGGGCAAATGGAGCTCTCGTTTGCTCTCATGCTGCTCGGGGCCGCGGCGCTGTTGCAAGCGCAGCGCTACGGCCTCGCCGCCGCGCTATTGTCCATCGCGGTGCTCACGCGCTACGAAGCCTGGGCCGCGGTGCTGGCGGTAGCTGCTGTCTTCGCTCACCGCCGCCTGAGGGGGCAAACGACCCTTGGCGCTGGGGCCGTGCTGTGTGTCTTGGCACCGGCCGTCGGTATCCTCGGCTGGGCCGCCCTGCGCGCTTGGGGTGGGGAGCCCTGGTTTGGTTTCATCCTCGACAACCAGGCGTTTGCGGAAGCAGCGCTGGATCAGCGCGCGGCGACGAGCCATTGGCCGGTGGCGGCGCTCGGACGGTATGTGCTCACGGTGCCACTGCATGTCATGGGGGTGGCCGCTTTCTTCGCCGCTTTGGGGTGTGTGCGGGCGCTGCGTCAACAGGGGGTTTGGTTTGTCGCGCTGCCACTCGCAGTGCTCGCTTTCTTGACCGCGAGCTCGCTCACTCGCTCGCAGCTCGGCCTCGACCGCCATTTCTTGGCGGTCATTCCGTTTGCCGCCACCTGGGCCGCCCACGGCGTCGCTCAAAGCGCAGAATGGCTCACGGCCGTTTACGAGCGCGCCACTCATGCGCAGCCGGCCGTCGCGGCGTTGCGAGGCCGCGAGCCTTCGACAGCCTCGGAAACCTGGCTCTCCCGGCACTTTGGGGCGGCGAGCTTTGCGCTCGTGGGCGTGCTGGTCGTCGTGAGCGCGCTCGCGCGCCTCGAGGCTTGGATGAGCGCGTGGCGGCGTACCACCGAGACGGCGCTGCTCGATTCGCGTGCGGCGGGTCGCTTCTTGGCCGCCACGCCGCCCTGCTCGGTCATCGTTTGCGACGACGCCGCCGTGGAGGTCTTGAGTGGGCTCGACGGCTCGCGCTTTGTGCGCTCTCGAGTCGAGCCCAGAGTCGTGCCCGAGTTGCTAAAGCTGTCACGCTCGCGAGACGTCTACGTCATCAGTCGCGCTCATCAGATGAGCGCGGTGATGAGCCTTGGAAATCTGGCATACGGCGGCGCGAGCGGGCCCGCCGATCGCCTCGTCGCGGTCCACGTGCCGGGCAAGGGTAGGCCACCGTCCTCAACGCGGTTCGGCCCAGTGGCAGGCAGTGGAGCGACTTCGCATGGAACAACGACGGGCGCTTGCCCGTCCGAGGGCGGTGGTTAGACTCGTCAGATGCACCTCACCCCCCGCTCCGTCCGCCGGTTTCGACTCACGCCCATGACCGGCGCGGCCCTCGGGTGGGTGCTCGCGTTGGGCATTGCCGTCAACGCTCAAGCCTGCGCCAGCGCGTCCAACGCGTGGAACGAGTCCTCTCGATATCCAGAAAAAAAACGCCCGGAGCCCGCGCGGTCCGCTAGCGATGGGGAGATCCTCGGAGCTAATAAGCAGGATCCCGCCGATACGCTCGAGGCGTCACCCACCAATGAGCATCCAGCAACAGGCTGGGAAGACGGGGAGCCAGGCACCCATGCTCATGGCACCGCTGCTCATGGCCCCGATGCGGAGCGCGATGCAGAGTCCTGTCGTGAGCAAGCCCGGCAGGCGAAAAACGGCGCTCGCCCGGCGGACCCAGCGTCAGGGAAAAAGGTAAACGTGCTCTGCCCGCCCACGCCGGGCAAGTGAGCGAAGGCGCGCTCAGCCCAACGTAGAGGCCTCGGCTTCAGCCTCCGTGCGCGCGCCCAGCGGATCCGGCGGTGCCACGAGCAGCAGGCGTCCAGCAAAGACGGACAACAGCGCGGCGACCACCGACCCGACGATGATGGCAAGCTTGGCGGTCTCCAACAAGGGCCCGCGCGGAAACGCGAGCTGAGCGATGAACAATGCCATGGTAAATCCGATGCCGGCGACAGTACCGACCAGCCCGACGTGCTTCCAGCCGACCCCGGTGGGCAGGCTGGCGACGCCGAGCCGGTTCATCAGCCATGACAGCCCCAAGATGCCGAGCGGCTTGCCCAGCACGAGGCCGACGCTAATGCCCACGAACACCCAGAGCCCGTGCCCCTCAAACCCCGCTTCTCCCAGTGGCACTCCGGCGTTCGCCAGCGCAAACAGCGGCATGACCACGAATGCCACCCACCCATGCAGCGCATGCTGCAACCCTTCCACCGGCGAAACCGCCTCACGTCGGGCCTGGTTCAGCTCATCCAGGTGTGGCAACAGCGATAGCGCGTCGAGCGTGTCCTTGCGCCGGTAGCGTTCGAGGCTGGTCGAAATGCGCTGCATGAAGCGCTCGACACCCAGCCACGCCTCGGCGGGGGTCATCAGGCCCACCACCACACCTGCCAGCGTAGGGTGCACACCTGCGGCATAGATGCCCGCCCAGATCACTGTCGCCGGCAACACATACGCCCAGGGCGAGCGCACACCGAAAAGCTGCATGCCCACGATCCCCAACACGCCCGCACCCAGCACCGCAACGCCGGCCAGGTCGATACCCGACGAATAGAAAACCGCGATCACGAGAATGGCGCCCACATCATCGATGACGGCCAACGCCAACAGCAAGATTCGGAGCGACGGAGCCACGCTCTTGCCGAGCAACGCCAGCACTCCGACCGCAAAGGCAATGTCGGTGGCCATCGGAATGCCCCAACCTACCGCTGTGGGGCGACCGTGATTAAAGGCGAGAAAGATCAGGGCCGGCAGGGCCATGCCGCCCACGGCAGCCACCAGAGGCAACGCCGCGCGTCGTAGCTCGCTCAGCTCCCCGCCGTGGATCTCGCGACGAATTTCGAGCCCCACGACAAAGAAGAACAGCGTCATCAGGCCGTCGTTGATCCAAAAGTGCAGGTCGCGCTCGAACGACCATGACCCGAGCCGAAGCCCGATGGGCGTGTGCCACAGGGTTTCGTACAGCGGCGCCCAGGGAGAGTTGGCCCACAAGAGCGCGAGGCTCGCCACGAGTAACAGCAGAATGCCGCTCGCCGCTTCGATGGCCAGAAAACGCTCGACTGGCGCGATGGCGCGACGGACGAACCGACGCGCGGGCTCCCAAGTGCCGGGTGGATGAGAGCGCAAACGCTTCCGCGTGAGATTTGCTTTCGGATCAGGAGCTACTTCGCCAGCCAAGTCGACCTCGAGGGTACCGGGTTGCAGCCGCTGACGCCACAGGGGTGGGGCCAGCTGCGCGGCGTCAGCGCGTCCCATCCAGGCGATAGCGCGCGAGATCCAGGTGGAAATGGTCCTTATGCAGCGCATCGAAGAACGGCGTCAAGACCACCGAGAACACCGCTTCGTCATACAGGCGGCGGGCGAGGCTCCGCAAGAACAACGACTCCGGAAGCTCCGGCTCGGTATCGAGCCTGCCGAAGTGCGAGAGCACGCTGATGCTCTTGCCGCCCTCCAGCTGGAAGGCTTTGATGTCGATGGCGTTGGCATAACTGTGTTCGCTCACCATGTTGGTGAAGCGCTGCATCTTTCGGCAGCTGTACGTGCCGGCCTGGGTCACTTTCCGGATCTTCCGCCCCAGGTGCCGCGTGGCCTCCTCCTGGGCGATGCTTTCAAAGCGCGCCAGCGCCAACGCCAGGCGGCAGGTGACCTGGGGCCGCGCATTGAAGCGGAAGCCCTCGGGGCCGCGCTGGTACAGAACGGCCTGCTCCGTGCCACACGTGAAGACATTGCCTAACTTCTGGCTCAACGGGAACTGCACCGACCGGAAATCCACTTTTGCCTCTCCCAGCCGAACGGCGCAATCGGCGAGCGGCTCGGGCGGAGCCACCACGCCATCATTATCGGGATCGAGGTCCGCGTGACCAGTGCCCGCCGGCCCGCCCAGGGCCGGAGCCACCGCCTCTGGCACACGCGGCGCGGAGACAACGGCCGGGGCCGCCTTCGGGAGCGGTACGCTCGGTGCGGGCTCCGGCAGCATGTCTTCGGGTGCAGCATCTCTGTGCGCAGCGGACTGCGCGCACGCCAGCCCCAACAGCTGTAGCAGCACCCAACTGAGCTGACCGCCGCGCATTGAAGGCTAGACCGCGCCGCCGTTGCCGCAGGCGAGCGCCGGCGTGCGAGCGCCCCCGAGCTTCAGCGCATGCAGGAGCGGGGAAGTGGCGAGAGTGGTGACCACCGCCATGATGACGAGCATGGCAAACAGCCGGGGCGAAATCACACCCAGGTCCAAACCGACGTGCAGCACGATGAGCTCCATCAGGCCCCGGGTATTCATCAACACTCCGAGCGCGGAGGCCTCCCGCCACGGCATACCGGTGAGACGTGCAGCGAGCGTGCTGCCGCCGAACTTACCAACGCAGGCAACGAGCAGGATGACACCACAGTACACCCAGTCCATCACGCCGCTCAAGAGCCCGATCTGAGTGCGCAGCCCGGTGAACGCGAAAAACGCGGGCAGCAACAGCACGATCACAAAGTCTTCGAGCCGCTCGGTCAGCTCCCGCGCCAGGCGGGACTCATGGGGAACCACCGCGCCCAGGAGAAAGGCACCAAACAGCGCGTGGATGCCGATGGCTTCCGTCACCAGCGCGGAGACGAGCAGCCCAACCAGCACGGCCGCAGTAGCGCGCTGGCTCAACCGGTCGTTGAGACTCTCTCGCTTTGCCAACCGAGCGATCAGCGGGCGCGCCACGCCGAGCATGAGTAACACATAGGCGAAGGTGAGCCCCAGCGTCCAAAGGGAGCTCGTCGTGCTCGCGCGCACGATACCGACGATGACCGCCAACAGGCACCAGGCAGTGGCGTCGTCCACCGCGGCACAGGCCAGCGCGATCGTGCCCAGCTCCGACCGCTGCATGCCTTGGTCAGTCAGGATCCGGGCCAACACCGGGAAGGCCGTCACCGACATGGCCACACCCATGAACAGCGCGAAATTGGTAAAACCCACCTGCTCCGAAGACAGCAGTGGGTAAAGCCAGAGCGCCAGAGCCGACCCCAACACAAACGGCACCACGATGCTGCTGTGGGAAATGGCCAGGGTGACGTGTGAGCGCTTGCTGAGCAGGCTCATATCGAGCTCGAGCCCGACCAGGAACATGAACAGGATGATGCCGACCTGAGCGATCACCGCGAGGTTAGGCGCGATCGCGACCGGCTGCAGGAAGGATTGTTCCTCGGGGGCCACCCTGCCCAGTATCGACGGCCCTATC
>JANOIG010000138.1:0-20698 GCA_031407405.1 Deltaproteobacteria bacterium
TCTGAGCGCGGATCCCGGGGAGCTACGCAATTTGTCCGACCACGTCGACCCCGACCAGGAAGAGCACGTGCTGCTTTTGCGCAGCTTCTTCCAGGTGCACACCTATCGCGAGAACGGTTATCGGGTGCCGTACGTCAAATAGTGGGTCCACCCCTAGTGCCTCGCACCCCAAGTTCACTGCGCCTGCTGCGCTGCCGGGTTTCGCCCGGAAAACCCGGCGCGGACGTCGGGTTTGTCCTACTAGCGGGCAAAAGGCAAGGTGCGGGAATTGACGCCGTGTGACAAGAGTTCTAGACGGACTCACGGCCAGGGAAAAAAGTGAAGCGTTCCTCGCAACCTCTGAAGCAGGTACCGCTCGAGCAGCTTCCGCTAAACGAGGCGCCGCTAAACGAGGTGCCGCTCATCGAGGTGCAGGGTTTGCGCCGTGTTTATGGCCAGCTCGTGGCGGTCCGAGACGTCTCATTTTCCGTGGGTCGCGGTGAGGTCGTGGGCTTTTTGGGGCCTAACGGCGCGGGCAAATCGACCACGCTGCGCACCATCGTTGGCTACCTTGGGCCCAGCGCTGGCAAGGTTCGCGTCAACGGTTTCGACGTGGTCGAAGAGCCGCTGCTCGCTCGGCAGGCCATCGGCTACATGCCGGAGACCGCCGCTCTCTACCCGGAGATGCGAGTCAGCGAATATCTCTCGTTTCGGGCCCGGCTCAAACGCATTGGGAAGAGAGAGCTGCGGGGCCACGTCGACCAGGCGCTGCAAAAGGCGGGCATCACCACGGTGGTGCGCTCGCTGATTGGCACGCTCTCACGCGGTTTTCGTCAACGGGTGGCGCTGGCTGACGCCTTACTGGGTAACCCACCCCTACTCATCCTGGATGAGCCCACCGCCGGTCTCGATCCCAACCAGATCCACAGCGTCAGGCAGGTCATCCGCGAGCTCGGGGCGACCCACACGGTGTTGCTCTCGACGCACATCCTCAGCGAAGTGGAGTCCACGTGCAGTCGGGCCATCGTCATCGACAAAGGTGTGCTCGTGGCACAGGGCCCCATCGCCGAGCTGCGCCGGCGTCGGGGTAGCCAGCGAGCGCTGCTGACCCTGCACGATACGCGGCAGCAAGCCCTCGGTCTGATGGTGGCCGCGGCTCGCGTGCTCGGGGTGACACCCGTGGCATCCACGCCCTCGATGGTGCCTGTGGCCTTGGGGCGGGGCGCCCTCGGGCTCGTGCCTGATTCGGTCGAGCCGCCTCCGGGGGGTGGGGGGCGCAGTGTTCCGGTGGGCGCGGCCGACGGGCACGCCGCGGTAGTGTCCTTTCTCGTCAGCTTCGAGCCGGCCGCCGACGGCCATGAGTGCCTCGAAGACCTGGTCGCTCTCCTGGTGCGGTCCGGTGTTCGGGTGCGCGAGGCCAAGTTGCAATACTCCAGCCTGGAAGAAGTGTTCCGCGTGCTCACCGGCGCTGACGCGGAGGCGACATGAAAAGGCCGAGCCATCTGCCGGGGCTATTGGCCGTCTATCGCCGCGAGATGTTGAGCTTGTGGGTCACACCACTGGCCTGGCTGTTGCTCTTCGTATTTCTACTGCTGCAGGGCGTCAGCTTCTACATCGTCATCGACCATTTCACGCACTTTACCAGCCGCTCTATCGACCAAGGTCCGGTGCAGAGCTACTTCAGCTCGCTGTTCATTCCGTTTTCTCTGCTCATGATTTGCCCAGCGCTCACCATGGGCCTGTTCGCGGAAGAGCGTCAGAGGGGCACCCTCGAAACTCTGCTCACCGCGCCGGTGAGCGCCGCTGCGGTGGTTCACGCCAAATACCTCGCTGCGCTGTCCACCTACGCGCTCTTGTGGTTGCCCACGCTCTTGTACGTGATCATCGTGCGCAATTTGGCTGACGTCGACTGGCCCGTGGTGGCGGCTAGCTACGGGGGGCTGTTGGCCGTGGGCGCAGCTTATCTCGCCATCGGTTTGTTGATGAGCGCCTTGACACGCAGTCAGCTGGCGGCCGTCATGCTGACCACCTTGGTCTTGTTCGGCCTATTCATCTTGGGCATCGGGGAGCGTGTGTTTGACCCTGGCCTGCTCCGGGACGTGTGCGGACACGTCTCGGTGTTGTCGCAGCTGGATGACTTTTCCAGGGGCGTGGTGGATGTGCGGCGGCTGGTCTTCGACTCCAGCCTGGCGTCGCTGTGCCTATTTCTGACTCGGCGTGTGGTCGATTCTTGGCGATGGGGATGAGCTTTTTTAAGAAGTCCGGGGCTCCTGCACCATCGGTGACGCCGGCGCCTGCCGCGCGCAGCGTGGCGCGCCAGCTCGGCGTCTTGAGCTCGCTGGGGGTGCTTTCGGCCGTCGTGATAACACTGTGCACCAACATCCTCGTGTCGCGTTTCTACACGCGTTGGGACGTGACCAGTGCCGGCTTGTACACGCTCTCGCCGCCCAGCGTAGAGACTCTGCATGGGCTGTCCGACAACATCGACATACTGGTTTTTTTGAGCCAGTCGGATCCCCAGCTCGGGGGCGTTCAGCGTTTGCTCGCAGAGTACGAGGCCGAGTCAAAATTGGTCGGCGTGCGCTATGTCGATCCCGACCGCGACCCGGCTGAATTCATCGCACTGCAAAACCGGTACCGCCTGATGGAGGGCCGTGCGGAAGAAGGCCATCTGGTCAGTGACGCCGCATTGGTGGTGGCGCGGGGTAAAGCGCGCTGGGTGATCACCGCTGACGACATCGCTCTCTACGACGACGAGCGCGGCACCGTGCGGCCCCAACTGGAGCAGGCCATCACCGAGGGCGTGCGCCAAGTGCTACAACCCAAGCCGACCGAGGTGTGCTTCAGCAGCGGCCACCAAGAACCCGATCCGGATGACGGAGGCCCGACAGGCCTTGGAGCTTTGCGCCACACGCTGCAGAAAAACAACTATGGCACCCGAGACGTCGATCTCACGGGGGTCGCCAGCGACCTCGGCCTAATGAGTTGCGATCTGGTGATTGTTGCCGCGCCTGCCCAAATCTTCAGCACGGTGGCCACGGCTCGCTTGGTCAGCGCCGTACGGCGCGGCAAGAACGTGCTGGTGAGCGCTGGCCCGAGCCTGAATGAAGACAACCGCGCGGTACCGAGCGGGCTCGAGCCGCTGTTCGAGGTATTTGGCGTGCGGGCACAGCCACACTTGATCTTCGAGCGTGACCCGGATGCGGCTTTGCCGATCGGCCTGGGCGGTGAGGTGTTTCTGGCGACCCCGAAGCCGCACGCAATAACCGAAGGTTTGCTCGAGGGCGGGGAGGCCCGCCTTCGCGTGCTGATGCAGCTAGCCGCGAGCTTCGAAGGGACCAAGCCCGCGCGGGAGCTGCTGACGACCAGCGGTAAGGCCTTTGCGTTGGAGAGCGCGGCGGGTTTGGCCACGACCGGCCTCGTCATCGACGCTGTGGAGCACGACGCCGAGGGGCCGTTTGTGGTTGCCATGGCGAGTGAGCTCGAGGCGCTGGCAGGCCCCGAAAAACGGGGCGCTCGGCTCGTGGTGTTGGGTAGCGCTGGGCCGCTGCTCGGCAGCACCTGGCAAGATCCGACATTGGCCGGCACGCGCCGTTTCATTGAGAGCGCCGTGTCCTGGTTGGTGTCGCGGCCGAGCCTGGTCAGCCTGGGAGAGAAACCCGAACGCCAAGTGGCATTGCATTTTACCGAGCAATCCCTGCTGGAAGTCGCGCGCTACATCCTATTGTACATGCCGGGTACCGCGCTCGCGCTCGGGCTCTTGATCTTGTACCGCCGCCGCTGGACCCGAGCCGCCGCAAGGTCTGGACAGGCGGCCAAATGAAGGTGCTCGCGCGGGCACGCGTCGTGAACTTCGGCCTATTGCTGCTGGCTGTGGCGTCGCTGTGCGTCACGTTTTGGACGGCGCGGCTACCGACCACGAGTGAGCTGCAGGTGCGGCAGCGCCACCTGCTGCCCGTGTTTCGGCAAGACGCTGTAGAGCGCCTGGAGATTCGGCAAGGCCAGCGGCGCACGGTGCTCTCGCGTCGCGCACCCTTGCCAGGCCGAACCGCCGAGGGCGAGACCGAGCCGGCGGCGCTGCCACCAGAGCCCGTCGACGCCGAGTGGGCGTTGGTCGAGCCGTTCGAAACCGACGCGGACCCGGCCCCTGTCGAGCAACTGCTCGGTAGCTTGCAGTATGCGACTTGGGAGCGTGAAATGCCTTGGCAGTTCACGCTGGAAACGGAGTCCGGGGCCATTGGGGCGGTGCTGTCAGGTCGGGAGCTCGGGGTCGTGATGGGTGAGCTCTCGTACCGCCTGCGCCTCGGTCAGGACGCCGTTTCGCCGCCGGGCTCGCGTTACGTGGAGGTCAAGACGGGTAGCGGTGAGGGCCAAGTTTATGTGATCAAGAAGCGCCTGGTCGACAGCCTGTTCGTGGACGCTGAGGGGTTTCGGGGTCGGCAGATCGTTCCGTACCGAAAGGGCTCTGTCGATCGGCTGATCTTGTCCAGCGCGGCGGGCGTGCGGCGTTTGCGGCGCGTGGGCGGGGATTTTCATTTCGAGGACATGGAGGACGGTCAGCGTGCCGCACGCACGGCGGTCGATCGGATCTTCATGGCGTTGTCGCGAGCGGTGGCCGAGCCGTTGCTGGATGTCGAGCTGGCCAAGGCGGCGCTCAGCGCCGATACGAGCATACGTGTCTCGCTGCTGCCGGCCGGCAGCGACAAATCAGAGGCGAGCCTGGAGTTTGGCGGCGCGTGCCCGGCTACGCCTGACAAGACCATCGCGCTCAGGCATTTGCCGGAGCCTTTGGCGGGCTGCGTCGACCACAGTGTATTATGGGCACTTCGGGAACCCGCCAGTAGCCTGATCGATCGTGGCTTGTTTGGCTTTAGCGCCGATGAAGTCGATACCGTCCGGATCGAAGAGGGCGAGCAGGTGCTCGAGTTTGCCCGGAGCGGAGACGGCTTTGTACTGCACCAGCCCCGCAGCATGGAGCTCGATACGGAGGCCGTCCAAGACCGGCTGTCGCGCATCCTGGTCACCGAAGCAGAGCTGCTCACGGGCAAGGACAAGCCCGCTCCCGGTGCGGCGTTTGAAGGCGCGGTCGTCACCCTCGAGTCTTCTTCTCGCCCGGGTGAAGAGCGTGTCAAGGAAAGCGTGCGCGTCAGCGCCCCACTGGCGAATGGGACGCGCCGGATTTTGCGCGAGGTGGACGGGGCAGTTCTGGTGGTGTCAGCCAAGGACGCAGCCGTGTTGCGGGCGGACGCTACCCTGCTGAAAGAACACCAAGTCTTCGACTACGCGATCCGCGACGTGCGCAGCGTGGAGGTGACCCGTGGCAGTGTCAAACAAACGTTGAAGCGCAGCGTGGATGGGGTGCTCACCTTGGCTGAGCCAAAAGGGATGGACGTAGATGGTGGACTGGCGGTAGCCCTGATCGACCAGCTCCGAACCTTGCGCGCGCTGCGCTGGGTCAGCGATCGCGAGGTGACCGGTTTTGGCCTCGACAAGCCGCGCGCTCTAGTGCGCTTGCAAGTGGAGGTGGACGGCCGCGAGGTTGAACGCACACTCGAGCTCGGTAGTAGCGCGCCTGGCGGCTACTACGCGAGTGTGGATCGGGACCCGGGGGTGTTCGTCGCTCCTCGCGCCATCGATCGCGTGCTAGGGACCTGGCTCTTGGATCGGTCGGTGTTCTCCGCCCATCGAGACTCGGTGGCCGAGCTCACACTCAATGCCGAGGGTCGGGGCAAGGTGCTCTTGAAGCGCGTCGCCGGTGAGCTCACGCTTCAGAAGGGGTCCTCGAATTTCGACGCGTCCCGCATCGACGAATTGCTCGACGCCATTGAAGCGCTGCGGCCGGAGGCCGCCGTGCATTTGGGCGCCTCCCCGCCCGCAGAGGGTCTGCGCCGCCCGATCTTGTCGGGTATCATCAAACGACAGTCTCCCGAGAACGTGGGCACGCCTCCCATTCGTTTTAGCATCGGCAATCGAGACTCGTTTCAGGATGCCAGCATCTATTACGCGCGGCACGGGTCGGTGAACGCGACCTATGCCTTGCCGCGGCAGCAGGTGCAGCGTTTGCTCGACCTATTTTGAGTCTTCCAGGACCTTCGGGCTCCTCAAATTGATTGCACCCGTTTGCGGCCGGCCTTAGCTTGCCGGGATGCAATGGGAGTCTCGTGAGCGCCGGCCTGGTCTACGGATGGAGCTTGGCGGATGACATACTCTACCGCGGTTCGTCATTTGCGCGACTATGTGGCGATCCCGTCGGTGAACCCGATGGGGCGCACGGATATCGACCCCCGCTGGTTGGGTGAGGAGCGTTATGCGGAGCTCGTGCATCAGCAACTGCGCAAGCTGGGCGTCGACAGTGTTCTCGTCGGGACTGGCACACGGCGCAGCGTGGTCGGTGAGGTGCGCGTCTCTGGCTCCGCCGAGACGGTGATGATTGCGTCACACCTCGACACCGTGCCCGTCGACAACATGACGATCGACCCGTTTGACCCGGTGGTGCAGGGCGGGCGCCTGCAGGGCCGAGGCAGCTGCGACACCAAGGCCGGCATGGCAGCGCTGATCGCCGCGCTCGAGCGGGTGCTCGCGCGGGGTACGTTGGCCCGCAACGTGGTAATCGTAGGTGAAGCTGATGAGGAAAGCAGCGGAAGCCTCGGTGTGAGCGATGTGCTTCGCCACCTGGCGGGTCGCAAGGTCGATTGGGCCATTGCCACGGAACCCACGGAGCTGCGGCTCGTCAATGCACACAAGGGCATCGCCGTGGCGCGCGTGGAAGCGCGCGGCAGGGCGTGCCACAGCTCCGACCCGGGTCGCGGCAAGAATGCCATCGTGGCTTTGGCACGCGCCATCACCTGCCTCGAGCAGCTCGGAACCGAGCTCGCGACGCGGCGGCATGCACAGCTCGGCCCAGCCACTTTGTCGATCGGCCTAATGGCAGGCGGTCAGGCCCCGAATATCGTGCCCGATCGAGCTTGGCTGGTCATGGACCGCCGGACGCTGCCCGGCGAAACTGGCGCGAGCCTGCGTGCCGAGATTGAACAGGCACTGCGCGCGTCGGGATTGGTCGATGTCGAGCTCGCCGAGCTGCGCATGGGCAAAGATCCGCTATTTACCCCAGCCACACACGCCGCTGCCGTGGCTTGCCACCGCGCGCTCGAACGCTCGGGATGTGATCCTGACCCGCGCAGTGTGGCTTTCGCCACGGACGCCGGGCTGTTCGCTCGAGAAGGGATTCCATCCCTCGTCCTGGGTCCGGGGTCCATCACGCAGGCCCACACCGAGGCGGAGTATGTGGAGGTCGATCAACTGGAGCGCATGGTCGGTGTATTCGAGCAAATCATGGAGGGCGCGTAGCATTGCGTCAGGTGTGGGGCAGCGGGCAGCGGTTCCTCGGGTGCCTGCTCGGTGCGCTCGTGTGGGCTTCGCCCCGACTGGCGCTCGGTTGGAACGCCAGCGGCCACATGCAGATCGCGCTGTTGTCCTACGCCGCGCTGCCGACTGAGCTGCAGCACAGCCTCGTGGCACTGTTGCACCAGCACCCACGCTTCGCTGAAGACTTCTTGCCCCATGTGCCGCCAAACTTGGCCAGCGACGCGGAGCGCGCGCGCTTCATCTTTGCGCTTGCTTCGACCTGGCCCGACATCGCCAGGGGCCAGCCACAGTACGAACACGCGACCTGGCACTACGTCAATTTGCCCCTTTACCTGCGCCGCGCGGGGCTCGTCAGCTGCGTCGAGGCACGCGCGGCATTCCCCGAGTCGGTGCGCCATGCCAACGGCGCAGAGGCGCCGGATTCGATCATCGACGCTATCGCTCGGGCTCAACGCACGCTCGCCGACTTCGCCGCGCCAGGCCCGGACCGGGCACTGGCGCTGACTTGGTTGCTGCACCTGGTGGGTGATGCGCACCAGCCGCTGCACGGCGTGGCATTGTTTACGACCAAACGTTTTGTAACTGGGGACCGGGGTGGCAACGACATCGTCCTCGGCGACCGCGGCTCGCTGCACCGGGTGTGGGACGGGCTATTGGGCGACGATGTCTCACTGAGCGGCGTGCAACGGCAGGTCGATCAGTGGCGAAGCGATCCGCACCTGGCGCGTGTGAGCGTGGCCGCAGCGAGTCACTTGGACGTAAACAGCTGGATCGACGAGGGTTGTGCGATCGCGCGCACATCGGTGTACGTGCCGGCAGTAGTGTCGGCCGTGCGAAAATTCGAAGCAGCCACTGCTGATGGCGAACGCCAAGGCAAACCCGAGGTGTCGCTCAGGGATGCCTATGTCGATGCTGCCAAGGCTGTGGCCCGCCGCCGGGCGGTGCAAGCGGGTGTGCGTTTGGCTACGCTGTTGCGCGGCCTGCCGACGGCGCCGTGAACGGCGAGAGTGGTGCGATTGCCGTTGCCGGCGGCCCATCCCCGCGTCTAGGCTTGCCGGCGCTTTCAAATCTTCGCCAGCAGAGCTCGTCCATGCAGATTTCATCCCCGCTCATCACAGTTCTCGGTACCCTCGTGTTTTGCGCTTGCCAAACCGCTGCGCCTCCCGCACCGGCTGCACCCGAGCCACCCGCTCCGGCTTCGACCGAGCCCCCCGCCGTAGCAGTGCCCGCGGCGCCTGCGGAGAAACATCCCGACGAGGTGCACCTGGGTGATCTCGTCCAGCTCACCGCCGGTGGCGAGAATGCAGAGGCGTACTGGTCGTTTGACGGCACCCGGCTGATTTATCAGGCGCACGAAGGCGAAGGTTGCGACCAGATTTACGTGCGCGCTGCTCATGATCCTCAGGCGACGCCGCAGCTCGTTTCCACGGGTCAGGGGACGACCACATGCGCGTATTTTCTGCCGGGGGACAAAGAGATCATTTACGCCTCCACCCACGTGGCCGGAGCCGCGTGTCCAGCCAAGGCCGATCAAAGCCAGGGTTACGTCTGGGCGCTGTACGGCGGATACGACATCTTCCGCGCCAACGCGGACGGCTCGGGCCTGCGGCAGCTCACGAGCACGCCGGGTTACGACGCCGAGGGCACGGTGTGCGCGAAGGACGGGGCCATCGTCTTCACTTCGGTGCGTGACGGCGACCTCGAGCTGTATCGGATGGATGCTGACGGCAAGAACGTGAAACGTCTGACGCACACGCCCGGTTATGACGGCGGCGCGTTCTTCAACAGCGACTGCACGAAGATCGTTTGGCGTGCCTCACGTCCGACGGGTGATGCCCTGAAGGACTTTCAGCGCTTACTCGGGCAGCAGCTGGTGCGCCCGACCAAGCTCGAGCTATTCGTGGCCAACGCGGATGGCTCGAACGCGAAGCAAGTCACCCAGCTGAACGTCGCCGCTTTTGGACCCTTCTTCTATCCCGCGGGAGATCGCATCATCTTCTCCTCGAATAACGGTGATCCCAAGGGCCGTGAGTTCGACCTTTGGGCGATCAACGTGGATGGCAGCGGGCTCGAGCGCATCACTCACACGCCCGGGTTTGATGGCTTTCCGATGTTCTCGCCCGATGGCAAACACCTTGTGTTTGCCTCGAACCGCGCCTCCAAACCCGGCACGTGGGACACCAACCTGTTCGTCGCAGCCTGGCAAAACGCGGCGCCGCCGCCAGCTTTGCCCTGAGCTGCCGCGTTTACTGCAGGGGCCGCTTACTGCAGGGGCAGGGCGCCGCGCGGAGAGGCTAACAGCCGCGCGATGGCGAGCACGAGCTTCGGGTCGATGGCAGCCGCGTCGACCGCGCTGGCATCGGGCACCTCATCCAGCCCACCCAGCGTGAACGTGCCCATGAGCATGCCATCGCTGTCGCGCAGCACGCTGCAGCGCTGTGACACCGGATCATCGGTGACCCGGTACAGCACCCCGTCCGCTTCGATGTGCCCGGCTGCGGTCAGCTTTGGCTTCGGATGGCTCATGCGCAAAGCCTAGCGTAACTTCGCTGCCGATGGCGTCAGTTCAGGAGCGCTTCAGTTCAAGAGTGAGCGTGGCTTCCGGCCACGCCCGTAGATCGCGTCCCAATTCTTGCGGTACGTTTCCGTCGCCACCTGCGCTGGCCCGGAGGTAGGGGGAGGGCCCGAGTGGGCAGGAGCCGGCACCTCCACCTCGACATCACACACCAGCGGTGAGTGCTCACGAGGGCGCAACCGTACCACTTCACCGTGAATCGGCTTGCCTTGCTCTAACCGCCGTACCGTCCCGGTTTCGATTCGTTCGCCACGCTTGCGAATGATGTCGACGCTGCGCCCGTCGTCACTCACGCCGCAGACCAGCGCCACGTCTTCACCGGTGGCAGTCGAGTCTACCCTCGCTGGCGACGAGCCGGATGGAGGCGGCTTACGATCGGTCGGTTTCGCTGACACTGGTTTGCCTATCCCATTCATTAGCACAGCCTTCCCGGCCGAGTACCTCGAGCCGTCAACTCGAGCCCAGTTTCGCCCGCGACCAGTGTCGAATCGCTGAAGCGATGGGGAATTTCGCTTCCCCGGCGGGGCGAGGGCATTTTGGCCATTCGTCCGCTCGGAGCTGCGGCCTCACATTCCTATGGCCTTGCGGTGCACCCATCCGATGCTGCCCCCGTCGTGCTCGATGCGATACCACTCACCCATGCGGCCGGTCACGTTGACACGCGTGCCGTACAGCAACCGGGCAGCAATTTTGGCTTCGCGCGATGGTGCCTCTCGAACCACGGCCGTCTTCCAACCAATCGTGCCCTGGCCGCTCGCGCTGACGACCTCTTCCGCGCTCGGCGCCGCGCCCGTTGCCACGGGGCTGCCGGGTGGCAGGAAGCGGATCAGATAGTACAGCCAATAGCTCGTGTGCTTGTGCTCGACACCCTCGAGCGGCGTGCCCACGACCAGGTCTTGTGCGCAGGTGACTAACGCGGCGCTCTTGTCTTTCGACAACGTGGTGCTCGCCCCAGCCTTGACGCGAGTGACGTGGCCTCGGCTGAAGTCGAGCTCCAGACCGAGCGACAACACGCCTGACGCTCCCTCCGCCGCCTGGCAGCGGGCGAGCTTGCCGAGAGGCGCTTCGATAATGCCAACCAGGCTGGGCTTGTCGCAGCTGGCCACAGGTGGCTGAGCACCATCCTGGCAGCTCGCGACCACGCTCTCATCGATGATCAGGCTTTCCAGCGACGTCAGGGTGGGCACGACCCGGGCTACCGCGCGGACGGCGTCGTCGGGCTCCGACTTCGGGCTTGGGCTCGGGCTCGGCGCGGGCTCAGGCTCTCCGTCGGTGGCCGGGACCTCGCCCTCGTCCACCTTGGCGGGGGAGCTGCCCGGGGGGCGTTGCACGTAGTTGATACCCGCGAGGCTCGGCCAAACCAGGCCGACTACGAAGCACACCGCGACAATGAGACTCAGCCGGCCAAATCGAGGCCGATCCATTTCTGGGTCGGGGACCGAGACCTTGACTGCTGGGCGTGGCGCCATGAATCTGTGTTCCCTGTTTAAGCTCGGACGCCCGGCGAGTCAAAAAGCAGGGGTGTTGACGCGAGGATTGGTCATAGGGACCGGGGCCCGTCATGTCTGCGCGCGGGGCCGTAGGGTGAGAACATTGTCGTGTCTGCGCAATGGAGCGGAAGCGTCTGAAGAGGTGAATACGAAGGGTCTGGTTTTCTTCCCAGTGGCTTGGAGGGTTTGGCGCAAACCCTCCCCCCGGTCCTAGGGACCGGGGGCCCCCCACCCAACAACGCCCGCAATACTGCGGGCGCTGCGCGCGGGGCCCCAACCCCGCTTGCGTACGGCTCTAGCGTTTCCGCACCAGCTCAGCTCTTCAAGCTTTGGTTTTGCGTTGCCGGATGACACCTGCCCGATTGCTCACGATCAACTCTGCCACCTTGCCCCGGGCCGTGGATTTCGAGTTGATGGGCCGGGTGACGAGCACTCGCTCGATGGCGATACCCGCGCTCTTGTACAATAAGCGCGTCTCCTTCGCGTCCGAGTTTGAAAGGACCGCCTCGACCTTGCGCCGGGTCAGCTCCTTGAAGGTCATGGCGAGCCGTCGATGTTCATCCGCGCCGAAGAGCGCGCTATGATAACCGGTGAAGTTCGCGGTTTTTGAGAGCGGAACGTAGGGTGGATCGAAGTAGACCGCGTCGCCGGGTTTTGCCAGCTCACTCACCTGCTCGAAGTCAGCGACCTTGATCGTCACACCCCGCCGTCGCAACGCTTGCGCCGCGGCCCTCAAGCGCGGCTCGTCACAGATGCTGGGGTTCTCGTAACGCCCGAACGGAACGTTGAACTGCCCTGAGCGGTTGACCCTGTACAGGCCATTGTAGCCCGTTTTATTCAAATAGATGAGCCTCGCTGCACGCTCGACCAACTCCAGGGTCTGCGGATCGATCTGCCGTGTCTGATAGTAGGTCTCGCGGTCGTGCCGGCGCCGATACTCCTCGAGTAGGCGGATCACGCTGTCCACATCCGCTTTTACGCCCTTGTACACATCGACCAGGTCGCGGTTCAGATCAGCCAACACGGCGCGTTTGAAGCGCCCCTGGCTGGCCAGGGCGAAGAACACCGCCCCGCCGCCCACGAAGGGTTCATAATAGGTCTCAATGGGCTCGGGCAGGCGACTGAGAATGCGAGGCACCAGGCGGGACTTGCCGCCCGCCCATTTCAAGATGGGCCGGTACTTGGGGGGATCAGGACGGGGATCAGCGCGGCCATCAGAACGCGGCGGCGGAATGCTCGGGGGATTAGTACGCGGACCATCCGCACCGCCGGGAGCCATCTAATGCTTTCGTTAGCTCTGAGCCTTGGCGATGTGAAGGCGTTTCATCATTTTCTGAAGCCCGAAGCGCGAAAGGCCAAGCAACTCGGCAGCGCGAGTCTGGTTTCCCCGGGTCTTGTCGAGCGCGGTGCGGACCAGCTCGGTCTCGAGTTGGTCGACTCGGCCTCGCACATTGAGGTCATTGACCGACAGCGGGGCTAGTGGCTTTCCCTGGACTCGAAGCGAGAGATGATCGGGGGTGATCGCGTCGCTGGCCATCACTAAAGCGCGGCGCGCCTCGTTCTCCAGCTCGCGCACGTTACCTGGCCACGCGTAGGCCTCCAGACACGCGGCCGCCGCCTCGGACACGACCGGCACCTGTGCAGTGGCGTGTTTGACGAGAAAGTGTTTCATCAAGAGTAAGATGTCCGCCCGGCGTTCTCGCAACGGGGGCACCTTCACGCTCACCACGTTGAGCCGATAAAACAGGTCGTCTCGAAAGCTGCCAGCTTTGACCATGGCCTCCAGGTCGCGCTGAGTTGCTCCTATGACCCGAACGTCGACGAACTGACTCTTCTCGGAGCCCAGCGGCCGCACTTCGCCGGTCTCGAGCACGCGCAGCAGCTTGGTTTGCATGCTCAGGCTCATCTCGCCAATCTCGTCCAGAAAGAGCGTACCCTGGTGGGCGACGCTAAATAGCCCAGCGTGCGCGCGCGAAGCGCCCGTGAAGGCGCCGCGCACATGGCCGAACAGCGTCGATTCGAGCAGGGTTTCGGGGATCGCGGAGCAGTTTTCGGTGACGAACGGGCGCGCGGCACGAGCACCATTGTCATGCAGGGCTCGCGCCACTAGCTCTTTACCGGAGCCTGATTCTCCCAGGACGAGGACCGGTACATCGGTCACCGTCACCTTGTCGAGCAGGCTGAGCAGTTGTTGGATGGGCGCACTTTCTCCAATGATGCGGTCGTAGCGAAAGCGCGTCGTGTCTGGGTTTCGATGCGCGAGCTGTTGCTGGGCCACGTCCAGACGAGCCTCGCTCTGCTCGAGCGCCGTGGCGAGCTTCTGCTCCGCGCGCTCCGCGCGTCGAGCCGCACGCCGCAGCTTGAGTTGATCCCGAGCGTCGCCGATAGCCACCGAGGCGATGGAAGCAACCAGGCGTACCCACGACAGCTCTTGCGGGCCGAAAGCACCGATCCGGACCCGGTCATCCAGGTACACGACGCCGAGCGTTTCGCCTTTGAAGAACAGTGGAATGGCGAGCAAGCTGCGTAGCTTGAGGGCGTGCACGCTCTCGTGGTGCTCCGGCAGCTCGCCGATGGCATCCACCGCCACGACCGGCTCTCGTGTCGAGATGGCGCGCTCCGCGAGCGAGTAGCTGAGCTCGAGCTGAGCGGCCACGAGATCCGTGCGCGCCAGGTTGCGAGCTGCGCGAGGGATGAGGCGTCCACCCGGTGCGGTCAAGAGCAAGAGGCCGCGCTCCACTCCGGTCCACAGCACCAGGGCATCCAAGACCTGATTCAGCAACGAGCGCAGGCTGTTTCGGGTGGTCAGGGCGCGCACCAGGGTATCCATATCGCGTACTTGCTCCGGGGCCACGCTCATGCCCGCGGGCACGTCGATGCCGAGCGTCCACGCCTCGAGCCCGAGACTCGAACCGAGCTGCCGTGGTGCTGAACGGCGCAGCGTGGCCACGGCCTCGCTGGCCAGGCGCGAGAAGCGACGCGAAAGCTCGCCATCACCCAGGGAGGCCGCCAAACGAGCTCCGGCGGCAAAGGCAGGGCCCTTCACGCCGATCGCGGCGTGCGAGCTCACCAGGGTGGCGAGCTGCCGCACCACCTCGGCCGCCCTCGGCGCAGGGCCAGCGCCGAGGAGCTGACGGGCCCGCCCGCCCCACCAGACCAAACGAGCTTCGGCGCTCACGGTGGAGTCGCTGGCGCGGGCGTCGCACGCGGGCAGATTGACCTCCTGGTTGAGGGCCAACTGCAAGGCGGCCACGCGTAGCCCGTCTGCGCTGCCGTCAGCGCCGAGCAACTGGCTGCTGCGCGTGAGGTGATCGCTCGCGGTATGCGGTGCGTCGAGTTGCGCTTCGGCGAGCGCCATGTGTGCATACGCCTGGCAACGCTGGTCCCCGGTCTGCCGAGCCAGGCGCAAGGCTTCGCCCGCCGCTTCCACCGCTTCTTCGCGGGCGCCCACCACCAGAAAGACGCCGGCTCGCGAGAGAGCGGCGCGGGCCGCCTGGGCTGGACGCCCCAGGTATTCATAAAGAATGAGGGCGCGGCCGGCGGCGTGCAACGCCTGGCTGAGCTGCCCGAGCTCGGTTGCCGCCGCGGCCACTCCGCTCAGATATGTGGCTTCCTCGAGCACCGCGCCCGCCCGCACCGCGTAGTCCGCCGCTCGCGCAAACGAGGCCAACGCGGCCTCGTACTGGTGGCGGCCGTGCGCGATGCGTCCTGTCAAGAACTCGATCCGCGCCAACGCTTCTGCCCGCTCCGTCAGGTGCCGAGCTTGCAGCAAACACTGCTCGGCGCCCCGCAGATCCGAGCTTCGGATCAGCAGCATGGCGCGCGCTTCGAGCGTCGCGACGCTGCTCGGAGCGCCATCCAGCCGCGCCATCGCCTCGACGAAAGCGCCTGCCTTGAGCTCGAGCCGGGCCCAGGTCGCTGCGGCGCGCGCCTGCACGTGCTCGGGCGAGGTCCCGAGGTCGATCGCCTGGAGCCGCCGCCGTGCTTCAGCATCATCGTCGGCGCGGCGCGCGATTTCCGCGGCCTCCGCCGCCGCTTCGGGCCCGCCCAGCTGATCGAGCAGGGCCAGGGCTCGACCGAGCTGTTCTTGCAGACGCAAGGCTCGCGCCACGAGCAGCCCCAGTGAGCGGGCTTCTGGATGAGCGGCCACGTAGCGCTCGGCCACGTCGAGCAGAGGCCCGCTCACTGCGCCATCGCCGAGCGCGATGGCCAAAGCGACAGGGTCCTCCGCGTCGAATTTGCAGGAGCTACTCGACGCTCGCGTCAGCACCAACCCGGCCACGCTGCGCGGGCTTTGCTCGGCGATCGAACGCTCTAAACGATCGAGCAGCTCGGCGTCGGTTTGCGACGTCAAGGCCGAGAGGCGCCGATCCGAGGGCCCGATGAGCTTCAGCAGCAGCCGTTCCTGATCGAGGGCATTCAAGTCATCGATCACGTGGCGCCGCCGCTCCCCGCTCGACGTGATGCCTCGGACTTTGGCGACCTCGGTCATGAGCGTCGCCGCCTCCGAGAGCCAGAGCTGGGCGAGGCCGGTGACGCGCAGCTCGAGCGTGTCGCCGCGAGCCACCCGCTCCAGCCAAGGCCGCCGAGTGCTCAGGTAGGCACGGCGTAGACTAGCTCGGGCTCGGGCGCGCCTCGCGTCGGGCGGCTCCTCACTTTTGAGGACCCTTGCAGCCTGACGATACACCCAATCTGCGGCAGGGCGTGCCCCCGCCGAGGCGCGTAGCAGTGGCCGAATGAGTGGCTCCAGGCGCGGATCAAACCGGCATGTTTGGGCCTGCTCGGCGGGGTTGGGGCTGGCCGCGACGCGGGCGTCGGCGATCTCCGCCAAGGTGAGGCCGAGCGCCCACAGATCTCGGGCGCCCGCGTCGGAGTCGGCCCCTGGTACGCGACATTCAGGGGCCAGGTAGCGAGGCGTTGCGCCCTGCACGCGTCGCTCGGAGGCGGCCTCACACAGCCCGAGATCGATCGGGCGTGCCAGCGCTGAGCCGCGGTCGAACAAGACGTTACGCGGTTTGATGTCGCCGTGGGCGAGCCCGGCAGCGTGTAAGTCGGCAATGGCGAGCGACACATCGCGAGCGACGAGCAGCGCGATTTCCAAGCGCTCCGAGTCGAGGAGCGCTGTCGGTTCGAGCGCGGCGCCCTCGAGCCACTCCAGAGCAAGGAACGGCACTCCCAGGGGCAATTCCAGGTCCGCACGGCCAGCGGCCGGCAACAATCCGACCTCCAGCAGCGTCGGCAGAGATGGCGACCCCGCGAGCATCAAAGAGGTCGCTTCTCGTGCAAACCGAGCTCGTTCCGCGGCGCTATGGCCGATCTTGAGGGCTACGGGCGCCCCGGAGGCATGACGAGCACACCAGACACTTCCGCTGGCCCCTTTTCCGACCTTGCGCAGCAACCGATAGGTCCACTCCTCGACAGGTTGGGGTGTCAACTCAGGTGGCATAGGTCGGGTGCGCAGATCCCAATGATTGCACTACATTGGGATTGTCGCCAACGACATTGCCATTTTTGACGGTGCCGCCCCGCCGAAGGCTCCCGCCTCACTGCCGATGTGGACCGGCTACCTCGATTTCAGTCGTGCCACGCGTGCGGGGATTGGGCTTCCGGGGCAGCGAGGCGCTCGCTTTCGACGTCGTCCCCGCGCCCATGGCGCAAGCGACCGCTGTGCAGCGGGCGTCGGAGCGTCAACTTTCGGCGTACAAATTCAATTGGTTGCGGACGACGTCTTCGTTGACGCCGTGGGCGAGGTGTTCTCGCAAACAGTCGGCGAGGGTCAACAGCAGGTCGTCTACGCCCTTTTCATCGAGGATTCGTGCGAGGACCCGACGCGCCTCCCTGCTGTCGTCCTGGCGCAAGAATTGGCGGATCTGCTCCATGGTGATATCGCCTTGGAAATCCAAGTAGAGATTCTTGAGTAGATACTGGACGAGCTCCTGCACACGGGCCTCCTTAGCTGTTTTCTCGCGAGAGCCTGAAACGACCCTCACCCCCAAAAAGACGGGCAGTCCCCTTGGGCCCCGCCCCCATCTACCGACCTCGCGCGCCTCCCGCCACAGACCCACCTAATGGTGAGCGCGTGCGACAGGCTGCGCGGCTTTTGCCGGGGGCATGGTGAGCAGAGGACAACGCCTATAGCCGCGTAGCGAATGACGGTGCAAGCAGATTGCGGCCATGGAGCGCGATTCGGCGCTTGCAGCAGGCTGGATTGCACGTCCCATCGACCTCGCGGCCGTCCGGCGTACCGCCTGCCTACATAGGCGCACTACAAGCGCTACGGCCACCACGCCGCGTACAAGTACAGCACCGGGCTAACGATGAGTAGCGCATCGATACGATCCAAGATTCCGCCGTGCCCCGGCACCAGGCTGCCCGAGTCTTTGATGCCCGTCGAACGTTTGAGCATCGATTCGACCAGGTCTCCCAATTGACCCAGGCTACCTGCCACCAGACCCAGCACGAGCAACTCCCAGAGCGGAGTCTCACGCAGGTACCAGAGCTTTGCGATCACCACTCCGGCGGTAGCTCCGGCCAGGGACCCCCAAAAGCCGATGAGCGTCTTCTTGGGGCTCACCCTGGGGTGCAGCTTTTTGCCGTTTTTGCCCAGGAACCGCCCGGCGAAGTAGCCGCCCGTATCGGCGAGCCAGGACAGCTTGAGCGCCAAAAGCACGTAGTAGGGGCCGAGCGCATTCAGGTCGCGGCGGAGCAGCGCAAGGCAGGCCAGCAGCCCCCCCACGTACAGCGGAGCCGCGATGCTGGCCATGGCTCGGAGGGCCGCGGACTCCATGTCGCGGAGCCGCCACAACGCCAGAATCAGACCCGCGATGGGCACGAGCAAGACGACCGTGAGCAGGGCGCGAGCGTCGGTGCTGTGGTGATAGACCACCCACGACACCCCCATGCTCATTCCTGCGCATAGGGCCTGCGCGAACCGATCGCCGGGGTGAGTCATCGCGACCAGCTCGAGTGTTGCCAACGCGGTCGCCGCCAACACCAGAAAGTACCAGCTCTCCGCCGAGCCGCGGAACAAGAGCAGCAGCAGGAGCGGAGCCGCAATGGCCGCGGTGAGGAGCCGGGCGCCCAGATTGGTCTGAGTCAAGCGCGGGCCCAGTTCTGTCGCACGTGTTTCAGGCACGCAGCTTTTCAGGCACGCACAGCGGCAGGGCCGTCAAGGCGGGCAGCGAATGCGTCGTGGAGGGCCGCGTTGGTGCCCAGCTCGTAGGAGCTTCCGGAAGCATCCCATGGCTGCCAACGTCCGCCGGCAGCCACGAGGAGCGCCGCTCCGGCGCAGGTGTCCCAGGGGCTCAACGCGCGCGTGAAGTAGGCGTCATAGGTCCCATCCGCCACCATGCACAGCTCGATCGCCGCCGAGCCGCAGCGCCTCAGCTCGCGCACGAAGGGCGACACTCGGGGCAGCAAGTCGAGCCCCGACTCTTCGGGAGGGCGACCCCGTACCGGCAGCCCGGTAGTGACGACGGCGTGCTCGAGCTCGCTCGTCTCACTCACTACACAGGGTGTCTCGCAGCGATAGGCCCGGTCGTCTCTGCTGCCTCGCCACCACAGCCGCAGCGCGGGCGCGACGACGGCACCGGCGAAGGGGACGCCCTCGCGCTGCACGCCCAGGCTCACCGCGAAAAACGGGTGCCCACGCATGAAGTTGACGGTGCCGTCGATGGGATCGCAATACCAGGTGAAGTCGCCGCCGGCTTGCCCGCCCTGTTCTTCACCGACCACCGGAATGTCAGGGGTCAGCTCTGCGAGCCGCTTTCGAATCAGCTCTTCGCTCTGGAGATCGTACTGGGTGACCGGCTCTTGGCCGGCCTTGAAGGACACCGTGGGGTGCTGCCGAAAGCCACCGAGCACCAGACGCGATGCCTCGGTGGCCACTTGAAGCGCAATCTTCGAAAGCTCCCGGCCGCTGCGCGGGGATGAAGTGGTCATGCGCCTGCAGCCTATAGCGTCTGGGCTTGATGTGAATCATCGAAAGCACGTCGGACCCGTGTCCGGCGTCAGAGCCCTCGCGGGGGCTCTAAAGTAGGCGTTATTGATGCAGTTGCCATAGATTCGGCGCATGACCCCTCGGGCTACCCTCCAAGCCGCCTGCTGGCTCGTCGCGATTGCTTTGCTCTGTGCTCCTGCCGCCGCCCAACAACCTCCGGCCCCGGGGTGGGCACAGGCGCCGCCTCCACCGCAGCCCTTTCCAACGAGCAACCAGGGCTTCTCGTCCCGCTCGAGGGGAAGATCTGCCAGCTCGTTCGAGGTGGGCACTCTGTACGCTGCATCAGTGGTTTATGGCATCGGCATCGGTGTCTGGCTCGACGCGGAGCTGGAGCTCGACGACCCCGGCATCTTGCTCATCCCGCCGACCTTGTTTGGGGTGGCCGCCCCGGTCGGCGCCTACTTTCTCAATCGCCCGCGCTTGCCTCGCGGTGTTCCCGGAGCCACCGCCGCGGGGCTGGTGATCGGGGCGGGCGAAGGCTTGGGCATTGCCAGCGTCCAAATGGTCACTGCGGCTGACCCATGGGGCTTTACGGGCCTCTCGCGCGCCATGACGCTGGGCTCCACCATCGGCGGCATTGCCGGATATACCGTGGGTGTACTGCAAGAACCCTCGCCCAACATCAGCGCCTTCGCCACGAGCGGTGTGGTCTGGGGGTCGCTCATCGGGTCCGCGGTCGGGCTGGGCGCCTCGGAAGCGGGTGTCGGGTTCGGACGCGCCAATGACGGGATGGGGCGTGGCGGGCTGATCGGCTTCAATGTCGGTCTGGTGGCCACGATGGGTCTATCCACGGCCTTTGTGCCCACGCTCGACCAGCTGTCGTGGATGTGGCTGGGCGGCGGAATTGGGGCTCTCGTTTCGCTCCCCGTCTATTTGTTTTACGTGGGCGAAGGCGGCCCCCCTGCCAAGCGGGGGCTGCTCTTTACCGCCACGGCCACGACCTTGGGCATCGTGGCGGGTGGGGTTTTTGGTCCCGAATTCGGGGGCATTGGTCTCGGGGGGGGCTCGCGCTGGGCGCGCATCGACCATGTCTCACCTCTGCCCGTACGCGGGGGCGTCGGTTTACAGGTCGGTGGGACCCTCTTCTGACGCCGGCCCTCGCGCAGATTTGACGGCCGGCGGTGAGCGCAGCTCTGTTTTTCCGCTCGTGGGGCCCTCCCCGAGCTGGGGGGGAGGGGGGTTGTTGGTAGGGCGGGGACACGGTGCCCAACCACCCCCGGCGAAAAACAGCGTGGCTCACGCCCCGGCGGGACAAAAGCGCGCGGGGCCGGCGGAGAACACGGGGGCCCC
>JANOIG010000142.1:0-1699 GCA_031407405.1 Deltaproteobacteria bacterium
ATTGCATGTTTCCCCTGCGACGGTGAGAGCGCGGTTGAGTTGATGAAGCACGCCGACATGGCGATGTACGAGGCCAAGTCTGCCGGGCGCGGCGGCTTCTGCTTCTTCCAGGACAGCATGACCAGCGCCTCGGTGCAGCGGCTGCAGCTCGAATCAGAGCTGCGTCACGCCATATCTCATAACCAGCTGGAGCTCTTTTATCAGCCGAAGATCTCGCTCAGCTCGAACGAGCTCTGCGGCGTCGAGGCACTGGTCCGATGGCGCCACCCGGTGCGCGGCTTGATGCCCCCGATGGAGTTCATCCCGCTGGCTGAAGCCACGGGGCTGATTGCCCCGCTGGGCGACTGGGTGCTGGAGGAGGCTTGCCGCCAGTCAGCCGCGTGGAAGGCACAGGGGCTCGGAGCGATCAAGATCGCCGTGAACATTTCCGCGCGGCAGATGCAGCAGGGAGGGCTCGTGGAGCGCGTCTGCGCGCTCACCCGTCAGTACGGCATTTCGCCTTCGGATCTCGAAGTCGAGCTCACCGAGAGCGTCATCATGGCCAACCCGCAAGAAAGCGCGCGTGTCTTTGCCGCACTGCGCGAGATCGGCGTGGTGGTCGCAATGGACGACTTCGGAACCGGCTACTCGAGCCTTGCCTATCTGCGCCGGCTGCCGATCGACGTTCTCAAGATCGATCGTTCCTTCGTGACGAATGCAGACCGGGACGAAAGCGACGGCGAGATTGTGAAGATGATCATCGCCCTGGCGCAGACGCTGAAGCTCGAGGTGGTGGCCGAAGGGGTGGAAACCGAAAGCCAGGCTGCGTTTCTCGAGGGCTGCGGTTGCCGCGTCGCACAGGGTTATCTCTACTCGAGACCTCAGGCCGCCGCTAACCTCGAAAAGTGGCTGTGGGAGCGCGCGCCTGGCAACAGAGTTCCAACCGTGAGAACGAGTGTTCGGGAACCGCAACGCGCGCTGATGCTCATCTGAGCAGACGCACTGGCTGCCATGGAAGGCGCCGCCTGCGCGTGACCGCGCCGCGGTGACTCGAGGTCCGACGTCGCACTGACCTTGCTCAAGGTGACGACTTTCGCGGCGTTCGTGCGCTGCACGGCGCGCCCCAGAAGCCCACGCAGCCACACCACCTGGATCCGACTCCCCGATGCCTCCAGGCGGCCGCATCTCCCCCGACTGAGGATCCCGACGCTGCCTTTTGGTGCGCGGCGCCAACCGAGCCCGTGGCTTCCTTGTGATTCACAAATATTACTTTGCATAGGTTGATGTCTAAACTATAGTAGGCACGGTCAGACGGAAAGGGCAACTCCGCCGACCATCAAGGAGCGCCACTTGGCCGAGCGGTCGTTCGTCGAGGAAGTCAAGAAGCTGAGGTTCGGCGCCGGCGAGGTGTTCAGCGGCGAGGGCATCCTCGCGGTGACCAAGGCGCTGCTCGAATCCGGCGTCGCCTACGTGGCGGGCTACCAAGGCTCGCCAATCTCGCACCTGATGGACGTGCTGGCCGACGCTCAAGACATCCTGTCCGAGCAGGGCATCCGCTTCGAGAACAGCGCCAGCGAAGCCACCGCCGCAGCCACGCTTGCGGCATCGATCAACTACCCGCTGCGCGGCGCGGTCACGTTCAAGGGCCCGGTCGGGGTCAACGTCGCTGCCGACGCGCTCGCCAACCTGGCCTCGGGCGGGGTTACCGGAGGGGCGCTGG
>JANOIG010000143.1:0-2036 GCA_031407405.1 Deltaproteobacteria bacterium
CGTGGAGACGACTGCCTCTCTGGGTTCGCTGGTACGCGTGCCCAGCCCGACGCAAACTATCCCGGCGCGCAGCCGATGCGCATTCAGCTCCGCAGTAGCGGCGTCCATGGTCGCATGGTCCACAGACGGAAAACTGGCGGCGGCACTCCAAGCGAGCGCAGCAGGCGAGGCGAGCGCTCTCCGGCTCTTGGGAAGTCGGCTTCTCCATCATGAGCAAGCTTGGGCCGAACTTCGGAGCGGATGGAAGCTGCGCGCGCGACCAGCATCGGAGCGCGTTTCGGACTGGTGAAGGAATTTGATCACGATCCGCGGATTTCACCGTCTAGCCGCGGGTCCTGATGCTCGTCAACACCTGGCCGTCGTCCTCAGCTCACCCTCCTCGCTCGGGCAATCTTCTCGATGTTGTGGACCATGGTGAAGAGCTGCCACTGCGCGTCCACCTTCTTTCTGCCGCGCAGCGTGAAGCGCCTCATCCCCTTGTTCTGGAGATTCCCGAATACCGGTTCCACCGTCGCGATCCGCCGGCTGTAGATCTCGCGACCCCGCAGCGTATCAAACTTCCAGCGCATGCGTTCGACCGCGGCGTTCCGCTTCTCTGTGCGCTTCGGGCCTTCTCTGCCTTTGATGATGGTGATCTGACGCTGGCGAGTGCGCTCGGGATGGCGCAGGCATTGGGCACGCCGTGGACAGCTTCCGCACGCGGTCATTGGCGCCTTGAAGTGTGCGACACGATAGCCATTGAAGAGCATGTTCTTGCCGCTCTGATACAGCTTGTGACCAGCAGGGCAGACACAAAGAGCCTTGCTCTCGTCGTAGAAGAAGTCCTGCAAGCTGAAAAGCTTCTTCTTCTCCGGCGCTGCTTCTCTCTGCTTGCGACGCTCGAGCTCTCGCTCCTTCCGCTCCCGCTCCTTGTGACGACCAGCTTCCGCAAACACGGGATCGCGTCGGCGGTAGTCTCGGTCCGCAATGTAAACGTCCGCGCCAGTCCGTTCGACCGCCGCGACCACAGCGCGGCTGTGGAATCCGCTGTCTGCCGTCACCTTCGCCGTCGCAAACACGTCCTTGCCAGGCTCGACAATCCCGAATGTCTTTCGCGTCTCCTCCAGCAGCGGCACGAGCAGATGCGCTTCGTATCCCGACCCCTGAGCCTCGGCATGCACGACGATCTGCGCTCGGTCGTCCACCACCGCTAGGCCATTGTAGCCTTGGAGCACTCCACGCGAGCTCGTCATCTTGGCGCTCTCCGGGTCGGTGATGTTGCTCTTTTGCTCGTTGCCCGTCGGCCCTTCCTTCTTCTTTCCCTGTTCGAGGAACGCCTTGATCTGTTTCACTTTCCGCTGGTACCCCTCGAGCTTCTTCGCGTTCTTCGCGCTCGCACCGTCTTTCTCTTGCTCATCGCGCTCCCGGTGTCGTTCGACAATGCGCTCGGCCACCCGCTCGAGCTTCTTTTGCTTCTCTTCGAGCTCCCGATGCGTGCCGCTCCACCGCTTCGACGCATTCGACGGCAACTTGCAGCCGTCCACCGCGAAGTGCTCTTTCCCGATCAGCCCCAGCTCCGAGGCGTACAGCAGCACGTCTCGAAACAGATCGACGATCTCACGGTGCAGCTCGCTCACGAAGCCGGCCAGCGTGGTGAAGTGCGGATGCGTATCCGCCGACAGCGCCATGAACACCACGTTCCGGCGACACGCCTCGGCCAGCGCTCGGCTCGAAATGATGCCCTTGTAGTACCCGTATAACACCACCTTCAGCAGGATCCTCGGATCGTACGCCGGGCGGCCCGTTGCGTCGTTCGCGTACCGCTGGTCGAACACCGTCAGATCCAGGTGCTCTTCGACGATCTCGTTGAGCGCGTGCTCGAACGAGCCTTCCACGACCTGATCCGCGTACGACAGCGGAATCATCTTCGTCTGGTTGAGGTCGTACGGCTTGTATCTCGCCATCGCTTCCCGCTCCTCTAAGCTGTGCGACGACGATTCTATCCATCGAGGGAGCTTTTTTGAAGCGGCTTCGACCTTTTTCTACACCCTCAACGA
>JANOIG010000147.1:0-21470 GCA_031407405.1 Deltaproteobacteria bacterium
AGACCACCCACCGGACAGCTCCTCGCCTCGGCTGCGAGCTCGGGGAGAAGATCGCTGAGCTCGCGGAACGTCAAACGCCAGACTCCATTAATCCTGCGGGTCGTTTTGGCGACACGTCCGAACCCCTGCAGGTCGTATTCCCTTCTCGTTTTGAATCCCTCTCGGAGAAAGATGCCCACCAACTTCGGGGCTTACGCCAGCTCTTCGAGGCGAACCGTGGCCCTCTCGAAAGCGAGTTGGGCGTCCGCTTATCGCTCATCGAGGCACCTCACGGCACACTGGGTCCCACGTGGCTGGTCGGGCCCGCCGCGTGTACGCCGGAGTTGGCCCGACTGAACCTGCCGCAGTCGACCGTACCCGTCGTGCATCGATTGCCAGATCAGAGGATACTCGTCACCGATGCGCCAGACGCGTCGGGTCTTTTCGAGAGCCTGTCCCTTCTCAGGAGCTTCGCGTGGGCACCAGGGAACGTTCTGGAAGCTCGGCCCTGCGCGTCAGTCGAACAGGCCTTTCTGCGGGTTGCGGAGGAGGTCGCTCACACATGGCCATCATTTGAGCGACGAGCAATCTCCTGGGTAGAAGTGTGCATGCGTCACGCAAGAACGATGGCTGCTTCGCTCAAACCGCTGGACACGTTGCAAATCATGGTCGCTGAGCTCGGGGACGCGCACACGGCGGTACGCAGCACGGAAAAAGTAGTGCCGCCGAGCTTTCGGCCACGTCTCGCCGACGGCCGCGTTATCCTGCACGAGGTGCCAGAGGATTCGGCGGCGTGGCGCGCTGGTGTTCGAGAAGGCTATCGGCTGAGTGAGGTGGACGTTGGATTAGCAGGGCAGCGCATCGGCGCAACGCCCCGCCATCGACCTTTCGCGGTACCATTCCGCCTGCTTTCCGGCGAAGCTGAGGCAAGCGCAGAATTCGCGGCAGTCGGACCCACCGGGGACCTTTTGCGCTGGACGGAATCGTACCGACCACCGGATCTCGACTCTCTAGTGGCGTGGCGGCGATTGCCCTCCGGCGCCGGTTACCTCCGGATCAAGCAGTGGTCGTCCTCGGACCGCCTCGACGAGCTCATCGATGAGGCCTTCGCCGACTTCTGCAATGCTCCGGGCCTGGTTGTCGACCTTCGCGGCAACCCCGGTGGCTCCGTCAGCGTTGCCGCACGGTTTCGAGGTCGGTTCCTCTGCCAACGAACCCTGCTCGGTACCATTCAGTTTACTCGACCCGACGGAGACCTGATGCCCCCAGAAGAGCTCTGGGCAGAGCCCCCCCCAGCCGAACGGCGTTGGCCCTCCGCGGTGCGGTTCCTCACGGACGGAGGCACGTATTCGGCTAGCGAAGATGCGCTGCTCGGCTTGCAGGGCCTCGATCACGTGGAAGTCCTTGGAATGCCGAGCGGCGGTGGTAGCGGGCGCGCACGTAGCATCAGCCTGTTGCCCGGCTGGCGGCTCACCGTCAGCTCATGCCTCACTTTGACCGCCTCGGCCGATGCATTGAAGGCCGCGGAATCACCGTCGATCGTTTCATAGCCATGGGCGAGCGCACTCATACCAGCTGGGAGCAGGAGCTTTTGGCAGCGGCGGATAGCGGATGGTAAGCGGCGCGGCAGGACTGCCTAACGGGCAGCGTCAAGGCTCGTGCTCCAACGCAGCACGGATATTCATCCGATCGCCGAGCGAGACGTCGGTGCTCGTTGATTCAGCCAGCATGCTGCACAGACCGTGCCGGCGCCGCGTTGGGCAGCCGCACTGGACTTCGCTCGTGTTGTGCGGCAATTTGACCCAAGGGACGTCGAGGAGCCAATCTGGGAAGCGCAGTGGCAGGCGGTCCGGACCCGCCCAATGTAAAGCCCGTGGCCGAAGAAACGCTCGAGGGCCGTTGTGTCGCTGCGCCGGAGCTCCCCGCGAGCGAGCGCCGCAGCGCACCTCCGTCCCTCAAAGGGTGGGGAGGTCGCCGCCTCGCCTACTTCTGCATGGGCTGGCTGTTCTTCGGCATCGGCGTCATCGGAGCGGTATTGCCATTGGTTCCGACGACACCTTTCATGCTGCTCGCCGCGTGGGCGTTCGGGAACAGCTCACGGGGTTTCGAGCGCTGGCTGCTCGAACATCGCTGGTTCGGTGAGGGCATCAAACGCTGGCGCGCTCATCGCGTCGTGCCACTGCGGGTGAAGATCGTGTCTTGGACTACGATGGCCATGACGTTCGCGCTCAGCGTGAGCTCCGGTCGGCTCTCGTGGTGGGCGCTCGTCGCTCAAGCCGCCCTGATGGCGTACGGCGCGTGGTTTCTGGCGCGGCTGCCGTCGAAGGTGCCGCACCCCGTCGCGGCGGGCCGTGCCCGATAGCGTCGCCGGGCGCGGCGCCATCCCACCGCGCTAGGTGTTGCCTTTCATTCGCAGCCACACCGCGCCGCTAATCAGGCCCGCCGCCACGAACACCAACAAGGGGAGTTGCCAATCCTCCGACGTGTCACCCTCCTCGCGTGTGGCCAGCGTCGGCTCCGCCGTGCGTAGACTGCGTGTCTCGGTGACCTGTGGCTCATTGATCACCGTTTCACCTTGGGGCTGAGACCTCACCAGCGGTGCTCTGCTCGCGGCCCGACGTGGGTCGGGAGAGTCCAGAAAACGATTGCTCAGAATCGTCACACCGTCGTCCGTTTCGATGGACTGTACCCGGCGCAGGCGGGCTTCGCCCCGCCGGGCTGCGGCCTCACTCAGCGTGGGTGGCGCTGCGGGGGGCGCCGGCGCCGGACTGACGGTAGGGGGGGCTTCGGCGGTGTTCGCCATGGGCGCTGGCTGAGCGGCTCGCGCGCGCTCGGCCAAGGTCGCTTGTACGCGCTCCGAGAGCAAAGCCGATGCAGGGATCGCTTTGGGGAAAAACCTAGAGCGCTGCGACGGCAGCTCGGGCGGGGTGGGCGACAGGCGACCCCCGACGCGGTCTTGTCGTGGTGCTCCGGCATCCGCGCGTGCTTGCGCCGCGGCGGACCCGCCCCAGAGCTGGCCAGCGAGCATGAGCGCTCCCAGCACCCACGCAGCGACGAAACGCGTGCCCCAGCGAGGCCCCGAGCCCATACGTTAGGGTTGCCCGACCCTGTGCCGTTGTCCAGCTACGCTCGGTTATTTCTGGCGTGACCTCAGGGCGGAGGCGCTTGAGCCGCACCCGCCCGGCCTTTTTCGTCCAAGAAGGTCGCGAGCCACCCGAGGGGAGCGTTCCAATTGATGGCGACTTCATTCACCGACCATGCATCGACATGGTCGATGTAACAGCGTTGGGGCGGGCAGCCCCCAAGCCGGCTGGATGTCGGATCCTGCAGCCTCGAATTCGGACCACCTGCGAGCGCTCCGGGCGGAGGATTGGGAAAAGAGCTTCGCTTCTGGTGCGCCCAGAAGCGGTGATGGGGGTTTTCGAACGCGTTCTCGCCGAACCCGCTGACATAGGAGAGGTTGAGCGGGTTCCTGCCGAGCAGGTAGTCGACGCCCTGAATCACGCCGTCCAGGTACTTGGCTTCATGCGTGAAATCATGGGCGAGCGCCATGATCAGCGCGTTGTTGGCGACCAGCGAGTTGGACCCCCAGGGATAGTGCCCGTTGCTGCCGGCTCGCACCGGGACCCCGTAGCCTTGGCCGGCTATGATGCCGAGGTAGCCAGCGGCGGCTTCGACGATGAGTGCTCTCAGCTTGGCTATTTCGCCCGGGTCGGGCAACGCATCAGGCACGACAGCCAGAGAGATCGCGCCGAGCGCCGCGGTCGACTGCCAGGTCATGGACGTGTGGTGTTTGACCTGCTCGTGACCCGTCTCTCGAGGGAACTTCAGGTGATGTTCGGAGCTCTTCAGAAATTCTAGCAGGTCCTCGGTCTCGAGTGAGATGTAAAGCTCTGCCGCTGCCCAGTAGAATTCATCGCTCACGTTCGAGTCGTCGTACGGCCCTCCGCCTTGACTCGAGTATTGGGGCGCGTAGATCTTGGGGAAACGTTGGGCGGCGTTCCAGGCGCGAATCGCGGCCAGCCGGCAACGCTCCGAAAACGCGGGGTCGATGTCTTTCCAGATCCGGACGCACTGAGCGGCTGTAGCCGCCAAGTTGAGCGTTGCCGCGGTGCTGGGCGCGTGCAGGTAGCGCTCTTTCCACACCTCGGCCGGCACTCGGCCGAGCGTGCTCCACGAGCTATCGTGGATCTTGTGGTGGGCCATGCCCGCCTTTTCGTGCCCGGGTGGCACCTGCATCTTGAGTAGGAATTCAATTTCCCAGCGCGTCTCGTCCAGCAGATCGGAGACGCCGTTCTTGGCTTCTGGAATGTTCTGCGTGCCATCACCGAGCGCGCCCAGGTCGCCGCCCAAGTATTGCGTGCGCTCGTACAGGTTGAGCAGCGTCCAGACCGAGATGCCGCCGTTCACCACGTATTTGCCGTGGTCGCCCGCATCGTACCAACCCCCGAGCACGTTCAGCCGATAGCCGCAGTCGTTGATGCACCCCACGTCGGCGTCGCTCAGGTGCCCGGGGCCATGGGTCCATTGCCATGCCCCGGCAAAAGGGATCTCGATCGGGGTGCCGCTGCGGTTGTGGTAAAAGTAAGCGAACGCGCCGTCCTTCAGCGGCTTGTACACGCGTGCATCGATCGCAAAGGTGTAACTCTCGTCACCGTCCACGACCAGGCGGTAGCCCTTTCCCGGTTGGTGGACGCCTGAAAAATCAGCCCGGTGAACCTCATCACCGGACTCCTTGTCGGCGCCTCCGACCTCGGTCTGGCCGCTGGCGACGACGTGCCCCGCGGCGCTCATGACCTGCCACCCGAGGGGCGTGGCTTCAGAGCTTTCGACGATTGCGATTTTGCTGGCCAGCGGCAGGTACCCGAGTTGGTTGAGCCTGACGTTGGAAGATCCCAGGCTGCAGCCCGCCGCAAACGGCCCAGCGGTGGCAATGACCAAGCAAACTAGGGCAGAAGATTTATGGATCACGATCACCTTGGAAGTGGCGCGGGCCGCTCTAAACGAAGAGCAGATTAGATAACACCGCTCCGAAACCTCTAACAACACCGGGCAGAGAGACAAAGCGGATCCAGTGCTTGGGCCGGGCCTGTACCGCCCGTCCATGCCCGAAACCTCGGGGCTCAGCCGGCGCGTCCGTCTTGGCTGCCGTTCTGACGAGTGGGCGCCGAACAGGGCCCCGAGGTGTCGGGCCTCGACGTGTGCGGTAGGCACCGGCCCCCGAGGAGCCCGCTAGGAAACTCAGTTCGATGGGTCGCGTACGTACGCGATGGTGCGCACGGCCTCGACCAGGCGCTCCCGATCTTCAGCCGTTATGTCCACGAACAGGATCCCCATGCCGGGATTTCGATTGTCGGACAAAGCTCGCACCGGGTTGATCCATTGCACGGCACCCTTGAGGTCAAATGGAGCACCCGTGCCCGGCGCAGAGAACCGCAGCATGACCTCGGTGCCCACTTCCAGTGGCTCGCGAGTCAGCACGAAGATGCCCAGCTCCGACACGTTGCGGATGGATGCGTATAGAAACGTGTCCTCGGTCTCGCAGTCAACCTCCCAGGAAACGTCGATGCGATCAGACAGCCTGCGATTCGCGGCGCTAGCTTCTCCGGAGTCCATCAGCCGTACCTACCACTCCTCTTGGGTAACGCTCGTGAGCTTTTTCGAGATCCCGACGATCCCTATGATCGCATTATCTTTGTACGGCCCGAGTGTCACGTTTCCATTTGAAACGCCTGCACCTACATGGCTGCACCTACATGGGAGCCCTCGGGCAGCTGGAACGGATCAGTGCACCACCAAGTTGCCGCCCATGATGCGATCCTCGTGGTGTTTGCCGCTGCGGACACTGAGGCGTTTGTCGCCGGAGAACAGGCCGAAGTAGACCTGGTACGTTGCGCCGCTGAAGTGCGGTTCCAGCTCGAAGCGGTGCACGTCAGTCATGAAGTCGCCCGGTTGCCAAAACTTGAACGGGTACTTCCCCTGCAACGTGTCGTGATCCCCGTTGTAACGCCGCCGGTTGCCGTCGATGTGAATGAACGTTTGCCAGTTTCCGCTGACCGGTGTCGTGACTTCCCAGTAAATTCGGAAATCATAGGCCTGACCCGTGGTCACCTTGGCGACCGGTTTTCCGTCAGGGTCCGTGATCGACCAGCCGAGGCAGCGCAGCTGACCACTCAAGTCCACGTCCAGCGGCCACTCGGGCGTGGGGCGTATGTTCGTGACCCAGGTGGAGAGTGGATTTTGGTTGGGCTCCACCTCACCCAACCGGTTCGATGCCAACAGCACCTCGCTCGAGGTCGCATCCAGGATGGGCAGGTTGCTCGCCGACCCGAGCCGTTGACGATACAGCTGATTGACCTGCCCCAAGTCTCGTGCGCTGAGCACTAGCCAGCGGCGTTCAGCCGGCGCGTCGAGCAGCCAGTCGAGGCCGGCTCGCGCCGATTTGGGCGTATGGATTTCGGCTCCGCCATAATACGGCGCTACCCGTGCCGCTTGACCGAGGACGGCCAGCTTCTCGCCGGGCTTCGCCTGCTCCTGAAATGATTCGAAGACATTTCGAGGCGAGAGGTGTGCTGCCAATGCCGGGTAGTAGCCCAGGCTGAGCGCGAGCCCAAATGCCGCAAAACCGAGCAGAGCCAAACGGGCGCGGGGCATGGGTAGCCAGCGCAAGAAAGCGCCCGCCGCGTCGCGTGCCAGCCAGACCGGCACAGGCGCAATGATGACCACCGGCACGACCAGAAACGCGTACCGGACCACGAGCTTCCAGCCGCCGAGGCTGCTCAGCCAGGGTAGGTTCAGACCGCGCGAGGCGAGCAGCACCAGCACGGACACCGCACCCAGCACCAGCGTGAGCGCCGCGAGCAACCAAAACAGCCGGCCGCGCGCTGCCGTTTGAAGCCACTTGAGCCAACGCCTGTAGTCACTTTCCGGGTGCCACGGGCCAAAGGCAGTATCGCTCCGCAGCTCACCGAGGGCCACGGCCATGATGCCCAAACAAAGCAGGCAGCCATACTTTACCCAGTGTTTGGCCTCAGCAGCGAAGCTCTCGGGGAACGCGGCGCCTGCCACTGAAAACGGACCCAGCGATTGCTCGGGAGCCGAGCGCAAGTCAGCGTAGAAAACGATGAGTAACGCAGCGCTCGCGAGCGCGAGCAAGCGGGTATTTTTCGCTTGGTCTTCCATCGCACGGAAGGCTACTCCCATCAGCCCAGCGATGGCGAATGTACCCACGAAAGGCAGCGAGCCAGTTTGTGGTGCGATCAGGCCATGCAACGCCAACGCCACCACGAAGACGCTGGCCAGGCACATACAGAGCGCCACACTTAGTGGCGTCCGATCAGACAGCGCCCGATCGTTCGGCTGACGCAACGCCAGCGCCAGGGCGAACGGCGCGATGGCACTCCAAGGAAACAAGCCAAAGCCGAGTTGATGCAACACCGAATCATGGGTGGGCAGCTTGGACGGCTCTTTCAGACTTGCGCCGATGACCTCGAGGTAAGCCGCTGGCGAGCCCTTGAATAGCACCCAGCTGCCGAGCCCCAATGCAGCTAAGCCGATCGACAAGCTCACGAGGCCGCTGACCTCACCCGATCGGCTCGGACACGCCTGCCCAGCCAAACGACACATCAGCCACGCCAGCCCCACCCCCAACGCGGGGCAGGCCACGCCCAACAAGACGCCGCGCGCTCCAAACCCGGCGAGCAGCCCGAGCAGCCCGAGCAGGCCCCATGCCAGGCGTGACCGGTGCCGCTGAATGCTCGGGTGAAACGTGCTCATGGCCAAACCCGTGGTGCCGAGGGCCGTTGCGGCCAAGGTGACACCATCCCCCAGCATCGTGCGCGCCTGCAGAAAATAGAGGGGCATCGTCGCCAGCACCGCGGTCGAGTACGCGGCAGCGACGCGATCGGTGAAGCGGGATACGAGCAGGAAGGTTGCCCCGAGGCCCAGAGCTGCCCAAAGCGCCAGCGGCAGCCGACCCGCCCAGTCGCTCAGCCCGAGCAGCTGGAAACCCACAGCCACAGACGTGAACGGCAGCTGCCCTTTGCCGAGCTCCGTCAGAGTGGGAGCAGTGTTCGTCGCGCCGGCAACCACGAGCGCCTCTGCACCGTGCAGAGCGACCGCAATGCGGCGAGAAATATCCGCCATTTCTAACTCATACGGAGCCCAGAGCCCGCACCAGCTGAGAGGCAGAAGCAGGCTGAGCGCGCCCATCAGCAGAGCAGCCGCCCCGGGAGCCAGGTCGAGGCCGCGCGCTTGCCGCGCCCCAACCTCCGCCCGGGTGGTGGGCTCATCTCCCGCCGCTGGGGAACCGGCTGAGCGAACCCCCAGAGGTGGGGCCTCTACTTCGGTGTCATTCAAGGGTCTTCACCAATGGTTTGCTGGCCGATGTGGCGCTGGGCCGACGCAGATCGCCAATATCAGCCAACCCGAGGCGCGCCACCGCGGAACACTAGTGCCTGGATTCCGCGGAATCGAGGCCAAAGGTATGCCGATTCAATGGAATCGATGCACTAGCCGCGCGTTCGAGCAGTTTTTGCTAGATCCGCACGGCGGGGCGGTGTCAAACGCGGCCCATACCCAAACCAGGCCCGACCAGAGAACACGCCGTGCGCCTGGCAGCAGGGGCCGGTCGAACCGCGAAAAACATGCGCTACGGCACCGTCGCCATCATCGGACGCACCAACGTCGGCAAGTCCACCTTCCTCAATAGTGCCCTCGGCATGCCGTTGGCGATCGTGTCGCCGCAACCGCAAACCACGCGCGATACGCTCTTGGGGGTCGTTCACAGCGGTGACACGCAGATTGCGTTTGTCGATACGCCGGGCCTGCACCGTCCGAAAAATGAGCTCGGGCGCAGGATGAACCAGGAGGCCGCCGATAGCTTGCGGACCAGTGACGCCGCGCTCTTCATGACGGATATCTTTCAGATTGGCGCTGCCCGCCACGAGCCCGAGGCGGCGCCGTCAGAAGGGGCCGAGCCGTTGCAAAACGTCAACCCTGCAGGCGCCGGTCGCGTGCGGTTTGGGGCGGGTGAGCGCAGCGATGCAGAGCTTTTGGAGATGCTGCCCGCGGAGTTGCCCACCGTGTTGGTGGTCAACAAGATCGATCGCTTGCACGACAAGACGCGCTTACTGCCGTTTTTGCAAAAGATGAACGCGCGCCACCCATTTGCCGCGACGGTGCCCATCAGCGCCTTGCAGGGGGATGGTGTGGATCGCGTGCTGAGCGAAGTGGCTCGGCTTTTACCCGAGCAAAGCGGCCGGTTCGAAGCGGACGAGATCACGAATCGCCCAGTGTCCTTTTTTGCTCGGGAGTACATTCGCGAGCAGGTGCTGACCAACTTTAGTCGAGAGGTGCCTCACGCCGTGGCGGTCACCCTCGACGCCATCGAGGAGCGCAGCACTGGTTTTCATGTGTCGGCCACCATTCACGTCGAGAAGGTCGGGCAGCGCAGCATCCTGGTCGGAAAGGGCGGGGAGAAGATTCGTGACATTGGCACCGCCGCTCGCCAGCGCTTGGCCGAGCTGACACAGCAACCCGTGCATCTCAAGTTGTTCGTTCGGGTTACCGAACGCTGGCGCAACATGCCTCGGCAGCTGGCCGAGCTCGGGTATCCCACTAGTAACTCCTGAGAGAGCAACTCCTGAGCCATGGCCAACGAATCCTCATCCGTATCGGCAGTGGCAGAGCAGTTTGTCAGCGCTCGGCTTCGGGCAGCGGCGCTCCCAAGCTTTCCCGGCGCCATCCCGACCGACTTGGTGACAGCCTATCAAACTCAGGAAGCTGCCATCTTGGCCTGGCCCGACATGATAGCGGGTTGGAAAATTGGCCGTATCGCGGCCGAGCTGGCCCTGAGCCTCGGGGCGGATCGCTTGGCGGGGCCGGTATTTCGAGCAGCAGTCTGGCCGTGCCAGCCAGGCCAGCGCGTCGCCTTTCCGATTTTCGAGGGCGGCTTTGCTGCGATCGAAGCTGAATTCGTCATCGAGCTCGACCGCGACGTGCCTCCGGTCGCGCGCGACTGGACGCGCGACGAGGCCGCGGGCCTGATCCGCGAGCTGCGCGCGGGCATCGAGACCGCTGGCAGCCCCCTCGCGAGCATCAACGAGCTGGGCCCCACGGTCGTGGTCTCCGACTTTGGCAACAACGCCGGTCTGATCCTCGGGCCTGCAATCCAAGATTGGCGGCATCGGCAGTGGACGAGCCTGACCACCGAAACGTTCATCGACGGCGTTCGAGTTGGGGCTGGTGGCGCAGCGGCCTTGCCTGGAGGCCCGATCGGCGCCTTACAATTCTTGCTTGGCCTAGCCGCCCAGCAGGGCCGCACCCTGAGGGCGGGTGAGCTGGTTTCGACCGGAGCGACCACCGGCATTCACGCCATTTGTGTCGGCCAGCAGGGGCGGGTCGTGTTTGACGGAACCCTCGAGCTGCTCTGTCACGGCGTGGCCGCGGTACCGCGAGCTTGAGGGCATCCCACATCGTGCGTGGATCCCCCAAGGGCGGGCTCGATGGACCCTATGTGGGGATTGTGGTGAAAAACTGGACAGACATTCAGTTCTTTGGCTAACACTGAACGGATGAACGAACTCAACCTTCGAGGGCGCCTGCTCACGACCTTGTTTCGTCGTGGTCAAGTAAATGAAAATATTGATGTATTCGGGCTCGCTGAAGCCTGCTCGTGCCGTCCCGCGGACGCGCGCGTTAGCCTGGCTCAACTCGCCCAAGCGGGCCTTGTGGATGCCCGCCGGCTCCGCCTGACACTAGCTGGCCTCGCGTGTGCCACTGCTCTCGCCCGGCCTCAGGCGGCACCGGCTGGACGAGACCGGCGCTCGAGCCTGCCGTTGCTGAGCGCCTGTCGGGCCGCTTGAATGCGGTGCTCGAGCTGCTCCCGGGCGGCTGAGTAGATGGAGTAGAAGGGGAGAGACTTGAGCTGGTTGGACTCGACCGCAGCGGGAACGGGTGGCCTGGGCATCGCGGTGGCGGCGCTGCTGGCGCTGTTGGCGTTTGCGTTGCTGCCCCGCGGTGAGCGCTACCTCGTGCGGGGGCCCGTGGCGCTGCTCGTACTGCACATCGTCGTGCGCTGGGCTGAGCATCACTCCGATCGAACCTCCTGGGACGCTCGGCTGCTGAGCTTCGTCGGCGCGTTCGCGGTCCTCGGCTCAATGGCGCGGAGCGCGTTCTTGTTGGGCGTCATGTCCCTCGTGGCGCGGCGCTTCACCCGGCCCTGGCCGCGCATCCTGCGGGATTTGCTGCAGGCGTTCCTCTATTTCGCGGTGGGCCTGCTCGCTCTGCGGGCTGCCGGGGTCGAGCCCACGTCACTGTTGGCCACTTCCGCCCTGCTCACCGCTGTCATCGGCCTCTCGCTTCAAGAGACCCTGGGCAATCTTTTTGCGGGCTTGTCATTGCAGGCCCAGCCTCCGTTCTCGGTGGGAGATTGGCTCCAGTACGCCCAGGGCCCGGATGGCATCGGTCGTGTGATCGAGATCAATTGGCGCGCTACGCACCTCGTCACCATCGGCGAGGTCGAGGTGATCGTGCCCAACGGCGTCATCGCCAAAGCGCCCCTGAAGAACTTCTCGCGCCCGACGGCCTTGATGCGGCATGAAACCGACATCATCTTGCCGGACGCAGTGGAGCCGCATCGCATTCAACACATCGTCTTGCGTACTCTCGCGGATCTGCCCGGCGTGTTGTCCACGCCCCCGCCGAGCGTGCTGGTGGGGCCCTTTGTCGATCGTGGCGTTTCCTACTCCATACGGTATTTCATTGACGATTTCGCGCGCGTCGAACCGATTGAAGGCGAGCTCCGGAAACGGCTTTGGTATTGGTTTCGGCGTGAAAGCATCGAGCTGCCAACGCCGCGTAGCCGCGTGGAAGCGGTGACGGGCACGTTTGGTGTCACTTCGCTTCGGGAGGTGATGACGGCGGGCCCGAAACCAGATGTGGGTGCGCGGCTCGAGAGCGTCGATTTCCTCTCGGGCGTGGGCTCGGCGGTGTTGGAACGCCTGACCGAGGGCACGCAAATCGTCGTTTATGGCCCGGGTGAGGTGATCATTCACGAAGGTGAGAGTGGTAACGAGTTGTTTGTCATCGAGCGCGGAAGCGCCGAGGTGCTGGTGACGCGCGAGGGCGGGGTCCGCGCCCAGGTGGCCACGCTGCAAGCGGGACAATTTTTCGGCGAGGCCGCTCTCTTGCGTGATGAACAGCGCTCGGCCACCGTAGTGGCAGTTACCGAATGTCTGTTGCTCGTCATCAGCGCCAACGCGTTCCGCGCAGCCGCCGAGCTCGATCCATCCATTGCCGATCGGCTCACCACCAAGCTTGCCTCCCGCCTGACGGAGCTGAACAAGGCTGTCTCCGACTCGCGGCAGGCTGAAGACGAGGAGCGCCGCAGCTTGATGTTGATCGAGCGCGTCAAGCGCTTCTTTCAGGCCTGACGGGCCGCCGGTTTCGGCGCTTCGACGTTCGAGCGCATGGACAGCCGTTGATGAGCTGGGTTATCTGGAGGACCTGATGTCGACCCCCGGTGAGCCCGCGATCGCTGCTGTCCCACCCTTCGATGCGGTCCCGGTGCTCGTGGTCGAGCTCGGCTTGCCGGCGCCGGGCATCCGCGCGGTGGCACGACTGATGGCCGAGGGTGCCACGGTGCCGTTCATCGCCCGCTACCGCAAGGAAGCAACAGGCGGCCTCGACGAGGTGCAGATCCGCAACATCAGCGAGCGCTTCGAGTACTTGACCGAGCTCGAAGCCCGCCGCGGCAGCGTCATTGCGGAGATCCAGGCGCAGGGCAAGCTCACGCCAGAGTTGCGCCACAGCCTGGAACGGGCCACCACCAAGGCCGAGCTCGAAGATCTGTATCTGCCGTACAAACCCAAACGGCGCACCCGGGCGACCATGGCGATCGAACGCGGGCTATTACCTCTGGCGGAGGCGATGTGGGCTCAGAACCCGAGCCAACGCCCGGCGCAGGTTGCGCTCACCTTCGTGGCTCCGGACAAGGAGGTGGCCGACGTGGACAGCGCGCTCGCCGGCGCTCGCGACATCTGTGCGGAGCGCCTCTCCGAAGATGCGGAGCTGCGCAAGTACTTGCGCGAAGCCTACTTTGCGAACGGCATCATTCGGGTCGCCAAGCGCGCGGAGCTTGCCGACAAACCCACCAAGTTCGACATGTACGCTGACTACGAAGAGCCCGTGGCCAAGGTGCCGTCCCATCGCTTCCTGGCGATTCGCCGGGGTGAAGCGGAAGAAGTGTTGTACGCGCGAGTCATGCTCGACACAGAGCCTCATTTGCCGTTCGTACGCGGCCGCATTCCCCTGAAGGCCGGCTCGCCCTGGCAGGCTGAGCTGTCGCAAGTGGTGAAGGACGCGCTCGAGCGCCTCTTGGCGCCGCAGGTGGCGGCCCAAGTTCGGGTGGAGCTCAAGCTGAAGTCGGATCATGACGCGATTGAGGTGTTCGCGCAAAACTTGAGGGAGCTGCTTTTGTCCGCGCCTTTTGGCGCGCAGGCCGTGCTCGGCATCGATCCTGGCCAGCGTACGGGCTGCAAGTGCGCCGTGGTCGATGGCACGGGTCGGTTGCTCGAGCACGACACCATCTACCTGGTGCAAGGCGAACAAGCCCAAGGCAGGGCCAAAGACAGCCTGCGCCGCCTGTGTCAGGCGCATTCGGTGAAGGCAGTGGCGATTGGCAATGGGACTCACGGCCGCGAAACCGAGGCTTTCGTGCGCACGCTGCTCGTCGCAGAGGGGTTGTCCGCGTCCACGTTGTGCGTTTGTGTGAACGAGTCGGGCGCCAGCGTGTACTCGGCCAGCGACGCGGCGCGCGACGAATTCCCGGATTTGGACCTGACGGTGCGGGGCGCGATCAGCATCGCACGGCGCTTGCAGGATCCGCTGGCGGAGCTGGTCAAGATAGACCCGAAGAGCATCGGCGTGGGCCAATACCAACATGACGTCTCGGAGAGCGCCCTCGACAAGAAGCTGAATGACGTCGTGGAAAGCTGCGTCAACAGCGTGGGGGTCGAGTTGAATACGGCGAGCGCTCAGCTCTTGTCGCGCGTGGCGGGGATCGGGTCAGGGCTCGCCAAACGCATCGTGGGGCACCGCAATGAGCACGGGCCCTTCAAGTCTCGCAAGACCTTGCTGGAGGTGAGCGGTGTTGGCCCCAAGACCTTCGAGCAGGCGGCGGGCTTCCTGCGCATTCAGCAGAGCGAGCACCCGCTCGACCGAAGCGCGGTCCACCCGGAGCGTTATGCATTGGTGGAGCGCATGGCGGCCGATTTGGGGGTGCCGCTGGCAGCCATCATCGGTAGCTCGGCGCTCCTCCGGCGAGTGGACCTCACCAAGTATAAAGGTGGGGAGGTGGGTGATTTCACCCTGGCCGACATTCTGGCTGAGCTCGACAAGCCCGGGCGGGACCCTCGCAAGAGCTTTGAGCCGCCGAAGTTCCGTGATGACGTGCGGGAGCTTGGCGATCTGAAAGAAGGCATGTTGCTCGAGGGCGTCGTGACGAACATTACCGCGTTCGGGGCCTTCGTCGACGTGGGCGTGCACCAGGATGGGTTGGTGCACATCTCCGAGCTCTCGGATCGGTTTGTGAAGGATCCGCATACCGTGGTGAAGGTCGGAGACAAGATCAATGTGCGCGTGCTCGGCATCGACCTCGAGCGGCGGCGCGTTTCACTGAGCGCGAAGCCACCGTCAGCTGCAGCGGCGGCCCCGAGCCGTGGAGCTTTGCAGGCGCCTCGGCGCGGCGGCGCTCAAAAGGCGGCTCCAGCTGGCAAGTCGAGCTCCGCTGCGGGGCGTTCAACGCCAGGGTTCCAGAATAACCCCTTCGCGGATCTACTCAAGAAAGGCTGACGCTGCGGCACGCACCAGCCGAGCCAGGCGCTCCGCCCACGCCCGCTGCCCGGCGGGCCCAAAAATCAGATCCTGTCGGACCTCGAGCTCGACGTGGACGATACCGCGGCGCTCGCCGTGTTCGATGATAGTATAGTCGCTGTGCTCGCTGGCTGCGTAGGGCTGGTTGTCTCCGATGACGAGCCCTTCCTCCAACGTCAAGAGCTCCAGCAAGGGCCGCGCGAGGCGTGCGTCTCGATTGTAGAGCACCCCGGCGTGCCAAGGTCGGTCGCTACCGAACAGTGACGGCGTGAAGCTGTGCATGGAAACCAGGACTGTAGGCTGTGAAGCGCGCTCGCGCCGGTCGAGCTCGGCGCGAATCTGATCGTGGTAGGGGTGGAACACCGAACGCGCGCGCAAAAGCGCCTCGCTGGGTGAAACAGACTGGTTTCCGGGGATCAGGATGCCCCCGCTGGAGCTCGCGATCGAGCTGTCCGCGTCGAGCGGCCGATTACAGTCGATGACCAGGCGCGAGTAGCGCTGCAGGACTAAAAATGCGTCCAGGCAGAGCGCCAAGTGCCGAGCGACCCCGGCCGCCCCGATGTCCCAGGCGATATGGGTCGCAAGGTCGTGAGCTGACAGGCCCAGCGAGCCCAGCACTTTGGGTAGTTGGGCGCCGGCATGGTCGCAGACGATGAGAAACGGAGATGACTCCCTGGACGGATGCACCTCGAAGGGCACCGGCTCGTCCTTGGCGAGCAGATGGGCTGCACTGCGCGGCGGCATGAGGTGCGGAGCCTATCCGGTTGCCATTGCAGCGTCATTTCGTTTCATTTGTGCCATGTATTTGAATACAATCGAGGTCCTATGTCGATTGTTGAATTCTCGAACGTCACAGCCACGGCCAAGGCCAACATTTACTTTGACGGCAAGGTCGTCAGCCACACGCTACGCCTCGCCGACGGCTCGAAGAAAACCCTGGGCCTGATCTACCCGGGTGAATACCACTTCGCGACGGACGCCGCGGAGCGCATGGATATCACGGCTGGGACTTGCCAGGTCAAGCTCGACGGTGAAACAAAGCTGGTGCGCTACGCAGCAGGCAGCGGCTTCGACGTGCCAGCACATGCTGGATTTAGCATCGTGGTCGAAGCTGGCATCACCGAGTATGTCTGTTCATTTGGCTGATCCGTCCCGCGTATCCTCAGCGAGGACGATATGCTGACGAGAGCAAGCACCGTGCCATCAATCGAGTTGTGGACCGTCTCATCGGGCCCCAAGTCCTCGTTACAGCCATGCACCCCAGGTTTGCCGGGCCGCTCGTGAGGTACGGGCGCCATTCCAATAGGCGTGCGAAATGCGCAGCTCACGCTGCCTCGGCCCAACGTCCGCGCGCCCTGAGTTGACGCCAGGGGTGGACTCATGGTCGAAACCTTCGTCCATTTACAGGGTTGAGCATGATTCATCACGTAGTCCTGATTCCGGGAGATGGCATTGGTCCGGAGGTTTGCGCGGCGACGCTGAGAGTGCTGACCGCCGCCGAAGCGCCCCTCAAATTTGAAGAGCGCTACGCCGGAGAAGCGGCGCTGGCGCACGGTGAGCGAGAGGTGCTGCCCGAGTCGACGCTCAAGGCCATCCGCGAGCACCACCTGGCGCTCAAGGGGCCGTGCAGCACCCCCGTGGGCAAGGGTTTTCGTTCAGTCAACGTGGGCTTGCGCAAGGCGCTCAACCTGTATGCTGCCGTGCGTCCAGTGCGCAGTCTCCCCGGCGTGAAGACGCGCTACGAAGGTGTGGACCTGGTCGTCGTGCGCGAGAACACCGAGGGGTTGTACAGCGGCGTCGAGAACGAGATCACGGGTGGTGTGGTCGCCTCGATGAAGGTAGCGACCCGTACCGCGTGCCATCGCATCGCCAAATGGGCCTTCCGCTTTGCCACGCACATGCGCCGGCGGAACATTACCGTGTTGCACAAAGCCAACATCATGAAGCTGACTGATGGCATGTTCATCGAGGAAGCGCAGAAGGTCCATGCTCAGGACTATCCGAACATCGAGTACCGCGAGCTGATCGTCGACGCTGGCGTGATGCGCATCGTGCAGGACCCGGCCCAGTTCGACATTCTCTTGTGTGAGAACCTCTACGGCGACATCGTTTCGGACTTGTGCGCCGGCCTGGTCGGTGGCCTCGGGGTCACACCCGGCGCCAACATCGGCGACGACGACGCGGTTTTCGAGGCCGTGCACGGGTCGGCGCCGGACATCGCGGGCAAGAACGTGGCGAACCCGCTGGCGCTGCTGATGAGCGCCGTCATGCTCCTCGAGCATGTGTCGAGCACGCGCGATGACGCGCGCTGCCGCGCGGTCGCTGACCGCATCACTGCCGCATATCTCCGAGCTTTGGCCGATGGTGAGCTGACGCGCGACTTGGGTGGCCAGCTGGGAACGCTCGAGTTCGCGGACGCGGTGGTGGCACGACTGTGAAGTATTCCCTCACTCCATCGCCGCGGGCCCGGTCTCTGGCCGCTCAGCTGTCCGTGCGCGAGGCGTTCAACCAGGTGTGTTGCCCGCTGCTCAATTTCGAGGCCACCGAGACGCTGGGCGGAGCGCACATTTCGCGCGGCTCGCGCGAACGGGTGCTGGCCCAAACCACCGCGTTGCGGGCTCTCTGCCAGATCCCCCCGCTTTGCACCGCGGATCTCGAGTGCGGTGCCGGGCGAGCCGTGTTGGGTCTGACCGAATTTCCGGACCTGATGGGCCTCGGCGCCAATGACTCTGAAGAGCTCGCGTACGCCGTGGGCAAGGCCACCGCGCTGGAAGGCCGCTCCGTGGGTCTGAGCTGGACATTTTCTCCGTGCGTGGACGTAGCCGAGCAGCCCGACAGCCCCGTGGTGTCGACACGCAGCGCGGGCCGCAGCGTCGAGCGAGTGATTCGCACCGCCCGAGGCTACTTACGGGGCCTTCAGGACCACGGGATGGTGGCGACGCTCAAGCATTTTCCTGGTGACGGTTACACGACCTTCGACCAGCACCTGACCACCGTGGCCAGCCCACTCACGATGCCAGAGTGGTGGCAAGGGCCTGGCCGCGTCTACCGCGAGCTGATCGACGCCGGGGCCAAGACCATCATGGCTGGCCATATTTCGTTGCCGGCTTATGACAGCCCGCACAAAGTCCTGGGTTTGTGTCCGCCAGCGACACTTTCCAAACGGCTGCTCACCGACTTACTTCGGGGTGAGCTGGGCTTTGGAGGGTTGCTCGTTTCCGATGCCATGGGCATGGGCGGTGTCGCGGGTTTCGTGCATCCCTTCGAATCGTACGCGCTTTTCCTCGAAGCCGGGGGAGACTGCGTGCTCTTTCCGCGCGTGCCCGATCGGCGCTTTTACCCGGAGCTGGAGCGTGCGCTGAAACAGGGTATCTTGACCGAGGCCACGCTGTATGACCGGGCCGCACGCATGTTGGGGTTCAAGGAAGATCTCGGGCTGTTGCCGCCGGAGCCAGGGGGCATCGCCCCGCCTCCTGCCGCATTTGATCTGGCGGAGCACGGTCGGCTAGCGCAGCGTGTGTCGGACGGGGCGGTGGCCCTCGTGAGGGACCGCGCTCGGCTCCTACCGCTGCGCCTGGAGCCTGAGACGCGCGTGTTGCATGTCGTTTTGAGCCCTAACTATTCAGAGGACCAGGCGCTGTATTCGGCTCTCACTGTTGCATTGGGGCGCCGCTCGCACGTCGAGCAGTTGGTTGACCCCGGGCCCCACACCTTATTCGAACGCGTGGACCAGTTCGACCTCGTGGTGTGTTCGATTGGAGCTGTAACGAGCTGGGGAGTGAGCGTCGCTCGGCTGCATGGGCCCATGTGTCGCAACCTGATGGAAGGCTGGATGCGGCTCGGCACACCGGTGGTTTTCATCAACCATATTCACCCTTTCGTGCATCTGGAATTTGATTCACTGATGGATTGCGTGATCAACACTTTTCGCAGCCTGGGGTCCACGGGAGAGCGCATCGTCGCTGGCTTGACTGGCGAGCGCCCTTTCTCGGGAAGCTTCTAAGTCTCTTGGCGCCTCACACCGGAAGCTGACCCTCTCCGGGACCTTGGTATGGGTTCTGCTCGATGCCTTGCAGGTGCACGGCAGCGAGGAGTATGCTAAGCTCATATCGCACCTTTCGCTACAACGGCGTCGCCGGCAGCTTTGGCGCCGTTTGAGGCTTCGAATCCGGGGGCGCGGCAGGCGCGCCGTGAGCATGGGCGAGCTCACGGCCTCCATTGCGCACGAAGTCAATCAACCGCTGGCTGCGGTCGTCGTCAACGCCAATGCTTGCGTGCGCTGGCTGAGAGCCGAGCCACCCAACGTCGGTGAGGCAGAGGCCGCCGCTCATCGCATCGCGCGCGACGCGCGTCGCGCAGTCGACGTGGTCTCGCGCATTCGCGCGCTCGTGACGCGGAGTGAGCCCGAAAAAAGTGAGCTACGGATCACCGAGGTGATCCGCGAGGTGGTGCGCCTCGTGCACGCCGAAGCGCGAACCCATCAGGTCACGGTGGTTGTCCCCTATCCCGAAGAGCTACCTGCGGTGCTGGGGGATCGCGTCCAGTTGCAACAAGCGATTTTGAACCTGACGTTGAACGCCATCGAGGCGATGCGCACCGTTACCCATCGGGCGCGCATCCTGGATATCGGCGTGGAGCGTTACGGCGTGGGTTACCTTTGCGTGAAAGTTCGAGATTGTGGCCTGGGCCTCGAGCCCCAGCACCGGGATAGGATCTTTGACGCTTTCTATACGACGAAGCCCCACGGCATGGGCATGGGGCTTGCGATCAGCCGCTCCATCATCGACGCACACGACGGGCGTTTGTGGGCGACGGCCAATGACGATGGCGGCGAGACGTTTCAATTCACTTTGCCCATTGCCAGCAAGGTGACCCTCTGACCCCTTCGAGCGCGGCCTCATTTGGCGGGAACGACCGGGTCCGCACAGAACTGTCGCGAGCGATAGTCGAGGTAATCGAAGTCCGCGGGGTGCCCGGTTCCGGCCAGGTCTTGGCAGGCCATCCCTACAAATGCGCCAGTAAAATTCGGAGTACCGGGCACACTGGCCTCATCCGACAAGATGCTGGCATCGAATTGTTGGGGCAACCAGACGAGCGGGCGATCCCCCACTCGATACCCGAAGTGCAAACGCTCGTAGTCGACCTCCACTCTGAGCTCCACGCGTTCGCCCGCTGAGATGGCGATGGGCGGCGTGACGATGTCACGCACGACCTGATCGGGCGAGCGTGACATGACGCTCAGGTACTTGCCGACCTGTTCGTCGTGCGAGAGGTGGAAGTAGTGGTACTTCGAGCTGTTGTAATAGCAGATCAGCCCGGCCATCTGCTGAAAGTGCTGCGGCTCGAACTCGACGCAGGTGGCCGCGCTGAAGCAGTGAGACTCTTGCCGCCGGGCTACCAGCGCTTGGCGGAACCAGCTGCCCATCGACTCTCGGCCGTACAGGCGTAAGTGGCCCGGTCGTTCCCGGAGGCTGAACAGCTCTTTGGGCCAGGGAGAGCGCAACCACTGAAAGCAGAGTGGTAGCTCTGGATCGTCAAAATGCTCGCGCTCCGGCGGGTTTGGAAAAACGACAGGCGGCAGCTGCGGTGCGTCGACTTCGTTCGCGGCGAGCCCCAGGCCGTCCATGGTGCGCAGCCACCCATCCTCGGACCAGCGCATGGGCTGGATTGCCGTCTCACGGCCGAGCGTGCAGCGGCCGCGGTTACTGATCGGGCGCCCGCACAGGTACACCATGTAGACCTCGCCGCTGGGAGTCTCGACCAGGTCGGCGTGGCCCGCGCGTTGCAAGCGCACGTCCGGACGGTGGCGCGACGACAGGATGTGTTTGTCCGGATGCAGCTCGTAAGGGCCAGTCAGCTGGCGTGAGCGTGCCATCGTCACCGCGTGACCGAAGCCGGTCCCGCCTTCAGCCGTCACCAAATAGTAGTAACCGCCACGCCGGTAGAGGTGCGGAGCTTCGGTGAAGCCCAGCTCGGTGCCCTGGAAAATCACCTGGCGAGCACCGACGAGCCGGCGCTCTTGGTCAGAGTATTCCGTCAAGACGATGCCGGCGAAAGGGTTCTTCAATGGCCGATGGTCCCACAGCATGTTGACCAGGTATTTGCGGCCGTCATCATCATGGAAAAGTGATGGATCGAAGCCACTGCTATTCAGGTGCACGGGGTCGGACCACTCACCATCGATACTCGGGCTGGTCACTAAGTAGTTGTGTGTGTCGCGCAAGGAGGCGCTGCCGTCCCGTACTGCGCGGCCGTAACGTTTGACATCGGTGTAGACGAGGTAAAAAAGGCCGCCCGAATGGCTGAGGCAGGGCGCCCAGATACCGCCGGAGTCCGGGTCACCCAGCATGTTGAGCTGGCTTGGCCGCGTTAGCGGCCGCGTCAACAGGCGCCAATGCACCAGATCTCGGGAGTGGTGGATCTGGACGCCCGGGTACCATTCGAAGGTCGATGTGGCGACGTAGTAATCGTCGCCCACGCGCACGATGGAGGGGTCCGGATTGAAGCCTGGCAGAATGGGATTGATGATGGTCGGACGCTGACTCATTGCCCGCGGAGTCTTAGGGCATTCCGCGCGCCCTGGGTAGCGTCAGTACGAGCGACGCTGGCCATGATCT
>JANOIG010000018.1:0-16881 GCA_031407405.1 Deltaproteobacteria bacterium
GGGAACTAGAACTAAGGAGCGGTGCCGTGCTGGAGGACAAGAACAAGCAGAAGGCGTTGGAGCTCGCTATCGGGAGCATCGAAAAAGAGTTCGGGCGTGGCTCCATCATGCGTCTGGCAGACGGTCAGAAGATCGGTGGAGACGTGGCTGCCGTTTCCACCGGGTCGCTAGGGCTGGACGTGGGCCTCGGCATCGGGGGTTATCCGCGCGGTCGGATTGTGGAGATCTACGGTCCTGAATCCAGCGGTAAAACGACGTTGACCTTGCACGCCATCGCCAACATCCAAAAACAAGGCGGGGTGGCTGCGTTTATCGATGCAGAGCATGCCTTGGACGTCATGTACGCTCGGCGTCTGGGTGTAAAAACCGACGAGCTGCTCATCAGTCAGCCGGATTACGGCGAGCAGGCGCTCGAAATCGCGGAGATGTTGGTCAGCTCGAATGCCGTCGACATGGTCATCGTCGATTCAGTGGCGGCATTGGTGCCCAAGGCGGAGATCGAAGGGGAGATGGGGGATTCGCACGTGGGCCTTCAGGCGCGTCTGATGAGTCAGGCCTTGAGGAAGCTGACGGGCACGGTGGCCCGCTCCAAATGCGTGTTGATGTTCACCAATCAAATCCGCATGAAAATAGGCGTCATGTTTGGCAGCCCGGAAACCACCACGGGCGGCAACGCCCTCAAATTCTACGCTTCGCAGCGGTTGGATATCCGGCGCATCGGTGCCATCAAAGAGGCCAGTAAGGATAAAAAGGGCGAGATGGTCGTCGTGGGCAACCGGACCCGCGTCAAAGTCGTCAAAAACAAGATGGCGCCGCCTTTTCGCGAGGCTGAGTTCGACATTCTCTATGGCAAAGGCATCAGCCGTTCGGGAGAAGTGGTCGACATGGCGGTCGATCTGACCTTCATTCAGAAAAACGGCGCCTGGTACTCCGTCGGCCCGGAGCGGATTGGGCAAGGGCGTGACAATGCCCGGCAGTATCTCGAAGAGCACCCCGAGACGATGGCCAAGCTCGAAGCGCAAATCATGGCGCATCATGAGATTGGCAAAGCCGAGATTGGCAAAGCCGAGACTGGCAAAGCCGAGACTGGCAAGAATGGCGCTACGGTGCAGCCAGTGGCGGTTAGCTCCTCATCCGCAGCTGCAGCATCCGCTGTGGCCTCCGCTGTTGCCTCCAAAGGGGCGGCATCGAAGGTGTCACCCTCGATCGAAGACGATGAGGATGAGGAGTCCGACGATGAGGGGTCGGGGGCCGGTGCCAAGGGGCGTGCAGCCAAAGCCAATGGCACCTCGCGGGCTGCCGCTGCCGCCAGTGGCTCCTCTGTGGCTAGCAGCCCTGCGGCAAAGCGTGCTGGCGTGCGGGCGAACTAAGCGCCAGTTCTCCACGCTCATCAAGCTGAGCAGGCTCCGAACCGTTCGAGAGTCCCGTGTTTAAAATCATCCGTCCTGGCGCGGGCCGCACCTGCGAACCCGGTCCGTGCTGGGATGGGATCATTCTATCGTGAGACAGCGGTCTAGTGCAGCGTTTCTATTGATCGATGGGCACTGGCACCCAGAGCTCGGCGCGAAGCGCCGCCCAAGAAAAAACTGCTGGTCCGAGTAGCAGTATGGTTTGGGGGTGCCGCGCCTGGCCCCCACACTTGCGGGCCGGGTGCGGCAACCTATCAACTCGAGAGAAACGAGGCACTACATCTCGAGGGCCAAACCGGTGACCCAGGTGTTGGTGCCTACGTTCATCTGGTCGCCACCGAAGTCGCTGACCGACCATTCGAGGAAGAGATAGGAATTGTTGACGCCAGTTTCGGCGTCCATGGCCCGGGCGGCAGAAGGCTCGAGCACGTCGAGCAGCAGCATGACGCCCAAGGCAGCCTGCGTACCTATCGATGTGTCTTTGCCTTTCAGGCCAGCGTCATTGACCGCAGTGGCGACCCCATCATTGACCCACCATAACGCGTAGGCCAAGCCGAGCTTGCCGTACGGCACGAAAGGCACACCAAAGTTTCGAGCCAGGCTATCGATCCTGAGCACCCCGACGGCGTACATCGGCATGATGTTCAGGTTACTCTCCTGCGAGACCGTCGGAGCTTCTTCGGGCGGAGGCGGAGGTATCTGATTGGGCGCTGAAAATTGAGTGTAACCCCAGCCGGCGCCCACGCCGAGTGTCCCGACATATGGCGCGCGCCAGATCTGCCAATCGAGCTCGAGCCCCAGCAGGTAACGCTTGTCGTCACCGAAGAACTCTTCAAAGACTGGGCTATTGGTGCTCTCGTCGACCTTGGGCCTGTACGGGCCGAAGCGCACCTCGAGAGCGGCGTTTTGCGGCGAGTAATCGCTGCGTGGGTTTGATCGCCAGTCGACGCCGGCGGGCATCTGGGCCAGAGCCGTGTTGGCGAACAACGCGCTGGCGAGCAACGCGTTGGCGACGCAGGCAGGCTTTGCCAAGCTTCTAGAGGGTTGGGACGTGCCCGGACAGAATACTCGCTGGTTCACTCTCGGCTCCTCGTGCGGCGCCACAGAAGGGCAGCGAAGAACAGGCCCAGCGCCATGAGACGGCCCTGTTCGGAGCTCTGGCGCGTGAAGGAAAGGTTACAGAAGCCGCCGCCGCCCCGTCCACCGCTTTCCGTGTACATCTCGTAAAAGTCGTCGAGGACGAGCGGCGTGCCGCACTGGATGTCCGACAGCGCTCCCGCATTGCCCAGGATGTCCTGCCCGGCCACACCTACCGCGTACGTGGTGCCATTGACCAGCTCGCTCGTCTGCAGCGTGCCCGACGTTTCGCTCGCTAGGCCGCAGCTGTAGCCAAGGGGCGCTCGCTGCCCCGCGCGGAGCAAGGGCGTAGAGCATTCTGGCGGCGCCGCGCCCTCGCTACTGCCGGCATCGATAACCGCCGCACCGCCGGCGTCGAGGGCAGGAGCCACGGGGGGATCAACAGCAGTCCCCCCCTGTACGCAGAATGCCTCGAAGCGTTCCCGATCGCCCTCTTCATCTACATCTCCGATGCTGATGCTGAGCTGGCTTTCCCCCACGGTCACATCCACACTCCCCGGAGGGGCTGGGCCGACCAAGTCGAAGCCGGTGCCCCCCGCGGCCTTGGCGTCCCAAGTAATGCCGCCCGTGAGGGCCTTGCCGCCATCTTGGAAGAAGAAATAGAACGTCACCGATTGGCCGTCGGGGTCGATGCTGCCTTCGCAGACGCTGGCGTCGTATTCCATTGGCACCAACGAGCTTGCGGTGCTTTGCGCGACCACGTTGCGTACCGGAACGATCACGGTCGTTTGCGGCGTGTCGGGTGGCGCTGCCGCCACAATCCAGCATTGGCCCCGGTCCTGCTGGCCGCGGCGCTCGGCGCAGTCATCGTTGCCCGCCCAGACCTCAATCAAGTTGCTGTTGCTGCTGACCCCCAGCGGGAACGTAAACGCATCGCCCCGGACGCAGTCCTCGTAGCTGATCCACCAGCGCCGCGACGCGTCCTGTCGGTATTGGTTACGGGAGACGCGGCTTTCGGTCAAAGTGATGGTCGAGCTCTGGGCCCATGTGGCTGGAGCACACAGCAGCACGGCACATGCTGCTGCGAGGCCGGCGGCCACGCTGCGCACACGGCTCAGAGCCCCGCGCTTTACCCCTTTGCCGATTGTGTTTGCCACGGGCTCACAGCTCCTTCCTCGTTTCAGCACAGTCCGTGCCAACACGCAATCAGCGGCATTCTAGGCAACCGGGCGCCGCCAAGGTCACGGCGGCACGACAACCTGACGGCCCGCCATCTCGCGAGCGACAATCTGGCATACCCATCTGGCACTACCCCATCTGGCAGTATAGCAGCGGGCCACTCGTGCCCGTAGGGGCGACGCGCTAGAGCCGGATGTCGACGTGGGTGCGCTTACGCAAGCCGTCGAGCCACTGGCGCCGAGCCAGGTCCATCTTTTCGGCGTAAACCCGGGTCTGCAGCTGCTGCTTGGCTTTGTCGTATTCGGGCAGCTCGGAAGCCGAGCGCTCCACCAGCTGGAGCACCAGCCAAGCGTCTCCCACGCGCAGTGGCGCTGTTACTTCGCCGGGTTCCATCGCGAGCAGAGCGGCGTCGACCTCCGGCGGGAGCTCCCCGGGGTGCATGGGGGCAAGCAGCCCACCTTGCTCACGCGTGGCTGGGTCTGAGGAATAGGTCCGCGCCAGCTCGGCGAAGTCACCGCCCGCGCGCGCCCGCGCGGCAATCTGTAGCGCGGTTTCCTTCACCTCTGCCGCCCCGCGAGGCCCGCTGCCCGCGGGAATCTGGAAACGGATCCAGGCGGCACGGAATTCGAGCTTGCTCCGTTCTTCCTGCGCCAGACGCCGGTACGCGTTGCGCATGTCGTCTTCGCCAATCCGCATCCGACCCTGAATCCGCAGGTTGAGCATCTTGGCGTCCATGAGCTGACGCCGAATCTCTTGGCGGTAATCGGTGATGCCGAGCCCATTCTTCTGGGCCTCATCGAACAGCTGCTGGACACTCACCTCGTTCTGCTTGGCGACGCGTTCGATGGCGGCTTCGATCTCCTCTGCCGTGATGTTGATGTTGGCTCGCACCGCTTCGCGCCCTTGCAGCTCCTCGTCCACGAGCCGCTCGACGAGCTGACGGTACAGCTGCGAAAGAGCGGCGTTGCGCGAAGCGCCCTCGGGCACGTTGGCATAGACTTGCATCCGAAAGGGCCGCGCCCGCTGCAGCAAATCGCTGAGTAGAATCGCCTTGTCACCCACTACGGCCACCACGCGCTCGACGATCGTGGCCTGAGCGACGCCTGGACCCATGGGCGAGCCCGCGCTGGGGGGCAGCAACAGGAAAGCCAGCGCGCTCAGTGCGCAGCTGCACGCGAGACGACCGATTCGTTGGGTTAGAGGCTGGGACACGATGAATTTACCTGCGCATGTAGGAGCGCGCCTGTTCTGTCACGTACTGCCTTGCGGGCCAATGCCGATAATAGCTAGCCAACAACACGTCCGCGCCGTCATCCTTATTCGCCTGATCTTCCAGAGTGCCGATCACGCGCACGAGTGATTGAGGCTTCAGCTGCTGGGCTCCGACGGCGTCTTCCTGGCCGAGCTTGACCAGGGCGTGCAGCCGGGCGAGCTCTTGGTCACCCACGGTGACCCGACAGGTCTCTTCCTCACCCGCTTCACACAGGTTGCGCGCGGCCAAACGCCGCATGCTCAGCGTCAGATCGCTCAGGCCATCACGCCCTTCGGCGCGCGCGAGCACCACAGCAAACAGGTCCAGCTTTTTCTTGCGCCATTCCTGCGGGAGCCGCCGGGCCATGACCGGGTCGTAACGCTCGCTATTGTTGGCGGCCTCCTCTTCGGCGCTCAATGGCGAGTAGGCTCGGCTGTAGCCATACGGGCCCGCCGAGCCGCAGCCGAGCAGTAACGCCGACCCGCAGGCGAGCAGTAACGCCCAGCCGCAGGCGAGCAGCAAAACCGCCCGGAAGCCACAGAGCCAGCCTTTCATCGCTCGCCGACGTAGCACGGCCAAACGCATGAATCTACTCGGCGCCGTCAGCCCAACGCACGGGCCGTCCGGCGCCGCCGCCGGGCCTCGCTCCCCACTCGCAGCGCGAGCTCCCCGGCAAATAACAGGAGCAGCACCAAGGCCAGCTCCGGGGAAGCATCGACGGCGCCCGACTCGCCACCGCCGGCCGAAGCCTGGTCGAATTGTGGCGAGCTGCCCGGCGGATCGGTGATTTCGTGTTCGTCGAGACGCGCCACACGAGTTTGCTTTACGCCGTCGATGACGAGGGTGTATTGCGCGGCCAGCTCTGGCGTGGCGGCTTGTTGCCCGGGCGCGCATTCCGAGCCGGAGTCCGCGTCGCAGCCCTCGGTGCTGACCGGCACGTTCCCGGCTGGGCCTTCGATCTGCACTGCTTTCGCTGCGGGAAACGTCCAACGCTCACCGACCGGGGTGATGCCCGGCCCGCGCCGCTGCTCCGCTTCTCCGAGGAGCTGATCGAGCAACGCCAAAAAAGCCGGGCGCAACGCGAAATCGCTGTGCTCCACGCTGACGGGTAAACCGGCTGTCAGCACCAGCCCCGCCCCCAGTGAACGCTTCGAGAGAAATGGGACGCCGTCTTTCCATGCCGCCACGACCAGGCTATCGGGCAGGCCAGCGCCGTCCAGGCGCATGCGCCCTCCCCGTGTCAGCGCCTGCAGGCTTTGCGCTTCTGGGCCAAGCCACGCCAGGGTCGCGGGGTCGACATCGAGAGCTACGGCGCTGGTCTCCCAGCGGGCGCTGCGTTCGGCGAACGGCTCGAGCGTTGATGACAGCTGTAGCCCCGAGGACGCGGGCCCGAGCAGGCCCAACGCCACGCCACCCCGCTCGAGCCATTCGCTGAGCGCGTTGCGGCTTTCCGGTCCGAGCCCTGGTGGGTCGTTCAGAACCAGCGCGGCGTAGCTGTCGAGCTCTCGCGTTTCATCCGGCAGCAGAGCCAGCGGGCGCACGCTCACCTCTGGGCGCACGGCGCTGAAGCCTTGCTCGATCAGCGTCGGCCCACCGGTGACGACGCTGGCCTGGCTGGCGTCGGCCACGACCGCGACGTTCAGTTGGGCGCCGGCGAGCGAGACGTGTACGCGGTCGTTGGCGACGTTCAGGTCGGGTGGGACGAGCTCGAGCTCAAACTCGCCGGCGGCGGCGATCAAGCCAAAGCTCAGCGTCTGGCTGCCGTGCCGGGGCTCGAGGGCGAGGCGCGTCATGCGCTCGGGCTCGGCCAAGATGCTTTCCACCGGCGCGCCCACGACGCGTAAGCTGCGCCCGCCCTCGGCCGCGGCCGAGCATGCCAGGCTCACGCTGAGCCGGTCATTGTGCCGCCGGGCGCTGACCAGGCCACAGTCGTTGACCGGTTGCCGAGCTTTCTCGAGCGGTGCCGACACATCGGGTGCGTCGATGACCGCGCCTGCCAGATCACCGAGCACGATCAGCTTGCGCTCCGGCTGTTGCAGGTTCTCGATCGAGGAGCGGCCGAGCTTGAGCGCATTCGTGAGGTCACTGCCGCGATCGGTCTGGCGCAGCTGTGCGACGGCGCTGCGAGCCGCTGATAAGTCCGTGGTGGCGCTCAGCGCCAAGCGCGCCGGCTTGCCGGAGAGCACGATGGCAATGGCGTCGCCCTCCCGCACCGAGCGCAGCAGTTGGCGAGCGCCTTCGAGAGCGCTGTCCCAGCGCGTCTCACCGTCCGGACCGAGCGCGCGCATGCTGTGCGAATCATCGATGATCAGCGCCAGCGCCACCGAGGCCCCCTGCGGACGATCCACCGACAGGCGCGAGCAGCGCACGAGTGGAGTAGCGCCCAGCAGCGCCAGAACCACGACCATGGCCATGCGCAGGGACAACAGGCCGCGATCTTCCAAGCGGGCTCGTTCTTTCGAGTGCGCCTCTAGCCGCGCCACCAACCCGGCGGGCGGGAAGACGCGCTCGGGGGTGCGCCCGCGCCGCAGCAAGTGCGCGACGAGCGGCGCCAGCGCCAAGAGGCCGACGGCCAGAGCGGCGGCAACCAAAAAGCTCATCGGCCGCGGCGCTCCGCGGCTCGCAGCACTGCTCGCACCGTGCTCACCGGGTCTTCGTCGGTGCGACACATGACGAGCTCACCGCCGTGCGCGCGCAGCGCCTCGCGGAAGCGATGCTGCAGCGCGCTCAGCGCCTCGAGGTAACCGGCGCGAGCCAAGCTGGCATTGGTCTCGATTTCGAGCGAGCCTTCGCTGGCCTTGAGCCGGACCGGGCCTTCGAGCGGAAACAGAGCCTCGAGCGGATCGAGCACCTGCACCAAGACCACCTGGCGCCCACCCGTACCCATGGCTCCCAGCACTTCGGGCCCGGACGCATCGAGCTCGAGCAGGTCGCTCAACACCACGATCAACGTGCCGCGCGGCGCGCGCTGCGTGACGGGCCCGAGCGCGCGCTCGAGCTCCATGCGGTCATGCGCGACGTGGCCGTGCGGCTCCACGCGCGACAGCTCGACCAGCGTGCGCTCGAAGGCTTGCAGGCCGCCGGACACGCGCAGCGGCTGAGCCGAGGCACCGCCCAGAAAATCCAAACCCACGGGGTCGCCCGAGCGCACCGCGATGCGGGTCAAGGCCGCCGCGATCAAGGCGGCGACATCGAGCTTGCGCAGCGGGCTCGCGTCGCTACGAAAGCCCATCGACGCGCTGGCGTCGATGACCAGCCGCAGCGTGCGCTCAGTTTCAGTTTCGAACTGTTTGACCAGCAAGCGCTCGTGGCGGAGAAAGGCGCGTTGATCGAGCCAGCGCAGGTCATCGCCCGGCACGTAGCTACGGTGGCCGGCGAACTCCAGCCCGGCGCCTCGCCGGCGGCTGGCATGCAACCCCACCCACGCGCCCTCCGCGATGCTGCGCGCTTGCAGCCGCAGCCGCGCGAGAGCGGCCCAGTCGAGGTGCTTAGAGAGCTCGCTGCGCATCGAGGAGCCAGCCTACCAGGCCGAGGGTCAATCGGGGGCTCGGCGCGGCCTGTTACACGCGGCGAGCAGCTTCGGGCTGAGCTCTACCGGATCGAGCCGGGCGCGTGGCGCCGCCCGACGCCACTCGAGGCACGCCTGCGCCGCGTAGCCCGTGGCGCCGAGCGCGGCGTACGCTTCGAGCAGCTGCCGCTGCACGCTGGCGCGTTGGGGAGTGGTCAAAGCCTCGCTGGCGAGGAGCGCGGCGCCACGCGCCACGGCCTCGGCGTAACGTCCCGCTCGTACGTCACCGAGCAGCGAGGGCAGTTGCTGGGCCGCGGCCGCCTGCTGCGTCCGGCGTTCGCCACCGAGGTCACCCCAACCTTCGAGCGCCTGTCGAGAGGCCTGCCGGCCCGCCTCGGTGAGCGGAAGCTCGGTGATCGGGATCAGTAGCAGCTGCCCAGGCTCGAGCAACACGCTCTTGATGCCGTTATAGTCTGCGAGCATCCAGGTCCGTTTTTTGTGACCCAGGAAGCGCTCCGCCACGTCCATCAGGTTTTCGCCCCCCGCCGCCACGAAACGCAGGTTGTAGGGGATGATGATTTCCGCGTTGTCCACAGGCAGTAGCCACGGCTTGCTGTCATTTGCAAATGCAAGCACGGCGGCGCGGTGTGGAGACCCAAGCAGCAAGGCGGCCAGGGCCGGCCAAGTGTCCCCATGGGCGGTGCGCCGATGAGCGATGGCAGGCACCTCGAGCCGCATCCCGGGGACGATGGCAATGCCGCCGCGCACGTCGAGGGCGTTGGCGCTGACCAGCAGCCCTTCGTTCTCGACGCGCCCGTACACCCGCCGGGCAATCCCCGCCAAGGTATCCCCCGGCTGTACCACCAGAGGAAAGGCCGCCAGCTCGGGCGCGGTCAAAGTGACCAAGAGAAGAAGGCCAAGCAGCCCTCCGTGTCGAGCCGCCAGAATACCGCCAGACAACATTATTACTCCTCAAGTGAAAATTGGTGAGACACCCGGCGGCATGCGAGACGGTGTGCGGTGTCGGATCGTTACAATGAGGCGCACCACGAGCGCAAACGCGGGACACTCGAGCAGCGCGCTGCGCCATTGTCTACCCCGGCGGCATCACCCTAGAGGGAAAGCGCTCTAGGATTGAGGGGTTTCGCCGCTCCCTTCTCATACTTGGCATTGTACCGGGGAGGGCCCCGTGGGATACCCACTGCCTGCTTAACTTGCGCGTCCTGGAAGTCTATTTGTACGTCTTTGCGTCAGCCGATTCGACGTAGACCAGAATATTTCCGTGAGTGCTAAACGCCCGAGAATGAGGCGATTTTTCGTGACTATGTCTGGGCCCAACCGAATACTAAGGGTCTGTCAGGTGGATGCTTCCCGCCTGTGCAACGTTAACATTGTAGCCGCAATGAGTGAGGAATCTGTGATGAAACAAGCTTTGTCGCCGGAGAGCCCGGTGAGATTTCGTCGGGGTCAGTTTAGAGCAATCACCCTCGGAGTTGGTGCCTCGGCCCTCGCCATGGCCTGTTCCTTCGGAGAGATTGACAGTGGTCCCCAGTTCGGGACGGACGTAGTCGCCCCCGCCCCCACGCCTGAGGGCGAAGGCCCAGTCGTAGATGAGCCCGGTCCCCCCCCTGGTGGCCCCACGACTACCCCGGCTGGTGGCTCCACTTCAGCGGATCCCGACCCCTACAATGCCGATGACCCGTTCACCTCTGAAATGGGCAAGCAGGTCAAGTCGATCCTCGACGTCAACTGCGGCCAGTGCCACTCGAATGGCGTGGCGCTCGGCGACATGAACTACATCCTCGACCTGAATGAGCTGATCAAGCAGGGCAAGATCATTCCGGGTGATGCGAGTGACTCGCAGATTTTCATCCGCATGCAGCAACAGAGCATGCCGCCTGCCTTCATTCGCGATCAGCGGCCGACGTTCGGTCAGATCGAGCTCGTGGGACAATTCATCGATTCGATGGAGCTGGCCGAAGAATGTGACCCGCTCGCCTTCATGACCCAGGACGAGATGATTTCCGCCATGGCGAGAGACGTCTCGACTCTCGACGAAGGGGACCAGCCGTTCACGCGCTACCTGACGATCACCTACAACAGCAACGCCGGTGGTTGCGGCCGTGAGTTGGATCGCCAGCGCTACGCCTTATACAAGGGCATCAACAGCGTTTCGACCAATAACCGCATCACGCAGCCCGTGGCCATCGACGACGATAAAACCATCTTCCGGATCGACATCCGCGACTACAATTGGGATCGTGCCCTCGACCTGGAAGACGACAACATCGTCGACTTCACCGATGCATGGCTCGCCATCGTGGACGCGTCAGCCCCGTACGCTGTCGAATTCGAGGGTGACCAGGCCGACGACCTGAAGCTGGACACGCAGACGGCCATTCCGTTCTTGCCTGTCAATGCCTTCATCCAGTCCACCGAGCAGGGTGACCTCTACTACTCGCTCATCGGCGGCCGCGCGAACCTCTTCGTTTTCGAGCGCGAGGTGTTGAATCTCGACACCCAAGCGGAAATCGCAGAGGACAACCTGATGCGTGCCGGGTTCTCGAACTCCGGCGTGTCCAAGCAGGAGCGCGTGCTGAACCGTTTCGACAACGGCATCGCAGCCGGCCAGTCCTACTGGCTCAGCTTCGACTTCGACGGCGGCAACGGCAACGGCGTGGTCAACGGCGTCTCGAACGGCTTTGATGTCAACGTCGACAACGAGAGCATCTACGCCGACCCGTTGGATTTCGCCTTCGCCGGTGGCGAGGCGATCTTCAGCTTGCCGAACGGCTTGCAGGGCTATTACGTCGCGGCGGCGGACGGTACCCGCCTCGACGAGGCTCCGGTCGGCGTGGTGATCGACCCGGCGCAGAATAACGGTCTCGTGACCAATGGCGCTTCTTGCCACTCTTGTCACCAGGCCGGTCTGATCACCTTCACCGACACGGTCAAGAAATACGTCATCGACAACGCTAACGATTTCGATAACGAGACGTTCGAGAGCGTGATGGCGCAGTACCCAGACAAGGCCGTGTTCCAGCGTCAGATGGACCTGGATAGCGCCATGCACGTCCGGGCGGTGGAAGCGTCGGGCGTCCCCCCGAAGGCGCCCGATGCGATCACCCGCGTGTACCTCGACTTCCAGTTGGGTGACATTACGGCTGCCTACGCCGCAGGTGAGCTCAACGTGACGAAAGAGGAGTTGCTGGACAACCTCAACGAGCTGGATCCTCGCCTGGCTCCGCTCGGTGAGCCCGGTGGCGCTGTCAATCGTGACATCTTCGACGCAGCGTACTTCGACGCAATCTGCATCTTGCAGGGCGTATCGACAAACGCACCGGCGAACTGCCTCTAAGTAAAAGACGATAAGAGCGTTGCGGCTCTGAAGCAAAAGACCCGGCGGCGTCCCTGACGCCGCCGGGTTACGTCTTTTGTATCGACCGGTGACGCCCCAGGGCATCGCCGGTCGCTGCGTTTTGTGATGCTGGCCGCGAGCCACCGTTTCCGCTACGTGTTGACCCGCCATCAGGGGTGAGGCGGGATCAACACTTCGCTGACGGTGGCACTCCGCTCGTTGGCCTTTGTTTATCCCGGGGGCTTTTCAAGCCCCCGCCCCGCGAAGCGGGGCCCCACCCCGAGGTCCGGACGCCACGGCTAGCGCGGGAGCGGAGGCCGACGGAAGCGCGGAGCGGCGAAAGGCGGCGGCCGCGAGGATGCACAGTGCTGGGCTGATGGCGAGGTGATACCGGTCGTCGCCAAAGAAGAGCATGTGCGTCAGCGAGGTCACGGCGAGCAGGCCAAAGAGGTAGCGCAGCCCCGCGCTGAGTGGGGGGGCGCCGGGCAGACGCACGAGGCCCAGCACTGGGATCAGAACTCCGATCCAGAATAGGGGCCGCTCGGGCACGGACAAGGCATAGGCGCAGAAGACTGCGAGGGCAGCCAGAGTGGCCCATTGACCCCAGTGCGCACGCCAGCGGCGCAGCGGAAAGCGGGAAATGGCACCGAAGGCGGCGGCCAACATCAGCGCGTGGTGGAAGGAGGTCATGAGATTCATGACCCGCCACTTGTGATCACGCTCCCAGGCGTCAGGCTCGGCCTCGGCCAGGTAGGCAATCGCGAATGATTCGTGGTTGTAAGTATGGCGCAGTTTGTCGGGGATGCGGGACAGCCAGGTCCACGGGTCACGGCGTATTGCAGCCACCCCGCGCTCTGCCCAGCAGCGGTCTTGAGCCACGGGCCCATTGATGCCCACGCAGCCGTCCTCGGGGGTGAGCCCCCTGAAACGGCCTGTTTCGCTCAGCGCACCGATGGCGAGGTTCCAGCCACCATTGGTCGAAATCAGCGCGCAGCCGTCGAGCACCAGGCAATTGCGCACGGCCCACGGCGCTACCAGCCCCAGGCTCAGCGCTCCCGCCAGAGCCGCATGGGCCAGCCGCCGACGCAGGGGCCCGCGAAAGAGCAAGAGCAACAGGGGCGCGGCGATCAGCGATTGCGGCCGCACGAAGGCACTGAGGCCGAGCGCGACCCCACAAGCGACCACGCCCCCGCGGAGATGGCCCACGCTCCAGGCGAGGTACCCGGTCAGCAGCACCAGAAACCCCGCCAGCGGTTCCGTCATGACCAAGGTACAGTACAGAACTAGACCCGGATGTAGCCCGACCAAGGCGCCGGCAATGCGGGCGCGGCGGCGCCCGAGCAGGTCGAAGGCGAACGCAAAGCTGAGCACGGCGGTCAGAGCGCCCACCAGCGCGTTCACCAGCGGGGCGACGTGCAGGCCTGAGCCAAATAGGGCATACGCGGCGCCGACGAATGCGCTGTACCCGACCGGATAGTGCGACCACGGAGCACGACCGGGTTGTCCGTCGATGAGGGCGGGCTCCGAGTAGCCATTGCCTTCGGCGATGCTCACGGCGCCGCGGTGATAAAACGCACCGTCCCAGGTGGGCTCCACCCCAAAGGCCAGCACCACGACCGCGCGCAGCGCGAAGGCGAGGGTAAGCAGCCCGGCGCAGAACAGCACGTCGCGAGAGCCGAAGCGAGCGGGTGGGCGTGGACCGCCCGACTCGGCAGCCATGGACTCGGCGGGTGAGCTCACGCGGGGTCCTGTTGCTGAGACTCGGTGCGCCACTGACCGTAGCGCCGCAAGTAGGTGCGTGCGACTTGGGTCGGGTCGAGCTTCAAGAACTTGGCGACCTCTTGAACGAAGCCGCGTAGGTAAACGAAGGCGGGCAACCCTGCGAAGTCTTCCTCTTCGATGGCGTGTAACTGGACCTGGCTGATTTTCGTGTAACGCGAGATCTCTTCCAGGTCGACTCCTTGGCTCTCGCGCACCTTGCGCAGCAGGCTACCGGTAAACGGCGTGTTAGGGCCGATTTCGTGCGCCAGCTCTGCTCGAAGCATGGCGCGTTCCACGTCGAGCGCGGCGTCCTCGGCGGGGTCCGGCGGAGATTGTTCATGCAGACGATCGGGGAAGGTCGAAAGATCGTAGGCGCGCCGCTTGAGCGGATCGAGCAAAGTGTCGTGCGCCTCCTCGATGCGCGCGCGTTCGACCGACGCCGCGCCTTCGGTCATGAGTGAACAGAGCGGAAGGCTACCCGCCGAGAATATTTCCCGCTGACGCTTGTAAGCCTTGCGCAGCTCTTCATCACCCGCTGCGGGGTGTGTCATCAGCATGTCGTACAAGTTGGGCTCAGCGGCAGGGCGCCGGCCGGGCGCTCCGGCACTTTCCTGTTCCCTCGCGCTGGCCAACGCCAAGATCCGCCGCGCGATGCGTTCGAGGTTGCGCGCGCTTTTGGTGGTTGGGCTGTCGATGAGCAGCGGCCGTTGGCGTGTGACGCTGAGCCAGACCGCGTCGTCCTGCTCGACGTGGCCGACGTAGTCGAGAGCCGTACCGAGATAACGCTGGCACAAGTCACTCATGGCCGGACCCAGATCGTTGTGGCTCTTCAGCCGCACGCCGTTGACCACCAAGCGCGGGCGTAGGCGCGCGAGCTCGGTCGCTGCGAGCTCGCCGAGCACGCCGTCGTACGCGGCCAGGCCGTGCACGACCGCAATCGGATCGGGCAAGGGCGGCAGACTAGCGTGCACCCTTTCGACCACTCGCAGGTCGTGGCGGTCTCGCACCAGCTTGCCGCGCAAACAGCGCTGAAACAGGGCCCGGATGAAACGATACGTGCCTTCGACGCTGGGCGGCTCGGGCGTGGTGACGCATAGACCCAGATCGGCACGCAGGAATAATTCCAGGCTGGCCGGATGCGTGCCCACTCCCAGGTCGAGCAGCACGTGATCCACGTCGAGCGCCCTGAGGTCTCGCGCCCAGCGTGGCTTGCGACCCGGGCGAATCGGTTGGGTCAAGCCGACGCTGTAACGCTGCGGCTCGAGGAACAGGCCCGGCACTTGAGTCTTGACGGGGCGAAGCACATCCCCCCCCGCCTCATCGCCCTCCCCGACACACGCCTCCGGGCGCACTCCGAGCATCGAATGTAGGAAGGCTCCCGCGGGGTCCGCGTCGATGAGGGCGACGGTTCGGCCGAGCTGCGCCAGGTACACGGCCAGGTTGACGGCAACGAGGCTGCTGCCTACCCCGCCCCGGCTACCGGCAACCGCGAGGACGTGGCGCACGCGCGGCTCGACATCGACAGGGATCTCCGGATCCGATTGGAGCTCGTCGTGCCTCATTCGAGCCCCGGGTGTACTCTAGCCCCGCCGGCTTTCGTAGCGGGATCCTAGCCGCGCCGGGCCGGGAGATTGCTCTTTTCTCTTCATCGTGGCGTACTAGGCTAACGTTCATGCCGGATCGTCGTTGGCTGTCGTCCTCAAACGTTGGGGTCTGCCTGGTTGGGGTCTGCCTAGCGGGGCTGGCCTGTAGGTCACCGGCGGAGTCGCCGAAGGAGCCACCGCCGGTGGAAGAGGCGCCCGTGCAGCTGGCCGGCGTCGACACTGCGGGGCTGACGCAGCGCGAGCTCGGCAAATGGCGTGAGCACGTCTCCGAGCTGCTGGCGCCGTGCCCCGAGCAGCCGGTGAGCATCGCGCAATGTGTGACGGAGTCGCGCCCGTGCGGCGCGTGCCTGCCCGCCGCCAAGTTTCTGGTGGAACGCGTGCGCCGCGGTGACGCACCCGCCCAGGTCGAAGAGGCATTTCGGACGCGCTTCTCACCGGATGCGGTGAAGGCCATCGATCTTGCTGGCTCACCCACGAAGGGAGCCAAGGACCCGGTCGTCACCCTGGTCGAGTGGGCGGACTTTGAATGCCCCTCCTGCGCGGTGGCGACACCTTTGCTCAAAGAGGTGGTGGAGCGCCATCCAGAGCACGTGCAGCTGGTGTTCAAACATTACCCGCTCAGCGTTCACGAGCACGCCGAGAACGCGGCGCGCGCTGCTGTGGCGGCGCATCAACAGGGGAAGTTCTGGCCGCTGATGCAGGCGCTCTTCGAGGCACAAAAATCAGGGCTGGATGAGCCCAGCATCCTGAAGCTGGCGCGCGAGGTCGGCCTGGACATGAAAGGTTTCGAAGCCGCTTTGTCGAGTGAAACCACTGCGGACAGCGTGGCGCGGGATCGCAAGCAGGCCGATGAGCTCGGCCTGGATGGCACGCCGATGATCTACATCAATGGGCGCCATTTCACGCGCCATTTCGATCTGCGCCAGGACCTCGAGCCCTGGATTGAGCTCGAGCTCGCGCTTTTGGCTCCAGGCCAAGCCGAAGCAAAGAAGCACTAGCAGATAATGCGGGCCAGCGCGGACGCGGGAGGTTGTTTCCCTACTGGGCGTCATTACCCGGGCATCGCGCACTTGGTGCGCGCCGCAGGCCGTGGCACGGCCGAGGAATTCCCGGCGGATACGCTCATGAGCGACCTGCCGATGGTGGCCATCGACGTCGAAGCGACCGGGCTCGACCCCGCAGAGGACCGCATCGTCGAAGTGGCGTGTGTGTTGTTTCACCGTGGCCAGGTCGAGCGCCACAGTTGGCTCGTCAACCCCGGCCGCCCGATCTCGCCGGACGCGCAAGCGGTGCACCATATTTCGGATGACGACGTGCGCGATGCGCCGAGCTTCCCCGCGCTCGTGGATCGGCTGCTGGGGGTGCTCGGGGCTGGGGTACCTTTGGCCTACAACGCCGAGTTCGATCGGGCGTTTCTCATGGCCGAATTCGCTCGTGCCCCCGGGCCCTTGGCCACGGTTCCGCCCGCTCTGCGCAAAGGCGTCGATTGGATCGATCCGCTGGTATGGGCGCGCGAGCTGCAGCAGGCCGAGAAAAGCAAGGCACTGTCGGCCGTGGCCGAGCGGCTCGAGATCGCGGCAGGGCAGGCGCACCGCGCGGCCGACGACGCCCACGCGGCAGGTCGCGTGCTCCAAGTGTTCCTCGCTGACGCGCGTGTACCTTTGAGCTACGGCGCGTTCGTACAAGAGCAGCGCCGCCTCGGCCGACTACACCGCGACGAGCGGGCCTTTTGG
>JANOIG010000156.1:0-32014 GCA_031407405.1 Deltaproteobacteria bacterium
GTCATCGGAGTCGACGTTGGAGACGCCGCATTGGTCGAGCGCATGGCGGAGCTCGTCCCAGGGCCAGCGCCCTTCGACCTGTGCGGGCCCGAGCTCGTGGCTCAGCGCGGCGGGGCGACGAGCCCGGCGCTCGATCCGAAAGACGCGCCCTTTGGCCAGGCCCGTGCACAGCACGGCGCGCGGTTTGAGCTCCTCGAGCAGGCGCCGTAAGAGCGTGTGCGCTGCGAGATAGTCGACCGGCAGGCGCCGCGTGGCGATGGTTTCGGGCCAGCGTTCGCGCAGTAGCTCGAGCGCGTCCCAGCTCGAATTGGTGAGATGCTCACCGAACGGCTCGAAGCCCGTGACCAGGAAAGTTGCAGACATGCGCGACTCCAGCCGTGTCGTTCATTCGACGAGCTCACGCAGTATACCGCTCTGACGTCTAGGGATGAACGCGTGTCGTGACGCGCGGGGAATTTCGATGCCGTGTCCAGCCGTGGCGTCGAAATTCCCATCGCTACAATGGATTCGGCGCTACGGTCGCGGCGGGCCTTCATCATGACCAAAACTTGTCTGAGACTGTTGTTGCTGGCGGCTGGGGCCACGTCGATAACCCATGGCTGTGGGGATGGATCCATCGAGTGCCTGGGTACGCCCGTGGCGTGTGAGAATCGGAATCTGGCGGAGTGTAGCGGTGGCTGCGGCGTGTACGAGGGCTGCTTGGGTGGAGTGGTGAGTTGTGAATCGCTGACTGACAATCGCGAGCTGTGCATTCAGACGGGAGATTGTCGCTACGTGGGCTCGTGCGAAGGTGTCGAGGGCTGTGATTCTACCCCGTTTGAGGCGTGTGCGACCGCGCCGGGCTGCGTGCAAGTGCGTCGCTGCTATGGGACGGACGTAACCTGCGCGAACCTCGACACAGACCAGTGCGAGCTCTACGCGCAGTGTGAGCTGGGCGAAGAGTGCCGGGGTTCGGCGGCGGCCTGCGGTGACCTGGAGTCCAATGCCGCATGTCTGGACGCGCCCGGTTGTTTCCCCGCCAACGTCACGCCTTCGGTCGCCTATTGAGCGGCTGGCGAATTCTGAGCGGCGCGCTTGGGTTGGCGCTCTGCCTAGGCTGTCGGGTGCCGCGGCACGTTCACGATCCGCTGGAGTATCCGGAGACGAAGGTCACGAGCAGCGCTGTCGAGCTCGACGTCGTGGATGCGCGACCAAAGGGGGCTGTCCCTGCGGTGCGTGAGCTCTCTCTACCTCGAGATTTTACCGCTACGGCGCGCGCTCGGCTGGCGCGGATCATTGTCGGTCAAGGCCCACTGCTCGAGGTGCGGGTTGGGGTCGGGGCTGCGGATGAGATCGAGTTGGTGGACGCGCGCGGCGAGGTGACCCGTATCTTGGTCCGCCTCCAATTCGAGGTCAGAGTGAAGGACGGGCCCGTGCTTCGCCGTGCCGAGAGCCAGGCCTCAGCGGACATTCCACGCGACGAAGCCAGCGCTGAGGAGATCGAGCTCGTGCTCGGTGCAACGGCGCTCAACGCCTTTGACAGATACTGGGCGAACCCTGCGACTTTGACCGGGCTCAATCGAGACCTGTCCGCCTACGTCGAGAAGCACTAGTACCTCGCACGCCTCATTCCGTGCTCGGCACTTCCTTTACATTGGGACAAACCCGGCGCGGACTTCGGGTTTGTCCTGCTAGCGCCGTGCTAGCAGCGTTCGAATTTCTTTGGCCGTTGGGAACATCGGGTCCAGCCTGAGCACGCGAGCCAGCTGCTCGTTGGCCGCGTCAGCTTGTCCCGCTGCCAGCAAGGCTGCTCCCCAATGGTAGATGAACCGGGGATTTTCCGGCTCCTGCTGCGCTGCCCGCTCGAGAAGAGGCACAGCCTGGGCAGACTCCCCACCGAGATGGGTCACCCAGCCGACGGCGTCGAGCACTTCGGGCCGAGCGGGTGCCGCGGCATATGCTTTGGCGGCCAGCTCCTTGGCTTGGCGGAAATCTCGAAAGCCTTCTGAATGTATTTTGGCCAGCTCTGCCAACGCGATCGGGTGGTCGGGGCTCAGCTGGAGCGCGCTCTCGCAATACTCTCGAGCGTGATTGAAAAGCTTGAGGTCACCCGAGACGCGAGCGGCCAACAAGAACAACTGCAGGTCGGTTCGATTGTGCGCCAGCGCGCCGTCAATGACCGAATGGGCCAGGTTGCTCTTGTCGCGCCGCGCGTAAAATTCACTCAGCGCCAAGACGGCGGGAAAAAAACTCGGATTGATGGCGAGGGCACGCCGGTAGGCCGCGAGGGCGTGCTCCGGATCCGCGTGGGCCATCAGCCAGGCCGCTTCGACGTTCGCCACCTCGGCAGACGCGCTGTGCTGCCGAGCGTGACCGATGAGGAATGTTCTCGCCGCAGCCGCGCCCGCGCTTTCTTCCAGCACGTCCGCCAAGCTGGCGACGCTCTTCGCATGCGTCGCGAAACGTTTCAGATTGCCTTCGAGCAGGCGCCGCGCCTGATCCGTTTGCCCGCGACGCTGCAGCGTCTGCGCGAGCCAGTAACGCGCGCCGGGTTCATGCGGGGCCAGCTCCCAGACCCGCCGAAACGCCTGCTCGGCGGCATTGAGCTGCGCCGTCTCCAAATAGGCTCGACCCAGGATCTGGTAGGCGCGGGCCAGCCGACCATGGTGGTCCGTCAAGGCGGATAGGAGCTCAATGGCCTGCTCGGCCTTGCCCCTTTGCAAATGAAGCTCGGCCAGCGCCAGGCTTCCCTCGATGTCCCGGGGCACCTCGGTGATGAGCGCCGTGAGCTGCTGCTCCGCTTCCTCGTACTGACGCTGATTGGCTAATGCGTCGGCGAGAAAGCGACGGAGCCGCGCGCGTTCGTGCTGTTGATCGGCCGGGACGGCGGCGAGCAGCGCACGCAACTCGGCGGTCGGTTCCGTTTCGAGCCCGCTCTCGAGCCCCAACCGAGCGCGCAGCAGGCGAACCTCGGGCTCGTTTTCGGAAGCGGTCAAGCGCTTCAGAGCGTCTCTCGCCTCTCCCAACCGCCCGAGCTCTATGGCCGCGGCCGCGAGTGATTGCCAGGCGTGGCTGTCGCTGGGATGCCTTTCCACGAGCGGCAAGAGCAGTTGCCGACAGAGCTCGTGGTTATCGCGGTCGGAGCTGGCTCGGGCCAAATCCAGCGTGAGGCGGACATTGCCCAGCGCCGAATGGCGGATGCTCGCACGCAGCTGATCGGCCGCCTCGACACGATTGATGCGCGCCAGGAGATCAGCGAGTACGAGTTGCGACTCGTGGCTGAGGGCGTTGCCCAAACGCCGCTGCCGTTCGAGCTGCGCTTCCAACAGATCGATGGCCTGCTGTACTTGAGGCCGCGTTTCGGCATAGATGCCCAAAAGCAGCAGCGCAGCGTCGTGGCTCGGCTCCTGCTCTAACGCCGCCTGCAGCTCCGCACGTGCCTTGTCGTAATGGCCGAAGCGGGTGTTCACGCGAGCCAGAGCGACCCGCGCGGCCGTGTCCATTGGCTTGGCTTCGAGCGCAGCTTCCAGGTGCCGCTGAGCCTCCCCGTACGCAGAGAGCGCTTCGTAAGCGAGCCCGAGGCCACGATGTGCATGGGCGGTGGACTCGAGGTTCAGCGCCGTCTGGTACTCGACCAGCGCCTGCTTGTTCTGCCCGAGCCCGAGCAGTCGATCACCGCGCTCGAGGTTGACGTTTGCATCCCGACGACAGGCGACGAACGCGAAGCAAAAGGCGGCCGCGAGGGCCTGCCGGGTGGCCCAGCGGGCGCCTCGCGACACGCCCAGGGCCGCCGGCTGGAGCGCAGCCCGAGGACGCACCGAAGACCTTTTGGGCAGAACCCGAGTCACCAGCTTCAGAATACGGGGCCGTGGTCCGGAAAGCCAGGAGGCGGCACGAGCTACACGAATGGCCCCAGCCTCGCTACACTGCTCACCTATGACTGACATCCAGCCGCCGATGGAATGGCCCAACTTCGCCGACATCCCGCTGGAGGACGCGATCCCCACGTCGCGCCCCAAGGGGCAGGCGCTCTCCCGCTTCATCTGGTGGGACGGCGAGATCCGCAAGGCGGAGAAACAAAGCGTTCACTACTACGCTAACGCGCTCCACTACGGGACGGCGGTGTTCGAGGGCATTCGCGTCTATCCCACCTCACAGGGGCCCGCGCTCTTTCGTTTGCGCGATCACATGCGCCGGTTGCTGGGCTCCGCACGCCTGTACGGCATGAGCATTCCCTATGGAGTCGAGGAGCTGGCCCAGGGGGCCGTGCAGGTCACGCGTCAGAACGGCATCCACCACGCTTACCTCCGGCCGCTCGCGTTCTTCGGCTACGGCCCGATCGACATCAAGCCAAAGCAGGCCTGCTCCGTCAGCGTATTCATCGCCACCCGAGAGCTGGGCACTTTCCTCGGTGAGAAAGCGCTGCGCAACGGCGCTCGCGTGACCATCTCGTCATGGCGCAAGTTTCACCACTCTTCCATGCCGACCATGGCAAAAGCCAGCGGCCATTACGCCAATAGCGTGCTCGCCGCGCACGAGGCTCTGGATCGAGGCTGCGATGACGCCATCCTGCTCAACCAGGATGGCACCGTGTCCAGCGCGACCGGTGAGAATGTTTTCTTCGTTCGGGATGGCCAGCTGTGCACCAACGACGAAACATCATCCATCGTCCCCGGCATCACACGCGATACCATCTTGCGGCTTGCCGAAGAGGCGGGGGTGAGGACCTCGATCAAGGCCTTCACGCGCGAAGAGATGATGCGAGCGGAGGAAATTTTCCTCACGGGCACTGCCGCGGAGGTTACACCCGTGCGTGAGATCGATGGGCTCGAGTTTCGCACCGGCAAGGATACGCTCGGCGCGCGGTTGCAACGCGCCTATCTCGCGGCCGTGACCGGCAGAGACGCGCGACACCACGATTGGCTGACGTGGTTATGAGCTCGTTTCAAGCCTAGAGGATTTAGCGGGGCGCTTTAGCCGCCGTCGGCGCCAGCTCCGGCGTCTGGGCCGCCCTCCGGGGGCAGGCACAGGCCAGCTCGCCCCAGGTCCTGTTGAATCGGATCGTCAAGCTCACAGGTGTACCCCGGCTGGCCGCAATCGGCAGCCGTGTCGCAGAGCTCGATGCACAGCCCTCGATCCCCACGCACGGTCGTCGGTGACGTCGCAAAACACGCCGCGTCCCGCGCTACGGCATCTTGGTCGAAGCCACAGCCGGCGATCAAGCCGACCACACACGGTGCGGAACAGAAGGCGTTACCATCTGCGAGGGCCGCGCAAACGCCGCTGCTGCAATCAGTCAGCTCGGTGTCCGCGGTGCAAGCTGCACCTATACCGCCCGGTCCCCGTACCGGCAGCTCATCCACGCAGAGCCCCGTACCGAGATCGCACCGACGACCGGCACAGTCGATGTCACTCGAGCATTGCGGCCGGCAAATACCCACCTGATTGGTGGGATCGATGCTGTTACTGGTGATGCAAGCCAGGTCGAGTCGACCCGCACAGCGCTCGGCATTCGCCACACCAATCGGGCAGAGCGGCACACAGTAGCCGGTCTGTGTATTGCCCCCGAAGATGATGCAATCCGAAAAGTCATCCACAGCTCGGCAAGCCTCGGCTCCAGCGGTATCGAGAGTGCACGGCGAGCTGCAAAAGCCGCGTTGGATGCCGCCGACACCGTAGGGATTGTCCGCCGAAGTCGACGGAAAACAGGTCAGGCCGCCCAGACAATCGCCGTCGGTGACGCACGGACGGCCCGTCGCACCGGTGAACTCTGCCGGGCCAGTCCCTGCACTGCCGCCCATGCCGCCGCTGCCTGCGAGGCCCCCGCTGCCGGCCATGCCCCCGCTACCGGCCATACCCCCGCCGGTGCAGTCGCACGCCCCAAAACCTTGGCCGTCGTCGTTACAGATCTGCGCACCGGTGCGCCCGCCGGCGCACACACAGGCACTGCTTGCGCCTGCAACGCACGCGTTGTCGTCATCGGAGCCGCAGGACGTCAATATCTGCGCGAGCAGCAACAGCGGAGCAGCAATCGTCAGCGCCGAAAACAGTGGACGGGTTACGCCCCGCCCGAGTCGGCTGTGAGTAAGGCCCTGGGTGAATCGAGAGCGACTTTTAAGCATCGACAGGAATACTGTCGGAGCGCACTACCGCCCGCAAGGGCGATCTACTCGGACTGGAAGGCAGCGCTTGCCAAGCTCACGAGAACAATCCAAGCGCATGTGATTTAGCGCTGAGAACTGCTCCGCTTTTTTTGGGGGATGTCCACTCCCCGAGCGCGGCACCCCAGGCGCTCGCTGAAGGGGCCGATCGCTCACCCGGCCGCGCGGCAGCTAGCCCGAATCGGCTCAGCCCATGTCGAGCTTCGCCTGGCGCCCCAGGTTGCGAACCCAGACGTCGAAGATGACGCGCGTCACCATGACACCGGTGAAGATGCTGCAGGCCACCCCGACCATCAGCGTGACGGCGAAGCCTTTGATGGGCCCCGTACCGAACTGGGCCAGCACGAGGGCGCTGATGAACGTGGTCAGCTGCCCATCGATGATGCCGCTGAAGGCCTTGTCGTAACCCACCTCTACCGCGGCGCGCGGACTGCGGCCGCCGCGTAACTCCTCGCGGATACGTTCGTTGATGAGCACGTTCGAGTCCACGCTCATGCCCACCGTGAGGGCCAAGCCAGCAATACCGGGCAGCGTCATCGAGGCGCCAAATGAAGCGAGGACCGCCAACAACAACACGACGTTGAGCGACACGGCGAAATCGGCAATCAGGCCCGCCCGCCGATAATAGAGCAGCATGAACGCCATCACGATGATGCCACCGACGAGCGCACCCCGCACACCGAGCTGAATCGAGTCGTGGCCCAGCGAGGGGCCAATGTGCTGCTCGTTGGAGGGCGTGATGGGCGCAGGCAGTGCGCCCGAGCGCAATACGAGCTCCAACTTGCGGGAGTCGCGCAGCTGGGTTTCGGGGTCGGCCGCTCCCATCGTGATTTGAGCGTGGCCGCCCGCAATGCGGGTCTGGATGACGGGCGCGCTTTCGATCCGACTATCGAGGATGATGGCAAAGCGGCGCTTGATGTTGGCGCCGGTGATGCGCTCGAACGTCGTCCCACCGGCGTCGGTGAAGACGATGGCGACATACCAGCCACCCAGGCTATTGGGGCTCTGATCCGGTTGCGCCACGGCGTCCCGGATCATGTCCCCAGTAATTTCCGCGCGGCTCTTCAGCAAATAGGTGCGCCAGCCCACCTCGCTAGACTTTTGGCTGACGGGGTCCGTCTCATACAGAAGCTCGAAACCGAGCTCGCGATCCGGCGGTGGCGTCAGTGTGCTGGTCCAGGCGCGAAACCGGTCGAGAGCCTCCTTGGAGGTTTCGGCGTCCAGCTTGGAGATGGTGGCGTAGGTGATGGTCTTGCGTTGAACCTCACCTTCCGCGTCCTGACCGATGCTCGCCGTTTCCTGGCTGAAGGCGATACCTTCGGGCAGGCTCGTCTTGTCGGCGCTGTTGCGCATCGGACCAAAGAAGTCCGTCTCGTCGTCGAGCAGCTTGAACTCGAGCCGTGCCGTCTGGCTGATGATGTCCCGGATTTCCTTGAACGCAGACTCGTCCTGCCCGGGCACCTCGACGATGATGTCTTCGTCCCGCGTGGAGACGGCCGCTTCTCGAAGGCCGAGCTCGTCGACCCGCCGCAGAATGATTTCCTTGGCTTGAGCCACCGCGCTCTCGCGAATTTGGCTTTCAATCGTGTTGCGCAGGCGAAAATCGGAGGTGAGCCGATCTGCGCTTTGCGAAAAGGTCAGCTCAGCGCCGAAGGACTGTAAGAAAGGCGCATCCACCTTGGCCGCGTCTGCCGGATTCTTGACGGTGAGCCGGATGGATCGGACCTCACCGCTGGGCCTTTCGAAACTGACCTTCTCGCGCAGCTTCGCGTACACCTCTTCAGGCGGGCGTTCATCCCCGGAGTGCAGCTCGAAAATTTTCGCGAGCGCCACCTGCATGTCCTCATAGTGGCGGTCACGGCGATCCTCGAGCGCCTCGTCGACGTCGACGGTGTAGACCAGCCGCAGGCCGCCGCGCAGATCCAAGCCGGCTACCAGGCGAAACTCCACGCGCTCTTTGATGTAGGTGGGGCACGGAATCGCCCCGCTGGTCATGTTTTCGAGCGACGGCCACAACGACACCACTGCCAGCGCGCTGACGCTCATCACGAGCCCAAAGCGCATGCGCCAGTTCGTATCGAGCACCTTGAGCCCAGCGACGAAGGCCCAGGCGGCGACGACGGCGAAGCAGACCAATGGCCAGAACGCGTCGTAGTAAGCGCTCAGCGCCGCGGAAGCGGCGCTGAGGGCGCCGAGCCACCAGGCCACGCGGCTCTGCCGACGCAGGTAACCACCGAGTAATAAGCCCAGAGCAATCGCCGCGACAGCGGCTGCGATGATGATGTTGGGTTCCACTCGGCGATCAGTCCGTGGTCTTGGAAGGTTTTGGTTTCTCGGAGCTTTGTTCTTGGCTGCCGCCCTCGCCCTCGGTGTCGCGGCCGAGCAGCCCCGTGCGCAGGATGGTCACCTTCATACCCGAGGGGGGCAGCTCCAACTTGGCGTACCGCCCCTCGATGGCGAGCAGGCGCCCGACCAATCCGCTTTGCGTCAGCACGCGGTCCCCCTTCTTTAGCGAGGAAATGTTGGCTTCTTGCTTCTTTGCCTGCGAGCGACTCTGCAGAAACAAGATCAGGATGAATGGGACCAGGATGAGCAGCGGCGTGATCAGACCAAACCCGCTCGAGGGGGCCGCAGCCGGCTCCCCTGAAGGCGGGGCGACGCGCTCCGCGCCCTCGAGTCTGGGACTGTCAGGCACTGCTTGGAAGGCAAAAACCCCGAAATTCAAGATACCTCCGAGGGGCGGGCCTATACCGGGTTTAGCCTGGCCGCGCAAGTCAGCCGCTGGCATCGAGCGGAAGCCCACCGGTGACACGCGTTCAGGCTGCCGAAGTACGTTCACTCGGGCCGGACCCTGTCGTGCGTTAGCACGCGGGCTCGAGGGTGGAGGCGGGTTGCTTGACAGCCCCGGACGTGCATTCTAAGAGGGTGAAGTCCGTGAAACGATCCAGGCGCGTAGCTCAGTGGTAGAGCACTACCTTGACACGGTAGGGGTCGGCAGTTCAATCCTGCCCGCGCCTACACGAGCGGCCGCCTTGCATGCCCTGGACGTGGATCGTTCGGCCCACGTTACCTTCGAGAGCAGTGCATTGGGGTGCCCTGCTCTCACGTGGCGTTGTTTCCCGTGGCGCCGGCGCTAAGTCGCGATGGTGTTCGGCAGCTGTGCTCGGGGAACCTCGATGAAGGTATGAGCGGAATCCAGCGTTACGCGAGGTCGTGCGAGCTGCGTTTGCCGCGCGCACCCAAGAGCCGTCGGTTGGGCCGGGTGCGAAGCGTTCAGGCGTCCAACCCGGTATTCGGTCGTTCCACGGAACAAGAAAGGGAGCAGGAGTAGCAATACATGGCGATGGGTAGACGCATGACGCGCGATTCGCGGGGGCCTCAGATCCGGGTGAATCACCGCATTCGGGTGCCCGAGGTGCGAGTCGTTTTGGATGATGGTTCCCAGTTGGGGGTGATGCCGACCTCGGAGGCTTTGAAGGCCGCCGAAGGTCGCGGACTCGATCTGGTCGAAGTCAACCCGAAGAGCATGCCGCCGGTTTGCAAGATCCTAGATTTCGGCCGCTATAAGTACGAGGAAAAAAAGCGGGCGAGTGACGCCAAGCGCAAACAGACCATCGTCGAGCTCAAAGAGGTCAAGCTCCGGCCGAAGACCGACGATCATGACCTTCAGGTCAAAGTGCGTTCCGCACGGCGCTTTCTAGAGTCCGGCAACAAGGTAAAATTCACGGTGCGTTTTCGCGGCCGGGAAATTACCCATCCGCAGCGAGCCCAGATGCAACTCGACTGGCTCGTCGACCAGCTCACCGACATCGCCAACGTGGAACAGCGCCCTCAGATGGAAGGCCGAACGATGAGCGCCATCGTGGGTCCGAAACCCATCGTGCTCCAGCGCTTGGCGAGCGATCGTGCGAAACGCGAAGCAGACCCTAACGCGAGCCCGGTCGACGAGACGCTGGACGCTGATGCCGCCGACGAGGAGACCGACGACGACGACGAGCCGGATTCCGACGACGAAGCTGAAACTGAAGCTGATGCCGAGGATCCGAGCTGACTTAGCTCAGCTGAAGACGCCCGCCAGGTAAGCTCCGACGGCGGCTCCGACTGCGATCAGGGTGGCGGTGACCACCCAGTATGTCACCGACAACCCTCCGGGGGCCGCCGCAGGCTCTTGACGTGGTGCCTGGCTTCGGTGCGAAAGCTGTTGCTGGCTCGGGCGGGCCTGAGGACGGCCCGGTGTCAACACCGTCGGATCGAAGGCGTACCCAGACCGCTGCTTGGGCCCGGTGTTGGGGGACAGGTGGCGGGCGCTCAACGGGGCGTCAGAGGCATGATCCTCGAGGGCGGCCAGGTTTCCCGCTTCATAACTCCCGGCTCGGTAAGCATCAGCCCGATAGGCATCAGGCGGCGCGAAGCTGACCCGTGAAGGTTCCGCGGGCGGAACCCGTGCCCCCGCATGAGAACCTTCAAAAGTACCAAAGCTGAGCGGAATGGCGCCCACTCCGCTCTGCTCCTCCGGCGCAGCGTTCAGCGACGGATCTTGCGCCTCCGTGTCTTCATGCAGGGATGTAAAGCTCATCATGGCGTCCTGGATCAAGCTGCCAATGAGCGTTTGCTGTTTAGGCCGCGCGCCTTTCTGGCGCCGTTGCTCCTCTCGCACGTCCCCGACCAAGCCACCGATGTCGAAAGACGAGACTGGCCGGCCCAGCTGAAACAAAACGCGATTCAGGTCGCGACCAAAGTCACGTGCGCTTTGATAGCGAGCCTTGGGATCTCGCGCCAGCGCTTGACCCATGATGTGCTCCAAGGTGGCCGGCACGTCCTTCACGTACTGCGACAGCGGGGGTACTCGAGCCGCCTGCACTTGGCGTACGGTTCCGAGATCCGTCTCGCCGAGGAACAGGCGCGTTCCCGTGATCATCTCCCAAAGGATGATGCCGGTCGCGAAGATGTCTGTACGGTGATCGACGCTTTCGCCCAGCGCCGCTTCGGGTGACAAGTAGCTGAACTTGCCCTTGATGATACCGGGCTCACTGGACTCGAGCTGGCTGTTGGCTTTGGCCAGACCAAAGTCCACGACTTTGATTTCGCCATGCCGCGTGATCAACACGTTGGGCGGGGACACGTCCCGATGCACGATGCCCAGCGGCTGTCCGAGAGCATCCATGGCCTCATGCGCATAAGACAAACCCTCGCAGGTGCGCAGCGCGATCAGACAGGCAATCTCGATGGGCAGCGGCCGCCCCAACTGCTTTCGGTGCTCGATGACCGCTTTCAAGTTGGCTCCGTCCACGTACTCCATGACGATGAAGTAGGTGTCGTCGCCGACCCCAATGTCGAAAACCTGAACGACATTCGAGTGTGACAAGGTGGCGCTGAGCCGAGCCTCGTCCAGAAACATCCCAATGAACTCTTTCTTCTGCGACAGATGCGGCAAGACCCGCTTGATGGCGACCGTCTTCTTGAAACCCTCGAGGCCGGCGCTCTCGGCTCGGAACACCTCGGCCATGCCTCCGGCGGCGATTTTCTCGATGACGCGGTAGCGTTGCTGTGGCTGTGCCATGCTGTAATTCCCTCGGGACCGCTCGCGGAAACGGAGGCTAGGGTCGGCCCAGCCGATTGGCAAATAACATACCGGGTTTTGACTGTTCGGAAAGCAGGCTCCGAATCCGGCTCGATGGAGACTAGCACTTGACGTTGGGTCACCGACGTCTCTAGGTTGCGCCGGTGAGCGAGCCTGAAGCCGAAGAAGTACTGGCTGCCGATGAGCCACCGACGCCTCTATGGCTCCCGGTCCTCGGTGCCGCGCTGTTTCTGATCGTCGGCATCCTGGCCGTTGCATCGTAATTCTTCGGGAGTCTGTGTCTCCAGGGGCTTGCGGCGGCGCCTCGCCTGCCCGAAGCGCCACTCCCCGTTCATGGCTTGATTCGGAAGCTGCCAAGGCCCAAGGTCGCTCGATGGCGCGTCGGGCTGAAGTCGCTAGCTTCCGAGACAGCTCATGCGGAGCGCAGGGCACGGCGGGTGCTCCTGTTCCGGAGCTCGCCGCCCCCGCCCGATAGGCTCTGGGGCGCCGGGCCGACGTTCGCAACTTTGCGTTCAAAACGCTCGCGTTTGGCCGCGCTGCGTGCCAGCCTCGGCGCCCCGTTGGGGCCGTAGCTCAGCTGGGAGAGCGCCTGACTGGCAGTCAGGAGGTCACCGGTTCGATCCCGGTCGGCTCCACGAATCCCGCCTTTTCTCCCCCCGTTTCGCGTCAGGGTTGTCGCGTCAACCGTTGCGCCAGGCGCAGTGCCGCCGCCATGCCGCGGGAGTCGGCCTTGCCCTGCCACGCGATGTCGTAGGCCGTACCGTGGTCGACACTGGTTCGTACACGGCTCAGGCCGAGCGTCACGTTGACCGCGCTTCCGAACGCCACGAGCTTGGTCGGGATGGTGGCTTGGTCGTGGTACATGGCCACCACACCGTCGAAAGCGCCCGCATATGCCAGGCGATAGGCTGTTTCAGCCCCAATGGGTCCGACCAGCGCCGCCCTGCCACGCAGCCGCCGCCGCGCGAGCTGCATGCCGGGAACAATCGCGCGTCGCTCCTCGTCGCCGAGGAGCTCGCCTTCACCCGCGTGTGGGTTGAGTGAGCAGACGGCCAGCTTGGGGGACGTTCGACCGAGCGCGATCAAAAAGGCGGCCAACTGGAAGCTGGCTTCGCCCACCTGCTCCGGGCTGAGCCAGCTCGGGACCCGGGCCAGTGGCAGATGAGTGCTGGCCAAGCTCGTGGTCAGGCGGGGTGACGCAAAACACATGATGGCGCTTCTCGCTCCGTCGCGCGCCTGTAGCCATTCGGTATGACCGGCAAACTGCTCCGCGCCCGGCGCCCCGCAGCGAGCGATCAGCGCCTTGCTGACCGGGCCTGTCACGAGTGCCGCTCCGGGATGCGCCCGCACTAGATCAAACGCGGCGTCAATCGCGGCCAACTGAGACCGACCCGCGGCTCGTGTGGGCCGCCGAGGGTCCAGATCGCGAGGACGCAGGCTCGGACCCGCATCGAGGAGATACAACCGACTCTTGCGGAGCGGCTGGCCCAGGTACGGCTCGAAGCGCGAGCGTGCCACACCGACGAGCTCCGCGGCTTGCTGAATGGCCAGGGCGCTGCCCACGAGCACACACGGGCTACCGCGTACCGCCGCAGCAGCAGCCAGGGAAACCTCGGGTCCCACTGACGCCGGGCACCCCACGGAGACGACGATCATGCCTCGTCGTCGTCCGACTCTCCCAGACCCTCCGACTCGGTCCCGTCGGACTCCGGCATGCGGAGCTTGTAACCGGACCCGCGCAGCGTTTCCAGCGGGAGAGCTTCGCCTAGCTTCGCGCGCAGCCGCCGCACGTGAATGTCCACGGTGCGGGGACCCCCGTCATAGCGATTGCCCCAGACGCGTGCCAGCAGGTGATCCCGGGAGAGAACCTTGCCACGGCGCTCGCACAAATAGACCAAAAGCGCGAACTCCTTGGCGGTGAGCGCGATGGATTGTCCGTATTTGGTCACCTCGTGCGAGGCTTGGTCGACCACGATGGGGCCCACCTTGTGGCGTTCCTCCGTGGCGAACTCACTGCGCCGCCATTCGACCGCCCTGATCCGCGCATACAGCTCTTCGGGCACGTAGGGGTGAAGGACGAAATCATCAAAGCCGCTCGATGGCTCAATCCGAGCCATCTGACCGACCGTCACGGCGATCAACGCTCCCACGTTGTCGAACGTTTGTTCCTTGCGCACCGCCCGTAGCGCGGCGATGGCCAGGTCAGGTCGGTCGAGCGCTTCGAACAAGAGCGCCCGAGGCCGCCCCTCCATGTTGGGATCGTCTTCGAACAGATTGATGGGATCGTCCCAGAGGTCGAGCGTCCGCACGCTCGCTCCGAGTTGCCGTAGTGTGGCGCCGGCGCCGTCTTCCCGGTCGAGGAGCGGCCCGTGACCCACGACCGCAACAAATTGGGCACGTTTTGGACTTTGCTCAGCCAATGTCGGTTCCACCAACGGTGATGCTCGAGAGCTTCATGGTCGGGCACCCCACCCCAACGGGCACACTTTGGCCGTCCTTGCCACAGGTCCAACTTCCATCCGACAGCGCGACGTCATTTCCCAACATGATTACACGGCGCAGCGTTTCCGGACCATTTCCAATTAGATTCGCCCCCTTGAGAGGGGCGGTGATCTTGCCATCCTCGATCAGGTAGCTCTCGGTCAGAGAAAATACGAAATCGCCGTTGGCGATGTCGACCTGACCGCCGCCGAAAGCCTTGGCGAAAATGCCATGTTTCACGCTGCGTAGGATCTCCTCGGGCTCGTGTGGGCCCGCGAGCAGAACCGTGTTGGTCATGCGCGGCATGGGCACGCTCGCAAAACTCTCGCGGCGCCCGTTGCCGGTGGGACGCGTCTTGAAATGACCCGCGGTGTGCTGATCATGCATGTATCCGCGCAAAATTCCGTTCTCGATGAGCACACTGCGTTCCGGTTCGTTACCCTCGTCGTCGACGTTGATGGTTCCGCGAGACTGCAGAAACGTTGCATCGTCCACCACCGTGCACAGCGAGCTGGCCACCTCGTTGCCCACTTGGCCGCTATAGTTGCTGGTCTTTTTCCGGTTGAAATCGGCTTCCAGCCCATGTCCGACAGCTTCGTGCAGCAGGATGCCGCTGTCGCCGGGCGCGAGCACGACCGTCAATTGACCGGCCGGAGCAGGGCGAGCGTCCAACATGCAGAGCGCCTGCCGGGCGGCTTCGGCACCGTGCCATTCGGGGCTCTTGCCCTCAAAGTATCCCAACGTCATGCGGCCACCGCCGCCACTCCGCCCCGATTCGCGTCGCCCGTCACGTTCGGCGAGAGCCCGGACGCCGAAGCGCAGCAGCGGCTGAGTGTCCCGACAGAAATGGCCGAGGCTCGTGCAGATCAAAATTTCCCGCAGCTCTTCCGAGAAAGTAACCTCGACTTTGACGATGCTCGGGTCGTGAGCATGCGCGGCCCGGCTAGCCCGCTCGAGCAGCGCGCGCTTTTCCGTGCCCGGAGCATCCAAGGTCAACCGGTCGAGCTCGTAGCGCTGCGCCACCTCGCGCGCGGCGATCGGCAGCGACGTCGTTTGGCTGCCGCCAGCCCGAGCGATTTGCGCGGCAGTGTTGGCTGCTCGCAGCATCGCCGGGTAGTCCAGGTCTTCCACGTGGGCGTAGCCGGTGGCGTCGCCTTTTCGTACGCGCACCCCGAGGCCCAGCGACACGCCGCGGCTGGCGCTTTTCGTGATGCCGTCTTCGAAGAACAGGCTGCCCGCAGCTCGGTACTCGAAGAATAGATCTGCGTAATCACCACCGGTCGCCAAGGCGACATCGATCAGCCGACGACAGATGTTTTCGTCGATACCGGCACTGCCGCCGGGCCCGAACGGAGCTCGGTAGAGCTGGCTTTGGGTCATGGGAGGATCAGACCACGGCCCAAGCCGCTTGGCAACGCCACCGCCCCCCAAGAAATCTGCCAACAATCCCGGTCAGATGGCGGGTGAAGAGCTTGCCCGGAGGGTGCGGGGGCAGTAGCCTCGAGCCCCCATGACCACTCTGTTCCAGGCATTGGTCGCCTTGCATGTCGCCGCCAACCTGGTCTGGATTGGTGCCATCCTGAGCGTTTCACTCGCGCTGGTATCACGCGCCGCTGATGGGCGGGCCGGTGCCCAGATCGCCTACGAGCTCTATAGCAAGTTGGCGGTCCCTGCCTTTGTGGTGTCGTTTGTCAGCGCGCTGACCCGTCTCGTGCTCAGCCTCGAGCTGTACTTCGTGGAAACGAAGTACATGCACGTCAAATTGCTCTTCGCGGTGATCGTGATCGCGTTGCATCATGTGATTGGTGCACGGGCGAAGGCCATGAGCACCGGTCGTCGCAGCTCGCCCGGGCCTGTCGGAGTGCTGGCCCTGCTCCTGCTCGTGTCGGCGGTCGCGGCCACGCTGTTTGTCATCTTGAAGCCGTTTTGAGTCGAGCTCTCTCCGCGTCGAGCGCGCGCGGGCACCGGGTGGCGGGCTGGAAATGGTAACAAAATGCGAGAGCGCTGTTTTCTTCGGGCGCTACGGTCGGCCGTCGGAGCGATTTTGCCCGCCCGCATTGGAGGCTGCGAGCGCTGGCCGAGCTGGGCTTTTCACGGTAAATACCGGGTGCTGTCAAATGTGCGTCACCACAACCCGCGTGCAGTCCCGTGTAGCTGTGTGGATGTGGAGGTGCGCCAACCGCGCCCCCTCCCGTGCAGGTGGCTTGACCCAGACCGACCCGAGGTCCTAAATTCAATGGGAAAGCGCCGTATTGTTGGGGCGTATTAGCGAGGCGTATTGGCGTTTGACCGCGAAAAAACACTGCAGATCGCTCAGAAGTACATCGAGAAGCGAAAGTACGATCGAGCGATTCTGGAGTACCAGAAGGTGGTGCAACACGAGCCGAATGACGCTCGAACGTTGTTGCGCATCGGTGATCTGCAGGCACGCCTCGGCACTCACGCCGAAGCGATTGCGACCTACGATCGCGTCGCACTCTATTACGCCGGTCGCGGGTTTTCACTCAAGGCCATTGCTGTCCTCAAGCAGATTAGTGAGCTCATCGATCGGCACGCTCCGCACCTCGCGGACCAATACAGTCACGTGTTGCCCAAGCTCGCGCAAATTTACGCCGAGCTCGGGCTGACCAACGATGCGCTAGCGACCTATGACGCCGTCGCGCGCGGCCTGCAAAATCGCGGTCGAGATCGCGACGCGGTCGAGATCATCCGGCGCATGGTGGCGCTCGAGCGAAGCAATCCCCTGCCACACTTGAGGCTGGCAGAGGCGTTGTGCCGCGTGAGCCGAGTGGATGAGGCCACGGAGCACTTCTGGAGCGCCGCCCAGCTCTTGACCCAGCAGGGGCGGCCCGATGATGCGCTCAAGGTGCTGGAGCGGATTCTGCATTTTCGCCAGGACGTGCGCGTGGCGCGTGTGGCCTCCGAGCTGTACTTGGCCCGGGGCACGCGCGAAGCGGGGCTGTCGGCGCTGTCTCGCCTGCAGCTGTGCTTCGAGGCGGACCCGCGGGATCTCGATACCCTCGCGCTGCTCGCGCAGGCGTTCGACGTCATCGGCCAATCGTCGAAGGGTGTCGAGGTGTACAAGGAGATGGTCCGGATCGCCTCGGAGACGGGGAAGAAAGAGCTTCACGATCGCTATCTACAGCACCTCATCAGCGTCGCTCCGAACGACGAACAGGTGCGGTCGCTCGCCGCCATGCATGGGTTGCGGCCCTCTCAACGTCCGCTCGCTCACGCGCCGCGCTCGAGCGGGCCGCCGGAGTCACTGGGCGAGGACGACATCGAGTTCATCGACGAGGATGTGGTCGACGACGACGAGGGTGCCGGCCATTCGAACGACGAAGCTCCGACGCGTGTCACCACGGGCCTCGGCGAACGAGCGCGGCGGCAGCTGTCGAGCTCACCTGAAGTGAGCGTCGAAGACGGGGCGTTCCGGGCTGCGGCCGTCAGGCGCGACGCGACGCCAACATCGGATTTCCTGCGCAAGGCGCTGGTGGACGCCGAGTCGTTCCGCGGTCTGAAGTTGTATGCGAAGGCGTCAGCGTCACTGCGGCACGCCTTGATAGTCTCGCCCCATTCATTGGAATTGCGAGCCGCCTTGCAGCAGGTCCTCCTGGAGGCCGGCGATCAGGCTGGGGCCATCGATCAGATGTTGGCGGTGGCTCAGCTTTACGTAGACCGCGGCTCGCTGTCCGCCGCCGAAGCCGAGCTGTACCAGGTGCTCGAGTTGGCTCCCGATTTGCCCGCCGCCCTGCAGCTGCTCGAGCAGGTGGAAGCCTTGACGCCCGAAGGCCGGCGTTCGCGCAGCCGCTCGGTCCCGGGTGTGACGCTCGGCATCCGGTCGAAAGGGGACGGGGGGCCACCGGCTAGCCAAGCAGAGCACGAAGCGTTTGAGTTGCGCGCGCGGATCTCGTCTCCGGGCGCTGCTGCACAGCCGCAGGCGCCTGCAGAAGACGCGCCGTTACCCGCTTACGAGCTGGACGACGATGATCTAATGGCGGTTACGCCGCCCAGCGCAGCGTCGGCGGCGTCTGCGCCGCCGCCCAAGCGCGTGGCGCCCCCCGACGCGCCGTTGCCGCAGTTCAGTTTGGACTCCGGTCTGCACACGTCCCCAGAGTCGCTGGCCGTCGGAGCTCCACAGCAACCAGCCCGCGAAGCGCTGCATCCCGGCAGTGGGCCCGCTGAACCCAGGGTAAGTCAGCGATCGTCGCAGGGTCATCGCGAATCCATTCGCGCCGCCCTGGATGAGGCCGAGTTCTTTTCCTCGCGTGGGCTGTATCAGGACGCCTCGATGATTCTGCGCGATCGGCTGGATGCATATCCCGGCGAACGCGATTTGATCGAGGCCATCGCGCGGCTCGAGCCCAAGCTCAACACGGAGAGCGGGACCCGAGATGTGGGCCGCCTGAGCGATGGCGCAGGCTTGGCGGAGGTTGCCGCACAAGCACACGGGCTGAGACCTGACGGGCGGGGGCTGAACGCGGCTGGCTCGGCTGAAGACGAGTTGGACGAAGATACCGCGTCCTCGATCGTACCGGTGCACGCGCACCTGGAGGCACGCCACCCCGAAGTGCCAAGCCAGCGCGGCAAGGAGCTGCGCGTCCAGTTCAGCACCGACGGGACCCTCGGCGGCGGGCCCATCATCGATGCCGACGCGGACCTCGAGCTGGTGAACTCGCTCGACGAGCCCCAAAGCGAGCAACAGATCGATGTTGATGAGGTGTTTGCCAAGTTCAAACAAGGAGTGAAGGCGCAGGTATCGGACAGCGACAGCGCCACTCACTACGACCTCGGCGTTGCCTACAAGGAAATGGGGCTGCTCGCCGACGCGGCGCGGGAGTTTGAGATCGCGTCGCGCGATCCGAAGCGTGAGTGCAATTGTCTGGCCATGATGGGCATGATGTACCGTGAGCGTGGCGAGCTCGATCGAGCCGCGGAAGCCTATGTGCGGGGCCTGAACGCTCAGCACAAGACCATCGCTCAGGAAGTGAGCCTGTACTACGACCTCGGCATCATCTACGAGCAGAAGGACGACCCGGACGAAGCGGTGTACTACTTCCAGCGCATCACGCGCCGGGATCCGAGCTATCGCGACGTCTCTCAGCGCCTCGCTCTGTTGCTGCCCCGTTCTCGGCGCTTCTCGCAGCCTGCCCGTGCCATCAATGACGATCTAGATTTCGATCGAAACTTCGACGACCTGTACAAGCGCGAGTGAGTTTCGAGCCGATCACCCTGGGGCAAGCTCGTCCAGCTTTTCGATGATGCGGCGCTGCCAGCGCCGGTTCGCCTCTTTTTCGGGAGCGGGCGAGCACTCGTAGGCTGCTAACGCGTCGCTGAGCACGCTGCGGGCGCGTGCGGTCTGCCCCGACGCTTCACAATAGTGAGCGAGCGCGAGGCGGTGATTGAGCCGCCCCGTTTCATCGACCAAACCTTCGAGTAAGCCGGTGGCGTCGGCGTCCCGCCCGGCGCGATGCAGCGCCTCGGCATACTCGAGGGCGGCGGCGTAATTGCGATAACGAGGATCGAGAGCCATCAACGCTTCGTACTTATCAATCCCCTCGTTCGACTGATCGAGCTCAATCAGACAGCGCGCGAGCCCGTGCAGAGCGCGGGCGTTGTCCCCCCGCTGGTCGAGCGCGCGGCGATAGATGAGAACGGCCTCGCCAAATCGCCGCTGCTCCTCTAGCTGGTCGGCCATGTCTAGCACTGGCGCATTTGCAGGCGGGACGCCTGGCCCGGGCACGGTGGAGGCAGTTGGCGCGGCGGCACCCGTGAGTTGCCGACCCCGGCGCGACTCGGTGAGCTTGATGTACAGCAAATAGGCCAATCCACCGTAGGGCTGAGCGAGCAGGATGACGACGACCCACAAGAAGCTGGCGCGTCGGCGCACCGAATCCGCCACCATCCAGAAGCTGAAGGCCCAAATCAGAGCGGACAGGATCAACTGGTACATTCTGATGTTTCCGAGCCTCGAACCCAGGCTGTATCCTAGCAGCCGCGAGTTCAGGGTAAATGAAACTCGCGCTTCGACCCCAGGCGGAGTCGGGTCCGGGGTATTGCAGGACCCTCCAAGGTGCGAGGCTCCAGAATTGTTGCCCCCGTCAAGGCTTACGCCTACAAACTCGCTCGAGGTCGCGATTTGCTGACGAGCTGGAAAGATGCGTGGCGGACCCGTGGTGGCGCTCGGTGTAAAAGCCCGTCCCGGCCCTTGATTTGCGGGGTCGTGGGGGTCCTGGTCGCGGGGGGGAGCCTACTGGGTAACGTGCCTCCGGCGCGGGCATCGAGTCGCCTGGTGGGGTCCGACTACATTTCGCGCCCGCTCGTGCTGCCGGAAGGCGTGCTTCGGCTCGATGGAGGGCCACGCCGCCCGTATGGGGGTGGGCAGGTGATGCCCGCCGGGCAGCTCCAATTTCAGGTCAACCGCGGCGGCGAAGATTTCGCGTACCTGGTGCCTGGTGCCGGGATCGGCGCGTACGATGACCTGGAGCTGGGCGCGGTCTGGCCTCTGCGCCTCAGCCCTGATCTGAACTTGTTGGATTTGTCCGCGTACGGTAAGTACAGCCTGCAGCGCGGGAGCGTGGAAGTCGCGGGCTATGCCGAGGTGCGCATCCCGATTCAGGATGAGTTCGAGCTCACGGGCGGAGTGCCCGTCTACGTGCACCTGAGCAATGCCATGCGGGTCGAGACCGGTGGGTTCGTTCGGCTCTCGTTTGGTGATGGCACGCCGGTCACCCTGCACGTGCCGGTTTCGCTGCCCATTCAGGTCTCGCCCGAGGTCTTCGTCGGGCCGGAAACGGGCATCGAAATCCGGGACTTCGACGCCGTGGCAGTTCCACTCGGTGTGATCGCGGGCTACACGCTCGGTGGCGGCATCAGCTCCCTAGGCGACCTTTTCGCGAGGTTGACGCTGGCGGACATCACCCACGGCGCCGATACGATCCGTTTCGACGCCGGCGTAGAGCTCTTTTTCGACGTCTTCTAGTACGCCGATTCCGTCACCCGCTGACTTTACTTCTTTACGGCCGCGGGGGCGGCCGGCGCGTCGCCTCGGTTATAAAGCGTGATCACTCGATCGGTGAGATCGAGGTCGCTGCGGAAGTAGGTGGCCGCCTGGCGTTCCAGCACCAGGTCGTAGCCCTCCTGAGTCGCAAGGCGCCGGATGATGCCCACCGTCTTTTGAACGATCGGCTGCGTGAGCTCGTTCTGCTTCTGCTGAAGCTCTTTGTTGTACTCGACGAAGACGGCCTGCACCTGCGCCATCTCGCGTTGCCAGTTCTCGACGCGTTTGGCCATCGCGTCACTATTGAGCTGGGTGCGGTTCTTCTCCAACTCCTCGCGCTCTTTCTGGAGGTCTTTTTGCTTCTGGTCCAACTCGCGCTGGCGCTTGTCGAAGAGTTTCTTCAGCGTCGCCTGAGCCCTGAGCCCATCCTCCGTCTCCATGACGGCGCGCTGGGTGTCGACGACGGCCACGCGCATTTGCGCCGAAGCGATGGGGGCTGCGGTGAGCACCAGCAGCGTGGCCATGAGAGCGACCAGCTGGGGTAGAGCTAATTGCCGACGGGCAATCTGCCGGCAAACAAGGTGAACAAGGGAAGCGAGGGGAGCCATGGGCCCGGGACTTACCCGCCGGGTTCGCAGGGGTCAAGCACGAGACCGCATGGCCGGGCTGGCCAAATCAGGACACCGTTGCCATCCGGGCGCTCCTGAACGTGCAAAGCCTGCAATTTACAGGACAAAGCGGGCGACTTGCCGCCAGGCCCGGCGAGGGCTCCCGCGGGATGCAGCGGGTAATGGAGGGCTTCCCGCCTGAGTGCCGGTGCGGCGGGGGGGTGTGCGCACGCGGCTTACAAGGGCTCCCACCGTCTGGACGGGGAGGCGTTCGAGATTCGGGGCGCTGCCACGGTGGCGCTCATTCGAACGCGAGCGCGTGGGCTGAAACATAAGAGCTGCCCGGGCGCATCGGCACCAAGGCGAGCAACATGACCTCGCGGAAACCTGATGGCTGGCTTAAATCGTGCAGATCAATAAGGTCAGACGGCGCTGGCCAGCCTAGACTGTCAAGACACGACAGCCTAGTCTTCGGGGTCGGCAATCGGACCCGAAGACGGCGGCGACAGGAGGAAGCTTGACCAAGACGCTTTTGGCAGTCGAAGACAGCAAGACCATGCGCAAGGTGCTGGGAATCACCTTTGCGAACGATGAGTTTGAAGCCGTGCTGGCCGAGAGCCCGCAGCAAGCGATGTCTCAGCTAGAGCAGCTTCGACCCGACGTGGTGCTTCTCGACGTCACTCTCGGTGAGATCAGTGGCTATGACCTGTGCCGCCAGGTCAAGAGCCGCGCCCCGGGGACGCCCGTGATGATCTTGTCGAGCCGCCAGCAGCCGTATGACCCCGTGCGCGGTGCTGAAGTGCAAGCCGACGATTTCATCGACAAGCCCTTCGACACGCAACAGCTTCGCGACAAGGTCAAGAAGCTGTTCGCGCAAAGTAGTGGGAAGGTCGCGCCCGCGAAAGCAGCGCCCGTTGCCGTGGCTGCGCCGTCTCGTCCCGCATCCATTCCGCGCACTCCCCCGCCGGCGATGCCGCCGCCTCCGATGGTTCGTCCGCAAGCACCAGCCATGGGCAGGGCCGCACCCACGACAGCTCAGCCGCCGGCCTCGTCCACACATGCCAGCGCGCAGCACGCGGTGGGTAGCTCGGTGGCGGCCAATGGCGCCGCTCTGCGTGCACGGTTGGAAGGCTTGGATTTGACCGCGGACCAGACGCAGGCGGTGCTTGCGCTCTCGCGCGAGGTCATCGAGCGCGTCGTGTGGGAAGTAGTTCCGGTTCTGGCCGAAACGCTGATCAGAGAAGAAATTCAGAGGCTCACTAGGGATTGATTTGGGGGGGGTGATGCAGGGAGCATTGGTGAATCCTGCTGATCTGATTGAGGCGAGGCATGGGCAGCGTTCGCTTCTCGGTCGCTGGAGGGTTTGGCGCAAACCCTCCCCCCGGTCCTAGGGACCGGGGCCCCCCACCCAACAACGCCCGCAATACTGCGGGCGCTGCGCGCGGGGCCCCGACCCCGCTTGCGGATCACCTCAGTTTAATTAACGTCAGGTGGCTCTGGTGCCCGGCGGATCGGGGATCTAAAGAGGAGCGATGAGAGACGCCCCTGCCGCGCCATTGGAGGCGGACCGTCCTTTGGCGTTGTCGAGAGCTCGATGGCTGAGGCGGGGGGGGATGCTCTTGGCGCTGCTGGCGGGAGCTGCTCTTGCGCTTGCCGCCATGATCGCTCATCCGAGCTTGCCGGGAGGTTTGTTCGTTGGGCTTGCCGGCACTTGTATCGTCGTCGCCACGAGCCTGGCTCTGCTCGATACGTTCCATGCACCGGAGGTGGCGCACCAGGTGGCCGCGCGAGAGCTGCTCTGGCCGGCCGTGCACGCAGCCGCCGCCGTGTTGCTACTCTGGGTCGCGCTCAGGTTGGCTGTCTCGGGGGTGATCCCGGCGCAGACGCTGACCCTCGCGGTTTTGGTGCCAGCCGGTTTTCTTTGGCTCATCGGCGCGCTTTCAATCGCCCTACAGCGGCTCGGCTTTCTCTCGGATCCCGAGCGCCCGTTGTGGCGGCGGCACGGTGCGTGGCTGCTGGGGCTGACCACGCTTTTGTATGTACCTCGCCTCGGGAGCTTTGGTCTCCTCGACCCCTGGGAGACGCACTACGGAGAGGTCGCTCGCGAGATGCTGTCGCGCGACGATTGGATCTCGTTGTGGTGGGCTCAAGATGGTTGGTTCTGGTCCAAGCCGATCTTGAACTTTTGGGCTCAAGCGCTCAGCTTTTCGGCGTTGGGCGTGGCCTGGGCGCCGGATCAAATGCTGGCAGGCGTCGTCGCCGGGCGGACACCGCAGCCCGAGTGGGCCGCGCGCCTGCCAGTGTTTTTGCTGGCGCTCGTTGGCCAGCAGCTCTTGTATCTAGGCGCTCGCCCGTACGTGGGCCGCCTCGCCGCGTTTCTGGGTGCCTTGGTGCTGGCGACCGCGCCGTACTGGTACCTGCTCGCGCATCAAAGCATGGCCGACATGGCGTATGTGGGCCCCTTGTGTGCTGCGATGGGCTGCCTGCTCCTCGCGCTCCGTGCCTCGCCGGACCAACGCGTGCGCACGGTCGAGCTTCGCTTCACCGGTTTGCTGTCGCGCCTGCGGCTGTGGTTGTCGGGTTACCACCTGTTATTTGCTGCCATATTGCTGCTGCTAGTCCCTCAGATTGTGTACCTGGTGTCGCGCAACATGACGCTGGAGTGGGCTGAGCTTCCGCTTCGCCTGCGGATGCATGCCGATCAAGTGTTGTCTGGCTCGACGGGGAACTGCGGGTTGCCCGGCAACTCGGGGTGCCACCCCGATGCGGGGGGCAGCAGTCCGGCGCTGCAGCCCGCGGGCGCCGCGCTCTTGTGGGCCGGTTTGGGTATGCTGCTGCTCTGGCTGCGCCGCACCGAGCGCCGAGAGAAGCGCCTATTATACCTCGCGGCTTGGCTGTTTGTGGGTCTGTCTTTCATGGGCAAGGGCGCGCCCGGCTTGGTCTTGGTGATCTTCACGCTCGCGGGCTTTTTGATCGCACGCGGGCGGTTGAGCGAGCTACGGCACCTCGACCTGCTCGGTTTTGGATTGGTCACGGCGTGCGTAGTTTTGCCGTGGTTCGTGCAAGAGTACCTGCGTCACGGCTCGGAGTTTTTCGAGCGCTTGTTCATCCACGACATGTATAAGCGCGCGTTTGATCACGTGCATGATACGAACAAAGGGGACGACACCAGCTTTCGCTACTACGTGTGGCAGCTGGGTTACGGCTTGTTCCCCTGGAGCGGGGCGGCGGCGGCGGGGACACTGTTCTGCCTGGGCAAGACGGTATGGTCGACCGAGCCCGACGCCGGCGCAACGAGCCCGTCGGCACGCCTGACCGACCTGACCTACTTTTGCGTGCTGTGGCAGTTGGCTGCGTTCGGCATGTTTGCGATCACGGGGACGAAGTTTCATCACTACATCCTGCCGCTCGTTCCAGCAGTGGCCATGCTCACGGGCGTGCTGCTCGCATCCCTGTTGGAGCGCCCGGTCGATGCAGAGCCAGTGCCGCTGGCCCAGGGCTGCTGGGCGCTGGGTGCGGCAGTCGTGGTCGGGCTAGTGGGTCGCGATCTGGCCGTGTCGCGCGCGGGTGACGTGGAGGGTGACGCCCGGCTATTGCACTTGTTTACCTATAATTACGGGCGATCGTGGCCCGACACACTGGACTATTCCAGAGTGTTTTGGGTCTTCACAGGCGCGGCTGCGTTACTTTGCCTGGCTTGGCTGGCGCGCCGTTGGCGGCGTATGGCCACGTTCGGGCTGTGTGTGCTAGGTGTCGTGGCTAGCGCCTGGGTCCTCAACGTGTACCTCGTGGAAATATCCCCGCATTGGGGCCAGCGAGAGACGATAGCCAAATACTACAGCGAACGAGCTGGCCCCCAGGAACCCTTGGTGGCCTACCAGCTCAACTGGAAAGGCGAGAATTTCTACACGGGCAACCACGTGCCCGCCTTCGTGTCTTCCGGCAAACGCTTCACGGAGTGGGTGGAAACCCAAAAGAAGGGCGGGGTCGCGGTGATGTTCTTCACCACCGAGCATTCGCGAATTGCGACGTTGCAGCGCGAGCTGGGCAAGACGCAGAAGTTCGAGCTTTTGACCGACAAGACGCTGAACGACAAGTTTGTGCTGGCCCGAGCGGTCTTCTGACGGTTCGGTTTGGAGCCTCGGCCTCGCTCGTGTAAAACTCTGAAGAGTGAGCGGTCCGAAGCCAGGCAAGGTGTGGTTGGTGGGCGCGGGGCCCGGCGATCCGGGTCTCATCACCGTGCGCGGCCGCGAGCTACTTTCTCAGGCGGACGTGGTGTTGCACGATGCGTTGTCGCACCCGGCGTTGCTCGAGGTTTGCCCGCCGAACGTGGAGCTGCGCGATGTGGGCAAACGTGGCGGTAGCAAGAACCCCACCCAGGACTGGATCACGTCGCAGCTCATCCTCTTGGCCCGAGCGGGGCGCAACGTGGTGCGCTTGAAGGGGGGCGATCCGTCCCTGTTTGCGCGTGGCGCGGAGGAGGCTCTGGCGCTGTCCCGGGCTGGCATTCAATTCGAGGTGGTTCCGGGCGTGTCGTCGCCCGTGGCGGCGGCGGCTTATGCCGGCATCCCGATGACACATCGCGATCTGTCGTCCAGCGTCACCTTCATCACGGGGAGCGACCGCGCCGGCAAGAGCTGGTCGCCGGCGGCTTGGCAGCGACTGGCCACCGCCACCGAGACAATCTGCGTGCTGATGGGCATGCAGCGCATCGACGACATCACTCGCGCCATCATTGCCGGCGGGCGTTCGCCGGCTACACCGGCCGCGGTGGTGCAGTGGGCGGCGCGGCCTGCGCAGCGCGTGGTCACGGCTCGTCTCGACGGCATCGCCCAGGCGGCGCGCGCTGCTGGCTTGAGCAACCCAGCGCTGATCGTGATCGGTGAAGTGGTGAGCTTGCGTGAAGAGCTGCGTTGGTACGATCGTCAGCCCCTGTTCGGTCGGCGCTTGCTCGTGCCACGGCCACGTCACCAGGCTGGCGGCACCGCCGAGGCGATCCGTCGGCGCGCCGCCGAGCCCATCATCCTGCCCACCATCGAGATCGGCCCGCCTCCGGATCCGGAGGCCCTGCGTGCGGCGGCGCGCCGCCTTCACTCTTACGATTTTTGCCTGTTCACGAGCGCCAACGGCGTCGAGCGGTTCTTCGAGGCTCTGGCATCGGTCTCGCTCGACGCGCGAGCCTTTGCCAACTGCCGGATCGGGGCGATCGGGCCCAAGACGGCCGAAGCGCTCCAACCTCACGGCCTCAACGCGGACTTGACCGCCCAGGAGTTCGTGGGTGAGTCCCTGGCTCGAGCCATCCTGGAGGTGGGCGGCGTACGGCGCGTGCTCATCCCGCGGGCGCGCGTCGCGCGCGAACAGCTGCCGGCGCTGCTTCGGGCGGGCGGGCTCACCGTGGATGTCGTGGCGGCGTATGAGACGCGGCCGGCCGGCGCCGAGCACCGCGAGCGCTTGCTCCACCTACTCTGCGAGGGTGAGCTGGATGTGGTGCTGTTCACGTCCAGCTCCACGGTCGATTCCATGGTGGAGCTATTGGGTCAGGATGCGGCGTCGCTGCTTTCGCGGGTGACCCTGGCCAGCATCGGTCCCATTACCTCCGCAACGGCGGCGCGCCACGGCCTAGAGGTGGCCGTCACCGCACAGACGTACACCGTCGAGGGGCTGCTCGACGCGCTCGAGCAGCATTACTCGAGCGCTCTGACCTGACCGGAGAGCCTTTGAGATAGGCGCCACCGCGTTTCGTCAACGCTGGGAGATGATGGCTTGTTGAGGCGAAGGGGGCAGCGGGTACAGCTCATTGCGCGAGAAGCCCGCGTTCTTGAACAGGTGGTCGAGCTCACTGTAGGTGTATGCGTCACCGCCTGGAGTGGTGGCGAGCATGATCAGACTGAACTGGGCCGTCAGGGCCGGCGTGACTCGATTGTCGTCGGGTACGAACTCGAGCGTGACGGCCTTACCGCCAGGGGCCAGCGCCGCATGCACCTTCGACAGCAAGCGGGCCAGCGTGGAAGTGTCGAAGTGATGCAAAAAATTCGTGAGCAGGATGACGTCGTAGCCATCGCCGAAGGGTACTTCGAGCGCGTCGCCGCCGAGCGTGCGGTAGCGCTTGCTGACTCCCGCCCTCTCCGCATTCTCTCGCGCCACTTGCAACACATTGGGCCAGTCGAGGGCGACCACGTCAGCGAGCACATTTTGCTGCGCGACAGCGATGCCGAACAGGCCGTGGCCGGCGGCGACATCCAGCACCTTCATGGGCCTGGCGGCTCCACCGACCGCCAATGTGGCGAGCGCGTGCGCGGGTAGCGCCATCATGGGCCCCATGCTCCGAGCGTACTCGACCCACATCGGGTGGTCCGGGGCCAGCGAGCCCTGCGCGGGCATGGCCGTGCCGCCTCGCCGCACCGCGCTGGCCAGATCCTTGAAACCATCCGCCAGCAAAGGGGAAAGCATGAAGCCGAGGGCCCCACCCAAGTAGGCTGGCGAGCGCTGGTCCAAGAACACCGCCGATGCGAGCGTCAGCTCATAACGAGGTGGCGTGTTCCCCGGCTCGGACTTGGACAAGAAGCCCAAGATGGTCAGGTTGTCGCAGAGTATTCGGAGCCCGCGTTCAGACGCCGCGCAGCGCGTGGCGAGGTCTGCCGTAGTCTGCGCCCCTGCCCCGATCGCCGTAAAAACCTCGAGCTCGACCGCCGCCTTGATCAGCTCGGTCCGTTGGTACGCATTGACTGTCCCCAAGAACAACTCGGGGGAGGGCAGGTTGGCGGGGGTGGTCATGGGGTCCGTAGAGCGTATCCCATGACCTGGCGCATGAAAACGCGCCCGCTCGGGCGCGCGAGCGGTCGCGTTTTCCCCTGCGCGGTAGCTGTGCTGGGAATGCCTCGCTTAACGCAGGGCTCCCGATGCCTTGGCGGTATGTGTGGCGATGGCGTCCATCAGTGGCGGAGAAAGGCAGTCGTAGGGCTCGAGCTCGAGCTCCTTCAAGCGTGCACGGATGCCAGCCATTTGCTCGGGTTTGACCCCGGACTCGATGACGGAGGACACGAACGCGGCGAACTCCGGAGCGGACCAGCCTTTTTGAGGCGACAGCTCCGTATGGACGAAATCGAGCCCGTAGAACGGGTGGCTCTTGTTCTCGATTCGGCCATACATGTGCACGCCACACTGCTTGCAAGCATGACGCTGGATTGCCGCGGAAGCGTTGACGACTTGCAGCTTGTCGGCGTTGGCGGTGACCGCGAGCTTGTCGCGGGACACGACGGCAACTTGCGAAAAAGTCGCGCCCTTTGGCTTCCAACATTTGGTGCAACCGCACACGTGATTGTGGGCGGTTTGCGCGCTGACCTTTACCTCTACGGCGTGCTGGTCACACTTGCACACCAGGGTGCCGCCGCTGAAGTCCTTGGCTCCGGGCTTGACACCCTGATCCACGGCTGGATGGATTGACGTCGTCATGCTGATGGTGCTCCCTTTGGCTCGTTGATTCTCGTTCACGGGCCGCCGTTAGCGTCGGCGGCCCGCTGTGCCGCGAGCATAGGCCATGTGACTGACCGTGGACTAGTGCCGACTCGTGCCATTCTTGCTGGCTGCGGGCTCCAGGGACGAGTGCGTTTAAATTTCCGGCTTGCCCGGATTCAGAGCACCAGCGTAATTTATTTGATGATTTGGAATTCGATGCGGCGGTTTTGTGCGCGGCCGGCGGGGGTCTTGTTGTCCGCGATGGGGCTGTCGGGGCCTTCGCCGCGCGTCATGATGCGTTCAGCATCGACACCTTGGTCCATGAGGAACGTTTTGACCGCTTCGGCTCGGCGCCGTGACAAGTCCACGTTGAGCGCCTGAGTCCCGCGGCTGTCGGTGTGGCCCACGATCATCACCTTCAAAGAAGGATACTTGACCAGGACCGCCGCCGCCTCGTTCAACAGCGGTGAAGATGAGGCGCGAATCTCGGCCTTGTTGGTCTCGAATTCGATGCCCTTGATGACGCCCGTGAATTTCTGGACGGCCTGAGGGATTTCGTCGGGGCAGCCATCGTCGTCTTCGAAGCCATTCTTGTTCTCAGGCTCGTTGGGGCATTTGTCCTGGCTGTCGATGAAGCCATCGCCGTCGCTGTCGGCAGGGCAGCCGTCGGGGGCCACACCTGGGATCTCGAGACATTTATCGTCCTTGTCCAAGACGCCATCGCCGTCGGTATCGGGGCAGCCCGTGGGTGCGATGCCCGGGATTTCGCGGCATTCGTCCTGAGCATCGAGCACGCCGTCGCCATCGGCGTCTCTCACGGGGCAGCCGGACGGGGCAACGCCCGGTTCCGTCGGACACTGATCCTCGGGATCGTTCACGCCGTCACCGTCGCGATCGCGGATGGGACAACCATCGGGCAAACGTCCCGGTTCGAGCGGGCAGAGGTCTTGAAGATCGACGACGCCGTCGTGGTCAGTGTCTTTGGGTTGGGGTGCTGGACGACCAAATACCAGGCTGAGCCCCGCCAACACCTCCACGTGATGGGCGGTGTCGCTCTCCGGTCGCTGCTGCGTGATGTTGTCGCGTACGTCGACGCGCAGCGCCACCTTGCGATGCAAGTTCACTTTCAGCCCGCCTCCAAAGTGCAAGGCCGGATCGCTGTCGTCTCCGGAGGCCTCGCTGGAGATGCCCATGCGGCCGCCACCGATCAGCACAAAAGGGCTCACCGTGGAGGTTGGAATCTGTAGGATGAGATGGCCGCGCCCGGCCCAAGTCCTTGCGCCCTCGCCGTTTTCCAGCTCCGAGGCCGCCCCCATGAATTCGCCTTCTGCGCCCACGAACGAGAGCGGGAAGTACGCGAGTCGGATCCCAACTTCCGGAGACGGATTTTTGTAGTTGGCGAATGGCGCGAGGGGGTCGTGCAAACTATTGCGTTCTGACATGAACAAGAGCCCGCCGAAGAGGCCCAGCTCCCACAGGTTGCCGCGCGGAGCCATGCTATCGTCGTCGTCGTCGCTGGTCACGAGGGCGCTACTGGTCGTGCCGTCGGGCGAGGCGGCGGCGCTTGCGCTCAGGCCGAGCTCTTGGGCTTGCAGCTCGCCCGTCGACAGCGTGCCGGCGAACAGGCTGGCACCGAATGATAGAAGAGAAAGAGAAGAAGTGTAGAAACGCATGACAGATCCTGCAAGGAACCCTCGGTGCCAGCCGACCTCGCTGCCGGGTGGCGTGGGTTCACGTGTGATATGGCACACGTGTGATATGGCTCACCCATGTGCCGCCCGCCGCGTGACGTTGCTCGGCGCCTTCGCGGTGTGACACTCTACGACGTCTCCTGCCCTGGATACAAATTGGCCGACACCTCGGAAACTTCAATAACCGGATTTACGCTTTCGCTCAGCCTCGTCACGAGGGCTGCGCGGCGGCGGAGCGAGCCCGCTTGAGCGAGCCGTTCATTCAGTTCCGGGGTGTCCGCAAGGCCTTCGGGGAGAAAGTCGTTTACGGGGGTCTCGACCTCAGCGTGGAGCGCGGAGCTGCCCTGACCGTGGTCGGTGGATCCGGCGTGGGCAAAAGTGTGATGCTCAAAATGCTGATCGGCCTCTTGCGCCCCGACGCCGGTTCCGTGCGCTTCGACGGCGCCGAGGTCACGCGCATGAACCAGAGAGAGCTCAGTCAGTTGCGCCAGCGCATTGCGATGCTGTTTCAGGCGGGTGCCTTGTTCGATTCCATGACGGTCGGGGAAAACGTCGCTTATGGGCTAGAAGAGCATTTCCGCGAGCAGATGACTCCGGAGGCGATACGGGAGCGGGTGCAGTGGGCGCTCGAGCTGGTGGGCTTGCCGGGCATTCAGGAGATGGACCCTGCCGACTTGTCGGGCGGTATGCGCAAGCGGGTGGCCCTGGCCCGCTCCATCGCCGTTCAGCCGGAAGTCGTCTTATACGACGAGCCCACCACGGGGCTCGACCCGATCAACACGGCTCGGGTCAACCACCTGATTACAGGGCTGCAGAAGCGACTGAACATTACCAGCATCGTGGTCACCCACGACATGAAAAGCGCTTTTCTCATCAGCGATCGCATTGCCATGGTGCACGGGGGGCGGATCATTTACCAGGGCACGACCCAGGATTTCAGGTCAGCGGCCGACCCCCGAATCTCTGATTTCATCGAGGGCCGGGCACCCATGGACGAAGACGTGGAGACGCTGCTCAGTACCTGAGTGGAATGTGACACGGGCCTGACCGAAGCCAAT
>JANOIG010000174.1:0-3071 GCA_031407405.1 Deltaproteobacteria bacterium
GGGGACACAGCTCGGAACCCTACTCAGATTGGCGGAAGAAGGACAAGGCCGAGTCACCCCAGGACCTGCGGCTGTCGAGCTGAAGGCCACTGCCCTCCGCAAGCGCGAGGTCGTCCCGAGACGCATGGCCAATCACCACCAGTGCCCCGGGCGACAGTAACCCTTTCACCACTTCCGGAACTGCCACGGCGGCATCTCGAGAGATCTTCCAGGGTGGGTCTGCCAAGACCAGATCAATCGGCCTAAACGCCGCGAGGGAGCCGCGCGACTTCTCCACGCTAGTCTCGATCACCCGCCACTGTGCGTCGACACCCCAACCCGAAGCGTTCTTCTGAATCACTCGAGCCGCCTGACGATCGGCTTCGACCAGCACGACCTGTCGGGCTCCTCGCGATAGCGCCTCCAGCCCCAAAGCACCACTGCCCGCATAGAAATCGACCACACATTGGTCGGTCAAGTCGCCCAGGATGGAAAACAGTGCCTCGCGTACTCGATCGAGCGTCGGCCGGGTGACGAGCTTGGGGCACGACAGCTGCCGCCCGCGAAACTTGCCGGCGATGATGCGCACGCTGCGGGGGCCTATAGCGTTAACTGGATTCGGTGTCGATCTTCGTCCACATCTGTCGGCGCCGCTTTTGCCATGCGTGATCCACACGCGTCACCCGCTGGGCCGCACACCAGGCGGCAAGTAGCTCACCCTCTTGGCCAAGCCCCGGAAAGACGGTCTTTCCAACCAGGAAGGTCCCTCGCACGGGTCCCGCAATCGGTTCACCGGCCAGCCCCAGAAATCCGCTGGGCTCTGCGCGCCAGAGTGACTGCATCGGCTCGGCGCGCGCCGAGCCGCCACCGAGATGCACGCGCTCGACCTCGCGCCGTTGACCTTGGTCGTACACGTACAACGGCAGGCCATCGTGAGGGGAATCTGCAAGCAACAGGTGGCGGTCCATGAACGGGAACTGCTCGCGCAGACATTGCATCACCACCGCACGCAGCTCACTGCCACGACGCACCTGTCCGAGCGGCACCAGCGCCTCCGCGACGAGATGCAGCACGGCCTGCTCAGACCGGGGCTCGTCGCGCGAGGTGCATTGCACGTGCAGCGCTGGACGCTCCATGCCGCGCACATCGCGTCCCGGCAACACCAGCGATTCGAGGCCGAGCGGCTCCGGCAAGCCTGCCCGCCGCACCCAACAACTCACCACGAAACGCCCCAGGGTGGGCTTGAGCTCTGGCCAACGTGCGTAGCTCGGGCTCAAGCCTCGCCCTTCGGAGAGCTCGACGAGCGCGCGGCCATCCAGACCGGTCAGCACACAATCGGCACCGATCGTCTGCTCGCCGCCACCTATGACCACACCCGCCACGCGGCCACGACGAAATGAAAATCCGTCGGCTCGCTCGTTCAGCTCACAGCTGCCGCCGTGGGCACGGATGCGTTGCACGAGGAAATCCTCGAAGCCGTCCTCGCCCCCTTCGAAGCGCAGCCCGTGGCGTACGAAGCTATGCTGCAAGCGCGCCGCAGCGAGCACGGGCAGCTCCGAGGGCGGATACGCCCAGTCCCCTGCGAACGCCGCCGCTAGAAAGGCCGCCTCGCGGTAGGCGTGGCCGCTCGGCAATTTGTCGAGCAGGACGTTCAGCCTTTCACCCACCCAGGGTAAACTGGAAAGCCAGCGGCGTGCGCGCAAGCGCTCGATGAAGCCCTCGGGCGGCCAGGGCGCGTCGCGGCTCAACGCCAACTCTAGCGCTCGATTGGCCATCACCATCGCCGACCACAGCTCGTCGACGACGGGCTGCACTTCGGGAAATTCACGTCGCACCTCGGAGGCAAACAGGCCGCGATCGGAGAACACCTGGATTCGGCCCCGGGGCAAGAGCAGACTGAAGCTCGGCTCGATGCGCGTCGTGCGCCGGCGAAAGGTCTGAGTCTGAGCCAGGTCTTGCAGGACGCGGCGCCAGACCGGCGTTTCGCCAAAGAGCAAGCTGAAGGCACGCCGACCGACGCGACCCCGCTCCCAGCCGTAGCTGGCCGGCAGCTCCCCCTGACCGAGCACGAGGACCCGAAAATCGCGGCGCGCTAGCAGTGCCGCTGCCGTCAAACAACCCAGCGAGCGGCCGATGACCACCACATCGAAGTGACGCAGAGTCACGCGCGAACCACCGACACGGGCGACTTCTACCAGGTTGCTCGAGCTTCGACGCGATCCCCGACGTGCGCTGGGGCCAAAGCCATGCGGCCGGCCGGTGGCAAAGCGTGGCGATATCCCCTTAGCTCAAGGATCCCTCGAGACGTTCAATGTCACTATTGCGGGCTCTCGTGCGAGAGAGCCTGCTGCAAGTAGAGTATCCCCATGACCGATTCGACCAGCACCCACAATTGCCCCATGTGCGGCGCTCCCAATGCGTCGGCAGCCCCGGGTCAGCGCTGCCTATCTTGCGGTGCGCGCATGACTGACTCCAAGCGGCCGAGCCGCCATGAAGATCTGGACCACCGCGTCGGCTACAATCAGGAGGGCTTCTCGGGAGCGTGGTGTGGCATCTCGCTCGGCGTCGTCGGCATCCTCACTGCAGCGGTCGTCGTCGGTCTACCCATGGTCGTGCCCGCCCTGGATTTCGAGGGCTCGGCGGGCATGATGCTGGCCATCCCGGTCTGGTTCGTGTCGGGCATGCTCGTGGGCCTCATCTCCCCGGGGCGCACCGTGCTGGAACCGGTGATTGCGACATTTCTGGTCGCCATGCCCACCGCGTTTCTGCTGTTCACGGGGCAAACGGTCAAGATGATGCCGGCGTTCATGTACGTGTTGATGAGCGCCCTCGGCGTGCTGTTCTCGCTCATCGGGTCGTACCTCGGCGAACGAATTCAGACGGGGCCTACCCCTAGCAGCTCCGAGTGAGCCGGCGCCCGAGTCAGCGGGGGCTTTGGCTCCTCATCGGGCTCACCCTCGGCTCGAGTTGTCAATCCGATGCGGAGCGCGCGCGGTTGGCCCAGGTGGCACGGCTTGCGGAGCACATCGACCGGCTCAGGCGCGCGGACAACACCGACAAGCGCGCCCCTCTGGACGCGCTCGTGGCGCTGC
>JANOIG010000175.1:0-34264 GCA_031407405.1 Deltaproteobacteria bacterium
ACCAAAAGCTCGAGCCCAATCTTGTAACCGACGGGGCTTGGGTTTTCGGCGCGTTCGAATACGGCGCGGGGCAAGGCGAAGAGCCCGCTCATCGGGTCGGTGATGCGGGTGAGCGGCCGTGCGAGATAAGTGGCCACGCGGCTATTGATGAAGCGAAATAGGCCCCAACTGTCCGCCGTGGTCCCGCCTTCGATGTAACGAGACCCCACGACGAAGTCGGCGCCATCGTGGATGGCCGCCAGCATCGTGGGGATGATTTCGGGGGGGTGGCTCAAATCTGCGTCCATGACGACCAGGATGTCGCCTTTGGCTTGGCGGAGGCCCTCGAGCACTGCCTGACTCAGCCCGCGTTCGCGCTTGCGCACGATCAGCCTGACCCAGGGCTCGGGCCGCGATTGTACCAGCTCTTCGGTACCGTCCCGGCTATCGTCATCGACGATCAAGAGCTCGATAATCGAAGTGCCGACAGCCCGAAGCTTTCCCACGCGATCGATGAGCTCGGGCAACGACTCCGCTTCGCGGAAGGTTGGCACGACGATGGACGTGAGAGGGCTGTTATTCAAGACCCGCATTTCTCGTCAAACGTGCGCTGGGTGTAAAGCTCAAAGGGTGCGAGGCGTGCCGTGTCCTGGAATGAGGGCCTTAGCCGGGAATTCTGTGTAATCATGGTCGCAGGCGGCTAGCGCGACGGCGGCGCTCACGGTAACCCAAAGGCTTGGCCGAAAGTGGCGATGATGGTCAGCTCGCCCCGCGGCGCATCGAATGGTATCGGCGTGCCGATGTCGATGCGAAATACACTGGTGTCGAGCTCAGGCGCGAGGAAACGGATGCCGCCGCCGACCGCGTGCAAGAGATCGACCTGGCCAAATTTGTCGAATGCGTCGCCCATGTCGTGGAAGAGCACCCCCGCCAGCTGAGCCGAAAAAATTTGTACGGGTCGGGTTCGGAACTCGAGGTTGCTGATGACGTAGTGTGAACCGACAACCGCGACGCTTTGATAACCACGGAGCCGAGTGGTTCCGCCGAGCCCAACCGGAGTATTTCTATAGTTTTGGTAGTGATCGACAAATCGGGCATCATATACGAAACGGCCCAGCGCGAGATGTGGTGAGGTGAAGCGAAACCCCACCGTCAGCAAAGCGTCGGTCTGCTCGGGTCGGCTGAGCTCCACGTCGTTGCGGACGCTGAGCTTCGCGTAACCCGAGCGGACCGCTGCGGCATAGCTGACGCTGGCCTCGACGCCCAACAGGTCACGCGCCGAGCCGACGGATTTCAGAGCGGGGTACAAGCGCAGGCTGGCGACGTGGCCCAGCCGAAAATCTTCTTGAAGCGCTAGCGTCTCGAAGTTGATGTCTCGACGAAAATTGTTGGTGTACGCCTGAAGGTGAAAAAATGGGCTCAAGCGCATGTCACTGGTCGGGATTCGGCGCAGATAAGAGCCGACGGCCCCAAAGTATTCACGCGACGTGAGCTCGCCTGGGACTTCGGAGGGCCCAGTTCGCACACTCGACAGGCTCTCCGGGGCGTACGCCACGCGGCTGGCCTCGACACCGAAGCTCAAGTCCGTTTTGTAGCGATAGCCGTAGGATCGCGTGAACGTTTGGTTGAAACCTTGGCTGTCGTACTGGTAATGATTTGGCAAAAACACCGTTTTGCCATTTGGGAACGTCGCCAAGGTTTCCTCGACACTGGGCGCCGAACAGATGGCGCCCACGAGGTTGCCGGGAACAGCCAGCTGGGCGCGGCCGTTGCTCCACGACACCGACGTGGAGTAGGACCAGGGCGTAAGCGTCTCATACTGCGGCCGCGAGTAGACAAAGCTGCCCGACGACCCCTCGACCTCGCCTTTGTCACAACTGACGACGGCGTCAGCACGCAGTGAAATCCGCGTGCGGCTGCCGGCGAGCCGCGGCTCGATGAAGCCAGCGCCGACCGAATAGATACGGCGTTGAAAGGATAGCGCCGCAAAGACCTCACGCCCAGTGCCAAACACGTTGCGTTCGCTGGGTTGCATCGACAGGTACTCGACGACGCCCTTGTTGATGCGCCCATTCCAGCCCACACGCAAACTCCACAGGTCCTTCGTGAGGATCACGTAGCGTACGCTGTGCTCCGTGTTGCCCCTCACCGGCAGTGCGATCACGACCGAAAATAGAAACAGGTCGCGTAGGTTCCGCTCGATCTCGTCGGAGCGGACCTGGCTAAAAGGGGCACCGACTCGAAACAGAACTTCCCTCCCGATGACGTAGTCGCGAGTGGTGACATGGAACCAATTTAAAAACTGAGGCACCGCGTCTTCTGGCTCGAAGACTGGCAGCGCAACGATCTCGATCGACTCGATTGATTTGCCTTCGGGGTTGGGGTCCAGCGTGCCGCGGACCCTGAGCAGAGCGCGCTTAATGCGCTCGGTCTCGAGCGGCGAGTAAACGCGTTTCTGCGCCTTGGTGCCACTCGCAGGCACTTGCGCCTCCGCGCTTTGATGTACCGCCACGACGACGAGCAGCATCCAAATGATGCGGAGCGGCGAGGACCAGCGTCGAAGGAGCCAGGGCATGAGCTGTTTGAGGTCCCCTCTTCAGACGGATTGGCGGCCCGTTTTCTTGCGTGGAGCAGCCGAGACGGCGGACGTTTTGCGCGTTCTGGCCGTGCCTGGTGACGTCGCACGCTTGGTCACGCGGCGAGCAGGCTTGACCGGACTGCCAGGCACCACGTGCGCGGCGAGTCGGCGGCGACCGAGGCCAAACACGTGAAGCGGCTCATCAGATACGCTGCACACGACTCGATCTCCAAGGCCGACCGGGATCTGACGGTAGGGGCCGTCGAGGTAGAGGCGCGCGTCTTCCATTTTGGAAAACAGCGTGAGGCTCTGGGTCGGCTCGAACACGATACGGTCCAAATCGATCGGGCTGCGCCGGCTTTGGTTCGGTGACTGCCGATAGGGCTCGCGCACGACGAGCTGCAGCTTGCGCGAGGCGAACGGCAACACTCGACCCCCCGCTGAGAGCGTCGCGCCGGTTGAGCCGGCGGCCGTGCTCACCCAGACGCCGCTCGAGCGTTGCTCCTCGCTTTTCCCGTCGAAGCTCACGATATAACGCGAAGTAGCTGCGGGAATGGCGTGACAGAACAGCGCTTCATTGAGCACGCGGCGGGAGACGATCCGATTATTGACGCTCACCTGCATTCGCGACAACAGAACGCTCGGTAGGTTGCCCTCGAGCGCGCTCTGTAGGATGGGCTCGAGGTTGCCCAGGTGCGCCGGGCAGAAGAATCCCACACTGTGCTCGGGGGAGCTGTTCACGCCCAAAATCGGGATGGCGCTGACGTGGTGAGATGCCGCTAGCAAAGTGCCGTCGCCACCGACGGTGACGACCAGACTAGCGTCCGAAGCGTCGAAGACCGCTCCAGGGCCTCTGAGGACGGTGATCTTTGCCCCCAGTGCGCGCAACGTCTGCTGGACGTGCTTGAGCGTCCTCTGATGAGCGACGTGTGCCTTTCGCCAGCGTGCCACGCTGATGTCGTGGCGTTGAAACAACGACATGGCTCTTGGATCGCGACGCTCCTGGATGAAGCGCTCGTACATCGAGCGCTTTGCAACGACGACGACGAGGGGCCGATTCACTCGTGTGACCGAGGACTGAGGTCCGCCATGCGTCGTAAGCCGAGCTCTGTCTTGGCGTCTTCGATCTGCCCCTGCCGACACAGCTCGAGAGCCCGCTCGAGCGGCAGGGCGATCACGCGCCCGAAGCGTTCCAGGGCTGAGCCGTCCAGGCTGGGCTCTGCGCGCGCCGACGGGCACACTTCGATATGCACAAAAAAATGTCGCTCGGAAATGACCCCCGGGCAAGGCAACGTCGGCGGACCGAGCGCCGTGAAGTCGCTCGGTGCTGCCGCAAAGCCCAGCTCCTCCTCGAGCTCGCGACGCCCGGCCTCGCGCACACCCTCGGGGGTTTGTACGTCGGCTTCGATCAGTCCAGCCGGCAGCTCCCAGAGCGCTCCGGTTTGAGATTCGGGCACGGGGGAGCGCCTCGGGTCACGAAAATAGAGGGGCGGGCGCAGCGCGCTGCGCAGGTAGATCCAGCGGCTGCCGGCGCGCTCGAAGTGGGCAATGATCACGACAGCGTCGATCGCCGCTCGATCCACCTCGTCGTAAACGAAGTCCGTGCTGTGGGTTCGGTCGGGGAAGCGGACGCGCAAGCGCCGACGCACGAGGCGTAGGAAGCCCTCGGCCGCCGATGGCGATAGGTCCTCGATCAGGTCAATCCTCAGATCTGGAAAGCTCAAGTCGGGGTCGGGTGTCAGTTCGGGGGTCATGGGGACTCGAGGGGCATTCTCGCGCGCACACGGCCGCCGCGCCAGGGCCGGGCGAAGTGAAGGGGATTTTGTGGAATGTGAGCTGTGAGAGAGTTGTATAAACCGCTCGTGGCTGATCAACTTCTGCCCTGGTGGCGGCGTATCGGATTTGCGTTTGGCGTCTTTTTTCGCATTCTCTTCGACGGGGGCTACGCGAGCGCGCTGCGCGGAAAGGCGTCGCGGGGCGCAGAGTCTCCGCTGCCGGTCCGGGCGCCGGTGGCGGGCGGTGATTGGGCTCCGAATTGGCCGGTGCGCGCGGCTGAGCCCAACGGGGGCTCCGATCGCGGGGCTTTGGTGTTGCTCAGCTTGTTGCAAACAGAGGGGCGTTTCGTGGACTTCGTGCAGCAAGACATTGCCGCTTTTCCAGACGCCGAGGTTGGAGCAGTGGCACGAGTGGTTCATGGGGGGTGCCGCAAGGCCATCAATGCTCACCTCCGCATCGAGGCGATCCGGAGCGAGTCGGAGGGGCAGCCTGTGGCCCTGGAGCCGGGCTTTGATCCCAATCGCATCAAGCTGATCGGCAACGTGGCAGGAACCGGGCGTTTGCGGGGGGTGCTCCGGCATCGCGGTTGGCAGGCCAGTGACGTGCGGCTGCCGACGGTCGTGGACCCTGCTGCGGCCCTGGTATTGTGTCCCGCCGAGGTAGAATTGTGACGGACCTGACGACAGCGGCGGATGCCGATCGAAGCCCCCGGTTCGCGGTGGGCATTGACCTCGGCACCACCCACTGCGCCATGGCCCAGGCGAGCCTTGCCCCAGCGCCATCAGGCCTCGAAGCACGCCGGCCGGAAGTACAGCGCATCACCCAATTGGTCTCGCGCGATCGTGTGGATGCGACGTGGTTGTTACCGTCGTTCGTCTACTTCCCGCACGAGAGTGAAGGAGCGTTGGCGTTGCCGTGGAACCCGCGCGCCGAGCTGGCGGTGGGTGCCTATGCTCGACGACGGGCCGCTGAGTCTCCGGCGCGTGTCGTGTCGAGCGCGAAGAGCTGGTTGTCGCACCCGTCGATCGACCGGCACGCGCCAGTATTGCCGCTCGGTGCGCCCGAGGACGTGGCACAAGTTTCGCCCGTGGAAGCCACGTTTAGGCTGCTGGATCACATCAGCGACGCGTGGCGAGCTCAGAGTGGCAGTGAGCTGTCGCTGGGTGATCAGGAGGTGATCCTGACGGTACCGGCATCGTTTGACGCTGCAGCTCGGGAATGCACGGTGGAGGCGGCGCTCGCCGCGGGCATCACGCATCTAACGCTGCTCGAAGAACCTCAGGCCGCGTTTTACGCCTGGCTCGACCAGCGCGGCGAGGCGTGGCGTTCGGAGCTTGGGCTGGGTGACATCGTGCTGGTGGTCGACGCCGGCGGGGGCACGACCGATTTTGCCGCCATCCTGCTCGCGGAGGAAGAGGGCCGACTCGAACCGCGTCGGGTGGCGGTTGGCCAACACATCCTGCTCGGCGGCGACAACATGGATCTCGCGCTCGCGCATCTGGTCAGGCAGAAGCTGGAGGCAGCGGGATCGGTCATCGATGCCTGGCAGCTCATGGGCGTCAGTCACGCGGCGAGGGAGGCCAAAGAGCTCTTGTTGTCCCCTCGCGCGCCGGACAAAACGAGCGTCGTGGTGCCGAGTCGGGGGTCTCAGTTGCTCGGTGGCTCGCTCCGGTCGGAGCTCTCCAAGTTGGAGGTCGAAAAGCTCGTGGTCGATGGCTTCTTTCCGGTCGTCCCCTGGCAACAGGAGCCCCGGCAGAGGGCACGGACCGCGCTTCGGCAGCGTGGCTTGCCGTACGCGGACGACCCCGCCATCACCACGCATTTGGCCGCATTTCTGCGGCGTCATGGCAGTGTGGCGTCAGGGGCGGGGGCGGACGCTGGCGCGGGGCGCGGGCGCTTCCTGTGTCCCACGCGTGTGCTGTTCAACGGCGGCGTGTTTCGTTCGGAGCTGCTTCGAACCCGCCTGATGGAGACGCTGAATGCTTGGCTACGCGAGCTCGGCGCGCCGCCCGCGTCGGCTCTGTCCAACGACGACTATGATTTGGCCGTGGCCCGCGGTGCGAGCTATTACGGCTTGGTCCGTCGGGGGCAAGGCGTGCGGGTGCGCGGCGGGACGGCGCAAGCCTTCTACGTTGGCATCGAGAGCCCAGCGCCAGCGGTGCCTGGGCTCGAGCCGCCCACCTGCGCGTTGTGCGTCGCACCCTTTGGCATGGAAGAGGGCAGCCGTGTGCAATTGCCAAACGCTGAGCTCGCGGTCGTGGTCGGTGAGTCTGTAACGTTTCGATTTTTCGGCTCCAGCGTGCGTCGTAGTGACGTCGCGGGTACTCTGCTCGATGCACCAGAACGCGAGCTCGATGAGCTCGCCCCCATCGCCATCACCTTGCCCGCCGAGGGCCGCAGCCCCGGTGACTGGGTCGCGGTGACGCTCGAGGCCATCATCACCGAAGTGGGCACGCTGGCGCTATTTGCTCGGCCGCTCGAGCCGCGGTTGCCGGACGAACACTGGAAGGTGGAGCTGAGCGTGCGTTCGGAGGCAGCACGGGTGTGAACGCCATGCATGGCCAAGCGGCCCCACGCGACAGGCCTAAAGCCGTCATCGGCATCGACCTCGGAACGAGCCACACTTCACTAGCTTGGGCCAGCACGCAATCGGCCGCGGTCCCGCAACAACTGCCGATACCACAATGGGTTTCTGGCCGCCGCTGGGGTCAGAGTGTGCTGTTGCCGTCGGTGCTGTACGCCCCGCTGACGGACGAGTTGCCCAGAACGTCAGCGGCTGCCGCAGCCTGGGTCAGCGGCGAATATGCACGCATACGCAGCCAAGAGACTACGGGTCGCGGCATCGCGTCTGCCAAGAGTTGGCTGTGCCACTCGGGGGTGGATCGGCTCGGTGCGATCTTGCCGTGGGGCAATGTAGAGCTGGGCGAGCTGGCCAAGCTGTCGCCGGTCGAGGTGAGTCGTCACATTCTCGAGGATGTCTGCCGTGGGTTTGAACAGCAGCACCCCGAGCTCGGTCTGCAAGATGTCTGTGTGGTCTTGACGGTTCCGGCATCATTTGATCAGACCGCGCGCAAGCTGACCGTGCTGGCGGCTGAACAGGCGGGTCTCCGGGTGCGCCTACTCGAGGAGCCGCAAGCCGCTTTCTATGAGTACCTGGGCCAAGGCTCGAGCGAGCTCGTGGACCTCGTCGCTCGTCTCGGGCCGCTCCAGGTGTTGGTGTGCGACGTGGGTGGAGGTACCACGGACCTCAGCTTGATCGATGTCGACGCCGCGCAGGGCAAGCTCGACTTTCGGCGCAGCGCCGTGGGGCGCCACCTGCTTCTCGGCGGTGACAACATGGACCTGGCCGTTGCTCGTTTGGCGGAGAAGAAGCTGGGTGAAGAGCCGCTCGAACCCTCGCGTTTCGGTCAGTTGCTGTTGGCAGCGCGCAGCGCGAAAGAGGCCCTGCTCGCGCCCGCCGCGCCGCCACAGCATCCGATCCGGCTGCTCGGTGCCGGGTCGGCGCTGTTCGGCAATGCACTTTCTACCGAGCTCGGGCGTGAGGAGGTTCGGGAATTGGTGCTGGACGGTTTTTTCCCCGTTACACCCGCCGGTGAGTTGCCCCAGGCACGGCGCTCCGGGCTGACCACGTTTGGCTTGCCTTTCGAGCGCGATCCGGCGGTGACACGGCACATTGCGCAGTTCCTGGCTCGGCACACGGCGGGCCGCATGCCGCAGGCCCTCCTCTTGAACGGCGGAGTATCCATGTCCCCTCTGATCACCGAGCGGTTGCTCGCGTGCCTACGCCATTGGGACATGGGCGACATCCAGCTCTTGTCCGCGCCGGACGCCGAGCAGGCGGTGTGTCGGGGGGCCGTGCGTTACGGGTTGGCGCTCAGTGGCTTGGGGCCGCGCATCGAGGGAGGTACCGCGCAAGGCTACTATGTCGCTGTCGATGGCCCCGACGGGGGGCGGCGGGCGCTGTGCGTGGTGCCTCGCGGCTCAAAGGAAGGTGAACGACACGTCGCGGGTACGCGGCGCTTCGAGCTCACCGTGGGCCGCCCCGCGCGTTTCGAGCTGTACGCGAGTGATGTCGCGCTGCACGCCCCCGGAACGAGCGTTGCCATCGATCACGACTTTCAGCCCCTGCCCGCGGTGACGACCGCGCTCCATCGAGCGAACGGCGAAGCGCGGGTGCAGGTGCAACTCGAAGGCGAGCTCAGTGCCGTAGGCACCTTGGAGCTGAGTTGCATGGTCATCGGCGACTCCCCAGCGCCCTCGGAATCGTCCGAACGTCCGTCGCAGGAGCAGCGCTTCTCCCTCGAGTTTGAGCTGAAACCAAGCGTGTCCAGCCGATCCGTGCCAGCTCCAGCTAGTAGTCGTTCTGCTCCCAGCCCGGAGCGCGCTCGTGTCTTGGCCGCCGAGGAGGCGCTGTTGCGGGTGTTTGGTAAGGGGCGAAAGGACGTCGCCGAGCGCGAGGTCAAGGATCTAGTCCGCACCCTGGAGCGCTCACTCGGCCCGCGTAAGACGTGGGACCTCGACCTCAACCGTAAGCTCGGCGACCGCCTACTGGAGGGTCGAAAAGCGCGTCTGCGCTCCGAGGATCACGAGCGCCTGTTTTGGATGTTGGTGGGCTACTGTCTGCGTCCGGGCTTTGGCCATCCGCTCGATGCCGGGCGCATCCATCAGCTCTGGCCGACCTTTGATGCGGGGCTGGCGTATCGCGACGAAGAACGCAGTTGGCAGCAGTATTGGATTGCGTGGCGGCGCATCGCGGGCGGTTTGGACGAAGCGAGTCAAAGCGTTATCCGTGAGCTCGTGGACCCGGTGCTGGCACCTGTCGACCTCAAATTAAAAAAACCCAAAGGGTTTCGTCCGCAGGCTCTGAACGAGCTGCTCGATCTAGCGAGTCATTTGGAGCGAGTCGCCCCAAGGGCGCGCGCCGAGCTTGGTCGTTGGATCCTCGACCGCACCTGGAACGATCGAGACCCCCGGCTGTGGACCCACCTCGGGCGGCTCGGCGCACGCATGCCGACGTACGCCAGCGCCCACTATGTGTTGAGAGGTGCCATCGTAGAGCGCTGGGTGGAACAGTTGCTTCGGGAACGTTGGCAGGAGGTCGGTACCGCTGCCGCGAGCGCGGTGAGCCTCGCGCGCGTGACCGGCGATCAGGCGCGAGACCTGGGGGCAAAGCTACGCGCTGAAGTGGCCGATGCGCTCGTCAAAGTCGCTGCCCCAGAGGCGTGGCGGCGAGCGGTGCTGGAATTTGTGCCGGTCACCTCGGCGGAACGCGAAGAGCAACTGGGGGGTGATTTGCCGCTAGGTTTGCGGCTCTTGGAATGAAGCGGGACAAGCCTTCATTCGAGCTCTGCAGCGAGGCCTGCCAACCACTGCTCTATGTCATCGGCTGGCACCGTGAGGGCGCGTTTCGTCATTGCTGGGCTCGGATACCCACCCACCTGCGACTGGCTGTCGATCAGACCTCCGCCCCTTTCTCGCACACTGGCAACGATGCGCGCATCGACGGCGTCGCGATCCTTTGGCCGAGCGCCCGCGTGGCTGAGCACCCATTCGGGAACGCCGACTGCAGGACGGGCAACGAGCCCGGCGGGCCATGCCACTCGGGCGGCCAGCGGCTGCACGTCAGGGGAAAGCACTGCGGCCGGGGCTCCCTCGCGATCCCAGGCCAGATTGTCCTCGACATAGGCGGTGCCCGAGGAGTTGGTGCCGATCATGCTCGAACCCGCCGGAGTGTCGGCCCCGTGAATCAAGACGTTTCCAATGATGCTCACGCGCGGCGGCTCGGGTGTAATCCCCGACGCCTGCCATTCCTTCACGACCGGCCCAAGTCGAATGGCCCAACGCCCCGAGTTGTAAATTAGATTATTGACGATGGCCCCCGTGGTGAAACCCTTGAACCACGGATTGCGTTCCTCGTTGTGGGCGTACAAGTTACCGACCACGACCACATCGGTGCAATGGTCGTGCACCAAAGTGCCCATCGAATGGCTGCCCTTCTCGTGGACGGAGTTGCGCAGGCCCTCGGCGATGATGCTGCTCTGGATCGTGACATGGTGGCTGGTGCGGAGCGGGCCGTCGAAGCGCGGCCCCGACACCGAAAGATTTTCATCGACACCCCAAGCCACGGAGCAATGGTCAAAGACGATGTGGTGGGCGTCGCCGCCGTGGGTGGTGACGTCGGGCTCGAAGCCCGATCGCGCCGCTGCGCCAGCGTCACCCATGCGGAACCGGATGTGCTGAATCAAGACATCGTGGGTGCCGATGCGGAGCCCGCCACGTACTAGGGTGATGCCGGGTGAGGGGGCCGTTTGACCGGCAACCGTCAAGAACGGCTCGTTCACCTCCAAACGTTGCCGGTCGAGGTCGATGACGCCACCCACCTCGAACACGACGATGCGGGGGCCCTTCTGCGCGAGGGCCTCGGCGAGCGAGCCGGGCCCGTGCGCTCCCAACTGGGTCACCTTGACGATGGCTCTGGCCGCTGCCCCCGCCCGACTCACCTCGCTCGGCGGGGATGCAGCCCGGCGGGTCTCACCGGCGCCAAGGGACGAACAGCCGAGAGTGACCGCCACCCACAGCGCAGCGAGTCCCCTCGGGCTTCCACTCCAGGGCACCCAGTTTCCACTGCGGTGCCGCCCGCCGCTGGCCCGTGTCATCGGAGCGTAATGCGGCCGAGCGCGGAACCGATCATCCAACGAAGGCCCGGGGCAGCGCCCAGCCCCGAGCTTGTCAAAGCTGACCTCTCATATCGGTTGAGCCGTAGCGGTGGGTCGAGAAATTTGCCGCGTGGCTTTGTACCCTCACCGATCATGCGTGCCCGGTGCCACGCCGGCCCCAGCGAGTGTTAGCCTGAGCGCGCCTTCATGTGGGATGAGCTCCATCCGTTCAAACGGAATTCGGTGCCGGTGGTGCAGCGCGGGTGGCGGCTCATCGCCAGCGCGCCGCTGGTCGTGGCGTGCGCGGCATCCGGCACTGACGCGAGCGTCGTACGCAGTCAAAATCCTGGGGATCCGTCGGGTGGCGCGCCGAGAGGCGGAACGCCCGCTTTGGGTGGTGCTCTCGGTGGCATCGACGGCATCGTGGAAGAAGGTGTCGACCCTGCGCTGAGCGTGCCCAGGGACGACGCGATCGTGTTTTGTGGCGACGGTCTGATCAATGCCGCTGGGGAGGTATGCGATGACGCTAACTCCGCCTCAGGGGATGGCTGCACTGCGGAGTGTGACCAGCTCGAGGCAGGCTACGTGTGCCCCACACCCGGGGCGCCATGCGTGTACGCAGCTCGCTGTGGTGACGGGTTGATCGGTGGTCTCGAGACATGTGACGATGCTCAGATCGCCTTGCCGGGCGGCGCCGGGGACGGTTGCAGCGAGACGTGCCAACTCGAGCTGGGCTTCATTTGCCCGGTGCGCGGCGCGGCGTGTCGGCCCATTTGCAGCGACGGGCTGGTTCGCGGGCGTGAGGTCTGTGATCTAGGGCCGGGCCTCGTCGGCAGCGGCGCAGGTTGCGACGTCAATTGTCAGCTCGAGCCAGGTTGGGTCTGCCCGCCTCTCGAGCCATGCCGCTTGACCGTGTGTGGCGACAACAGCATCGAAGGCTCGGAGCAGTGCGACGACGGAAACGTCCGTCCGTACGATGGCTGCTCGCCGACGTGTGTGCCGGAGCCACAATGCGGGACCGCGAATAGCCCGGTCGGCCCCTGTGCATCAACCTGCGGGGATGCCATCCTGCTCGCCTCCGACGCCGAGGATTGCGACGACGGCAACCAGCAGGCTGGCGACGGCTGCGATCAGAGCTGCCGGCTCGAGCCGGGGTACCGCTGCACGACCAGCGTGGAGACGCCGCCTCCTTTCATCGACGTTCCAGTCGTGCTGCGCGACTTTGCCATCTTTCAAAGCTTTCAAGGTCCGGGTGAGACCAACCCCGTGGGCCATCCCGACATGAACCGGCTGTGTTGTGCGCTTCAAACCGGCATCGTTCAACCGCTGCTTGGCGCTGATCGCAAACCCATTTACGCCGGGACCGGGGATCTCAATCCCATCAACCAGACCAGCGGGCAGACGTACTTCGACCAGTGGTACAACGATGTCGACGACATCAACCTGCGGTTTGACTCGAGCGTGCGGCTCATTCGCCAGGCCAACGGGGCGTACACCATGGATAGCTCGAGGGACGCGCCGTGGGCGGCCTTGGGAGGCTTCTTTCCGCTCGAAAACTTGGGCTTCGGCGCCGAGAACCTGGGCCACAACTTCTTCTTCACCTCCGAGCTTCGCTACTGGTTCGAGTATCAAGGTGGCGAACAGCTCGACTTCAGCGGGGACGACGATGTCTGGGTGTATGTCAATGGCCGCTTGGCCGTGGACCTCGGCGGAGTTCACAATCGTACCTTTGCAACGCTCGTGCTTGCAGCCGACGGCACCGGTTTGAGCTGTACGGGGGATGGATGTTTGCCAACCCTGCAGGTCGACTTCGCCATGCAGGTGGGCAACATCTACGAGGTGGTGGTGTTTCAGGCCGAGCGGCACCCAGGGGAGTCCAATTACCTGCTCACGCTTGCCAATTTCCTGGCGGGCCAGAGTCGTTGCGCGCCGGTTTGCGGTGACGGGATTGTCACGCCGGACGAGGCGTGCGATTTGGGCCAGGCGAGCAACCTTGGGTCGCAGGGAGGCTGCAATGCCGACTGCAGCTTGGCTCCCTTCTGTGGAGACGGGCAGCTAGCGAGCACGTTCGGTGAGGCCTGTGACGATGGTGTCAACATCAGCCTGTATGGCGGCTGCGCCCCCGGCTGTGTCCTTGGGCCCGGTTGCGGCGACGGACAAGTCCAGCCTCCCTTCGAGCAGTGTGATGACGGCGTGAATGACGGCGGGTATCGTGAATGTGGGCCCAGCTGTCAGTATGCCGAGCGCTGCGGTGACGGAGTCGTACAGCCCCAGTTTGAAGAGTGTGATGAGGGGACCAACAACGGCACCAACAGGTGCCTGGCCAGCTGCGTCTTGGATCGCCTTCAGTAGCCCAGCGCGCGGGTCCCGGGTCACTCCCCGCGAGGCGGATCGCCCGCTTTGTCCTCGTCCCCGATCTGTGCTAAAAGACCGTCTGCGAACGGCACAGAGGCCCCAGCTGCACCAATATGGTGTGCATCCCTGGGAGTCGCTCGGCGGCAGTCGGCCGGCGGTCCTTCGTCCGTTCATGAGAAATATCGAGCCTTTACGAGTGGCACGTCCACGAGGCCATCGCAGCACGAGCTGCGATCGGGCCTGCGTCCGGTGTGACACCGTGGAAACCTAGAAACAAGAAAATCAATGCAATTTAATCAACTCGGGCTCATCCCCGAACTAGAGCGCGCGGTCGCGGACGCTGGCTACACGCAGCCAACGCCGATTCAGGCCGCCACAATTCCCGTGGCGCTGAGTGGTCAAGACATCATTGGCTGCGCCCAAACCGGAACAGGCAAGACCGCCGCCTTCTGCCTGCCGGCTCTCCAGCACGCATATGGGGCGTCGGGACAGGATGCATCGCTGCATACGCTCATCTTGACGCCGACGCGTGAGCTGGCGGCGCAAATCAACGAGAGCCTCGCCACCTATGGCCGCCACCTCGACCTGTGGCACACGGTCATCTTTGGGGGCGTCAACGAAAAGCCGCAGATCGCAGAGCTGAAGCGCGGAGTCGACATTCTGGTGGCGACGCCCGGGCGTTTGCTCGATCTGATGCAGCGCGGCCTGGTCAAGCTGAATAATGTAGCGCTGTTCGTGCTCGACGAAGCCGACCGCATGCTGGACATGGGCTTCATTCATGACGTGAAGAGGATCACGAAGGCGCTGCCCGCCAAGCGCCAAACCTTGTTCTTTTCCGCCACCATGCCGGCTCCCATTCGCCGCCTGGCGAGTAGCTTGGTGACCAACCCCAAAAGCGTTGCGGTCGATCCGGTTTCTTCCGCTGTGGAGGCGGTCGTCCAGAACGTCTACTTTACTGACAAGGACAGCAAGCGAGACTTGCTCGTTCACCTGCTCGCGAACCCCGAGTGCCAACGTGTGCTGGTCTTCGCCCGCACGAAACACGGCTCCGATCGCGTGGCGCGGCACCTCGAGAAAGCCGGCAAAAGCGTTGCGGCCATTCACGGCAACAAGGCACAGAACGCCAGAACACGTGCGCTCGAGGGTTTTCGCAGCGGTGAGGTCCAAATCCTGGTCGCGACTGACATTGCTGCCCGTGGGATCGATGTCGACGACATCAGCCACGTCATCAATTTTGACCTGCCGAACATCCCGGAGACGTACGTCCACCGCATCGGCCGTACCGCTCGTGCCGGTAAGGGCGGGACCGCCATATCGCTGTGTGACACGGAAGAGCGGAGCTTTCTCACGGACATCGAGCGACTGACGGGCAAGCGCCTGAGCGTGATCCCGGAGGGTTCGTACCCGCGAACTGCGGCATCGGCCGCGTCGAACGGAGACGGCTTCGGCCGGCGCTCGGGTGGGCAGCGGAACGAAGGGCGGTCCAATGCGGCTCGTAACGGTCGTGGTCGCCCACAGGCAGAGGCGTCGCGGTTCGGAGCGCGGGGCAAAGGTTCGGCGAGGTCGCCTCGTCCGGCAGCAGGTCAGGGCGGCTCCGGTCGGCCTCGGGGCGAACGCAGCGCGGCGTCAGCGCGCCCGCGTTAAGCGCTGTTGCCAATGCTTGCTCGGGGTCGGAGGCGACCCCCGAGCCGCGTGCCACGTTCAACTCGACAGCATTTGCTCGAGCAGCGCGTTCACGCGTTGGGCATCGGCGCGGCCGCCTGTTTTTTTCATGACTTGACCGACCAGGGCTCCCAATAGCCCGGTTTGCCCGGCCCTGTATTTGGCGACGTGCTCAGGGTGAGCGGCCAGCACGGCGAGGATGAGAGGCTCGAGCTGGGCATCGTCACCAATGCGCCCGAGCCCGCGCTCTTTGACGATGCTGGCGGGTGTCGCGCCGCTGGTCAGCATCTCTGCAAACACTTCCTTGGCTGTGGTGGTCGAAATGACCTGAGAATCCAAGAGTTGCAGCAATTCCCCGAGCGCCTGACCGGAGAATGGCAGCTCAGCGACCGAGCGTTCCTTGAGCTCGCGCAAGAGCTCCGTCGTGATCCAGTTGGCCAGGGCCTTGGGTTGGCTGTGTGCTCGGTGAGCTTCACGAAAAAAATCGGCCAGGGCCTTGTCCGATGTGAGCAGGCGTGCCTGCTCGGCGGACACGCCAAATTCCGCCTCGAAAGCCCGCGCCGCCTCGCTCGTTTCGGGACGGCCCTCCGCCACCGGGTGCGGGCCCCCAACCGTTGCTTGGGTGACCACTGACGGGGCCTGTGGCTTGTCGCGGCGCCGCGCTGGAAATGCTTCTGAACCGACACTCGCCCCAGCAATCTTGGCCCAGGAATCGCGCAACGGGACCGTGCGATTGAACACGAGGTGCGCGTCCGTCGAGTCCGGGTCGACCGCGAAAAAACCTTGGCGCTCGAACTGAAGCTGCGTTCCTACAGGGCTACCAGCCACGCTGGGCTCAATGAGCGCGTTCACGACTTTGAGCGAGTCGGTATTCAAGAAGGTCTTGAAATCGGGGCCGTCTTTGCCGCGATCGGGCGAGGGGTCCGAAAAGAGTCGATCATACAGCCTGACTTCGCATTCCACCGCTGTATCAGCCGACACCCAGTGGATGGTGCCTTTGACGCGGCGACCATCGGGTGTGGCGCCGCCCCGCGAGGCAGGATCGTAAGTGCAGCGGAGCTCGATGACTTCACCGCTCGAGTCTCGAATGACCTCCTTGCAGCGGATCAGGTACGCGTAGCGCAGACGCACCTCTGCGCCAGGGCTGAGGCGGTGCCATTGCTTCGGCGCCGGGTCGGCGAAGTCAGACTGCTCTACGAACAGAACGCGCGAGAAGGTCAGCTTGCGAGAGCCTTCGCCGGGCACCTCTGCGGGGAAATAGGGCGCGTCAAACTCCTCATGCTGGCCCTCGGCATAGTTCTCGATGACGACGCGCAGCGGCGTCAGCACACACAGTACGCGGCGCGCGTGTTGGCTGAGCTCTTCGCGCGCGCAGAACTCGAGCAGGCTCATCTCGACAGTGCCCTGGTTCCTCGACACCCCGGTGCGATCCATGAAATTGCGTAACGCCTGTGGACTGTAGCCCCGGCGGCGCAGGCCCGAGATCGTGGGCATACGCGGGTCGTCCCAGCCACTGACCAGGCCCAGCTCCACCAACTGCCGCAGCTTTCGCTTGCTGGTGATGGTGTAGTCTAGCTCCAGCCGAGCGAACTCGTATTGGTGGGGCCGGCTTGGAACCGCGAGGTTGTCGATGAACCAGTCGTACAGCTCACGATTGTTTTCAAACTCGAGCGAACACAGTGAATGCGTGATGTTTTCGATCGCGTCCGACAGGCAGTGAGCAAAATCGTAGAGCGGGTAGACGTGCCAGGCGTCTTTGGTTCGATAGTGCGCTGCGTTTCGTATTCTATAAATGGCCGGGTCCCGCATTTTCATGTTGGGACTCGCCATGTCGATCTTTGCTCTGAGGACGTGTGCACCTTCGGGGAATTCGCCGGCGCGCATACGTCGAAACAGATCCAGGTTCTCCCGGATCGAGCGCTCTCGATACGGGCTGGGGCGCCCGGCGACGGTAATCGTCCCGCGATACTCACGCAGCTCTTCTTCGCTCAGACTGCAGACGTAGGCCTTGCCGGAGGTAATCAGCTCATTCGCAAAAGCGTACAGCCGCTCGAAATAGTCCGAAGCGAAGTACAGGTGCTCGCCCCAATCGAAGCCGAGCCAACGGATATCGCGCTCGATGGCTTCGACGTACTCGATGTTCTCGGTTTCGGGATTCGTGTCGTCGAAACGCAGGTGGCAGCGGCCGCCGTAGTCGCGCGCCGTACCAAAATTGATGCTGATGGCCTTGAGATGGCCAATATGCGGATAACCGTTCGGCTCGGGCGGAAAACGCGTGACAACCTGGCCGCCGTGGCGCCCCGACTTTAGGTCTGCCTCCACGATCTCGCGGATGAAATTCGACCCTGTGGCAGAGGGTGCGTTCGAATTCGACGCGGAGCTCTCCGGGATGGTGTTGGGGGAGGGCGCTGGCAGGCGGTCTTTCATGAGTTCAACCCTCGGCTCAGGCGGCGACCAGGGTAGCCCGGGTTCAGGGGGCCCGGGTTCAGTCGGGCCGCGTTGGGCTGCAACCGCGCGGCTGCAGCCGCGTCAGGTCGTTTCGTCGCCGCCCGCACCTTCCGGTTCTTGAATGGCAATGAGAGTACCTAAGGCTTCGATTTCGCGCTTGGTGCGTATCTCTCGCTGCCGGAGTTTCTTTAACTCGGTATCCAGCTTGCGCTGCTCTGTCTCCAGCTCGCGCAGGGCCTCTTTGAGCTGTTCGCGCTCATTCTTGAGAGTTTCTGCATCAATCGCCACGGTCATCTCTCCTTCGCCGGGTGGACCCTACTGCCGCCCCAGACAAGTCGCAACGGCCATTTTTGCAGACGGTCTGCGCATCTCGTCGAGGCTCTCGGCCACCTCCGCACGACGGACGCCAGCGCGCTTCGACTCGGCGCGTTGGATGGCTCCGGGGAGAGTGGGCGGCCGCGAGCTCGATTCGCCGTCTTTCCCGGCCGTGGCGGCGGGCGCTACCGTGATGGACGACAGGCTCCCGCTCGAGTCTCACGCCTTCAGTCGCTGCCGACCACGCGGTTGCGTCCCGACTCCTTGGCGCGGTAGAGCCGGCGGTCTGCTGTTTCGATCAATATGTCGACGAGCGGGGAGCTGCAGCACGCCAGGCTAGCACAGCCAAAAGAGGCCGTGATTTTGAAGCAGGCGTCCCCATGCAGCACGGGCTGGCTTTCGAGCGAGTGCCGCAGACGTTCAGCCACGGCCGTTGCCCGATCCACGGGGATGCCGCGCAACAGGAGTACGAACTCCTCGCCCCCGTAGCGAGCCAGGAGGTCTTCCGTGCGCAGGCTCTTGCCGAACACATTTGCCAGGTGGACCAGGGCCGCGTCTCCTCCTAGGTGTCCGTGCGTATCGTTGACCTTCTTGAAAAAGTCGATGTCCAAGAGAACGATCGACAGTGGATGCTCGTGGCGAGCCGCGTAGGCGAGCTCGCTCGCGAGCTGTGTGGAAAAGTAGTGCCGATTGAACGAACCGGTGAGCGGGTCACGCACGCTCGATTCGTACAGCTGCTTGAGAACCCGCTCCTCATGCTCCGTGGCCGCCGAGAACCGAAACGAAACCCGTGGTCCGAGGTTGAGCGTGTCACCATTGTTCAGCTCGCAGGACGTAATGCGGCGCCCGTTGATGTACGTGCCGTTGCTGCTACCGAGGTCCTCGACCCAATACTTGGAGCCGTCGACGCTGATGCGAGCATGGAAGCGGCTGATGCCATCGTCATCAATGCAGGCCTGATTGTCTGGGTGTCGGCCAAGGCCGAAGCGGTCACCGTCCAACTTGAGCACCTGCCCGGCATTGCTGGAATCGGTGCGCACCAATAGGGCTCGGTCACGCTGTTCCGGCGTCGCCATGTGACGCTGCGTTGCTCGGAGGTTTGCCTTCTGTGGCAGAGCCGTCGACGCGGGCCGTGCACTCGAGAACGGTAGCGAGGGCTCGGGCCTTTGCGACGAAGGCGCGCTCACCAAGTCACCGTGGGGAAGGCCATGTTCGGCTTGGCGAACAAGTATCCCTGCAGGAGATCGCAGCCCAGGCTAACCAGCGCGTCGCGCTCGGCAGCCGTTTCTACACCTTCGCCCACGACCATCATGCCCATGTCGTGGGCCAGCTGGGTCATCGATCGCACCAGCTTCTGCTTGGTCGAGTTCAGGTGCACGTCGCGCACCAACGTCATGTCGAGCTTGACAATCTCGGGCTCCAGCAGGGCAAAGCTGGTCAATCCGGCATAACCCGCCCCGAGATCGTCGATGGCGATGCGAAACCCCATCTCGCGTAGGGCGGCGACGCGTGCTCGCACATCCTTGACGGAATCGAGCGAGGCACGCTCGGTGATCTCGAGCACGACATTTTTCGCGATCTTCGACAGCGGCGCATCCCTGGACATGAGCATCGGGTCGAGCAGATCAGTGGTGTGCAAGTTGACGAACAGCACGGTGCCTTCCGGCGCGTTGCACATGGGGCCCGCCGAGCGCTCCCGAATCGTTCGGCCGAGCACGTCCAGCAGATTGAGACGCTCGGCGGCATCCAAGACTGCACCGGGATGGGGCAGCGAGGCCTCTTTGCTGCGCAGCAGGGCTTCGTAGCCATAGATGTGGCCATCCGCGGCCCGCAGTATGGGCTGATACGCCATCCACAGCGAGTCCAGGGCTCGATAGAAGCTGCTTTCCAGCGGAGCGCGGCTGTGGCTGGGTACCGAGCGCTCGATCAGCTCCGCTGCCTGCCGTTTCATGCGCGCCATTCGCCGCAGGCGCGCGGCCTTGTCGACGACATCTTCCAGGCTTCCGAGCGGAATCGGCTTGGTCAGATAGTGGAACGCACCGTATTCTAACGCCTTCACGGCCGTGTCGACTGCGGGCGCACCGGTGATGAGCACGACCGGCACGTCCGCGTCATGCTCGCGCAGCTGGCGCAAGAGTTGAATGCCGTCCATATTCGGCATGGCGATGTCGGTAACGATGACGTCGAACTCTCGAGCGCGAAAGGTTGCCAGGGCGGAATCGCCGTCTCGTTCACAGACGACGTTGTAGCCCCGCTCCGACAATACTCGACTGATGCCGCGCAGGAGCGTGGGTTCGTCGTCTACGACGAGAATGTCGCCTCGGGTCCCCTCCACACCATTCACTACGATTTTTCCACTTCTGGCCCCCTCGTCGGCCCCTGGAGGCGCGGGCCTGGACGGGACCAGCGCGGATTGATCGACAGCGATGGCCATGAGTTTTTTAAACGGCAGCTATGGTTGCACCTAAAGGAGTTGCGGACATTGGGGTGATGCGTTTCGAGATGCTCCGTTTTGGTGCGGCGATTCGATCGAGTGAGCGCTCTCGAGGGTCAGGTCAAATCAACAACATTTGGCGTAAATTGGCCTGCCCATGGCGCCCCAGACGGATTGTGGCATTTTGACCCATTCTTTGGCGCCGAGGTGGTTTATCAGCGTCGGCTGGGCGCACGCTCACTGCTCGGGCTTGTGGATTCTAATCAATCGTCCCTGGTCACCGACCTGAAAGTAGCTGCGCTCAACCCGCTTCTGGGTGCTGGATCGGGCGCTCCAAAAGTACGCGAGTGGGTCTTTGGGCCCGGCGCGCTGTGGTTGGGATTCGACGCGCATCAAGCGCGCCCCGAGCGGCAAATGCAGCCGCACTCTGCAGAGCCAAACCATACCCGGGCCGCGGTCTCCGCGCTCCAGCTCCACACCCGGGAGCTGGGCGACGGAGATCCACTCATCCTGTTTGTCTAGAAGCCAGGTGACACGCCGCACCCCGCCACGCGTGACGACTTCAGATATCTGCAGCTCGACTTCGTAGTCCCCTTTAACCATCGTTCGATACTTTGCGTCCGGGGCTCCGTTCCAAGCCATCGCTCGTCATCTCACTCCAGAACGCGGCGGCCGGTTCGAGCGTCCGCGAACATGTCGGTCATCTGCAGAGATAGACCGTTCGGCAAATTGTCGCTGTCGAACAGCCGCACGTCGACGATTTCGAGAGCATTTTGGGGTGGCTGATGCGGCTCGCCCACCGTCGTGAGCACGAGCACGGTGACGGCGTGAAACCTGTAATCTCGTTCCGGGTTGGAGTAAACTCCGCACAATTCCACGGGCCCGATGAGGTTGACGCCAGCCTCTTCGAGTAGCTCTCGGCGGGTGGTCGAGAGGAGCGTTTCGCCCCACTCCAGCGTGCCACCGGGCAGCGCCCAACCGCCGGTGTCGCGGCGGCGAATCAAGAGCCAACGGCCGTCAGCGGTACGCGCGGCCACCGCGACACCGACCACCGGGTGATGCAGCACGTGTCGGGCCGCCTCTTTTAGTAGTCGCCATGCATCGCGGGGCACATGTGAGCGCCAACTCACGGGAGGAGATCCTTCCGGTCCGCCAAGATCTCGAAGGCTCGCGCGCTCGGGCCAGTCTCTGTTGGGAGCGCCGCTAACAGCTCCGCCAGACGCCCAGATCGGGCAGGGATGATCCCCGATAGCGCTTCGCTGTGCTCCGCGAGCACTGTCGGCGGGTCAGCCACAGGACTTCTTGGATCCAGCTCGGCATCCAGGGCCCGTATGCGGAGACTCAGCTCAGTGAGCGCCTCCTTCGAGGTGTTGTAGAGGCAACTTCGGACGCGGTACCGCTCGTCAGCCTCGGGAGTCACGGACACCTGACAGACCTGAACGTCTCGGGTGGTGTCGAGCACGCGATCGAGATAGGAAAGCTCGTTCTCCTGCCGGGCCTCCCGCAGGGCGATCGCGGCGGGCCTGGCCCGGGGGTCGTGGAGAAAGGCGAGCAGCATGGCGGCGTGCAGTCGAACGGGGCGGTGGTGAGCGGCGGTCAGCGCCAGAAAAGCGTCACTCGGTGCCGCATCCGAGCCATCCTCGTTCAGTGTGCCGAGATCGGGTGCTAGAACTTCAAAGCTCGTGCCTCTGCCGTCGACTTGCCACTTGATGGCGCGGCCGGGGCGGAGCGGGCCCTCAAAATACAGAGGGCGCTCCACCCCTTTTTGCCGTTGCCCCTGCGCTCGGGCACGGCTCTCGTAAAAAACGACCGCCACACTCAGCTTTTCAATGCTCCGGTCCCCGTTGTTGATGGCCGCGAGCTCGAGCTCGATGTGCTGGTGGCCGCCGTGTGTGACATCCCGTCTTTTGATCACGAGCGGGCTCAACCGCGGCAGGGGGCGGGGCCAGAGCAGCGACGCATGACGTGTACATTGGCAATCCGCGCCAAGTGGAACGTCTGGTTTGGAAACCAGGGCTGTGCTCTGCGGAGGAATCACGTCCAGGGAATCACGCCCTGAGCGTGTAGCCAGGGCGTGCGACACACTGACATGCGCGCCCGTCTCGTCACGTTTCCCCTTCGTATCGATGCCCACCGCGATGCTGTTTACCGCTGGCGTGGGCCTGTGGCCGCTGGTGCTGATCAGTGCGGCCAGGGCCGTGGCTGTCAACGTGATGGCGATGCCCACCGTCGACCTGGGCAAGACGGCACCGAGCTGACTGATGCTCCAGGGCTGCCGCGTTTCAGTTGGTATTTCGAGCGGGAGGTGATGGGGTAGATGGCAGGCGAGCTCATGAGAGAACTCTGCCAGGATGGTGCGCGATGGCACCGGGTCCCGGTTTGGCCCCGCATCTGCCGCCACTCCAAGAAGCAGGATGAGGAGCGCTGCGCTCACGGCGATGCCCAGAGTGGTCAGGGCGCCGACGTGGGGTATCGCGCTTGGCAGCGCCAAGCCGAAAATGACGAGTGTCACGCTCAGCGTTGCAGCGGCGCCGATCCAGAGAATGCGGCGTCGGCGCCGCTGCTCCGGGGCCAAGAGGGGGTCATCGCGCGAGAAGCTGCCCAAGAAGAACCGATTGAGCGGCGTGAGCTTTTCATCAAGGCTGAGCAGCAAATTCTCTTCACCGAGGCGCGTGGCGTATACCGCTCGCCAGGGGGCGCACAGCTGTATGCCTCGAGTGAGTGGCCCCGGCGCGTAACCCTGGCGATAGCTGCTCACCCCCTGGTACGAGACCAATAGCCCCTCGGTGGCGCACTCGAGCTCGAGGCAGCCGACCGTATTGCTACGAAAATCAGCAGCGGCTCTGCAGCGGACGCGCATCGCCTCTCTTGTGGAGCGCGGGTTAGGCCGTCAACCGGACGGCGCTTTGAGCGTTGGAACCCGCTTCGCCGAGCTCCACGTCGGCCGTGCCTGCCTCCTCGCGGCGCAACGGCTCGGGGGGGTTCATAGGGCCGCGTCCAAGCTGCCGGCTACCCAGGCTGGGGAAGAAGGGTGCTAGCAAATATTGACGAAACCAATACGCCCAGAGGCTCTTTTGCAGGAGGCTCGCGTCGATCTTCGGTGCGATCTTGGCGTGGACGGCGGCGAGCTGGCTCCAGTGTACTCCCGGATCTTCGTGATGTGCGGCGTGCAGCCCGTTGTTGAACAGAAAAAAATTGACCACGGGCCCCACGAAAGACCGCGAGTGGTTCTGCGACCACGGGTCGGTGTGTACGTGCTGGTCGTAGTTGAAGAGCATGATGGTCCAGAGCGCGAAAAACTCTGGGAATGCCACCGTAACCAGAAACACCCAAAGACCCAAGCTCACGCCGTGCATGCCGATGGCAGTGCCGAGAAGCACGACGTTGCCGCCGATCCAGATGACATACTGCCGAACGATGCGCCGATATAGCCCCGGATTACTCGCGCGCGCCTTCCGGATGAAGGCTTTGATCGGCCCTGCTTGATAGTAGGCGGACACGAAAAAATAGGTGGCTGCAACGAGCACGTTGTGACGGTTCGTGAAGCGCCAGGTAATGGTCGCGTCTCCGTCGGTGTTGACGTAGCGGTGGTGGTTTAGGTTGTGAGTGGGGATCCACGCGAAGGTCGGATACCCATAGAAGATGGACAGCCAGCTTCCGAAAAGGTCGTTTTTGCGCCGGCTTCTGAACGTGGGGCAATGGTTATGGTTGTGAGCGATCACGCCGAACGAAAGCGCGAAGTAGCAACTGACCCACCACAGATAGGGAATCAGATCGGGATGGGCGAACTGCAGCCCGACGACCGCAGGCCCAATGGCCGTCCACAGCAGCGTGCGCCAATCAGCTTGGTACTTGAGACCCATGAGTTTGGCCTGAGTAGCGCCTTCGGGGCGCCAAGGCTAGCGTCGATGACAGCGTGCTCAGCTCATGCGACATGTCGTACCGTGACAGGCGGATCACGTCGCATGAAATTGGGCACACTCTGGCCCATGTCCCCTCGCAGACTTTTGCGTGCCGTGCAATTGAGTTGGCGGCGCCCGTGCGCCCGCCGCGGGGCTTGACGAAGGCCTATCGGCGCCTGAAATCAATCCGCGAATGACGTCACAGGCATCAGAGTGGCCCGCAACGGGTGTGTGGAATTCGGCTCAGCCAACACGGCCGGCCCGTTGAGGCTCAGACAGCGTTTGGCATCGAATTTGATCGACGCTGCTCGTCACCCTGGGCACAGGCCATAACTTACTGTTTTCGCTAGATTTAATCCCGGGCTTGAGCCGGCACGCCGGCGTGTGAGGACGACTATTTTTCTCCGGGCGAATGTCTCGTTAAATGAGAAGCCTCAAATCGCCGTAACTAATAGGCGGGCGGCGCGACACTAATAGGGAAGCGGCTCAGACCGCCACGCCCGGTGGCGCCACCCGAAGGCAGACGCGCCCCCAATCTCCCGGGCACAAGTCACGGAATAGGCACGATTTTTGCTAATTCAGCTCACACCTTCAGGTCACTGTTTCCAGGACTGCCAGGACACAGCTTCCACGTCACGGGCTGACCTGCTCCCCGAAACCCTGCTCCCCGAAACCCTGCTCGTCAACCGCTGCACGGCTTCCCCCAGGAATGGTGCGGCTTCTGATTTCTGGTTCCTCCCCCATGTTAGCGCAAAAGGGCAAGTCTGCACGCGGCGAGAAGCAGTCTGTTCGCTCGCAGGAAGCATCCTCAACCGAGGGCGTATCTTCCGAGGTCGCATCCTCGGAGGCGGTGTCGTCCGTAGTCGCATCTTCGGCGAAGCTCACCGAGCGTCGCCTTCCTCTGCCTGCCGATCGTTTGAAGCGCAAGCCTAAAGCGTGGTCTCCGTCCGGTCGATCTGATCCATACACGCCCTCCAAAGAACCCACCACCACGATGCCATCTCACAACACAGCCTCCGAGCCCCCTTTCGCCGCGGACGAGCCGCTAGAGGATACCTCTGTCAGGTACTCTCCTGCGTTCGCGTCGACCTCCGACTCGCCGGATCAGTTGGGAATGATCAGGCGCTTTGATAGCGGACCTCCGCCACCTCGGCGCACGAGCTCGCTGCCTCCTCAGGGTTCCAAGGCGCCAGAGTCGCCTGGTGATTCGACCCTGTCGCGCTACTTCCGCGACATGGCCACCCATCAGGTGATGGGGCAAGAGGAAGAGCTGAGTGCCGCCCAGGCGGTGGAAAACGCTGAGGTGCAGCTATGGGTTGCGCTCTTTTCGTACATTCCGGTTGCCGAGTACATTTTGGACGCGCTCGATCGCGACATCCAAACCATCACGGACGACGTGCGCCCGGACACCCTGGCGCTGGAGGCTCTACGACAGCTGAGCCAAGTTTACCGCGAGCAGCGCTCCAAGCTGCATGCGAACCAGCTCAAGCAATGGAGGGATAAGAGCGAGGAGTTGGCGCGGGCCGTCCGTCTACCGGATTCGGACCGCATCTGGATGGGCCGCGCGGTGGAGCTCGGCAAATCTATCGGCGATACTGCAGAGGCTGCCGATCGACCCGCGGTCGCTGCTACACAGGCGTATCGCCGTTATGTTGACGGCGTGCGCCAGGCCGACAACCACCAGAGGCAGGCGAAAAATCGCTTCGTCAAAGCGAACCTGCGGCTCGTGGTCAGCATAGCGCGCCGCTACAATCGCGGGCGTTTGCCGCTCATCGACCTGATTCAAGAGGGTAACATCGGCCTGATGAAAGCCGTGGAGCGCTTTGACCATGCACGCGGTTACCGGTTTTCCACCTATGCATCCTGGTGGATTCGGCACGCGATCAGCCGGGCTTTGGCGGACAAAGGGCGCGCGGTGCGCATCCCCGTTCACATGCTCGACACGTATAATCGAGTTTCCCGTGCGACTCAGACGCTGATCGCCAGAACAGGTCAGGAGCCCACGCCAGAAGAGTTGGAGAAGGAGACCGGCGTACCCAAGGACAAGCTCGACAAGGTGCGGGAGCTGTATGCCGATACCCCGTTTTCTCTCGATCGGCCCGTGGGGGACGAAGACGGTCGCCGCTTCATCGACTTTTTGGTCGCCGACGACTCGTTGTCACCGTACGACGACCTCGCCTCGGCGCGTTGGGTGGCTGAGGTGCAACGGCTCCTCGATACCCTGACCCCCATCGAGTCGCGGATTATCCGCTGGCGTTTCGGGCTGGATAACGAGGACGAATTGACGCTCAAGGAAATCGGCGACAAATACAATCTGTCCCGCGAGCGCATTCGTCAGCTGCAGGAACAGGCGATCGGGAAGATTCGCAAGCAGATGCGCGAGTTCTAGTAGGGTGGGGGCCGGTTCCGGCCCCTGGCTTTTCTCGCAGCAAAGCCGCTGGCTCCGTGCCAGCGCAGGGTGCCTCCGGCTTCGAGCCCTGGGTTAGCGCTCGCGGTGGGGTCGATTTGCTTCTGAGGTGAGCCAGGTTGGACGCGAGCCGGCGCTGTGGTTGCCGCATCGCAAGCCGCTCGCACAGCCGGTCTACTGACGCAGCACCTGGCCTTCGCAAAGCGTCGGCGGCTCGCGCGGTGTCGCGCTTCAAGTGCGCGTTCGGGGGGACATCCAGCGGGCGTGCGAGCCGCGTGCACCAGGGCGACGAGGCACGTTTACTTCGATAAGTTTATCGTGCGTGTTCCCATTTACATCTGGCTTACTTGGGTCCATAAGCGCGCTTGCCGCCGTGCAGCACGTTGGAGGTGGCTCTCGTGGGTTCTCATCATGAAGCGAGTGGATTCGATGTCCGCTCACGGCGAAACACGCTGTTTCTTTGGCGGCGTCCCCTATCGCCCCACATGGCCATTGCCGTCTTCTTCGCCGGCGCTTCCAGCAGAAACGTCGTGGAAGCTTGTCAATGAGGCGCCGCTTGCCTACTAGTGTCCCGAGTCCAAAGCTCTCTAACAAATTTCCGCGGCCCCCGACGGGGCAAGGGCCGCAGAAATTCGCGGCGAATTGGCCCACTATTGACTCGGGAAATTGTTTGTTTGTTGGCCCCGAGTCTTTGATTCGGGGCATTCGCTATCGGCGCGACGTGCATCGCTGATGCACCTCTGTCCTTTCATAGAAGCACGATGCAGCCATTCGTTTTTCCGCGCTGGTCCAACAAGCTAGTTCATCTGGCGGGAGCGGTGCTCGGCATTGCCCCACTCTATGTGATCGGATTGGTCTGGTATGGGGCGTCGCCGAAGACGACGGATGTCGGGTACGCCCCCGAACAACCCGTGCCGTACAGCCACGCCTTACACGCCGGTGAGCTTGGGATTGATTGCAAATACTGCCACACGACTGTGGAGCAAGCGGCGCACGCGGCGATCCCGCCGACCGAAACGTGTATGAACTGCCACCAACGCATTCATGCACAGAGCCCGAAGCTCGAGCCCATCCGCGCTAGCGCAGCGACGGGCTTGCCTGTCGAGTGGACCAAAGTCCATGATCTGCCGGACTATGCCTACTTCAACCATAGCGCACACATAAACAACGGTGTGGGCTGCGTTTCGTGCCACGGCCGGGTCGACACAATGGCTGTGGTCTATCAGCACGAGCCCCTTAGCATGGGCTGGTGCCTGGACTGCCACCGCGCCCCCGAAGGTCACCTGCGTCCCATCGATGAAGTGACCAACATGGCCTACCAACCTCCCGCGGGGCAGACGCAGCTTGCTCGCGGGCTAGAACTACGCGCAGACAACAACATCAACCCGCCGATTGACTGCTCGACATGCCATCGATGAACGACGACCACCGGTTTTGGCGGAGCCTCGCCGAATACGACGCCCCGCCGGGACCCCAGCAGAGCCCCGAGTTCGAGGCTCCGCTCGATCCGCCGACGTCTCAAGAGAGGCGCAGCTTCCTACAGCTTACCGGTGCGTCAATGGCACTCGCGAGCGCGTCAGCCTGCCGTTGGCAGGAAGACAAGATACTGCCCCATACCCAGCAGCCCGAGGGAGTGATTCCAGGGGTTCCACGCTTCTTCATGACCGCCATGGAGCTCGGGGGGGCCGCGGTGGGGCTCAAGGTCAAGAGCTACGACGGGCGTCCTGTCAAAGTGGACGGAAACCCTAGCCACCCGGACAGCCTGGGTGCCACCGGGCCGCAACATCAAGCCTCGGTCCTCGAGCTTTATGATCCAGACCGCAGCACGGGCTACATGCGCTTGCGCGAGGGCCAACCCTCGAGCGCCACCGAGGTAGAGTTCCTAATCTTCTCGAGTGAGCATTTCCGCACGCTCCACGCGGGCCAAGGTCGCGGGTTGAGTGTGCTCTCTGGGTCGAGCTCATCACCCAGCGTCGCCGACATGAAGGTGCGGTGGCAGGCACGCTTCCCGGAAGGCAAGTGGTACGAATACGAGCCGGCGTTCACTGATAATGAACGGCTAGGCTCGACGTTGGCGTTTGGAGCGCCGTTTCGGACACACCTCAAGCTGGATCGGGCGCGCATCATCCTCAGCCTCGACGCGGACCTGCTGGCGTGCCGTGCCGACAGCCTGGCCGTCGCTCGAGCCTGGGCCGCGGGGCGGCAGCCCGAGTCTGGGCAGATGAATCGGTTGTACGCGCTCGAATCCTCGATGAGCGAAACGGGGGCTGCGGCGGATCACCGCTTCTCGCTGCGTTCCGAACACATCAAGGCAGTGGCAGCGTATCTTGATGGCGAGCTGAGCCGCCGCGTCTCTGAAAAAGATGCGGAGCCTAGGTCCGCGCAAGAGGCACCGCCGGCTAAATTCCTCGAGGAGCCTGCCCTGCGGAAGCTCCTCGGAGCGGTCATCAATGATCTGATGAATCATCCAGGGGCGAGCCTGGTAGCCGTGGGGGCGGCTCAGCCTCCCGAGGTGCATGCCCTAGCCCATCGGATCAACGCCCTGCTCGGTAACGTCGGCAGCACGCTCGAGTACACGGCCGTGCGCGGCGCCATTGATCTCGGGCCCGCTGACAGCATCGCGAATCTCACGCTCGAAATGTTGGCAGGTCGGGTCGACACGTTGCTGATTCTCGACAGCAACCCCGTCTATACTACCCCCGCCGACGTTGATTTCGCGCTGGGGCTCGCCAAGGTCAAGACCAAGCTCTGTCTCGGGCTGTACCTCGACGAGACCGCGCTCGAGTGCGATTGGCACCTGCCCCTGGCCCATTATCTCGAGTCCTGGGGGGACCTTCGGGCGAGCAACGGGACCATCAGCATCCAACAACCGATCGTTTCGCCATTGTATGGTGGAAAATCCGTGATCGAGGTGCTGGCGCTGCTCAGCAAGGATACGCTCCTCAAGGGTCAGGACATCGTCCAACGTTCGCTCGGCGCGCTCGCGAGTGATCCCCGGTTGTGGCGCAAATCGGTGCATGACGGCATCGTGCCTGGTAGCGCCTGGGCGACTGAACGTCCTTCACTCCGGCCGATTGCTGCGCTTCAGTACTCGGCGGGTGAGCTTTCTGGCACTGAAGTAGAGCCCGGGCAGCTGGAGCTCGTGCTGGCTACTGATCCGAAATTGTATGATGGCCGTTTTGCCAACAATGGTTGGCTTCAAGAGCTGCCTGATAGTACGACCAAGCTGACCTGGGACAACGCCGTTTTGATCGGCCCCAAGACGGCGAAAGCTCTGGGCGTTACCGACGGCATGCGCGTCAAGCTGAGCGTGCATGGGCGCACTCTTTCCGTTCCGGCCTTGCTGAGCCCGGGCCAAGCCCCGGGGTCGCTGAAGCTGTATTTGGGTTACGGTCGCACGGCGGCGGGCCGCGTGGGGGGTCAGAGCGCCGGCGCTTCGCCCGTCGATAGCGTGGGAGTGAACGCCTACCTCCTCAGGTCGAAGCGGCTTTGGAGCTTCGCTCGCGGCGCCTCGCTCGAGCCCACTCGAGAGCGCTACCGGCTAGCGACGACCCAGGACAAGCACAGCATGGACCGCATCGGCAAATTCGGCACCGATGAGCGGATGCCCATGCTGGTGCGGCAAGCGAGCTTCTCAGAGTACCAAGAGCACCCCGATTTCGCTCAGCACGTCGTACACCACCCGCCGCTGCTCTCGCTCTGGAAAGAGCCGGTCAAGTACGAGGGCCACAAGTGGGGGATGAGCATCGATCTCAACAAGTGTATCGGTTGCAGCGGGTGCGTGGTGGCGTGCCAGGCCGAGAACAACATCCCCGTCGTCGGCAAAGAGCGAGTTCTCATGGGCCGCGAGATGCAATGGCTGCGCGTCGACCGCTATTTTAAGGGCGACCCAGAACAGCCCGAAACCGTTCATCAGCCCATCCCTTGCATGCAGTGTGAGCACGCTCCTTGCGAGCAAGTGTGTCCAGTCGGAGCCACGACGCACAGCCATGAGGGCCTCAACGACATGACGTACAATCGTTGTATCGGCACCCGCTACTGCTCCAACAACTGCCCGTACAAGGTGCGCAAATTCAACTACTTCAACTTTCATGAAGATTTGAAAGAGGAAAAAAACCAAGTCAAGCAGATGGTTTTTAACCCCGAGGTCACCGTGCGTTTCCGTGGCGTGATGGAGAAGTGCACGTATTGCGTGCAACGCATCACCGAAGGCAAGCTACGCGCCGACCGAGAGCACCGGCCGCTCCAGGATCGGGAGATCACTACCGCTTGCCAGGACAGCTGTCCCACTCAGGCCATTTCGTTCGGGGACATGAACGACTCGAAAAGCGAGGTTGCGGCGCGAAAACACAACCAGCGCGACTACTCGCTGCTCGAAGAGCTCAACGTGAGGCCGCGGACGACCTATATGGCGCGGGTACGTAATCCCCATCCGGAGCTCGGCTAGCATGGCTGCAGTGGGTGACCTGGACGAGTGGCAGGGGGATTCTCCCTCGCAAGAGAGCTCGGCGCCGAAGGACTACCACTCTTGGCAAGAAGAGCCGGCGGGGGACAACGCCTTCGCCAAGATCACCGATGCGGTCATTCGCATCGTGGAGACGCCCAAGCCACCGCGCGCTTGGTATATTGCCTTGGCCATCTCCCTCTCGTGGCTCGGCTGCTTTGGGATGAGCGTTTCCTATCTGTTCTGGAACGGTATCGGCATCTGGGGAAACATGAACCCGGTTGCTTGGGGCTGGGACATCGTCAATTTCGTATTTTGGGTCGGCATTGGGCACGCGGGTACGCTCATCTCCGCCATCTTGTTCCTGCTTCGGCAGAACTGGCGCACGGCGATCAACCGCGCCGCGGAAGCCATGACGATCTTCGCCGTCATTTGTGCGCTCATGTTCCCGGCGATTCATATCGGTCGCCCTTGGTTGCCCTACTGGATGCTGCCCATCCCCAATCAGATGCAGATGTGGCCCCAGTTTCGCAGCCCGCTCGATTGGGATATCTTCGCCGTCGGTACGTATTTCACCGTATCGTTGACCTTTTGGTTCATGGGTCTTATTCCCGATCTCGCAACGATTCGAGATCGAGCCCAGTCCAATGGGCGCCGGATCGTCTACGGTGTATTGGCGATGGGCTGGCGTGGCTCTTCACGTCAATGGCACCGTTATGAGCGAGCCTATTTGATCTTGGCGGCGCTCTCGACTCCGCTGGTGCTCAGCGTTCACTCAGTGGTGAGCTTCGACTTCGCCACAGCGCAGCTCCCCGGCTGGCATACCACGATCTTTCCGCCGTATTTCGTGGCGGGGGCCATCTTTAGCGGGTTTGCGATGGTGATCACCCTCTTGATTCCGGCGCGCCAGTTCTTCGGGCTGAAGGGCATCATCGAGATGCGTCACCTCGAGAACATGAACAAGGTCATTCTCGCCACCGGGACCATGGTTGGCTACGCCTACGCGATGGAGTTCTTTACCGCTTGGTATAGCGCAAGCTCCTACGAGCAGTTCACGTTCATCAACCGCGCCTTCGGCCCGTACGCCTGGGCTTATTGGGCCATGGTGAGCTGCAACGTCATCTTTCCGCAGTTGTTCTGGTTTCGGAAAGTACGGACCAATCTGGGTGCCATGATGATGATCTGCGTGCTCGTCAACGTGGGTATGTGGTTCGAGCGTTTCGTCATCATTTCCACGTCATTGGCGCGGGACTTCTTACCCGCCGCCTGGGGCTACTTCGTGCCTACCATTTGGGATTTTACGACGTTCTTGGGCACTTTTGGCCTGTTCTTTACGCTGTTCCTGCTCTTTTGCCGCTACCTGCCCATGGTGGCGACCGCCGAGGTGAAGGCCATTCACCCGGCGGCGCACGGTCACTGACGGGCTTCGTTTCCCCCTGGCCTCGCTCGAGCGATTTTACAATAATGAGTACTTCATCCGAAACTGCCCCGGTCGTGAGCGAGGATCAGGTGCATGGCCTGCTTGCCGAGTACGACACGCCTCGAGAGCTGCTGATGGCGGCCCGCAAGGTGAAGGCTGCCGGCTACTCTCGCTGGGACACGTTTAGCCCATTCCCAGTTCACGGCATCGATTCGGCGATGGGGATTCAGCCGACGATATTGCCCTGGTTCGTTTTTGGCGCAGGGCTCAGCGGGGGTTGCGGAGCGCTCTTCTTTCAGTGGTGGACGAGCACCGTCGACTACCCGTGGATCGTGAGCGGGAAACCGATGTTTAGCCTACCCGCCAACATCCCCATCACCTTCGAGCTCACCGTGCTCGCGGCGTCGCTCACGTGTTTCATCGGTATGCTGCTGCTGAACAAGCTGCCCATGCCGTCCCATCCGTTGGATCACTCGCGGCGTTTTGCTCGCGTAACGAACGATCGCTTCTTCGTCTTGATAGCCGCCAGTGATCCCAAGTTCGATGCCCGAGAAACCGGCAAGCTACTTCAGTCGACGGGGCCTCGGGGCGCGGTCGAGTCGGTCATGGAGGATACCCGGAGCTCGGCGGTCATCCCGCGTGGCGTGATCTATGGCCTGTTGATGTTGGCGTCGGCGGCTGCAGTCCCGTTCTCCCTGGCGGCTCTGGCCCGCGTGTCCACCAACGATAAACCCCGCTTTCACATCGTGCCGGACATGGACTTTCAACAGAAGTACAAGGCCCAGCGAGAGAACAAGTTTTTTGAGGACAAGCGCGCGATGCGGCTGGACGTGGCGGGCACCGTGGCTCTGGGCGAGCTCCGAGACGACGACCATTTCTTCCGCGGCAAGGTCGAGGGTGCCTTCGCGAAGACGTTCCCAGAGCAGGTCGACATTTCCGCCGACACCATGGCGAGAGGTCGGTCCCAGTTTGGGATTTATTGCACGCCCTGCCACGGCATCGATGGGCTCGGGGACGGCATGGTGCACCTGCGGGCAAAAAGTCTGATGCAGGGGACTTGGGTGCAGCCCACGAATCTGCATCAGGAAGTCTTGCTGTATAAGCCGGTGGGTGAGCTCTTCGACGGAGTTACCCGCGGTATCCGTAACATGCCGAGCTACGCCCGCCAGATCAACACGGCGGATCGCTGGGCGATCATACTCTACCTGAGAGCCCTGCAGCGTTCACGAGCAGCAAAACTCGACGACGTGCCCGTGGCGGAGCGCCGGGGGTTAGAGTGATGGCAACCGAGCAGACTGTAGCCGCTGCGGGAGGCCGGAAGTGAGCCAAACATGAGCCATGAAGCAGAAGTCACTCACGACGACAACATCATCATCGATGGCGACGCGGCACGTTTTGCGAACGTCGGGATCGCGATCGGGGTGGCGGCCCTGGGCGGAGCGGTGCTGCTGGGCCTGGGTGATCTGGCCAAATTGCAGCGGGCCTATCTGGTGGCCTTCATGTACGTGCTCAGCATCGCTCTGGGCCTGCTCTGGTTTGTCGCGATTCAGCACCTGACCAATGCCAAATGGAGCGTGGTCGTGCGCCGCGTGGCGGAGATTCTGGCGGACAACATGTTGCTCGTGGGCGTCCTCTCGTTAGGTGTCGTGGGGCCCATGCTGTTTGGCAGCACCGACCTGTACGTTTGGCTGGACCATGCCAAGGTCGAGCAGGACCACATGCTGCATCACAAGTCGGCCTACCTGAACATCGAGTTTTTTACGGTCCGTTGGCTGCTCTATTTCGGCTTCTGGATCTGGTTAGGCCGGCGCTTTTTCAGGCTCTCCATTCGACAAGACGCCGAAGGTGGAGATCAGATCAGCTCGGCGCTGCAGCGCACCAGTGCGCC
>JANOIG010000212.1:0-7843 GCA_031407405.1 Deltaproteobacteria bacterium
CCGCCCGATCGATGTCGGCGATCTTCATCTCCACGCCGGTGACCGTGTCCCCCGCCTGATAGAAGGCCTGAGCTTCGTGCAAATCGGTGTAGACCAGCTTCGAGTCGTACTGGTCAAAACCGGCCTGGAACACTCCCGTCACTCGAAACTGCTTGGCCACTGGCGGCCTGAGCGAGCCTCGAACAAATGAGTAACCAATGGTCGGTGAGGTGACCTGCACGCAATCGCCCAAATGGGCTTTCAAGGTCTGCTTCAAAGCAATGCCGAGCACGATGCCGGGCAAGACCACGCCCTCGGCCAAGCACGGATCGGGATCGAGCGCTTCCGGTAGCACATCGTCATCGGGTAGCTGGCTCGCGTATCCTCCCTCGGGCACTATCGAACCGGCGGGCAGGTCGCCGGCTTCGAGCCCCAGCGGCATGTCCAGCGGCTCGCTCGGCGCCGAGGGCGCGCGACTCTTGACACCCGCGTCCGGCACCGCGCGCAACACCTCCAGAAACGCCGCGTCGGCTGTGGTCTCATCGAAATCGGTCGGCAACACGGCGGGTGCGGTTTGCCCATCGGGCAGCGAGCCCGGCAGGCTTCCGCGAGCGGGATCTGACGTGAGCTCGCGCTCGCGGCCCGGCACGGCAAGACCTGCCAGCGAACCTTCGACCATGTGCCGGGGCAAATCCAAGACCGTGCCCATCAACTCGGGATCAACGCCCTTGAGCAGCACCCCGGTGGCCGTTCGACCCCGATGCGTCACCATCATGGGGTTGATGACAAAGGGCCCTACCCCGATCACTTCGGGCAGCTCCCGCACTTTTGCCATGATTTCACGATAATCTCGGAACTCGCTCGAGTACTTCAACACCAACACGTGGGCATTGACCCCAAGCACCTTGTCGCGAAACTCGGCTCGAAACCCCCCGGTCACGCTCATGACCGCCGCCAGCGCAGCCGTGCCGAGGGCCACGCCCAAGATGGCAAACACGGTGCTGACAGAAATGAACGCGCGCTTGCGCGAACGCATATAGCGCAGGGCGAGGTTCAGCGAGAAACCCATCGGGGACAAGCGTCTAGCAGAACGCCGACGGGCCAGACAGAGCGCCTGCAACGCCGACGGCCCGACGGCGCCCGCCGCGGGTGCAAAAATGACTATTCATTTAGTCAGTGGTCTTGGATCGCCACGAGCCGTTCGAAACGAGTAAGAGTGGACGGCCAATATGCAAAAGTGGGGGCTGTTGCGCTTCTGGCCGGTGCTTCTGGCCCGGAGTGCCGTATCGTTAGGGTCCCGAGCATGAATGATGACCTTCCAGAGCCCGACCCGGGGGTCGTGGGCCGTAGCGGCGCGCCGCCCGTGGCCGGCCCGTCGCCGCCCGTCGCGGCGCCGTCCGTGGTGGAGCCGAACGTGTCCGACACGGATATGGACTTGAGCATAGACGTTGCCCGTGAGCCTTCGGTAGCCCCACCCGGTCCAGTCCCCGATCGTTATCTCGGCTGCACCATCGACAATCGTTACAAGGTGGAGGGCATCGTCGGCGAGGGCGGCATGGGGGTCGTGTACCAGTGCCGCCACAAGATCATCGACAAGCGCGTAGCCCTCAAGATCCTCAGAGCCGACCTGGCGCGCGACGCGGAGGTGACCGAGCGCTTTCTGATGGAAGCCAAAGCGGCTTCGGCGATCCAGGACGAGCACATCATCAGTATCAGCGACTTTGGCCAACTGCCCGACGGCGCGGCCTACTTCGTCATGGAGTTTCTGGAGGGCACGCCTCTAGCGCTGTTGGCGGGTGGTGGAACGCCCATGCCGCTGACCCGCATCATTCGCATTGCCCTGCAGCTGAGCGAAGGGCTCGCCGCCGCACATCATCTCGGGATCGTACACCGCGATCTCAAGCCCGATAACGTTTTTCTGATTCAGCGGGGCAAGGAAACCGACTTCGTCAAGATTCTCGATTTTGGCATCGCCAAGGTCTCGACGAGCGCTGGCGGCCGCCTCACCCAGGTCGGTTCGGTCTTCGGCACGCCCCATTACATGTCACCCGAGCAGGCAGCGGGTACGCCACTCGATCATCGGGGAGATATCTACTCTCTGGGGGTCATGTTGTATGAGCTTGCCACAGGAAGGGTACCCTTCGACGCGGAAAATTTTGTCGGCATCTTGAGCCAGCAGCTGTATCAAGATCCCGTGCCGCCGCGCGCTGCGGCACCGTACGCCAATATCCCCGCGACGTTCGAGACCGTCATCCTCAAGTGCATGGCGAAGAAGCCGGAGCGTCGCTACCAGTCGATGCAAGAGTTGCGGAACGATCTGCTGAAACTCGAGGTGAGCATTGGCGGGTCCACGCCTCGCGACTCCGTCGAGCCTGGGCGCGCGTTCGGGGCAGGTGCGGGTGCCGTCGGCATGTCGGTGGACGGCACCGCGTTATCTACCGAGCTGACGCTGGCCAGCCTGAGGCCCAGGCGCTGGCGCATGTACGCGGGCATCGCCGCACCTGTCGCCCTGGTGGTTGCGGCTCTGTTCTGGCAGCTCGGCAGCCACCGGTCCGCGCCTCGAAGCACGCTGCCCGCCGACTTGGTGGCACGTTTTACCGGGACCGGTACGCCGGCGGCAACTCGAGCCCCCGCTCCGCCGCCTGCCCCCACGCCCGACGTCCCCGCGTCGCCGACCCAGGTGCTGCTTGGTGTGGCTCCTGCCACAGCGCATGTTTTCATGGGAGGCCGCGATCTGGGGGAAAGCCCAGTGTCGATCGAAGTCCGCGAGGGCTCACTCGCGTCCGTAGAAGTTCGTCACCCTGACTACGAGACTCGGCGACTCGAGCTCGACGGCTCTGAAGGCAAGCTGTCGATCGAGCTCAAGTCGAAGAGCAAGAAGCGCAATAAGAGCCGCACCAAGGGCAAGCGGGTCAGCGGGTCAATCCAAGAGCGCGTGCTGGCGTCAAAACCCGGCGTGAGAGCCACGCCGGCCGACGATAAGTCTGCGGGCGGGCAACTCTTCGTCGAGCCGTGGCAGAAGCCCTGACGAGAGCTCCCGCGCCGTCGGTGGTCAATCCGAGCCTCGGTCGTCAGGGCTTGCCGAGCGCGGTGCTCGATCTGTGTCAACGCCTGAGTGACGCCGGACACCATGCGTGGCTCGTGGGCGGCTCGGTTCGTGACTCCCTGCTGTCGCAGCTCTCTGGGCAAGCGCTGCCGGGAACGTGGCACGCCAAAGACTGGGACGTCGCCACCGACGCAACACCTGACGAGGTCACGCGAGTATTTCGTCGCGTCATTCCGACCGGTGTGGAGCACGGTACCGTCACCGTGATCTTGCAAGGCATGCAACTCGAAGTCACCACGCTGCGAGCGGATCGGGGGTATGCAGATGGGCGCCGGCCCGATCAGATTGATTTCGTCAGGTCCATCGACGAGGACTTGGCGCGACGCGACTTCACGATCAACGCCATTGCGTTTGAACCTGAAGCTGAAAGCCTGATCGATCCCTTTGGCGGCCTGCGCGATCTGCGCGATCGGTGTGTGCGCGCGGTGGGCGAGCCGGCTCGACGCTTCTCTGAAGACGGCTTGCGCGTGCTCAGAGCGGCGCGTTTCGTGGCCTCGTTAGAGTTCGACCTCGCTCCCACGACCGCCCAGGCCATCGCACCCTCGCTCGACACCTATCGACGCGTGAGCGCGGAACGCATCCGCGAAGAGTGGAACAAGACGTTGATCACGAGATTGCCTAGCCGTGGCTTTGCGGTCATGCATGAACACGGCTTACTCGCGATTACGGCGCCTGAAATCGTAGCTTTATCGCAGCGTTCAATCTCCGGCCAAGACGGCCTGTCCTTGGCGCTTCGCCGGGTCGACCTGTGCCCTGCACGGCCGGAGCTGCGCCTGGCAGCGCTGCTCGGCGACCTGCACGAGGATGCCGCCAGCGCGGCAGATGCCGCCGACGCAGTCTTGTCGCGCTTGCGCTACTCGAATGCCGAACGAAAGTGGATCACGCGCCTGGTGCGCCACCAAGCCTTGCCCTTCACCGAAGCCCTCACTGACGCCGAGCTGCGCCGTTGGTTGCGGCGCGTGGGCCCGGACCTGTATCGCGACCTGTGTGACATCGCACGCGCCCGCCTGAACGCCGGGGCGCGCGCTGATGCTGATGGGCCACACCCCGAGCTCGAAGCACTCGCGCAACTTGAACAGCGTGCCCTGGCCGAGCTAGCGCGTCGGCCGCCGTTGTCGCTCTCCGATTTGGCGATTGATGGCAAGCAGCTGATAGCGGACGCAGGTTTTCGGCCCGGGCGTGAGATTGGCAACGCGCTCGAGGCGCTGCTCGAGCAGGTCATCGAGGATCCGGCCCTGAACACGACCGCGCAGCTCGTGGAACAGGCGCGCGCGCTGAGGCGCTGATCGAGCCGCGCGATCGCGCACGTTTTGGCCGTTGGAGTCCGCTATTTCCGCGACGCACGAGCCGCCGCTCAATGTGACCGTCTAGCAGCGTGCATTTTGTTGGATCGATTCCGTCAAATCCAAGCATGCGGGCCGGGCCGAGAATGTGTTAGAAGGGGTTAAACATCTCACACGAGAGGGGCGCGTGGAGTGTCTTTAGCTTGGGGTGGATCTCCACCTCTATTGGGTGTTTTTGATTGGCCGCTTCGGGACGACGCCGAAGCTGCGTCTTTTCGAGCGCTCACGGTACACATTCATTCGCGCGGGCCCTGGCTGCACAACGATGCGGGGTGTCGGTGAATAACCTCAGGGTCTTCCTAGTCGACGACCATCCGATCGTGCGAGATGGGCTGAAAGCGCTGGTCGAAGCTCAGTCCGACATGGTCGTGGTGGGCGAAGCGGGTGACGGGCTGGTCGCGGTGCAAAGCGTTGCCGAGGTCTCACCCGACGTGGTGGTCATGGATGTCTCTTTGCCGGGGCTCGGGGGCGCTGAAGCGACCGAGCAGATCCGGCGCACGTCGCCGCTGGTCAAGGTGCTGGCTTTGACGGCTCACGAGGATCGGGGCTACGTGCAGCTGCTGATCAAGGCTGGCGCTTCAGGTTACGTGCTCAAACGTGCCGCTGCAGATGACCTGGTGCGGGCCATTCGTGCGGTGGCGGGCGGCGGCCTGTACCTCGACCCGTCGGTGGCAGGCCATGTGGTCTCGGGGCCCACGCGTGCAGGCGATTTCGGCAAAGGCGTGGCGGGGGGCGAGCTGAGCGAGCGGGAGTCCGAAGTGCTGCGCCTCATTGCGCGGGGGCACGCCATCAAGGAAATTGCCGCCAATCTCAACGTGAGCGCGCGCACGGTCGAGACCTACAAGGAACGTGCGATGGAGAAGCTAGAGCTCAAGAGCCGCGCGGAAATCGTTCGCTACGCGCTCCGGCGCGGCTGGCTCGAGAATGCGTGACCTCAGGCATGACATCGAGCCCGGACACGGGAGGCCCGGTGAGGGGCACCCGAGCGATCACGGTGGTGCCGTCGCCGGGGGCCGATTCGATGTCCAACCGGCCACCGGCCAGCGTCATCCGCTCGCGCATGCCGACCAACCCGAGCCGGCCCCTGCCGCCACTGTCCGGGTCACATCCGACTCCGTCATCTTCCACGATTGCGATGGCGTTGCCATCGTACCGTTGCACCACCACACTGACGTGGCGCGCGCGCGCATGCCGAGCGACGTTAGTCAGCGCCTCCTGAATCACGCGGTACAGTGCGGTCTCGACGTCCGGCGGGAGCCTGACCGTGTCCAGGTCGGACGCGTGCAGGTCCACTTCGATCCGGGTGCGCACCGACCACTCACCGATCAGTTGCCCGAGGGCGGCGTGCAAGCCAATGTCGTCGAGTGCGGTCGGCCGCAGCCGCACCGCCAGCCCGTGCACCTCACGCCCGAGGTCCTCGGTTGCGCGTTGCACGTCAGCCAAGCGCTGCGCGACAACCGGGGACAGTGGCCCAGCATCCCGAGCCGCACGAACCGCCAGCGTCAGCACCGTCAGCGTCTGTCCCACTTGGTCGTGTAGATCACGAGCGATGCGACGTTGCTCGTCTTCTTGGGCGCTACCGAGCCGCCTCAGCAGATCGGTGCGGTTCCGCTCGGCGCGCATGCGTTGCGCAATCTCCGCAACCAATAAGGTGTTCGTGCGCGCGAGCACCGCGTTGGTCCGAGCCAGCTCTACAGTGCGTTCGGCGATGCGCGCCCCCAGCTCTGCGTGAGATTGCTCGAGCCCGGCGCGCGCGGCTTCGGTGGCCTCGCGCAAGGTCTCGATGCGCCGGCGCTGGCGAACCTGCTCAGTCACCTCGATACTAGTTGACACCACCCCCGCGATCCGTCCGTCGGCGTCTCGCAGCGGGACCCAGATCACGTCGAAAAACCCCTCCTCGGTGGTACCGTCGGCACCTCGAGTGACCAAGAAGCTCGCCTCGGTGGCGCGCAGCGTCTCGCCGGTCTGATACACCCGATCCGGGTAGTCGAACATGACCGACCCGGCCAGCTCTGGAAACGCCTCGCGCGCTTCGAGCCCCAACAATGGCCGCCCGCCGACCAGGGCGTGGAAGGCAGAATTCACGAACTCGATCACGTGCTTGGGGCCGCGCATCGCGACGATGCCGACCGGCACCTCGGCGAGAATGTGCTGCAAACCCTCCGACTCTAGCTTGGCCGCGGCCACCGAGTGCTCGAGTGTGGGACCGACGCTCATGGCCTCACCTGACGCCGAGTCGAAACGCTTCGGGCAAGAGCTGCGCCAGGCTAAACTCTCCCACCCCATCCACCCAGATCGGAGTGTCCGGACCGCCCAGCTCCGCCAAGACTTGTCGACATGCCCCGCAGGGCATGCGCCCTCTCGGCCCAAGGCTGAGCTCGGCGTCGATGCAGCTGACCGCCACCTGCGACAACACGCCGAAACCCTCACTCACCGCCTTGAATACCGCCACCCGCTCCGCGCACATGCTGAGGCCATAGGAAGCATTTTCGACATTGCAGCCCAGGAAGATCCGACCCGACGCGACCACGGCAGCTCCGACCCGGAACTGCGAGTAGGGCGCGTGCGCGGACGAAGCCGCGCGACGCGCATGCGCGAGTAGCTCTGCAGGCTCCACCCAGCCGAGATCGCTCATGACCCCGCCATCACTCCGAGGTGGGCCCTTTTGTGGGGGCCGGGGCTGTGGATGATGGAGCGGTCGGGGCCGGAGCAGCAACCGCCGGCGCAGCCGGAGCCTGTGCTGGATCCTTACTGCTCACCACCTGGGTCGCTGCCGGTGCTAGGGCGTCACCCGCACCTGCCGCGCCCTTACCGGCCTGTGCAGACGCTCGTTCCGAAAATTCCGTGACCCAGCGGACGCGCCCGAAACGCGAGGCCTTGTGAAAGTTGCCCTGCTCGAGAATGGGTGACCAGGCGAGCCCGTCGTTGTTTTGCATGGCGTACAGGTTCAAGCGCCAGCTGGCGCCGGGTTTGGGCGGCACCTCAGAGGCCTTGTCGAACGACGCCCAGGGGATGCGCGCCTCGACCAGATAGCCGTCATCCTTGTCCTTGGAGTCATCGAGGGTGCCCCGCACCTGCACTGCGCTCTCGAGCTTGGCGCTCCATTCCTGATGACCAAAAGGCCCATTGGGCTCTTCTTTCGGGAGATTGTATTCATCGAACCGCGAGTCGAAGACCAGGTTCTGCGGATTGATCTGGATCTCGTAGTAATCCTTGTTGTCCCCGTTGCCATCCGGGTCAATCATGATCTCCACGCAGTCCTTGGTCCAGAGCTGGGGATCCTTCTGCTGCTTGTCGAAGCCACCGGACACGTCCTCGTCCTTGACGTCAAAAGCCAGATAGAGCCATTTGTCATCCCAGGCGGCCTTGGCGCTGCCCTGAACCGGGGCCTTCGGATCCGACTCGCCCGTGCGCA
>JANOIG010000243.1:0-15230 GCA_031407405.1 Deltaproteobacteria bacterium
TTTCGGATCGAGCGCCGGGCTCGTCGCCCCGCCGCGCTGAGCCACGAGCTCGGGCCCGCACAGGTCGAAGGGCGCTGGCCCTGGGACGAGCTCCGCCATGCGCTCGACCAATGCGGCGTCTCCAACGTCGACTCCGATGACGCGGGGCAGTATGTTTGCGAGAGCACCTACTGGTCGCTCCTCACCCATGCTGAGCCCGCATCCCGGCCGGAATTTGCTGGATTTCTGCATGTTCCGCCCGCTTCTCAGGAGTACCCCATCGGGCGCATCGCGGAAGCAGTCGGCCGAGTGGTAGACTCCCGACGTGCCACCTGGGGTTTGTTCGCAACAGCTGACGACGCCCACGGACGTGGGTCAGGATGAGACCGGCTGGCTTACGCTTGACCGAGCAACGAGCGTTCTGCCGTCGTAAAGCTGCTTCTCAGCGCTAATGCCGCGCGAATGTACAAAACAAACCGCACGCCCAGCGATTGACTGAACGAATATTAGCCTGGTGGATGACGCTGCTGCCCCTCATGAGCGCACCTGTCGCCCGAGAAAACACTGTCCACTGCGCACACGCACAGTTGGCCACTCAAGGCCGTCAATCAGCGCAAACCCTTCGAGTGAGCCATTGGGTATCCCCAACTCACGCTCACACAGACCCGATGAACTGCAAAAAGCCTAAGCACCCTACGTCGGGTGAATCTCCTAAGCCGGGGCATTCCGGCCGCTCCCACCACAGGCTCGGCCGGAATCGATACAGACGATCAGCCGCCGTCGCCTGCGTCAGGGGCTGCGCCGCCTGTACCAGCCATGCCGCCTGTGCCAGCCATGCCACCTGCGCCAGCTGCGGGCATACCACCTGCGCCAGCTGCGGGCATACCACCTGCGCCAGCTGCGGGCATACCACCTGCGCCAGCTGCGGGCATACCACCTGCGCCAGCTGCGGGTGCACCACCTGCACCAGCCATGCCGCCGCGGCCGGCAGTCGGGCCGTCGTCCGAGCTATCGTCGCCGCAAGCGGCCGAAGCGGACAAACCCAAAGCGCTGATCAATACCAAACCCCGATGATTAAGACGGATACGTGCCATAGCGGCGTCATATACAGGGACACGTCACAGTGCAAAATCTTTCTGCCTGGGTAGTGAAAGGAGTTGGTTTGGTAACTGACCGGCAAGAAAATGAGACAATCTGGCGCTCACTTCGATATCGCCTGGCCCTTGACAGGCGCTGGCAGATTGCTACGGGCGCATTGCTGATACTGATCGTCGGCGCCCTGTTGGCGATGGGGCCCTTCGTGCGGAGCGTGGCGGCGTCGCGCGCAGCCGCCCGAGGTCTCGAGCTCCGGATTGGAAGCGTGCGGCCGGGCTGGTTTGCCGTCCACCTGGGCGATACACACGTGCAACTGCTCGGGGCCCCAGCCGTCAGCGTACGCCTAGATAGCATCGAGGTGCGGATCACGCCCTGGCTGAGCCTACGCTCGGTGTCCGTGCGCGACGGAGTGATCGACCTGCACGGGCCGCCGCAGGTCATCACCGAGCAGCTCGAGGCATGGCGAGCCAAGTATGCCCCCGCGCGGCTGAAGAGCGACAGCGCAGCTGACGCGCCGGCGAGGCTCCGGTTGGACGCCACGGGGCTAGCGCTCAGCTGGGCCGGTCTCGACGCTACGGACAGTGTACAGGTCGTCTCCGGGATCCATTTCGAACGCAGCTCCGAGCGTCAGAGAGCGGGGTTTGAAAGCGCCAAGCTGCAGTCCTCGTGGGGCAGCCTGAGCGCTTCCTCGGCCGCCGCCGAGCTCGACACCGGGCCTCGAGGTGTCGCCTTGCGCTCGGCCAGCATCGGGCAGGTGGTGGGGCAAATCGCGATGCCGGCCGACACCGATGTGTCCAAGTCCGCGGTCGCCTCCGCGCCCATGCCCATCGCGACAGCCGGCGCGGCTAGCAATGCCGCTTCGGCTAGCGCCAATGACGCCGCGACAGCGCTCGACCGCACCGAGCCGACCCTGCTCGAGCGCTGGCTTGCGCCGATCGCCACGGAAACTTGGGCGGGGCGACGGATCGAGCTCGCCCGGCTCCGCAAGCTGGCAAGCGCAGTATTGGTGGATGGCGCACAACTGGACGTCGCGCGGGTGCAACTCGAAATTGCCCGAGGCGACAGCGTCTTGAATGTGGGGCCGGCGCCATTTCGGCTGCGACGCGACGGCGACCTCTTGAACGCGTCACTGACGCCGCCCGCCGGCAAAGACGGCGCGAAGCTCGAGATTACCGGGCGCCTCCCACTCGACGAAGCACCCATCGGAGTGAGCTTCGAGGGCGGCCCCATCAGTCTGCACACCCTCGGCGTGCGCGAAGGAGATTTCGGGCTTCTGGGTGTCGATCGCAGCGAGCTGTCACTCGCCACTCGCATCGAGTTGTCACCCGAGGGAGCGCTCGGCATTTCGGCCTCCGGGCGGCTCAGTCGGCTCTCACTCCAGCACGCCGCCCTCGCGCCGGAGCCGTTACACGACATGGATCTGGCGTGGGGTGGGCAGATCCACCTCGACCTGCAGCGGCGGAAGCTCGCGATCGAGGAAGGTGTCTTGGGCCTCGAGCGAGTCCGCGTGCAGCTCGGCGGAGCCATCGAGGCCAGTGCGGATGACCTCCGCGTCGCGGTGAGCGTGCAGGTTCCAACGACGCCGTGTCAGGATCTGCTCGAAGCCGCGCCGAGGGCCCTGTTGCCACAGCTGGAAGGGCTGCGGCTCGGTGGCACATTTTCACTCGACGCGCGTGTCGAGCTCGACACGGCGGCCCCCAAGGATACGCGCGTCGACTGGGACTTTGACAACCGCTGCAAGGTCATCGAGACACCCGAGAGCGTGGATCCCAAACGCTTCCGAGAGCCGTTTCAACATTTCGTGACCGACGCCGAAGGGCGAGCCACCGAGCTGGCCACGGGCCCAAAGACCGAGCACTGGGTGCCCCTCAGCGACATCAGCCCAAACATGGAAACTGCGCTCATCGTCTGCGAGGACTCGCGTTTTTTTAGCCACAATGGCTTCGACAACAAGGCCATCCGTGATTCAATCCTGGATAACGTGCGTGCGGGCCACTTCGTGCGAGGTGCCAGCACACTCACCATGCAGCTCGCCAAGAACCTGTATCTCGGCCGCGAGAAGACCCTGTCCCGGAAGCTGCAAGAAGCGGCTTTCACGCTGCTATTAGAGGAGCGTCTCAGCAAGGAGGACATCCTCGAGTTGTATCTGAACGTGGTCGAATTCGGCCCAGGCGTGTACGGCATCCGCAACGCCGCCTCGCACTACTTCAGCTCACATCCCGGGGAGCTGTCCCTGGCGCAAGCGCTGTACCTCGGTTCGGTGTTGCCGAGCCCCAAGGCAAACCACTTTCAAGAGGATGGCGCGTTGCGCGCCGGTTGGGCAGAGCACCTACAATACTTGATGCGCATCGCCCACAAAATCCGCCGCATCAGCGATGACGAGCTCGAAGCGGGGCTGGGTGAACAGATCGTGTTTGGACAGGCTCATCCAAATTCGGACAGCGACTTCTTGTTCGGTACTCCGCTCTATGAGCTCAACGACGGCTGACGCTACTTTTTCCCGCTGGCTCGGAGCGCGCGGAAAAAGGTCTGCAGAAGCTCGACGCTCTGGCTCTCGCCGCAACCCGATGCGACGCTAAAACGATGGTTTTGGCGCGGATCTTCCGCCAGCCGGTACAAGGAATGAATGGCTCCCGCTTTGGCATCCGACGCGCCAAACACCAGCCTCCCCAGCCGCGCGTTGATCATTGCCCCCGCACACATGGCGCAAGGCTCGAGCGTGACAAAGAGCGTGCAGTCATCCAGGCGCCAGTGGCCGCGCTGGCGGGCAGCCTGTCGGATCGCGATGATCTCCGCATGCGCCGTCGGGTCAGAGTCGATTTCGCGGCGGTTGTGCGCACGAGCCAGCTCTTGGCCCCGAGCATCCACGATGACGCAGCCGACGGGGACGTCTCCATGCTCGACAGCGCTCTGTGCCTCCCCGAGCGCGATCTGCATGCGCTCGAGATCCAAATCTGGCTCAGGCATCGCGTCTAGATCCAGGGGCTGAGCGCGGGTGGAGATGAGCGGCGCAAATGGGAGGACACGCGCCAGGCGAGAACCGCGCCGCCGAGCACTGCGGCCACGACGCTGATGGGGCCAAATCCCTCCTTTACCCAATGCCAAAACGGAGGGAAGGCATCGAGTGAGCGCCACGCGTGCGCCACCCCGACTGCTAGAGCCGCCAGCGGTAGGCAGATCCGAAGGCTCACGGGTCCCCATTGCTCTACCGTGACGTTCAAGCAAAGCGCGCGCAGAAACGCGACGGCCAGGACGAGCGCGGTGTATTTGGTCACCAGCACGAGCGATGAGGCAAAGGACGGAACGAACCACGTGCGGCTAGAGCTCGACAGCTCACCGGGCCAAGCGTCGCCGCCTAGAAACGCAATGGCGGCCACGGCAGACATCGAGCAGAGGTACAGCCAGCCGAGAAGACTGTCGCGCCGCCCACCCCATGAGATGCGGAGCGGACGAGCCCCCGCCAGGTGCCCTGCGGACCTGCCGAAGCGAGGCAACGCCGTCAGCAGGAGCAAGACGAACAACACCAGCAAGCCGGGGTTGGCAAAGGCATTCCAATTCCACGGCGCAACGCCTTGCGCTCGCACCATGTCGTCAAAGTCGACACCGGTTTCGAAACATGTCGAGAGCACCGCCAACCAGCCAGGCGCCGTGATGACGCAATGAAGAAGCGCTGCACGCATCCCCTTTAGCAACGACCAGCGAGGGCCCACGCGACCACCCCGAACGAGTTGCCAAACGCCGAGGAGCGCGGCAGAGCCGAACATGACGGTCAGCAAACCCAGTGTGAGATCGATGGCGCCGCGCCGCAGCAGCGGGGAAAACAGCGCGGCTGCGATACCGAACCACACGATGAGCCCGATGCCGCCACCGAGTCGATGGATCAACCCAACGCTACTTGCCTCTGGTCGCGGTTGCGACAGCTGCCGGGAGGTGACACGCACGTGCAGGCGCCGATGCGCGACGAAATTCTGGGTCAGCCAGGCGAGCACCCGGGTCGCGGGGGACGCGAAGAAAACCAATCCGAGCGCCACGACCCCGACCAAGAGGGCACCCCATTGCAGGCTCGCGGGTGGGCGAGGAGAGAAGCCGTCCGCGTCGACCAGTAGGGAATGCTCGACCTCAGCCCGCATGACACCGACTTCAAACACGCGCGCCGGCTCCGGCATCAGATCGCTCGGCTGCAGCACACTCACCCCGCCGGCCCGCACCAGGCGATCACCCGGACGCAGATCAGCCGCCACCGCTCGGCTGCCGGGTGCCACTCGAATCACCGACAACCCACCCGCATCGGCTCGGGCCACCTCGACACCCAAGAAAGCAAGCACCTCGCGCCCGAGCGCAGCCTGGCGGTCCTCCGCAATTTGGGTCCTCACCGCAGGATAGAGCTCCAGCACGGCGCCGTGCAGCGTGCCTGTCACCGGAGGCGCTCCCGGAGCTTTCGCTGCGATGGCCACCTGCACGTCACCCCGAAATGTGGCGTGCGAGGCGGTCTCGGGGCCGCCACAAAACTCCTCCTGAAGGTCGCGAACGAGTTGTACCGATAGCTCGCGCTGGGAATCGGTTTCAGCGTGGAACGAGGCCTCCACGGCGACGGGCGCCTGACCCGCCCGATAGACCTCCCCGCGCAGAGTCACCGTCGGCGAGTTGCCGAGGGCAAACCCATCGCCCACGACCTGCACGGCGTCCCCGAACTGCGCCTCCGCCGGCAACACGGCGCTGACCTGCAGCAAATCGAGGGGCGCCTCGCGTTGGCAGCACACGAACGCAGCCAAGGCCAGCAGCAGAGCCACAAAATGGCCCGCCCACGATATCCAGCGAGCCGGCGTAAAGAGGCATGGACCACGCTCGAGCATACCGACCGGCTATAGCGAGCAACCGCTCGGTTGGCACAACAATCGAGTAGAATGTCGGCTCGACCAAAAGAGCCGTCGACTTCTTGGCCCGTCGGCTCGCCGCACGATAACGCTGGCGCAGTGAACAGGCACATCGACGAGACGGGTGGAACGGTGTCCTCGAGCTCGGGCCCGACTGCGGGGAGCGCTGCGCGGGTCGAAGTGGCGGAGCCGCGCTGGCGCTCGCTGCTCGGCAGCATCCGCACCATTCAAATGGAGCTGAAGCGCCGTGCTCCCACGCGACACATCGGCCTCGCTGGCAATCCAGCCGCGCCAGAAAGTGCCATCGTGGTGGCCGAGCTCCGGTTGGGACGGCGGCTGCCGCCCAGTTATCGGGAGTTTTTGGCATTTTGCGACGGCTGGCCGTGCTTTTTCGAGAACGCCAGTCTGCTCGGCACGGGCGAAATCGGTCGCCCTAACCACGTCGAAACCGCGAGCGAGCGTCTACTGCCCCGCGGCCGCCTGTTGCCCTTCGGAACCGACCCAGCCGGGACGTCGCTGTTCGCCTTCGATACGAGCGTCAGACTCGGTGACGGAGAGCTCACCGTAATTGCCTGGGTCGGAGGTCTTGGCCTCGACTGCCGCTGTTTTACGAGTTTTCTGGCGACCGTGCTGCAGCTGAGTCGGGCGGAGCTCGCCAGCGTCAAAACCGCGGAAACGCCTGACCCACTGCTTGGCGTCGGTGCTGGGAAATGGCTGCAAGTAGGCTAGATCGCTCGCCTCGTGCAGGGGCCATCGCAGCCCTGGCAGCTCCCGGAGCAGCCTACTGAAAGCTCGTGGGACACACGTAGAGCGGCATTCGACGCGGGACTGTGGGGCCGACCTCTTGACGCCTCGCATCAGTCCTGCTCTTGTTCTCGGAAACGCCCCAGGACCCTCGCATCGGAGCGGGTGGTCCGTTTTGGCACGAACTCCCACACGAGGCCGCTTGACCCCATCGCTCGCCGAACATGACCCCGTAGACCCGCCGAGAGATCCTGAGGCGGATCACGAAGGGACGACACAACCGGGTACCGAAATGAACGGCGGCTTCGACTCTGAAGTTCGCGCCGGAGCGGGCAGCTCGGAATCGAACGAGTCCCGCCGGACCATCAAGCGATATTCCAATCGCAAGCTCTACGACACGCGTCAGAGCCGGTATGTCACATTGCTGCAGATCGCGGAGATGGTGCGCGCCGGCGAAGACGTCCAAATCATCGACAACGCCAGCAAGGAGGACAAGACCGATGTCACCCTGGCGCTGATCATCTCGGAAGAGCTCAAGACTCGGCCCCGGGCAATACCTCTGGCCACGCTCAAAGCGTTGATCCGCCATCGGGGGGGGAAACTGCTGACTCAGCTACGCGACAGCCCCATCGGTCGCCTGATGCCGAGAGAAGAGGGCGGCGCTCCAGAGCATGAGCTGGTGACCGACCCGGGAATGCCAGATGGCCCATCGAATTCGGAGGATCCAGACGTGAGCAAGGAACAACCCGGCGGCCTACGCCGGACCCTCGAACAGTGGCAGCACACCATCGACGACCGCATCCGCGCAGTCGTGCCTCACTTCTCGACGGTTCACGAGTCGACCATCCAGCAACTCAAGGGCGAGGTCCAGGAGCTTTCCAAACGGCTCGAGGAGCTTGAAAGGCGCCTGGCGAAGCCCCAGGAATGAGACACGACCGCGGGGAATGAGTTAGCAGGGGCGGGGGTTTGGACGACATGACCCGAGATTCCGCCAAGCAGCGGGCCGACGGCAGCCAGCCCAGCGAGGTGCCGCCGTCCGAATTCGAGGCGGAGTTCCTCCCCAATCTGCCCGCGCTCATGGCGCTGGCCATGCGGCTGATCGGGACGCGCGCTGAAGCCGAAGATTTGGTTCAGGACACCCTGCTGAAGGCGTATCGGTCGAGGAACCAATATCGTACGGGTACGAACCCGCGAGCTTGGCTACTAGCCATCCTGCGCAACACTTTCCTCAACGGGTACCGGCGGCGCAACCTGGAACGGCGCGTGTTCGATGGTCCGGATGCAGACACGCTAGCGCCCGGCTGGATTGGAGCTTCGAGCCTGCGCGCCATGCGAGATCCGCACTCTGGCGCGCTGCATCGCCTGCTCGAAGCGCCGCTCATGGCGGCGATTGATGAATTGCCCCCCGAATTCAAAATGACGGTCCAGTTGGCGGACATCGAGGAGATGTCCTATCGGGAAATCGCCGAGATCATGGATTGTCCGATCGGCACCGTCATGTCCCGGCTGCATCGCGGTCGGCGCTGGCTCCGGGCGCGCCTGCTTTCGCAGGCTGAAGCGTTAGGACTGATCGAGGAAGAGGAAGCGCCAGCTCGGGCCGGCGCGACCCCAGCCCCGGTCGAGCTGAGCCGTTATCGGCAGAAGAAGGGAGTTGGCTGATGTCGTGTGAACGCCTGCGCTCGCTCTTGGAAACGTTTCTCGACGGCGAGTTACCGGCTCGGCAAATGCTCGAGCTGCAGGCACACTTGGACGGCTGTGGCGAATGCGCCGAGGCTATGGCGCTCAGTCAGGCGATTCGGCGCAGCGCTCGGCAGCTGGTGCGTGAAGACGTCGTCATCAGCGATGAATTTCGGGCCCGCCTGGCGAACGCGCTCGTCACGGAGGCTCGCGCAGAACGTGAGCGGCGGAGCAGTTTTCCAGGCAAGCGTTGGCGAGAAATGGCCCCTCGTTGGGGGCTTGCTGCGATGACCGTTGCGGCTGGTTTTGTGCTCTGGGTTCGCCCCAGTGAGCCCACCCCGCACACGGATGCCCGCATCGAGCGTCAGTCGGTCGCCATGGGTGCAGAAGAGTTGTTGGATCGCTTCATCGATTATCATACCGCTCCACCCACGCCTCAAGTCACCGAACCCAAGCTCGTTCCAGAAATGGAACGCGACGTTGGGGTTCGAGTACCTCTGCTCAGCTTGACAGAGTACGGTGCCGAGTGGCAGGGCGGCAGTGTCGTCAGAGTCAGGCGCCAACCCGCTGCCTACTTGCGCTACCGCACCACAGACAATCACAGCGTGACCGTCTACGTGTACAATGCCTCGCGAATCCCCCTGCACGCGGGGTTGACGCCGCGCATGTTCCGTGAAGAGCCCGTGTACGAGGGGTACCGCCGCGGCTACACCATCGCAGCCCAATTGCGCCACGGTGTAGGCTACGCGGTGGCCACCGATTTGAACGAATCGCGAAGCGCCGAATTGGTGCGCGCCATCACCGCCAGCGCAGTCACGCATTGAAGTTGGCGGGGCGCAGCCAGCCCGTGCCCGACCGCCAGCATTAAAAATCAGTTTCGGCAGCGGCGCGGGCGACTACACTGTGCCGCGTGCGATTCCTATTCGTAATGGATCCTTTCACCGGCATGCTGCCGGACAAGGACACGAGCTTTGCGTTCATGCGAGCCGCCCTGGCCCGTGGGCACGAGGTGCTCCACTGCCGGCCGGAGCAGCTATTTTGCGAAGGCAAAGGCGTGGGTGCGCTCGCCTGCTCGCTTCAGGTGAGCGACCGTGCGCCCCACGTCACGGCGGGTGTCGCACGACTCGAGCAGTTAGCCCAGTTGGACGCGGTGTTCATTCGCAAGGACCCGCCGTTCGATTCGGCGTACCTTCACATGACGCAGCTCTTGGACTTGGTCAAAGAGCAAACGCTGGTCATCAACGATCCGGGCGCCGTGCGCGACGCCAACGAGAAGCTGTATGCACTTCGTTTCACGGAGTTCATGCCACCCACGCTGGTGAGCGCGAACGAGCAGCAGCTCATCGCTTTCGTTTCCCGGGTCGGTGGGCGCGCCGTGATCAAGCCACTCGATGGCGCCGGAGGCAGCGGGGTGGCCGTGCTCGGCTCGAGCGACGTGAACCTGCGACCCTTGATCGGCTTGCTCACCGCCGAGGGGCGCCGCCTGGCCATGGTTCAAGAGTTTCAGCCCGCGGTGGTGGAAGGGGACAAGCGCGTGCTGCTACTGGACGGCGAGGTGCTGGGCACCATTCGGCGCGTCCCGCAGGCAGGCGACATTCGGGCCAACATCCACGTGGGGGGTCGAGTCGAAGCCACGACCCTGAGCCGCGCCGAAAAGTCGATGGTGGACGCAGTGGGGATGAGGCTCAAAGCTGTGGGGTTGTGGTTTGTCGGGCTCGATGTCATCGACGGCAAGCTGATCGAAATCAACGTGACCAGCCCCACCGGCATTCAGGAACTGGGCCGCCTGACGAACACGACACCCGAACAACGAGTGATAGAATGGGTGGAGGGCCGGCTGGGTTAGTGCCGCGGATCGGAGCTGCTAATTTGTTGCCCGAGCGAGCAGCCCATCACCACTCTGGAGCCATGAGCTCGAAGCAGCGCTGCGAAATCTGCGGCCGGAGCGGTGGCGTCTCCGGAATCGACTTTGGCACCCGCCTGATCCTGCTGTGCAAGGCCGACGCGCAGCGGGCCCGGCAGGCGGGGGCTCTATCGCCCGAGGCGCTGCGACAGGTCTTCATCGAGGTGGACGGGCGCCGCGCGCTTCTGCCTCGCCGCGCACCGGACGAGCGTCGGATGTTCCCGCCTCGCCCGGAAGGCCGCCGGCACGATGATGGCCGGCGAGGCTCCGACTCATCGAGCTAAGCAACCGGGATGGGTCTCCCGCCCCTCCCGCTAACCCGGACGGTTCTTGCCCCTGGCCGCCAACCGCAGCAAGTGATCGACGCTCGCGAAGTCAAATGGCTTTTCCACCCGGGCGTTGGAGATCTCGTCGAGGAACGCCTCCGCCTCGGGCGTGAACGCTCCGCCCGTCATGAAGACCAGTCGTTCCTCCATACCGGGCGCAGCGGCCTTGATGGCACTGAACAGATCTATACCACTCATACCGGGCATCATTAGATCGCAGAGCACGGCATCAAACGGAGGGCTGCCTAAAATCATGTCGAGCGCCCGGCGACCTGTGGGCGCGACGGCGACCTCGTACTCTTGTTCGAGCAGCAGCCGGAGCCCCTCTGCGACAGCTTCTTCATCCTCCACCACCAATACTCGGTGCAGGTCCGAAGACGCCTCAGCGCCGGTCAACGGTGCTTTTGACCGCAACCGCCTCCTAACGATTCCAGCTCCGCTCGCCACTCCAGATCCCATCCTCATCAGGCCCAGAACGGTGCGAAACACCGTACTGGGTGCCCGATCCCTCTTCGAACACGCCTCTAGCGAAGCATACTTGAACCAAGGCCGTCATCAAACAGTTCCTCGCCGGCTTTCGTTCGGCCCAGCCGTTCGTCGCGAATCACGCCACGTGCCCCCCCGTCAGGGCGGGCCGGCGGAGATGACCGGCTCCGGCGGTTCGAGCAACCTGATCGCCTGCCCCCGCTGGGCCACTCGGTCCCCGTGGCGGTCCCGCACCTCGACCGCGATTTCGAGGGCGACATTGGCGGGCTCGACGCTGCGCACCCCGAAATCGAAGCCCACCAGCCCCGGCACCACCACCGGGCGGTAGGGCGCGAGCAGCGGACTATTGTAGCTGCGATTTCGCACGTTGAAAGCGTGGTTCACCAAGGTCGACCGGGGGTCTTCCTCAGTGTCTTCACTCGGAACGACGTCGTTTAGGATCTTGAAAACCGTGGCAAAGTCGAGCGCCAGCTCGTCCATGTCGTCAAAAGTAAAGGTGCCGACGATGCGCGGGTCATCCGCGACCTGCGCGTCACCTGTGACTCCGGGTAGGAGAAACAGCATGTCGATTCCCGACAAGTCGCGCACGGCCTCGTCATCACTCACCACGATGGCGGGTTCGTAACGACCAAACTCGTTCCACGGGTCGAGCATGACCCAGATGCTGTGAGGCGCGGGATCGAGGTTGCTGAGCGTCCATGTCACCTGGACCTCGATGTCCTCGCGAGTCACCCAGGGACGACGATCAAATGGATCGCTCTCCTGCTCACGCAGCACATCCAGCTGATCGTCCCGCGGAGCAATGATGGGTAACATCAAGCTGGCCTTGGCCTCGTAGATCGTGAGCTCACCGTCGTCGTAGACGGCGGCGGAGTCCTGCGACAGCGCCACGGACACTGGGGGCAGGCGGCGGGTTTCGCTGTCGGCGCAGGCCGTGAGCCAGCTCACGCACAGCGCTAGCATGACCGACGGGACCACTTGGTTTGTCATTTCAGCTCTCCCCTGTGCGCGCAAATCCGGCGGGCTATTGCTTGCCCGGACGAAAGACGAGCGGCCAATTTGCACTTGTCGGTTTGTCCGCCGAGGGGAACCGCAGACGATTGAACATGCGTAAGACGCAGCTTTCGACACGGGCGCTAGCGAGTGACGAGCTCGCGATGCGGGCGGTGACTCCACCTACAGGGCTAATGCTGAAGCTGACCGTCATGCCTCCCTGGAGCCTCGGATCGCGCGCCGCCGCGCTCTCGTAGCAAGCGCGAAATGCGCCGGCACGCGCGCGCACGACGCGCGCGATTTGATCGGGGCTCAAACCTTGACCCGAAACGCTGACAGCGGTGCCGGCGAGATGGCGCTCGCCGCCACGGCCCGTGCCAGGGCCAGTGCCATCGGTCCCAGTGCCGCGCCCGACGCGGCCCCTGCCATTGCCCGCAATGCCCGCGCCAGTGCCAAAGCCGGTATCGAGTGTCCCGGAGCCGAAAACCGCCGTGCCTTCCTGGCCGCCCCCTGCCCCCGAGGCCCGCAGCCCAACGCCGCCCGACTGCCCTCCGAGGACGAGACCCGCAGAGCTGAGACCCCCCAGCGCCTCCGACACCGAGCTCAGGGTGCCCAACGTCTCCATCACTTCCTTACCGATGGCACCTTGCATGACGTCGGTCATCGCGCTCAGGCCCTGAGGACCGTCCGAGTCGTCCGCCGCTGGGGGCTCCGGGCTTGGCTTGTTCGGGCCCGGCGGGCGCTGGGTGCTGCCCGCCGCCTTCTCGGGGTCTTTCGCCTTGGCCCCTGCCGCGCCTTCAGCCTCGAGCCCAGGGCTCGGATCATCCGGCGGCGGTGGCGTGAAATGATATTGGACTCGGAGCTCCTCTGGGCTGGTCAGCTCCAAGGGCTTGGCGAGCTCTTGCTGGGGGAACAGCATGTAGAGCAACATCAGGCTGCCGCCGATCGTGAGCAGCGCGAATACGAATGCGAGCACGAGCGCCGGATCGATGGCAAAGCGGCTCTTGGGCGCTGGCGCCGGATGGGCAAACTGAAAAAAGATCGAGAGTGACCCGTATTGAAGCACGCCGTAGTCACCGGCGACGATGGGCAACGGAGCACCGCTCTTGCCGAGCTCGCACGGGTCCTCCTGGCGGCCGCGCAAGTGCAGAGAACCGCCGGTCGCTCCCTGAGCATCGAGCTCCCAGCCCTTTCCGACCGCCCTGATGGGCAGGTCCGCAACCGGGCTCTGGTCGGGCTTGGCAAACAGGGCCTCGCCATCCTCGCCCATGCGCAACGACTGACCGGTGCGTAGGTCCCGAGAGGCCAGCACGAAGGTCCCCCAGACCGCGGCCGTGCGCAGCACCAAGGCCTCGGACGATTCAGATTGGGGTGTACGGCTCATCGGGACATCGCGGCTCGGGGTACGGTTCGGTTCAATCCGGAACGAAGCGCGCTTTGACGCCGAGCCTCTCTGATGCTGATTCGGCACGCTGGAGTCGAAGCTGAAGGAGATTCGCCGACGCCGGGCCCTCGACCCGAGCGGCCGTCTGCACTGCTGGTCGGCACCTACTGCAGCGCCGGGTGCCGGCGCGTGTCGGCCAATTCCAGCAAGAAAGACCGGTGCCCGAGCGGTTGGGGATCGAACTCGGCGCGAACCCGGCGCAAGAAATAGAGGATCTGCGGCGACCGCAGCCGCCCCTCGACCTCCTGAGCGTCAAAGGTATAAGTCTTGACCCCTTCTTTGGCCTCCTCCGTTTTCACGACCGCAGCCGCCTCCCCGGGCTCAGCGGCATCGACCGGCGCTTCGGCTCCTGGCGGACGCGGCGGGGTCGGTCTGGGCGCGGCGACGCTCGCTTTGGGCTTCGCTCGCAAGCGCTGCTGAGGCGCCGCAGACGCCGTTTCGACCTGCCACGTCACAGCCACGAGGCCGATGAGCAGCGGCAAGCGCAGCGACGGCAGACCTCTGACCCAATTTGGAACCCTCACCGCTACACCTCTCCCAGCCCGACGTGGCCCCAATCCGCGTTCACGACTTCAGGGGGGTGTCTGAATGACGGTCCTCCGAGGTCCTCGCTTTAGAGCTAGGACCGAGCGCTCCCTGGCCCGGCGGTCGCGGAGACTGAACGCATGAATCTGAACAGGTAGGTGCGCGCCGAGCGTGCCCGGCTCCGGGGGCCGCCTCGCGGCACACCGTCCAGCCACATGCTCGGAATTGGTTTGCGAATTCCGTGAGGCGCGACTAGGTTCCGTGCCCCCAATGACCAGCGCAATCATACGAACCGGCGGACAGCAGTACCGCGTCTCCGAAGGGGACGTCCTGCGCATCGCCTCCCTCACGGGTGACGCGGGCCAGGCCATCGTTTTTGACGAGGTGCTCGCGCTCGGCGGAGACCCTGCCACTGGCAGCCTTGCCGCCATCGGGCAACCGCTGGTCAAGGGCGCCACAGTCACTGCTCAAATCGTGAACCACGGGCGCGGCGAGAAGCTCGTCGTGTTCAAGTTCCGGCGGCGCAAGCGCTACAAGCGCAAGATGGGCCATCGTCAGAACTTCACCGAAGTGAAAATCACGTCGATCTCCGCCTGAGTCATCCGAGCGGTACCACTAACATTCTGTCGGAGTAGTCATGGCACATAAGAAGGGCGGCGGCTCGACACGCAACGGCCGCGGATCGAACGCACAGTTTCGAGGCGTAAAGGTCTACGGCGGCGAGCAGATCAACGCCGGTTCCATCATCGTACGTCAGGTGGGCATGACCTTGGCGCCAGGCAAGAATGTCGGCCAGGGCAAAGACTTCACGCTCTACGCGATGATCAGCGGCGTCGTTAAATACGAACACGTGAACCGCTCGAAAAAGTGCGTCTCGGTCTACCCGGCCTAGATCCCTCGAGCCTCTGATCGGCTACGTGTTGCCCCGCCCCCAGGGGTGAGGGCGAGGCAACCCTTCGCCCACGGCATGACTCTGCTCTCGGATCCCCTTGTTTCCCGAGGGGTCTCGAGAAGACCCCTCGCCCCCGGGCGGGGGCCCCACTCCCCAAAGGCCGCGAGCCAGTGTTCGGCAATGTGGTTACCCCGCCCATAGGGATTGGGAGCGAGGCAACATCCGCGGCCGCACAGGCCCATCGCCAGAGTGCGCCAGCCGCCTAGCGGCGTAGATTCTGCAGCACCTGGCC
>JANOIG010000322.1:0-18282 GCA_031407405.1 Deltaproteobacteria bacterium
GGGGCTTGATGCCGAGGGGCTCGAACAAACGCGGCCGCAGAAACTCCTCGAGCGTCACGCCGCTGACCTTCTGCACGATGGCGCCGAGCATGTAGCTCGCGGCAGAGTTGTACACGAAGCGCGTGCCGGGTTTGTTTTCGACCTCGGTCTCCAGAAAGGCCCGCACCCACTGGCCGTCCTTGCGCGCCTTCACCACCGGATTGGCGTCGTTCTGGTGCCCCGTCGACATCCGGAGCAGGTCGCGAATGCGCATCTGCTTCATCTGCTCTGCCGGTTTTTCAGGTGCCAGATCGGGGAAATGCGAGAGCACCAGGTCGTTGACGTCGAGCAACCCTTCCTGCGAGGCGAGGCCGACCGCGGTGGCAGTGAAGCTCTTGGTGACCGAGTACATGATGTGCAGGTCGTCAGCGGCGTAGGGCGCCCACCAGCCTTCGGCGATGACCTTGCCGTGGCGCACCAACATGATGCTGTGTACGGCGTTGATCTTCTTTTCCAGCGCTTCGACGAACCGGAGCAACCCACCCGAATCGACACCCTCGGCTTCGGGCACGCCACGGGGCAGGCCCGGCTCGGCAGCAGCGCCCGAGTGGGTTAAAATCGAAGCCAGTAGCAGCGCGGCGGGCGGCAAATGATTGAGCAGCATGACGGCGGCTGAGCCTAGTGTCGGGTCTCAGAAGTAGCAATCGTACGGATCACTGAACCGTTTTGGGCGGAATGGCTTTGCGCTTCGAGATGATTTCCAACAGACGGTAACGGAGAGACGATGCATCAGCCGGTGGCCGCGGCACTTCCGTGACTTCGACCCGGACCTCGTACGCGTTGCCTTCCTCGTAATCGAAGCCTTCGATGTTGGCGTAGAAATTACGCCACTCGCCGCTCTCGACCTCGCGCACCTGCAGGCACTTCCGTTCGCCTTCGCCCTGGCAATCGGTACGCCGCTCGCGCACAAACAACGTTTGGACGACGGGCTCTGCCGGAGCGCCAGGCATGCTGGCCGTTCCAGCCGCTGGATCGGGCGCGGCGGGGTCGGGCGCGCTCTGGGCGGGCGCTTCGGGCAAGTTGCCCTCTGGAGCCTTCGGGGTTGAGCATGCGGCGAGCGCGATGAGAGCCGAGAGGGCGCCGCGAGAGAAGGGTGACATGACCGCAGTTTAGCGCACTCCGGCAATCCGCCAGCGACTTTTGCACGCGGGCTCATGTCTCAATCAGATTCGGCACCTATCAAAATAGCGACGTCGCGAGTCAATGGCAGGGTAGAAATTCTGCAGCGACTTTTGGACGAGAGACTCTAGCCGGAACGACCCACACGTGGGACGCTACGGAGGTGAACACGCTTCGTCTAGGTAGTTCCGTGCGCCAGCTGGTGCTCGGCTCGCTCACGGTGGCCAGCCTGTCGTGTCAGGGGAGCACGCGGCAAGGGGCAGGGGCGCCCTACCCGGGCCCAGGCACCTCCTCCAACTGGGCGGCCCCGCCTTCCAGTTCCGTGGAGGCCCACTATGCGCCCCATGCGCCGCGGCAGCTTGGCACTGCGATGTTGTTCTTGCCGGGTAGCCCGACCCAGCAACAGGTCAAATTCGAGACGGTGGATGGCCTGGCCGTCCTCGAGGGAGACATCATGCTCGGCCCCGCCACCGCCTTGCCGTTTCGCTACGGCATGCTTCGGCAGTCGTCGCTCGATAGCAAGAGTGCCGTGGCCTTGGCGGACCGCTCGTACCTGTGGCCCAACGCCGAAATTCCGTATGCGATTGACGCTTCGGCACAAGGCAAGGCGCAGGCCATTGCCTGGGCCGTCCAGCAATTCGACGGGGCTGGCTTGAAGCTGCGCCCCGTCAACGCATCCGACCGCGACTACGTGGTGTTTCGCGAGCTCCGGGGCGGTTGCTGGTCCTACCTGGGCCGCCAGGGTGGCGCGCAAGACATCGACGTGTCGAGCTGCGGCGGCGGCAGCATCGCGCATGAGCTGATGCACGCCGCGGGTTTCTACCACGAGCAATCGCGGGGAGACCGCGATCAGCACATCACCATCATGTGGGACGAGATCAGCCCGGAGATGCGCTTCAACTTCGACAAGCGCGACGGGCGAGGTCAGGATATCGGGCCCTACGACTACGCCAGCATCATGCACTATCCCAGTCACGCGGGCAGTAAGTCGGGCAATCCCACCATCGTGCCCAGGCAGCCAGGCGCACGCATCGGCCAACGCGAGGGTTTGTCCGTGCTCGATCGGGCCGCCATCGCAACGTTGTACGGCACCAGTACCCGCCAGCCCGGTGTTCCCCTGCCTCCGCCCCCGGCACCGGTTGCCGCTGCGCCGCCCGGAGCGTTGCCGCCCCCAGCCGTGCTCCCCCCAGCCGTGCCGGCGGCCGCACCCCCGCCCATGCCACCCACCACGACCCCGATGCCCAGCGCAGCGGCTCCCGGAGCGAGCGCATCCTTCACCGGTACGTATGGCTCGTCCCGCGGCAACGTCAGCTGCACACAAGGCGGCGTGTTTGCGCAGTGTCAGTATCCCGGCGGTAGCCTGTTTTGCGCAGCCAACGGGCCCGAGCTCGCTTGTACCTGGAGCGGCGGCGGCCAGGGGCGCGCGGTTTTTCAACGCCAACCGAGCGGCGTGCTCGCGGGGACCTGGGGCGATGGGTTTTCCGCCGACAGCCGTGGCCGTTGGGACCTGACTCCGCTGCAGTCGAGCTCGGCGCAACCCGCGGCGGCGTCACCCAGCCCGGTGTCACCCAGCCCTGTGTTACCCAGCCCTGTGCCGGCCCCAGCGCAAGCCCCTCCAGTCCCAGCGCCCTCGGCCCCGGCCGCCAACGTGCCCTCGCTCTCGGGCAACTATACGAGCACACGTGGCGCGATGGCTTGCGTCGAAAGCGGCGCGAGTGTCAGCTGCAACTTTCAGGAGCCCGACGGCGTCCCTGGCCGCCTGGATTGCACCAAGAGTCAGAGTGCGCTCGAGCTGTCCTGCGCCTGGATCACCTTCTTGCCTCGGCCCGGTACGGGCCGCGCCGCGTTCACCCGCGCGAACACGGCGGACCGCCGCTGGAAGGGCACCTGGGGCCACTTTCTCACCACGACGGGCGGAGGCAACTGGGACATACAGCGTCAGTGAGCGACTCGAGCACACGCCGGGCAAAAGTGCGCGCCGCCGTCATCGCGTACTTCGTGCTCTTCAACGTGCTCGCCGCTCTGCCGACTCCGGGCACTGCCTCCGCCGAACGGTTGGCGCAGCCGTTCGAGCAAGCCGAGCTGCAGCGCTGGTCAGCCCTGCTCCAGGCCATGGGCATGGACATCGAGCCCAATCGGCTCGCTGAGTCGTACCTCACCTTTTCGTTAGCGGTCGACCGCGCTCGCGCGCTTTTGCTGGCCCCCATCGAGGGCTGGATGTGGCTCACGCAGACCGCGCAGAGCTGGCGTTTGTTCGGAACACCCGACCAGTACGCCAACGCCCTGACGATCACGGCGCATGCAGCTGGGCAGAGCAGCGTGCTCTACGAAAGCAGAAACCCAGCCCGGCGCTGGAACGCTGCGTTACTGGAGTACCGGCGCATCCGCGCGGCCTACAATCCAACCCGCGGAGGGCCACCGCACACGTACCCCGCGTTGTCCGAGCGCCTCAGTGAACAGATTTTCGAGTCCATGCCCGAGGTCGAGCGCGTGAGCGTCGCGTTCCTCCAAAGCCGCGTGGCGCTGCCCGGCGAAACGCCCGACCCCGCTCGCAGCGAGGCGCACGCGCTCGAATTTTCGAGGCCCTAGCCCTGAGCGTGGACGCCACGTCGAGAGCCATGCCTTCGCTTTCAAAGCCCGGGACGCCCACCAAGACCCTAATCGCGCGTTGGGTCGAGCTCTGGGACGAGCGCGAGTCACCCACTGTGCTCGCGCTCGTGCGTATTTTGCTGGCGTCGGTGGTGCTCGTCGATCTGCTCATGCTCGGGGCCCATGGGGTCGCGACGTGGTTATGGGCGCCCATCGAAGCCGGCGGTGTCTCGATCTCCAGCCAGGGAGATGTACCGCTCTTTTATCGCGTCTTCTCCGCCTCGCGTAGCTCCGCCAACCTGCTTTGGGTCGGGCTCACCATCAGCGCGCTCGCGGTCGGCCTCGGCTGCTTCACTCGCGGCGCTGCTCTGGCTTTCGTCTGTTTGTCCGCGCAGGCCGCGCTCATCAATGGGCCCGCGGATCGCGCCATCGATAAAGCCATCCGCATCGTCATGCTGATCCTGGTACTTTCCCCCGCGGGGCAGGTCTGGTCCGTTGACGCCAAGCGCAAGACGGGAAGCTTCCGTGGACCTCCAGGCCTTGCGCCGGCGTGGGCGCGCTACCTGATCTTGGGCCAGCTCGTGCTGATCTACTCCGCGGCAGGTTTGTCCAAGGGCGGCACCCATTGGTACCCGTGGGGGGGCTACGGCGCGCTCTACCTGTCATTGCAGGATCCGATCCTGGCAGCTGGAGACTTTCGCTGGCTGGCCCAACCCATTCCCTTTTTCACGACCCAGCTGGCAACGGCGTCGACACACCTGTGGGAGCTCGCTGCCCCGCTCGTGCTCGTGGCGGCTTACTATCAGCGCACTCGCGATCGCCCTGGGCGCTTGCGGCGCCTCTTCAATCGCCTACCGGTCCGCACTGCGTATGTCACCCTGGGGATTCTATTTCACCTCAGCCTGGCTGCCACGCTGCGCCTCGGCATTTTCCCATTCGCCATGCTGGCGCTTTTTCCGGCTTTTTTTCGTCCAGACGAGCTCGACCGCGCGTATGCCCGAGCTCGACTCTTGCTTGCGCGGTTCAGGTGGCTACGCTGACTCGGGAACGACAACACCTGCTCGACCACTTCGGGCTCGACCCGAGGTCCGCGCTCGGCAGTGGCGGAGAAGCGACCTTGTACGCGCTCGACGCGGAGCGGGTCTTGCGCGTGCCACACGCTCCCGTGACACGCGCCGAGAACGAGCGACGTCAGGCGTACCTGGCAGAGCTCGGGCAAAGCGCCGCGTTAGTGCCCTTTGCAATTCCGTGCGTGCTCGAGCTGGTCGAGCTCGGCGGCGAAGTCGTCAGCATCGAACGGCGGTTGCCCGGGCGCGCCCTGTCGGAGGCATTGGGTGAAGCCACCGGAGCGCGACGTGAGGAGCTGATCCGAGCCCATCTGGCAGCGGCTGCGCGCATCGGCGACCTGGGCCTAAAGCGACCCTACTTCGGCGACATCAATCACCCCGAGCCAATTCGTACGAGCACCTTCGCCGAGTACCTCGAGCGGCGAGCGGCCGAGAGCCTCCGCGCTGGCCCAGCGTCGGTGCGCCAGGTCGACCCTCGTGAGCTCGCTTGCGCGCTACCCGAGCCGGAATCACCGGCGCTCGTGCACCTCGACGCGTTTGCAGGCAACATGCTCACCGACGGCTCTTCGATCACTGCTGTGATCGACTTTGGAATTGTCTCGATCATCGGCGACCGGCGCCTCGACCCGGTCCTTGCGGCAGTGTACCTGGTCCCACCTCATTGCAAGACGGCAAAGCCGGAGGACCAACGTGTCTGCAGCGACTGGCTGAACGAGCACGGGCTTGCCCTAATGTATGAGCCGGCGCGGCGTTGGATCGCCGCTTACTGGAGCTTCGCTCGAGACGACGCGGCGCTTGCGGCTTGGTGCGAGTCGGTGCTGGCACGCTGAGCGCTCGGACCCAGCGCATCCGCAAATCGTGCGTGGGCCGGTACCTCAGCCGCACGGCACCCCGCGACGCCTCGGGGCGAGTTGCGGCGGCCTGCACAAGTCGGCATTCTCTCGATCCGGAGCTATTTTCGTTCTATGGATATCCCAATGGGCCCGATGGTCAGTGCTGCCGCATGAGGGAACGCGGATGAACGAGCTTCAACTATCGATTCCAGGCTATAAGGACGCGTTTGCCGCGCAACAGCCGCGATGAAACCCCTGCGCGCCGTCAATGCTCTTCGAGAGCTCCGTCGCCAACCTCTCTGGCACTTGCTCGCCGCAGACAAGGGCGTCGTCGCCATCGCGCTCCTACAGCACCTGTTGATGGACAGCGACAAGGTGCTGACGGCGTCAGTCCTCTACGAGCGACTGGGCCGCGGGCTCGATGAGCTCAGGGGGACCGGCGAGGACTTGCCGCAGACGGCACAGGCCTACGTGGCGGATTGGCTGGACAAAGGCTGGCTTACGCGGCGCCTGGCTCCAGGGGCATACGAAGAGGATTTAGAGCTCAGCACCGAAGCAGCGGCGGCCATTCGATTCGTGACGAGCTTGCTCAAGCGCCGGACTCTGGCCACCGAAAGCCGCCTGGCGCTGGTGCAGCAGCAGGTGCTCAAGCTCGCCGAGGAGACGGACACCAACCCCGAGACGCGGGTCGCCGCGCTGCTCGGGGAGCGGGAGCGCATCGACCGCGAGATTGAAGCGGTCCGCGGTGGCGTGGTGACGGCGCTTCCGGAGCAACGTGCGCTCGAACGCGCGCGCGAGGTCATCGCGTTGACCGACGAGCTCGCGGCCGACTTTCGCCGAGTGCGAGACGACTTCGATCAGCTCAATCGCGGGCTACGGCAAAGCCTGATGGAGCACGAGGGCAGCCGCGGGGAGGTGCTCGAGGCGCTGTTCGCCGGCGTCGACGTGATCGGCCAGAGTGATGCCGGTAAGACGTTCGCCGCATTCTGGCGACTGCTCACGGATCCCGAGCAATCCGAGGCGCTACGCGAGGCCCTAGAAATGGTGGTGAGTCGCCCGTTCGCCAAGCGGCTCGAGGCACGCGAGCGCAAGTTCCTCTTGAACCTGACGCACCTGCTGGGCGAGGAGGGCAGCTCCGTTCACGACGTCCTGCAGAGTTTTGCGCGCAGCTTGAAGAGCTTCGTGCAAAGCCGCGAGTTTCTCGAGCAACGGCGCCTGCATTCGCTGCTGAAACAAGCCACCCAAGCCGCGCTCTCCGCACGTGAGCGCGTCCGACCTACAGAAGAGCTGGGATATGAGCTGATGCTCACGAGCAGCCGAATTCGCTCGGTCTCACAATGGTTCCTCTACGACCCGGCGCAACGCGTCACCGATGCCGAAATGCGAGATGCGGAGCCTTCGCTGATCGACCTCGAGTGGATCGGTGAGCTCGTGCGGCAATCCGAGATCGATTTCCGCACGCTCCGACGCCATCTGCGCGAGCTGCTCGAAGGCCGTGCGCAGGTGAGCATCGGTCAGGTCCTCGCCCGATTTCCGGCGGAGCAAGGCTTGGGGAGCGTAGTCGGATATGTGGCGCTCGGAGTGAAGCACGGCGAGGTCACGAGCAAGACCGAGACCGTCAGCTGGCTCGGCAAGGACGAGGTCCAGCGCAAGGCCAAGGTTCCCGCCATCTATTTCGTGAAGGAGCGCCGCCATGAGCTCACGGACTGAATCGACGGTCTCCGACTTTGACACGGCGGAGCCGCCCGAGTCTCCCGACGCGGTCATTTTTAGCGGTGACACGGGGACGCTACCGATGGATACGCGCCGGGTCCTCGTGCATCTGCTGCTCGGCCCCGCCCTGGACGCACAGCGGCAGACCAAATTGTGGCCGGTGCTGCTGCGGGACGAGCGGGTATTGCGCTCGCGCCTGCACGAGCTGTTTCTCGAGCTGGTGATCGACCACGAGCAACGGGTTGCGTTCACTCGTCAGGTCGTCGGCGAAGAGGCGGACGTCCCCGTCCTATTGCGCAGAGCACCGCTCACGTTCGTGCAATCGGCGCTGCTCTTGTTCTTGCGACAGCAGTTGACCCAGGCTGACACCCGCGGCGAGCGCGCCGTCGTGTCGCTGCACGACATGCTCGAGCACCTGCGTGTGTTCGAGCCTGACCGCAACCTCGATCGAGCCAAGTTCGAGCGTCAGGCGCAAGGAGCGGTCGAGAAGGGGCTTCAGCTCAACCTCATCCGCCGCCTGCGCGGCGAGGAAGAGCGCTATGAGGTGTCTCCCGCGCTCAAGCTCCTCTTCCCGGCAGAGGAGATACAGGCGCTGACCCAGACCTACACCCAACTCTCCGTGCGCGGCGCGCGTAGCGAGGTCGACCGCACAACCTCGGCCGGGGATGAGGTCGACGAGGACGCATGACGAACGGGTCGAGCTCGATCGCGGCAGGGCGGGACGGAGCCGAGGAGCAATTCAGGCTGGTCCGCCTCCAGGCGTTTAATTGGGGCACGTTCAACGGTCTCGTCGATATCGCCGTGGCCCAGGCGGGATATCTGTTCGTGGGGCCGTCCGGATCCGGGAAATCGACGCTGCTCGATGCGCACGCCGCACTGCTCACTCCGCCCAAGTGGGTCGACTTTAACGTGGCAGCGCGCGAGGCCGAACGGCACGGCAAGGACCGCAACCTCATGACCTATGTGCGCGGAGCCTGGGCGCAGCAGACCAGCGAGGGCGGCGAGCACGTGGCGCAGTATCTGCGGCTTGGCACCACCTGGTCGGCCATAGCGGAGACGTATCAGAACCCTCGCGGAGAGGTCGTGGTGCTCGCGCAAGTCTCGTGGATTCGAGGCAACTCGACGGCGTCAGCCGACGTCAAGAAGCTCTACCTGGTGCTTCGGCGCAGCTTCGAGCTCCGCGAGCTCGAGTTTTTCGCGAAAAGTGACTTCGAAGTACGCCGTTTCAAGAGCGAGCTTCCCGACGCCTTCACGAAGGACGAGTTCAGCCCCTACCAGGAGCGCTTTCGCGCACTCTTGGGCATCGACAGCGAGCGGGCTCTGCGCCTTTTGCACAAGACTCAATCCGCGAAGAACCTTGGCGATCTGAATGTCTTCTTGCGAGACTTCATGCTCGACCCACCCGAGACCTTTCAGGTCGCAGATCGATTGGTGAGCGAGTTTGGGGAGCTCAATGCGGCGCACCAGGCCGTGGTGTCGGCGCGCCGGCAAATCGAGACGCTGGCGCCAGCGCGCCTCGCCCACCAAGACCTAGAACGCAGGCGCGCGGAGAAATCGGTCCTCGACGAGCTTGCGTTTGGGCTCGACGCCTTCTGTGAGCAGCAGCGCCGCGAGCTTCTCGCACGGCGTATCGACGACCTCACGGTCCAAGCCGTCGGAGTCGAAGCCGAAGCCGCGGGTATGCGCGATGTGGAGGAGCGCGAGCGTGAGAAGCTGTTCGACCTGCTCCTGCGCCGGCAGGGGCTCGGAGGCGGCTTGCTCGAGCAGCTGCAGAACCAGCTCCGACACAGCGAGAGCGAGCGGCCTAAGCGTCTGCAGAAGCGGGACCAGGTCAGCGTCGCCTGTCGAGCGCTCGGCTGGGATGTTCCAGCGGGCGCGCCAGGCTTCGCAGAGCGGGTTGCCGACGCCAGAGCTCGCCTGCTCGGAGGCCGTACGTCGGCAGCCGAGCTGGCACAACGCCGGGACGTCCTGAAAGAACAGCAGCGGCAGAAGGAAGTAGCGTTTGCTGACGTGCGAGCCGAAATCACGGCAATGGAGCGCCAGCGCTCGAACATCCCGGCGCGCATGCTCGAAGTCCGGGCCGCGATGGCTAACGCCCTAGGCGTCGCGGAGGAAGCGCTGCCCTTCGCGGGGGAGCTGCTCGAGGTCAAGAAAGAGGCTGCCCCCTGGCGCGGCGCGATCGAGCGGGTGCTGCACAGCTTTGCTCAATCCCTGCTCGTGGACGACCGGCACTACTCGGCAGTGTCCACTTACCTGAACGAGCGCAACATCGGCGAGCGCCTGGTCTATTTCAGGGCCATTTCCCACGGAGATGTGCGCCGTAACCCAGGGCCGAGCTCTCTGTTTCGCAAGCTGGACATCGCGCCCGGACATTACGCGCAGTGGCTTCGAGACGAGCTCGCCACGCACTTCGATTATGAGTGCGCAGACACGCTCGCTCAGTTCCGCAACGCGACCCGTGCGCTCACCCGCGAGGGGCAGGTCAAACATAGCGGCGCGCGTCACGAGAAGGACGATCGGCGGCGCGTGGACGACCGCTCGCGCTGGGTGCTCGGCTTCGACAACAAGGAGAAGCTCGAGCTCTACAAGGATCGCGCGGCGGAGCTCGGCGCCGAGCTCGGGCAGGTCAGCATGCTCCTCATCGAGCTGCGAGATGAGGTCGACCGGCAACAAGAGCAGCTGCTTCACTGCCAAACACTCTCGAACCTGGCTTGGGAGGAGATCGATGTCTCGGCGCTCTTGGCGCAGATCGCGAGCCTCAGCGAGGCCATCGTTCGTGAGACCCGGGCTCGCCCCGAGCTGGCCCAATTGGATGCCGAGATCGAGACACAGAACCAGGTGCACGAGCGGGCCATGGCCGCTCGAAAGCACGCAGACGTCCAGTGCCAACGCCTTCTGGACCAAATCGCCCGGCATCAGCGCGCGCTCGCGGAGTTGGCGCCGGATCTGCTGGCGCTCACGCTCACGGGCACCCAACAGAGCGGCCTCCTACACCGCTTCGGCCAGTCGAGTAAGCCGGCAAGCCTGGAAACTCTCGAGTCGCTCAAGACAGAGGTGGTTCGTGGCCTCCACAGCGAAGTGAAGGCCATCGAGCTGAACATGCTGGAGCTGCGCAACCAGATCGAAAGGCGCTTCGCCGAGTTCAATCAAAAGTGGCCGGCCGAAAGCGGAGGCCTCGACGCCACGTTGGCGAGCGCGGAGGACTATTTCGGTAAGCTCGTCCGGCTAGAAACCGACGGGCTACCGCGCTACGAGGAGCGTTTTATGCAGCTACTCCGCGAGCAGAGCGACCAGAACCTGACCTTGCTCTCGCATCGCCTCGATCAGGAACGGAGCGCGATCAAGGCCCGTCTCGAGCTCGTGAACGAAAGCCTGCTGACCGCCGAGTTCAATCCGGGCACGCACCTCGTCATCGATCCACTGGACAAGCTCATCGAGGAGGTCCGGCGCTTCAAGCAGGGCCTGCGAGAAGCGCTGAGCCACTCCTTCCGCTCCGATGACGCACAACTCGCCGAACAGCGATTTGTCGTGCTCAGCGAGCTCGTCAAGCGCTTCAGCAGCCAGGAAACGGTGGACAAGAATTGGAAAAGCCTGGTGCTCGACGTGCGCCAACACGTCGAATTCGTGGCCCGAGAGATCGATGACGACGACCAGGAAGTGGAGGTGTATAGGAGCGGCGCGGGAAAGTCTGGTGGGCAGCGGCAAAAGCTGGCGGCGACCTGCCTGGCCGCAGCACTGCGCTACCAGCTCGGGGGTCAAGACCGCGCCTTACCCTGCTTCGCTACCATCGTCCTCGACGAAGCGTTTGATAAGGCCGACGCGGAGTTTACGACGATGGCCATGAACATCTTCAAGACCTTCGGCTTCCAGATGATTGTGGCGACACCGCTCAAGTCGGTCATGACGCTCGAGCCGTTCATCGGCGGCGCCTGCTTCGTGCACATCAAGGACCGCAAGAGCTCATCGATCCTCAGCATCGACTACGACGAATCAACTCAGCGACTGATCCTTCCGGACAGCCTCGGCCATGGCCAAGAAGCTGCTATCACCTGAAGGCGCTCGCGCCTGGCTGCGCCGCCGCTATGCCACCCAGCACCGAGCATGGCTGAGTGGCCAAGGAGCGTGGCCCCTCGGCGTCCCGCTCGGCGAGCCCACCGAAAGAACGGTGGGTGAGGACGCGGCCATCATCCGCGAGTGGATCGACGCCTGGAGGCAATGGAATTCTGGCGGCGAAGTCCAATGGCTAGATCGACAATGGCCACGGCTCGGTACTCAGCGCTTGCCGTCCCGCCTCGTGCTTTCCGGGGCCGCCGACGTCGCCCGAGTGGTGGGCGAAGCGCGCCGCTTCGAGCGCGCAACCGAGCGCCACGCTCGGCTCGAGCGAAAGTGGAGCAGTCTGTCCGCTTCGCCGCTCGTGCTGCGCAACTTCGACGTGCTGGCGGATTATGCAGAGGCTGACTTCGTGCGGCTTTTGGCCTTGCTCACGTGGCTCGATCAAAACCGCGACTCCCTGCGGTATCTGCGCCAGCTGCCGATCGAGGGCATGGACACCAAGTGGTGCGACAGCCCGCGCCGCGCCGTCATCACGGACCTGCTGCTCGCGATCCGAGGCCTGCCGCAGCCCATGGAGTTTCACGAGCTGTGCGGGCTCCGGCGCCCACCGCAGCGCCTGCGCATGCGACTGTTGTGTCCAAGTCTCCGGCGGGCTCTGGGTGGGGTCGGGGACCTCGAAGCGCCCATCGATCAAGTCACGGCGTTGAGCATTCAGCCCGACTGCGCACTGATTGTCGAAAACCTCGAAACGGGCGTTGCGCTTCCGGATCTGCCGGGCTGCGCTGCGTTCATGAAACTCGGCAACAGCGTCGGGGTGCTCTCGCAAGTACCCTGGTTGAGAAACGCGCGCGCCGTCTACTGGGGCGACATCGACACGCACGGCTTCGCGATCCTCAGCCATGCCCGTGCGGCGCTTCCCGCCCTTTGCTCGGTGTTGATGGACGAGCGCACTCTCTTGCGGAACCGCGCGCTTTGGGGACGGGAAACGACGCCTTATCCTGGTGCGGAGGTGCCACACCTGACGGCTGATGAGCGGGCCGTGTTCGAGAACCTTCGCGGCAATGTCTGGGGACAGGGTATCCGGCTGGAGCAGGAGCGGATTCCGTGGCCGCAGGCGTTGGAAGCGGTTCGGGGTGTGGTGCTTGGCGGTGCCGGATAACGGCCGGCGTTCGTTGCCACCGGTGGTGAAGTCGTTCCCATCGCCGGCCTGGGCAGGGTACGATTCGCGAGCGTCGGAGAGCTTCGTGAGCAACCACGGCATTTGGGCAGCAGGTTGCTGCCCAATTGGGGCGCCAGGACCTGGCTCGGCGAAAACCTTCATGTTCAACGGCTACGCATACAAGCTCGTCGCTTCCGTGATCACGCCGCAAAGGATCGGAGGATGACCATGGACGAATCAGTTTTCACAATCGGTCACTCCACTCATTCAGTGGAAAAGCTCGTCGAGCTTCTTACCCGCCACCAGATCAGCGCTGTCGCGGACGTGCGCTCGCAGCCAAAGCATCGGGGACGATGACGTGCCAATGGATGTTCAGGTTCAGGCTCGATCCAAAGCGCTGGCAGAAGGAGACGGCTGCCGTCTCGGCCCTCTCGCACCCGAAGCTCACATCGAGCTCGGATTCGAAGGCCGGATGACGCTGCAGGTGAAACCGGGGCGCGACCCGTTCTGCCAACGCCGTCTCCGAATGCTCGCCTGACAAGCACTCGCGCCTACCTGTGAACGGCTGAATTCTCCGAGCTCTCTGGCGTCAGCGTGCCCGGAGGTCTGCCCGCCGCGCGCGAACGTAGGCTCCGCTACTGTGCTCGTCCTCCACTCGCGCTCGAGCGACTCTCGGTGCTCGAAGATGGCAGAATCTGCTACCGCATCAGGACACCGACCAGGTGCGGTTGATGACACCGGTGCAGTTCTTGGCACGGCTTGCGGCGTTGGTGCCCCCACCGCGCCATCCGCTGGTGCGCTTTTACGGAGTATGGGCGTCCCCATAGCCAGTGGCGCAGTCACGTCGTAGCGGCGGCTCCTGAGAAGACGCGCTCTACCTGCCCCCGTCGGGAACGCCCCAGTCGTAGCGCGCACCAAATCTGACGGACGCACCATCGCCGACGAGGCCGGGCGCCAGCCCAACCCGAGCGGCGCCCGAACCGAGTCCTGTACGATACCCTCGAGCTCCCACCCACAGGGTCCGTCTATCGCGGCCATGCCTCCAGCCGAGGCTGCATGGCAAGCCGAAGCCGAATTCCTCGCTCCACCGCACGCCGCGGACGACGCACTTCGGTTCAGCAGGCTTTCGCGCCTGGCCTGGGCCACGCTGTATCAGCGAGTCTTCGACATCGACCCCCTCGAGTGCTCGAGCTGCGGCGGACGGATGCGCTTGGTCGAAGTGATCGAAGACGTGGGCCGGGCGCGCAGTGAGCTCCGCCGTCGAACCCTGCCCGATCAGCCACCGCCGCCGTCTCGGGCGCGCTCGCCCGACTGGATTGATTGAAGCCCCAGCGCTCCAGGCGTGAGCCGCGGAACATCGGACCGACATGTCTGATTGTCCGACCCTCCCGCCGATTGACGGCGCGGCCAGGACCGGTGTACTTTGAATTCGGTCAGGACGGCTCTGGCCCCCCTGAAGTGCTGCGCATAATCCCGGATTACGTACACTTCGCCAAGTGTCGACACCAGAAGCCACTTTGATTTTCCTTTGCTCTTTGCTCCCGGACTTCACGGCCCAATGGCGTGGCAATTCGGCTTTGACGCCTGGATAGCCGCAGCGGGCATTGGCAGCGTCATGGGCTGGGTCTGTGGCAATCCAGAAGAGAGCCGCGAACGATTGCAGCTCTCACAGAGCACGCCGTTCGCCTTGGACACCCGGAGAGCCTTGTGTTGGCTCTATTCTATAGCTGCGTTCTAAAGCATTCTCAGGGAGACCGAGTGGGGACGATGCGCGAGGGTCAGAAGCTAGAGAAGCTGACGGAGGAGCACCGTATCGGGGTGTTACTGGCGTATTCTCAGCTTTTTCAGGCTCGTTGCGCAGGTGATGTCGTTCAAGCTACGGACGCGGTAGTTCGTCTTGGCGCTGCAAGTCAACTCGGGGGGCTATCCTGCTGTTGGCGGAGACCGAACTCGAGGCGGGACAAGTCGAATTGGCCCGACAACACCTAGACCGCGCTATTGACCATGCGAAGGCGTCTGGCGAACGGTTCTGGCTGCCGCGACTGCTGTCTCAGCGGGCTGTCTTGTTACATCCTACGAGGGGGTCCATTGTGATGCCAGTGACCCGTTCAACCAAACTCGGTAGTGACCCAGGCGCGCAGCGCGGCGCACGATTCCTCGAGCGACAGACGCGGGCCCCAGAACATCGGCCCAATCGCATCATGGGCCTTGGCGACCGCTCGCCAACGCTCATCGTCCGTGGGTGCGAACGCCGCATGCGACGGCGAGGGGAGTGAGCCGATCTGTTTCTCGTCGAGCATCTCCTCGGCGAGGGCGCGAACGGTGGCGTAGCCGGCGAGCACCGGGAGCGATGCCGTCACCGTTGCGATCCGTGCGGCATCCTCAAAATGGCGCACGAAGGTGGCTGGGGCGCAGTCTTGGCGAGAAAGTCGACGCATGAGCGCGTCGAGCTTCTCGACCAAGGTGACGAGCGGATGCACGCAGCGGACCCCCCGCGGGCGATTGTCGTCGAATTCGTTGAGCTGGCCCTCCCGTTCGAGATGTTCGTGAACGAACGAGGTCATGTCGCGCGAGACATGGGGTGTGACACGGGCGCTTCCGAGCTCGAGCAGCACAAACGGACGAAAGATGGGCGCCAGGTTGCCGAGGTGCTGGCCGGGGTAGTCGACGTGAAAGTTGGCGGCGCGGTAGCTGATGTCGACGGTAGCCTCGAGTCGCACCGTTGCCGCAGGCACGGTGAGCAGAGCAGCCAGGGCCTGAAAGTGCGCCTTGCGCTCGAGAGTCGCCTTTGTGCCCTCGCTTCGCCAGTTGCTTATCGATTTCAGCCCGTCGACACGACCGGGCTCGAGCTTGAGGTCGAGATCCTCCGAGAACCGCTCGATCAGGCCGAAACCCTTTGAAAGCGAAGTGCCACCCTTGAACCAGACCTCGAAACCTTGTGCATGCAGCGCCCAGAGAGTGTGCGTGACCCAGTAGTCCTTCTCCACGAGCGCGACGCCCAGTCCCCGCCGCTCCGCGACGATGCGGAGCAGTTCGGGAAAGTCCGGGTCATCGTGGACGAATCTCATCCCTCCGCACCCTCGGCGCTCGCTGCCAGCGCGGCACGGACGAGCGCCTGTGTGCGGCGTGAGCCATAGCGCTGCGACATGTCGAGGAGCCGCGTGCGGTCGAACCTGCCCGCGCGAAGCACCACCGCGAGCGACGTTGCCAGCTCCTCCTGCGACGCCGCCGCTTTCTCGGCGTTCTCAAAGAGGTCGATGACGAACCACTCGGGTTGCGGCGCCTCTGGAAAGGCCACACGCCGCAGTAGGAACTCGCGCCCGCCCAGCCTGAAGAGGCCCGAGCGCTTGGTGTTGTACACGAGCGGTCGCGCGAACACTGCGGTCGTCCCGAGCCCGAGCGCGTTCCAACGCTCCGGTCCCGTGAAAACGAACGGGCCGCCGTCGAGGAACGCGCGCATCAGCGCCTCATCGGTGGGCGGGACCACGCCAAAGCGGCTCTCCTTGGGCGCGGCGAACAGGCCATGGGCAAGCTGGATGAGTCGCCCGTCGCGGACCAATCGCTGCGCGAGCCGGGGCGGATTGGCGCCCCACCGCCCGAGGTCCCGCGTGCGGTACACACGACCCGACTCGAATGTGGGCTGGGCAGCAACGGTCACTGTATTTTTTTCTCCGAATAAAACATACTGTACGGCCCAGCTGTTGGCAAGCGGAACCCCATTCCTATAGTAATTCAGGCAACTTGCGCCCACGCGGACGTTCGGAGCGCAGCTATCGGCGGCTAGGAAACCTAGGGGGAGTCCCGGGCTGTCGACCGGCGAGGCGCTCATCCGGCCGTTCGATCCCGGCTCCGCTACTGGTCAAGGTTGTGACGGTCGGAGGGGGCGTACTCTGTCCCGAAATGCCGGAGGGAGCGCTGGGGCGCAGGCCCGGCCCAACACCTCTCGAGCGTCAGCAGCCGCGTCTCGGCAGGCCATGCTCATTACCCTAGCGCTCAACAGCGCCGTCTCGAACCTCGGCGTAGGCCCAGTCGAGCCAGGGCATCAGGGCTTCGAGGTCGGCGCTGTCGACCGTGGCACCGCCCCAGATTCGGAGCCCGGGTGGGGCCTCCACGTACGAGCCGATGTCGAAGGCCACGCCGCGTTTGTCGAGCAGCCCCGTGAGCTGCTTCACGAGCGCCGCCTTGGCCTCGCTGGGCAGGGCTTGAAACCAGGGGTCGACGATGGCGAGGCAAATGGAGGTGCAAGAGCGTGTCGCCGGATCCCGCGCAAGGAAGTCGACCCACTCACTCCTTTCGACCCAGCGGGCGACGACGGCCAGGTTTTGCCTCGAACGTTCGGCGATGACGCTCGCTCCACCAATTCTCTCGACCCAGCGCAGAGAGTCGAGGGCGTCTTCGACGCACAGCATGGAGGGGGTGTTGATGGTGGAGCCCTTGAAGATGTCCTCGATCAGCTTTCCGCCTTTGGTCATGCGGAAGATTTTGGGCAAGGGCCAGGGCGGAGTGTAGCTCTCCAGGCGCTCCACCGCGCGGGGTGAGAGCACGAGCATGCCGTGAGCCGCTTCGCCGCCGAGCACCTTTTGCCAAGACCAGGTGCTGGCGTCGAGCTTGTTCCACGGCAACGGCATGGCGAACACCGCGGAAGTCGCGTCACAGATCGTGAGACCCTGGCGCGTCGCGCTGATCCAATCGCCATTGGGCACGCACACTCCGGAGGTGGTACCATTCCAGGTGAAGACCACGTCGCGGTCAAAATCGACCGTGGCCAAATCGGGCAGGCTGCCATAATCCGCCTCGAGGCAGCGTAGGTCTTTCAGCTGCAGCTGGCGGGTCACGTCGTTCACCCAGCCAGCGCCGAAGCTCTCCCAGGCGAGGACGTCTACGCCACGCGCGCCGAGCACCGACCACAGGACCATCTCGACCGCGCCCGTGTCCGACGCGGGCACGATGCCGATGCGATAGTCTTTGGGGATACCGAGGATGGACCGCGTGCGCTCGATCACCTCGGCCAGCCGGGCCTTGCCGGGCTGAGAACGGTGGGACCGACCGACGAATGCCGTCTTCAAGCCGTCGAGCGACCAGCCCGGGCGCTTGGCGCAAGGACCGGAAGAGAAGTAGGGACGGGACGGCCTCTGGACGGGTTCTTTCATGACGACTCTGATTCGGATCTACTCTGATTCGGATCTAACAGTCTCGGATCTAGCACTCCGGAAATGCGTCGGCACTACGGGACTTACGCGTCTTGCACGTCGAGGACCATCTTGACCATCTTCGGGTCCTCGGCGTCCAGGCGTTGAAACGCTTTGCCCACATCGCGCATGGGCAGCCGATCAGTGATCAGCAATTCTGGATGTAAGAGCCCCTTGCCGAGCAAGCGAATGGCGCGGGGAAATTCGCCGAGCGACACCCGGGACGCGATGATCTGCGCCTCCTTGATCACCAGGCTCTTGAAGTGCACGAGGCTGGGCTGCTCACCCAGGCCGGCGGTAACGATACGGCCGCCGTTCTTCACCATGCGGACCGCTTGGCCGAGGGGTGACTCGCGACCCGGCACCTCGTGCCAGTGCCCCACGCATTCGATCACGCAGTCAGCGCCGTCACCCCGGGTGATGTCGAGCACGCGTTCCACCGGATCTTCAGCGCGAATGTCGATGGCGTATTCTGCACCGAGGCGCTGTGCCAGCCCGAGCCGGAACGGATCCACGTCGAC
>JANOIG010000352.1:0-33603 GCA_031407405.1 Deltaproteobacteria bacterium
GGGCAGCTCCCGGGCCGGTCACAACTGGCTGGGCAAGCCGGCCTCGAGCGGCTAATCAGAGCGCATGCCATCTCAAAGCGCGGATCCCGAGGCCCCAGCCCCGAAAACGGCATTGTCCATCAACGCCGAGGAGCTGCCCAAGCACTTCGAGTCCGCCGAGGCGGAAGCGCGTTGGGACACGGCCTGGCAGGCCTCGGGGATCTACCACTACGACGAGACTCGCCCCCGGGAGGAGACCTTCGTCGTCGACACTCCGCCGCCGACCGTCTCGGGGTCGCTGCATGTGGGGCACGTGTTTTCGTACACGCAGGCGGATGTTGTCGTGCGCTACTGGCGGATGCGGGGCAAAAACATTTTCTACCCCATGGGCTGGGACGACAACGGCCTGCCCACTGAACGCAGAGTTCAGGATTACTTTCATGTGCGCTGTGAAGCGCACGTGCCGTATGAGCCGGGCCTGGAGCTGAAGGAGGCCAGCGACGCGCAGCGCAAGGAGCGGCCGCGCCTGGTCTCGCGCAAGAATTTCATCGAGCTCTGTCATCAGCTGACCCAGGTCGACGAGCAAGCGTTTCACGCTCTGTTTCAGCGGCTGGCGCTGAGCGTGGATTGGCGCCAGACCTATTCGACCATCGATGAGCACTGCCGCGCCATCGCGCAGCGCTCGTTCCTCGACTTGTCCGCCAAGGGTCTTGCGTATCAAACCTGGGCGCCGACCATGTGGGACGTCGATTTTCAGACGGCAGTCGCTCAAGCCGAGGTCGAGGATCGGACGCGGCCGGGCGCGTTTCACCACATCGAGTTTGGCGTGCAGGGCAGCGATCGATCGTTCGTCATCGCGACGACTCGCCCAGAGCTGTTGCCGGCGTGTGTCGGGGTGACCGCCCACCCCGACGACGCGCGCAACAAGGACCTGTTTGGTAAACAGGCGCTCACCCCGCTGTTCAAGGTGCCCGTGCCCATCTTTCCGAGCGAGCTGGCGGACCCCAGCAAAGGGACTGGTATCTTGATGGTGTGCACGTTTGGCGACCAGACCGACGTGCTCTGGTGGCGAGAGCAAAAACTGGCATTGCGTCAGGTGATTGGCAAAGACGGCCGCCTCGTGCCTGTGGCGTATGGTAGCCCGGGCTTCGAGAGTCAGGATCCGGAGCTCGCCAACCGCCACTACGCCGAGCTCGAAGGCAAGAAGCTCGCGCCCGCGCGCGAGCAGATCGTGACCCTCTTGCGCTCCGCTTCGGGCAGCGCCACCGGCAAAGGCGCTCCGCTCACCCAGGAGCCGGAGAAGATCGAACACACGGTGAAGTTCTACGAAAGAGGCGAGCGGCCACTCGAGTTCCTGTCCACCCGGCAATGGTTCGTGCGGTTGCTGGACAAGAAGCAGGCGCTCTTGGCCAAGGGCGCCGAAATTGACTGGCGGCCCGACTACATGGGCGTGCGTTATCGCGATTGGACCGAAGGCTTGAGCCAGGACTGGTGTGTGTCTCGCCAACGTTACTTCGGTGTGGCGATCCCGGTCTGGTATCGCATCGACGCCAGCGGACAACCGAATTACGAGCAGCCGATTCTGCCTGCCGAGAGTCAGCTGCCGGTGGACCCGATGCTGGACGTGCCGGCTGGCTTCCAAGCGTCCCAGCGTGACCAGCCCGATGGCTTCACGGGTGAAACGGACGTCTTCGACACCTGGTTCACGAGCAGCATGACTCCGCAGATCGGCTCACACTGGGGGAAGGATGCGGCGCGCCATGCCCGGCTGTTCCCCGCTGACGTGCGCCCGCAGTCGCACGAGATCATCCGCACCTGGGCCTTCTACACGATTGCCAAGGCGCTGTGCCACGAGGGCCGAGTGCCCTGGCACAACGTGATGATCTCGGGTTGGATCCTCGACCCGGATCGCAAGAAGATGGCCAAGAGCAAGGGCAACGCGGTCACCCCGCTGCACCTGTTCGAGGAGTACGGGGTCGACTCGGTGCGCTATTGGGCGGCCAGCGCCCGCCTCGGCGCCGACACGGCGTTTGATACGCAGACCTTCAAGGTGGGCAAGCGGCTCGCCACCAAGCTGTTCAACGCGGGTAAGTTCGTGCTCGGGCACCCCGGTGAGCTGCACCCCATCACGAGCGAGATTGACCGGGCCTTCGTGGCCAAACTGGCTCGTTTGGTCGAGAGCGCTACCCTCGACCTCGAAGGCTACCGCTACGCCAACGCGCTCCAGAACATCGAAACCTTTTTCTGGTCGCAATTCACGGACACGTACATCGAGCTGGCCAAGCCCAGGGCATGGGGCGCGCAGGGTCGGGCAGAGGAACGCGGGTCGGCCCTGAGCGCGCTGCGCCTGGGGCTGAATGTCCTTTTGCGCTTGTTTGCGCCGGTGCTCCCCTACATCACGGAAGAGGTTTGGTCCTGGGTGTTCGCTAGTGAAACCGGCCAGGCTAGCATTCACGTTGCACCGTGGCCGAGCGCGGGCGACTTCAAAGGTATAGCTCCGCCCCACGACCCGGGCTCGTTCGACCTCGCATTGAGCTGCTTGAATGCCATCAACAAGGCCAAGAGCGATGCGGGTGTCTCCGCCGGTCGGGTCGCGGAGCGGCTCACGCTGCGTGCCAATGCCGGCACTTTGGCGGCCATTGCTCCCGTCATCGCCGACGTGGCCGGCGCCGCGCGCTGCCTGAGCTACGATACGGCCCTCGACGCCCAGCTGGAAGCCGGCGTTTTTGCCGTAACTGACGCCGTGTTTGCCGCAAAGGCATGACGGATCGGCCATGCGCTCCGTCACGTGGTTGCTCGCGTTCTTGCTGTCGCTCGGCGCTGCGTGTCGGAATTCGACGCCGGTGCCCGGTCAAACCGCGCCGTCCGCCGAGAGCGAGGCTGCGCAACTGGTCGAATCCGCGCGTCGAGAGGTGGAGCGCGAAACGCCTGCACCGCCTGACACACCGGATCGCCTGTATGTGCCGGCTAGCGCCAGCGGTGGGCAGCACCCGCTGCTCGTCCTCTTGCATGGTCTGGGCGACTCGGGCGCGAGCCTTGCGGCACAGCTCGAGCTGCGTGAGTTTGCCGAAGCACATCGCTTTTCGTTCATGGCACCCGAGGGCCACCTGGACTACGCCGGGCGGCGTTTCTGGAACGCCAGCGCGAGCTGTTGCAACTTTGATCAGCTCGAGGTCGACCACGTCGCACAGCTGCGGGAGTGGATCGTGACTGCCGTAAAAAACCCCGCGGTGGATCCGAGGCGCGTGTATTTGGTGGGCTACTCCAACGGCGGCTTCATGGCCCACCGGGCTGCTTGCGAGCTCAGTGCGCTGCTGCGCGGTATTTTCAGCATCGCCGGCGCGGGCCCGGATGATTTCAAGACATGCAAGCCCGACAACAAGCTCAGCGTGGTGCAAATCCACGGTGATCGAGACGCCATCGTGTCGTTTGATGGCGGCTATCTCTTCGCGGACCAGCGCCGCCCGCGCCACCCTTCCGCAGAGAAGAGCGTGCGCTGGTGGGCGAAGTTCAATGCCTGCGCCAAGACCGCGAGCGTCAGCCGAAATCTGGACCTCGATCCGCGCATCCCGGGCGGGGAAACCGAAGTGCTGAGTTACCCGGATTGCGCGGAGAACCGCGTAGAGCTTTGGCGGATCCGCGGTGGGGACCACGCGGCGGGGCTCAGCCGCTACAGCTTGGAAGCCATCGCGCAGTTCATTCGAGCGAGCGGCGCCACCGGCGCCGCCAAACAACAATGAACAGCGGTCTGACTCACCTGATGCGCGTCGCGCAGCCGATTTGCAGGTCCGCGCGAATTCCGCCAGCCATGAACGTGGCGCAGGTGCTGGGGCAAACGTTGATCTGCAGGGGATTACCGGCGTCGTCTCGGACGTAGTACCAGCCTTCGTCGGCGCCACAGGCCGAGAGGTCACCGACGTTGAAGAGGTCTCTGGCGGTGCTGTTCGCATCACTGACTTGCAGGTTGACGCGCCCGTAATCGAGCCCCGCCGAGGCATCGAGCTTGAACTCGCAGCTCACGGCCGTATCGCGAATCAGGTTCAGCGCGTTCAGGAAGTTTTCGGCCACGTTGCCGCCCGTGTTCACCACGATGGCTCGTTCCGTGCCACCGGCTCGAGCGAGCGTATCCAGTCGCTCTTGCCCGTCGGCGCCGAGGTCCCCGCTGCCGAACACGCCAATCACGAAGGTGCGAACGGGGCGAGCTGCGCCGTAAGCAGTGCTGGCGATTTGCGCGATATCGGGGATTTCGAGCGGAGTACACTCGGTGGGGAACCCGTCCGTGGCCAGCACGGTGACGACCTGGCGAGCGGGATTCTGCTCGGCCCACGTTTGGGCGTGTTCGAGAGCACCGCGCAGCGCCGGACCCGTGGGCGTGAGGCCATTCGGTATCTGGCTCCGGAGTGACTGAATGAGGATCGCCGAGCGAGCCGCGTCGCTACTGATGGCCACGGCGGGCGTGGCGTACTCGGAGACCTCGCAGCGCGTCTGGTTGACGCAGCTGTAAGGAAACGGCAGGCAAGCGCCAGCGCCCGCGGGGCAGCCCAGGACGGGGGTGCAGATCACGGCCTGATTTTGACACACGCCGATGGGATCGCAGACCGAGTTGGCGATGGCGGCGCAATCCGCCTGGGTGCTGCAGACCGGTGAGACCAGGGTGGTGTCGGGAGTCGCGCTGATGTTGATGAACGCCCCCTCGGGGTTGCCTTGGACCGTGTTGGGCGGGATCACGCATTCGCCGACCACCGTCTCGCAGCGGTCGTCCTGTCCGGGGCAGTCGCCGTCCGCGAAGCAAAAGCTGCCGCCGTCCCCGGCCAGGCGCACGAATGGGATCTCGGGTAACCCATCGTTCGGCAGGTTGAGACCGTCGTCTGTTACGCAGATGCTGTTGCTGCAGGGCCCGCCCGCGCCGCACTGTTCATTGGTTGAACAGGAAAATGGGACGTCCGTCTGCACCTGTGGGAAGTATTGGATGCCGATGCCAATCTCCGCGGTTTCAGGCGCTTGAATGAAGGATTGGAGCGATTGCCGAACCGCGTCCCATTTGGTCGCTGCAATGTCCAGCGGCGAGAGCTGAGGCAACACCTCCAGCATGGACGCGGAGATGTCCAACATGACGTACATGTCGAGCCCAAGCGCTTCTGCCTCCCGCGTCTCTCCGAGACATTGCTGCCTTTGGTCATCGCCCTCTGACGAGCCCCCCGGCAGCTCGTCGTCCGAGAGCAGGCCACCACTCGCTGCGGAGCCGCCAGCTTCGGAGGGATCGTCAGAAGAACAACCCAAGGTGGCGACCAGGCCGATCCACCACAAGCTCACGCCCAGTCGTCGCACGAAATTTTAGTACGAGGTTCCGTGCCGCCCTGCCAGGCGTAATTGCAGACATGGCCGGATCGGAGCATTTTTGCACAAAGCTGACGTCGGGCGGTGCACCGAGCCTGGACGGCTACGCTCTGGCTGAACGCCGGCTGTTGCGCTGGGCAGGCATCGGGGGAGCTGCGCATCCAAGGGGTAGGCCCTTCAGCCAGCAGCGCGCTGGCTCTCCACCCCGGAGCGCCCGCGGCGCAGGCGTCAGTAGCCCAGCATGTGCAGCTTCGCAGAGCAATCCGTGCAGACCTGTTGGAAGCTGGTCAGGTCAAAGTTGAGATCTGCCAGCGCGGCTCGCGCCAACGTTGCGGCGGGCAAAGCGTGAGTGGCCCGCCGCCCCAGAAGCTCCGTGAGCCTACCCAATTCGCGTCTGAGCTCGGCGTCACCTGTGGCCGGCACCAATCGTCCTTCGCTGCGGGCTCTCCCAGCGAGCTCCCGGCACACCTCGACCACCCGCTCCGCGGAGCGCCGTTCATCCTGGCCGAGCAGAGCGCAAACCAGCTCGACTCGATCCAACACCAGCTCGTAATGGCTCATTCGGCACGCGTGGCATAGAACGGCGCGCTCGCCGCGTCACCTCCAACGGCCACTCGCTCGATTGTTTCCTTTGTTCGCCGCCCGTCAGCTAGCGCCAAAAAGCAGCATCGTCGAGGTCTGATTCAGGTGTCCGATATAACTTTCGCCATACGTCGCCAGACCGATGGTCGGGATGCCCTTAAACAGCTCCGCGTAGGCAAGGCTCTGATTCTTGCTTTCGAGCTCCTGCGTGCGGTTGATACATTGAAACTCCACAATGGCTTCACAACTGCCGAGGGTGGCCAACTTGCTGGTCAGGTCGTTGCGAGTCTTTTGGACGATGTCTCGAGCCTCCAACAGGTTGAGCCGCATGCCTTGCTTGAGCTGGCAGTAGAACACTAGCGACTTACCCTGAACCTGCTGCGCCGACCGCACATAGGGCTCACCCTCGCGTGTGACCAGCCCCACCGCATACTTCCGAAAGTTGTCCGAGAGCTCACTCTGGGACACGCCGAGCAGCGTGGCGAATTCTTGCGCAGCGGGGCGCCCGTTGAAGCTGTGAACAGTGCGCGTGGACTCCTCGACCTCGGTCACCTCCAGAACCTTGTCCAGGACCGCGAAACTTTGAGTCTTGAGGATCTCGTAGCGCCGTGCGGGCTCGAGCAGTGCAAGCGCGCTGGCCGCGGTGTGCGGTCGGAAATTGGCAAAGACGAACGTGCGTCGAAACACGAGGTCGTCGCCGGCACTACCACCGATGAAGGGCACGTTGGTCAGCGCGGTGATGCGGGCCATGATGGACTCTTCCGCCTTGCTGAGCCCGTCGTGAACGACCATGCCGAGGTATTTGTCGGGAGCCAGGGCGGACGCGGCTTCTCCCCGACCCGCCGCCAGCGTGTTGACAGCGTGTCGCGTTGCTGCTTCGCGAGCGAGGTCGCTGATCACCTCGACCTGGGCCGAGCGTATGGAATCGGCGTCCATGGCCAGTAACACGACCGACCCCTCCCGCTGCGGCCGCCCGCCGATTTCGCCCGCCGTCGTGCAACCTATGGCTGGAACCTCGCCGAATTGTTGACGCAGCGCCGCGCCGAGCGACTCCGGGTCGAGCTTGCTCGTGGCGAAAAAAGTCACGAACGTGGGGTCGAGATTTCCAATCCCATCTCGCAGCTCCCGAGCACACGCCCTGGGGTCTGTATGGGTGGATACGACTGTCTTTACGCTCATTGCTGATTCTCTTGAATAATGAAAGTGGCGAGCACGAACCTGGGGTGCGAGGCGCTAAGACTTGCCCCGAAAGTCGTGGATCATCTGGCGCAGCGTTTGCTCCTTGTTCGCATCGTCCGGCGAGCGCTCCGTGTATCGCTCGGGGTCAATCCCCATCAACATGAGGTGGGCGCGCAGGAAGCAAGCGACCCCCGGGTTACCGGCGGCGCGGAGTTGAATGAGCTCGTCGATCAGATGCTTGACTCGTCCAGCCATGGATCTTCAGATGAGGTTGAACGACCCAAGAGCAGGACTTCTTATCCACTAAAACGACCACGCCAGCGTTTTTTGTGATGCGAATTCCCGTGCCAAATCGGTGCACTCCGGTCAGCGCGGTGTCCCGTTCCCAACCGCGGTTCGCGCGCGTCTGGCGCAGTGCACGAGTTTTATGGGAGGCCGAGGGAAAAGTGTTGCTCGATACTGTCCCATCTATGAGCAGGGCCGTATGTCGGTTAGAGTACGCCCTTTGCGCTTTTCCGGAACGCCAGTGGCGGCGCCGCCGGTGAGCCAACCCCAGAGAAGGCAAACACATGACTCTAACAAACCAACGTCTTCGTGCTCCGACGCGAGTAGTGGCTAGCTGTGTGCTGGCCTTGGCAGTGGTGGGTGGCTGCGGCAGCTCGGAAGAGCCCAGCACCGAAGGCGGCAGCCCCGTGCAGGGCGACATCGAGCTGGGCAGCCTCTCGCAAGAGCTGAATCTCAGCCCACTCACGCCGGTGCTCACGTGCGTGGATAATCTGGGTGGAAACGCTTACAAAGCGCATTTCGGGTTCGTCAACACGAGCAGTCGCACACTGCAAGTGCCCGTCGGTCTGCTCAATTTTTTCGTTCCTCTGCCGCTGAACCAGGGCCAGCCGACCAGCTTCGCACCGGGCCAGCACCTCGACGTGTTCAGGGTCAACTTCTCCGTCAGCGGCGGTTGGAACCGCTTGGCCTGGTGGCTCGGCGCGCGCCGGGCATTGGCGACGAAGAACACGCCTCTCTGTCCGCAAGCGCCCGAGTGTACCACTCCGGCGGAGTGCGATGATGATGATCCGTGTACGAACGAGGCTTGTGTTAGCGGTAGCTGCAGCCGCCCGCCAGCTCCTTCTGGCACGACGTGCGGGCACGCCGGTGTGTGTGACGGAGCCGGCGAATGCGTCAAGTGTGTGACGAATGCAGGCTGCGATGACGAGTTCCCGTGCACGAACGACGTTTGTTCGGGCGGCGAATGCGTGTACCCACCCGCCGCCTCGGGGACCACATGCGGTCACAGCGGCTCGTGTGACGGGGCCGGCACCTGTGTGGCGCCCGCGTGCTCAGCAAACGAAGAGTGCGACGATGAAGACCCGTGCACGACGGAGGTGTGCAATGCTACGGCCTGCGACTATTCCCCTTCAGCAGCGGGCATCGCGTGTGGTCACGCGGGTCTATGCAACGGCGCGGGCGAGTGCGTGGAGTGCCTCTCGGCGGCCGACTGCGATGACGAGCTGCCCTGCACGGCCGACGTCTGCACGGGCGGCAGCTGCTCGCATCCGCCGGCCGCGAGTGGTACGCCCTGTGGCCACGCGGGCACGTGTGACGGGTCGGGCACCTGCGAGCTCTGATACCGGATCCCGACCGGCGCGTCGGCACGGTTCTCAGGTCAGCGGTCCGCCGCCGCGCAGGTCCATGTATCTGATTTAATGAGCGCTAAGCTGGAGCGCGCCCCCGAAGGCTTTATTTCGGGGGCGCTCTTCTGGGGGCAGTCTCGTTCCCACGGCTGTGCCGTTTGGGTATAAGCCCGGTCAGGCTCGCGGACGTGGTCCGTCGGGTGAAGAGGTCGGTTCTTTGCCCAAACAGGTGCAGAAGCCGTCCCGTGGATCGAGGAGGTGGGAATTTGGCAGAGTATGGCGAGGGTGGGGGAGCCGAAGCGGCTGCAGCGGCCCAGTTGAGTTATTCGGAGTACCTGCGGTTGCCGCAGCTGCTCGCCATCCAAGAGCCCTTGGCCCAGCCGCCCGTGCACGACGAGATGCTGTTCGTGATCGTGCATCAGGCGCATGAGTTGTGGTTCAAACAAATCCTTTTCGAGTTGGAAGTGCTGCTCGACCATATCAATCTGGCGGATTGGCAGCGCGCGTGCACGACGTTGGATCGCATGTCGGTCATCGTGACGCTCCTGGTGCAGCACATCGGGGTGCTGGAAACCATGCCGGCGGAGGAGTTTCAGCGGTTTCGCCGCGTGCTCGGCTCCGCCAGCGGCATGCAGAGTGATCAGTTCAAGCACATCGAAGAGCTGTCGGGCCATGTGCCGGGTGGCGTGAATGCCTCCGGCGCAGAGCCCGCGGGCGCTGGGGCGCCGAGCGTGCGGCAGGCATTCTTGCGTGCGCTCGGCAGCGGCTCCGAATTGGATGGCGCGGCCAACCGGACCGAGACTGAGCGTTTGCGCTCCCTACATCGAGACCCACGTCGCGCTGCCGAGAAGGGCGTGGCGGAGCGCTTGCTGCACTTTGATGCTCAAATGGCGCATTGGCGCGCGCGGCATTTGCAGCTAGTCCACAGCATGATTGGAGTCATGGGCGGCACGGGTGGCTCGAGCGGCGTCCGCTACCTGCAAAGCACTTTGGACAAGCGCTTCTTTCCCGAGCTATGGGCGGCCCGAGAGGCCGAGCTAGAAGCCATCCCATGACCCGCTGACTCTGCGGGCGGGGTTATCTCAAAGGCCAGAGCGTGGCCCGGACGGGGCTGGCGTCAGCGCCGCTTAGCCGCAAGGGCAGGGCCACGAGTTCGTACAAGCCTGCCTCCACATGGGCCAAATCCAACCCCTCGAGGATGGCGACGCCCGTGCCATGTCGAGTGGCGTGGTGGGTCGGCAGCGATTTGGAGCTAAATGGATCGATCGATGGAGTGTCGATGCCAATCAGCACGACACCCCGCGCTCTAAGCCATGGGATGAGCTCGGGTGAGAAGGCAACGAAGTCGGGGTTGAACCGTTCGGGGTCCGGATAAGATTCGGTCTTGAACAAGAGCCGTGTCGCGGCCAGCTCGACCCCCGCGAGGTCCGCGGGCTCAATCAGCGAGCCCCGCGCCTTCCGCACGTGTACGACCTGGCAAATTCCCCGGTAGGGGGCCAGCGGCACGGCATCGATGCCGGCTGCGCCAGCGGCAAAATGAATGGGACCGTCCGCGTGAGCCCCGACGTGAAGTGTGGTGCGAATCGAAGAAACCGTGAGCTCCCAGCTGGGCCCCGAGGCTGAGGCGGGTGCCCCAGGCTCGGTCGTGAGCTCTCGGCGATAGGAGACGTCGCCGGGCCAGACCGCGATCTGTTCACTCACCGGTGGGCTGATGTCGTGAGGGAGGGCGGCCCTGCGAGCGGGACATGCATGCCAGATCACGTCTTGCCCGGGCGTCGAGTCGCGCACCGCCGCGAGCCCGAGGGCTTCGAGGAAAGGAGCGGCGGCCAGCGCTGCCCAGGCGGGCTGGTGCCCACTCGAAAGCTTGATCAAAAGCCCGAATCCGCCGGGGTCGGCGGGGGTGGGGCTGATGCCGATGGCGAGCAGGCCGTCCGCGCCCTCCTTGGCGATGAGCCGGCCCGGGTTCTGCTGCATGAGGCGGGTGTCCACGCGATCCTCGGCGCCAATCCAGGCCGGCTCGGCTTGCATCGCCTGGCGTATGCGCCCCTCCGCGCTACTGCTGTCAGCCACGGCCAAGTGGCGATAAATGCGCGCCAGCTCCAGCGAGCTCACGACGGGCGTCGGGAGCTGGCAGCCATCGGTGACGAACTCGAGCAGGTCTGGCGTTCGATCGAGGTGCGGTGTGAGGACCCGAATCAGGTGGGCGTGAAACGGATGCGTGGTCGATGCATAGTCGTGCTCCGACCAGCCGTGTGCCGAACAAGCCGAGAGGATGGCCATGTGCTTGGAAAAGCAGGGGTGAAAGTACTGCGAGGGGCCAGCCCCGCGCTCCAAGAGCTGGGCGCGATGTCGAGCATCCAGCGGCAGCGCGTCTGACAACACCAGGCGCTCGCGACTTGGATTGTCCCGGTGCCAGAGCAAGAGCTCCGCCACCTGGGACAATGTGGCAGAAATGGATCCGAGCGCGGCGATGTGACGGGGCTCGAGGGGCCTGCCGGCCATTGCCAACCCGGTCGCCTGGAACTGAAGCGGCTTGAGGAGCGAGCGGGCGGGGAAGCGTGAAAACGTATCACCCGAACGAAACACTACCTCGTTCGCCCCCAACACGACGACCTCGCCATGAACGCAAATCTCCTCATGCCCGCCGCGCACGAGTGAAAATAGCGGCTTGGGGGCTAGCACGGGTGCCTGGAGCTCACAGCTTGTCGACCACTTCTTCGAAAAAGTACTTCATTTGGCGCTGAATGGCTGCACCATCCATTTGATTGAACTCGAACCACAGCATCAAGCGGTCGCCATCATCGAAGCCGTGGCTACCGCCGGGAGCGAGCTGTTCACGAATTTCACTCGCATCTCCGACCAAGGCGCGCTGAAGTAAGACTTGCTTGTCCGGCACCTGAGCGGTGCCCCGCATGGCCTCGATATACGCATCCAGCGCCACACCGGCGCGTTCCAGCGCGGTAGCCCGCGACGGATCTGCAAAGACCAGCACGGTGCGAGGTAAACGCCGGCGCGACCAGCTCGGGTCGTCAGCCGCCATTTGGGCGTGAATGGCCTCAATCCGCTCGGGGGGGGTGAAGCTCAAATTGAACAGGTCGACATTCCAGAACCGCCGAGCCAGCGCCAAGGCTTCGGCATCGGCGGACCCGAGGACGACATTGAGATCCTCACTCGATCCAGCTTCGGGCACCAAACGCAGAGGCTCGAATTGCCAGCGAGGCTCTGGCCGATACGGAAAGCTCGAGGCGGGGAGCTCGGCCCCGTGGGCGGCGCCGAGCAGCGCTTCGCCTTGGGCGCGCGATACCTCGTGCGCGGTCAGCTGGTGGCTACCGAGCTCTTCTCCTCTGAGCAAGCGCAGGAAGATTTCCACGGCTTCGTAGAAAGCAAAGCGTTGCACGTGCGCCCAAAGCAGCGCCTCCTGCCGATTGCGAGCCGTAATGCCGAACGGCGAATTCTGATACGGGAAGCGACCGGCGGCGATGCCGATGTTTAGCCCTCTCGGCCGCGGCCAGAGCTCACGGTTGATGAAGCGCAAGGTATTGACGCGGTCGGCGCTCGCAATTGGACCCCCGCTACCCCCAACGATGTTATGAATGGCGGTGCCGAGGCCGATGCGCTGGGTGCGCGAGACGATCCAATGAAACAGCTGAAACGAATCGGCGTTGAGCCCGACCTCACCCGCAAAATGAGGGATGCTGGGCTGTTTGCCCTGTTTCTGCGTTTCGGATGAAAAATGGCTTTCGGCGCACCACAGCGTGCTCATGCCGAGCTCTTCCGCCAGCGTGACTTGCTCGAGGAATTGCCCGAAGCACTTGCCGGCGCCGAGCTTTCGCCCAAGGATGACTGGATCACTCAAGGAATGGAACAGATCGAAGATCATCGACTCCCCCCTGCGCTGTCAGGGTTGTGGGGAAGCGGCCTCGCCGGGTGCCACGCGGTCCCCCTTGCCGATGACCGTAATGCCGCCGGGTGACACAGTATAACCATTGGCGCGATCCCGATCGTGATCGATGCCGATCTGGGCTCCTGGCGGCACGACCACTCGCTTGTCGATGATGGCTCGCCGCACCACCGCCCCCCTACCGATACGCACGTCGTTCAGGATCACTGAATCCTCGACCAGCGCTCGGCTGTGAATGGTCGCACCCGACGAAACGATGCAGCGCCGCACCGTGGCGCCCGAGATGACGACGCCTGCCGAAACCATCGAGTCGAGCGCGGTGCCGCGCCGCCCATCGTCATCGAAGACAAACTTGGCCGGGGGCAACGAGCCGGTCGACGTGTGGATGGGCCATTCGCGATTATACAGATTGAAGATTGGGTGCACGCTGATCAGGTCCATTTGGGCCTCGTAGTAGCTATCCAACGTGCCCACGTCGCGCCAATAACCCCGGTCGCGCTCCGTGGAGCCTGGCACCAGATTCGTGCTGAAGTCGTAGACCGCGGCGTCGCCCGCTTCTGCCAGCATGGTGACGATGTCGCCGCCCATGTCATGAGCGCTGCCGCTGTTGCCTGCATCCGTGCTGAGCGACTCAATCAGGGTCTCTGCCCGGAAAATATAGTTGCCCATGGACGCGTACACCTGGTCCGGGCTGTCAGCCAGGCCCGGCGGGGAGCTCGGCTTCTCGCGAAAGCGCTGAATACGCCCGTCCGGGCGCTGTTCAATGATACCGAAGCGCTCTGATTCGGAGCGCGGCACCCGAATACCGGCGACGGTCAGGCCCGCGCCCGACTTGACGTGCTCGTCGATCATTTGCGCGCAGTCCATGCGGTAAACGTGGTCCGAGCCGAACACGCAAATGTGATCGGGTTTCTCGTCCTTGAATAGATTGAGGTTTTGATACACCGCGTCCGCCGACCCTTCGAACCAGCGCTTGCCGAGGCGCATCTGCGCCGGCACGCTCATCACGTAGTCGCTAAATAGGGCGGGCATGCGCCAAGTGGTGGCGATGTGCCGGTCGAGGCTGTGGCTTTTGTACTGGGTGAGCACGGCAATCCGGCGCACCCCGGCATTCACCAGGTTACTGAGCGCAAAGTCGATCAGGCGATAGTTGGCGCCAAATGGCACGGCAGGCTTACAGCGGTCCCGGGTGAGCGGTTGCAGGCGTTTTCCCTCGCCGCCGGCGAGGACGATTCCAAGAATGTGGGGGCGCTTGATCATCGCCGGGGATGGTGCGTCGGCGGGCCTGAATGAGCAATCGGCAATGACGGGGCGGAGCGTCGAATTTCGACGAACAGGGGCAAATGCCCGGGCCGCCGCGTGGACGTGGGGCGACTTGCCCCGGGCTCGTTCTGGGCAGTGGGGGAGGCCACGCCTGGCCATCCTGCCTCGGCTCGGGGTATGCTCACCGGGTGCAGGGGAAGCGGATACTCGTTACCGGCGCTTCGGGCGCTGTCGGCCACACGGTAACTCGCGGTTTGCGGCAGCGCGGTCATTTCGTCCGTGGCTACGATTTGAATCCGGCGACGCAGCCAGGGGAGCATTGTGTCGGGGACCTCTTGGATACGCCGTCGCTGCGCCACGCGGCTTCGGACGTGGACACCATCGTGCATCTCGCCGGGGTTCCGGATCGGGACAACTTCGCCGACCAGCTGGTGCCGCATAACATCGTCGGGACCCACAAGGTGCTCGAAGTCGCGCGGTTGAACGGGGTCAAGCGCGTCGTCTACGGCAGCAGCTGTCGAGTGGTCGGAGGCGTCGACTGGCAGCAGGAAAAGATTGGCCTGGATATCGGGTTAGTCCCTGGGGACCACTACGGAGTCAGCAAGGCTACGGGGGAAATTCTAGGTCGGATGTATGCCGACCGCTTTGGGCTGTCGGTCATCTGCGCGCGGATGGGCTGGTTTGTCCGCAACCCCGAGGAAGCGAGCCGGGTCGAGTCGGTGGACGTTGGCACGCGCATCTACCTCAGCCATGATGATGCGCTCGAGTTCTTCGCCCGGGCGGTCGAGGTGGACGACGTGCGCTTCGCCGCGGTCTTCGTGGTGAGCAAGAACGGAGGCCGCGCGTTGTTCGATGTCGAGCCAACGCGTAGGCTGTTGGGTTTTGAGCCTCGGGACACCTGGCCTGAGGGCTCGAGCTGGTCGAGCGAGCTGCATTTTCCCTCGCCCCGTTACGCGGCGAGCCTGATTCCTGGCTGAGGTACTCCCTCACGGAGGCGCCTGACGCGGCGGCCGACTGCAGGGATGGGAGGGTGTCGAGGGTTCATTTCGTTGCCTTGGCCTCGATTCCTCAGCATCGAAGCACTAGAGTCTGCGCCGTGTTCAACAAGCCCATTTCCAGCTCCGAGGCGCATGGCACCGAGCTAAGTAGGACCTACGAAGATGCGCAATTCATCTGTCGAGAGGGCGAGTCGAGCGCGGAGATGTTCGTGATTCAAAGCGGCTCGGTGCGCGTATTCAAGGCGTCTCCGCGGGGTGAGCTCGAGCTGGCCGTGCTGCACAAGGGAGATTTCTTCGGTGAGATGAGCGTGCTCGAGGGTTTGCCGCGAGACGCCAGCGCACAGGCGCTCGGTGACGCTGAGGTGCTCGTGATGACCCCGGGGGCGTTGCTCGTGCGCTTGCGCCGGGACCCCACCTTTGCCTTCGAGTTGCTTCGCCGGCTGAGTGGTCGCGTGCGCTCGCTCAACGCCAGGCTGGTCGCCACCTTGGGCGTTGGAGGTGCGGCGGCCGCGCGCGGCCCCGCGGAAGCCCTGTTGTACCAATCGGAAGCGAAAGAGCAAAAGGGCGTGGCGTGATCATCGATATCGAGCAAGAACGCCTGCTCGTAGTATCCGACCTGCACGTGGGCAACCCCTACAGCTCGGCGAGCCGCAAGCTGGGGGCGTTCTTCGAATACGCTGAACGCGGCAGATACAATGTCTGCATCAACGGTGATGGCTTCGAGATTCTGCAGGCCCGCTTTGCCAGCATGGCTGCCGACTCGGTGGGTGTTTTCCGCGGTATTCGGCGCCTGATCGACGCGGGGCTCAAGGTGTTTTATGTCGTAGGCAATCACGACATTGCTCTGGAAAATTTTCTCAACGTTTGGTCCGGCATCCAGATTACGCCGTTTCTCAACGTCACCTCGGGTGACGCGCGGATTCGAGTCGAGCACGGGCACTTGTACGACCCGTCGTTCGTGAGGAGCCCGCGCTTCTACGAGTGGATCACCCGAGCCGCGGGACCCCTGCTGCATATCTATCCTGACGTGTACCGCCTCTGGGCCGTCTACGAGGGCGCAAAGCAGCAGGTGGTGCGGGCGTTGCGGGGCGGTAAGGGCGAGCGCAGCGTGTACCATGAGGCTGCGCGCATGCTGCTGCGGCGCGGCTTTGATGTGGTCATATTCGGTCACACCCACCAACCGGAGGACATCCTGTTCGAACCGGGGCGCCGCTATCTCAACTCAGGTAATTGGGTGCAGGGGGGCACATTCGTCGAGATTGAACAGGGCCAGGTCGCCTTGCGGCGTTGGGAGGGATGAGCATGCGCATCGCACTCTGTTCGGATGAGGTTTATCCAGTCCATGCTCGGGTAGAGCAAGAGCTTCTGCGCCGCGGGCATGAGGTGGAAGCGTTTGGCGCTCTCCGCTCGGGTAAGGATGAGTCGTGGGCTTTCTCTGCCGAAAAAGCGGCCCTGTCAGTCTCTGGCGGGTCGTGTCAGGAGGGGATTTTCTTCTGCTGGTCTGGAACCGGTATCTCAATCGCGGCCAACAAGGTACAGGGCATCCGCGCGGCTTTATGCACAGACGCCGGCACCGCGCGTGCGGCACGTCGCTACAACCACGCCAATGTCCTGTGCCTGTCCAATCGCCTCTTGTCCGGCGATCTGGCACAAGAAATACTGGAGGCGTGGTTCGAGGAGTATGCGGCGGACGTGGGGCGGGCGGGCGTCAGTGAGTTGCTCACCGTGGAAGCTCGAAACCGCGGCTGAGCTCGAGCATCGCGTGTCGGTCATTCATGTCACACGCTCGAACGATCCTCGTCTAGCCGACTACACTCTGCTTCGGGAAACCCGGGCTCTCGCGCCGCGTGGCCTGTTCATCGCCGAAGGGCGGCTCGTGGTCGAGCGCCTGCTCGACGAGCGTTCTCATATATTCGATTCACTATTGCTTAGCGAAACAGCCTATCGCGCCCTCGAGCCGTCGATCGCCCGCGCGGCTGTGTCAGCGCCGATCTACCTGTGCCCGCCGGAGCTTTTCGAGCAGCTCACGGGGTACGATTTTCACCGCGGCTGTCTGGCCCTCGTGCGGCGCCCGCCGGCTCTGTCTGCCGACGAGGTCATGGCGAGCGCCGGCTCGCTCATCGTATTGGAGGCGGTCGCCAATGCCGACAATGTCGGAGGCGTTTTCCGCAACGCAGCAGCCTTTGGCGTGGGTGGCGTCCTGCTCAGCCCAACGGCAGGCGATCCCTTATATAGAAAGGCCGTTCGAACCTCGATGGCCCATAGCTTGCGGGTGCCTTTCGCGAGGTTGGGCGAACCGCCCGATCCTTGGCCGGGCTGTCTCTCGCGGCTTTGCCAACGAGGATTCGAGCTGTTGGCGCTCACCCCGGGCTCGCCGTCGCTCGAAATCGACGAGTTTGCAGCTCGCCCGGGCAGGTCAAAGCGCTTTGCCCTGCTCGTGGGGACCGAGGGGGCAGGCTTGAGCGCTGGCGCGCTCGCGTTGGCTCAGCAACGCTTGCGGATTTCCATGCGTCCGGAGGTCGACTCGCTGAATCTGGCTGTCGCGACCGGCATCGCCCTGCAGCGCTTGATGTCTGAGCCCAAAGGTCGCTGAATTCGCGGCCCTGCGGTCCCGTTTGGCGAACGCGTTTCTCGCTGCTCGATGAGCTCGGTGAGCTGCGCGCAGTCGCCACAGTCGCGCTGTAATCCGAAACCGTGTGGGTGTTCCACTGCCTGCAATACCCAAAGGGACCCCTGCTTCTACCTGTTGCATCAAAAACGCCAGAAAATGCGACGAAATGGGGTAATTTGCAGCCCCTCGCAGCGGGCAGCTGGGACTTTTCCACGGCGGATGCCATCGTCTCGTTCGCTATGCAAAACGGCATGCGCGTCAGGGGGCACACCCTGGCCTGGCACAATCAGCTGCCTCCGTTCATTACCCCGGCGCTGTCGCCGGGCAACGTGAATGCCCGCCTGACTCAGCACATCAATGAAGCCGTACCGTACTACGCGGACGAGATGTTCGCCTGGGATGTCGTCAATGAGGCCATCGCCGACGACGGCAGCGGCTGCGCGACAGCTTGTTGTTTCAGAAGCTGGGCGCAGACTTCATCCCGCATTCGTTCACGAAAGCGCGCGCCAAGGATCACGACGCCGAGCTGTACTATAACGATTTTAGCATCGAGACCATCAACGCAAAGTCCAACGCCGTATACGACCTCCTCACTGATCTGATCGCGGACGACGTGCCGGTGCATGGCTTGGGCATTCAGGGGCACATCGACTCGCGCTTTACCCCCAGCCTGGCGGACCTGGTGGCGAACATGCAGCGCTTCGGCGAGCTCGGGCTCAGCGTCAACATCAGCGAGCTCGACGTGCGGGTGTCCCGTGTCGCGGGCAACCGGGCGCGCAAGCTCGCCGTTCAAAAGCAGATCTATCAGCTGGTGTCCACCGCGTGTGTGCAGAGCCCGGCCTGCTCGGGCATCACCACTTGGGGCTTCACTGACGCTCACTCGTGGGTCGACAGCACCTTCGGTCCAGACGATCCGCTCTTGTACGACGAGCAATACCAGAAGAAGCCGGCGTACTTCGGTTACATCGATGGCTTCGTGGGTGTGCCGCTCGACCCGCCAGGGCTCGAGCCCAACTTGATCGGCAACTCGAGCTTCGAGGCGGGGCTGGACGGCTGGAACGTGCTCGGCAGTGGCACTCTGGCCACGGCCACCGACCAAGCACACACCGGTTACCGCGGCGGCGTGGTGAGTGGCCGTACGGCGGCATTCAACGGACCGCGGCGCGAGGTGACGGCCTTGGCCCGCTCCGGTCGCAGCTACGACGTCTCGGTCTGGACGCGCATTGGCGGCGCCGAGAGTGCGACCACGGGTTTGACCGCACAGGTGACTTGCACCGGGCAGGCCACGCAGTTTCTTCCCCTCGATCAGGCCACCGCCACCGACAGCGGCTGGGTGGAGCTCGCGGGTACGCTCGATCTGCCCAACTGCCCCCTGCAGACCGTGGCGGTCTATGTCGAAGGGCCGGCTCCGGAGGTCGACGTATACGTCGACGATTTGGCGCTGCGCGAACAGCCGCTCGCCAACTTGGTCGCAAACGGCGACTTCGAGGTGAACACGAACGGCTGGTTTGGCTTTGGCCCCGCCGTCATTGGCCTAACCACTGATGCATTGAGCGGCAACCAGGCTGCCATGGCCAGCGGGCGCCACCGACACCTGGCAGGGCATCGCTACCAATTTGCTCAGCGTGGTTCAGCCGGAAGGTGTGTACCAGGCCACGGCCTGGGCGAAGGTCGCTGGGGCGGCGAGCGCGCCCCTTCGGCTCACGGCGCAGATCCGCTGCCAGGGCGCCGCTAGCGATACCTTCCTGACTGTTGCGTCGGCCACGGGTAGCTCGAGCGCCTATGTCGAGCTCACCGGCGGCTTCACGCTACCCAACTGCCCGCTCGCGAACGCGACCCTGTACGTCGAAGGGCCTCCCGCTGGCGTCAGTATCCTCGTGGATGATGTCTCGGTTTCCCAACAGGAGGGTACCGAAGGTCCGAACATCATCGTCAATCGTGACTTCGAGGCCAACACGAACGGCTGGTTCCCCTTCGGCGTGGGCGTCAGCATCAGCGCGACGACCGCAAAGGCGCATACCGGGCTTCGCAGCGCGCTTGCGACCGGTCGCACGCAGGGCTTCATGGGCATCGCCCCAACCTGATCGGCGTGGCCACCCCGGGCCGCGTCTACCGGGTCCAAGGCTATGCTCAGGTGAGCACGCCGAGCGCGCCGGTGCGCTTCACGCTGCAGAGCCAATGCAGTGGTGCTCCTGGGTCGAGCTTCACCACGCTCGCCAGCGCCACGGCCAACAACAGCACCTGGGTGGAGCTCAACGGCTCGATGACGGTTCCCAACTGCACCCTCGTCACCGCCAACTTCTACATCGAAGGAGCACCCGCCGGGACAGACATCTACCTCGACGACGTTCTATTGCGCGAGCAACTGTAGCTCCTGAATCAGCGACCAAGAGGGCGGCTCGAGTCGGGCCGCCCGAATCGCTCAACAAAACAGAAGCGGCGTTCCAAGGTGGAACGCCGCTTTTGGCTTTCTCGCGCGTCGGTGCAGCGCCGCCCCCTTTTCTGGGAACCGCGCCTGGCAGTGTCCATCCGTCTCGCTACGTCAGCCGAACCTCAGCTGAACACGAAGACGGAGATCGCCACCAGCCAGAGGGAGACCAGCAGCCAGGGGATGCTCGCCGTCGCCGTGGCGGTTTGGAGCGGCAGCGGTGCCAAGCTCTTCAGGGATTGCACGACATCGCGGGGCAATTTCGTTTCCGCGGTCACAGAGCCTTCGACCCAAGCTTGCTCTTCATCGCTCAGCTGGGCTCGCTCCGCTTCGCTCAGGTCGGAGAGCAGTAGCTCGGGGCTGCTTTTGGCGTCGCTCGTGCTCGAAACCTCACTCGCAGCGGCACTCGGCGCGGTAGCCTGCGGCGCGGCGGGCGCCGGCAACGAGACCGGCAGGCCAGCTGCGATCCTGGCCTCGCGTTTGCCACGAGCGAGCTGCAATAGGTCGGTCGGGATTTCAAAGGCCTTTGTGGCACCGTTGGCCAGTGCGGCGCTCTCGCGCGTGAGCTTCAAGAGCTCATCCGAAACCTGGTGTGCGCGCGTCGTTTCCGTTTCCAGCCACGCAAAAGGGTTGGCGTCGGCAGCCGCCGCGGGGCCCGAGGCGCTGCGCACCCGTGAGCTGACATTACGCAGGCTGGATTCAATCTCCTCGCGCTTCCTGGCACCCGAGAGGTCGTGCAAGGCGGGGGGCGGTTTCGATGGAGAGTGCTGCTGAGCTGAGGTCCGCATGATCATGGCTCGATGAATTGGATCGTTGAAAACACCATGCCGGTAACTTGCGTCCCGTGCAGGTGATTTAACATGGCCTTAACGAGGGTCGCCCGCCATACGCTGCACACAGTTTTGTGAGGATGTGACCGTCGAGGGGGGTGCGTTACCGACATTGCTGGCCCGTACAGTCATTTGCTGGCGACCCCAGGCCACGCCTGCCGGTGATGTAGGCAGGCACGGTTACGCGCCTTCGCCCGAGCTTTTTCGTGTCACCACCGCGACCCATGCCAACCGGGCACGGGCGGCGCGGAGCGCCGCAAGACGACACTAGGGCCTGTTCAAGGCGTGCTCCAGCGCTGCCCGAACCGCTTCGGGGTCGCGCTTGGTCTGGCATTCCCAGATCACGACGACCGTGTAGCCGCGCGATCGGAGAGCCTCCGCGGTGCGCTGGTCGCGGGCGACGTTGCGTAGAAATTTGGCCTCCCAAAACTCCCGATTGCGCGTCGGCGTGGTGCTGGCTTTACAGCCATGCCGGTGCCAGAAGCAGCCGTGTACGAACACGGCCCAACCTTGACGCCGGTTGGCGATGTCCGGTGAGCCCTCCAGGTCTCGATTGCAGAGTCGGTAGCGGTGGCCAAGCGCCGCGAGCGCTTGCCGCACCAAAAGCTCCGGGCGCGTACCGCGTTGCCTCACGCGGGCCAACCGTGCTGACGTCGCGTCATCGACCTCCAGCACTCGCCCTTCGCGCACCCGGTAGCGAACTGCGCTCGCTTCGGGCACTCCAATTCTTCGTGCGCTCATGCTCGCTTCCGAGCATACGACGGCTCGCCGAGGGCGGGCAGCCCCCTCCGCGTGGCTCAGGGCAGAGCGCCGGAAATCGCGATATGGCCTGGGCCTGCACACAGAGAGCCAAGCCTTTTGCAAGCGTCTCCCCATGCAGGTGAATAACGCCGCGGAAGCGCAGCAGATAACCCCGCCCAGGTCGCACAGTTGGGTGATCTGGCGCCGGAGCGCGCCCGAGCGAGGGAAAGGATGTGGGCCGGGCCTCAGCCGTTCGGCCCTGCACGGCGCCTCGGGACCCCGAGGCGCGACTTGCCTTCGGTCTCGGGCGGACTACGAAGTCACTCATGCAGTTCTCCCGATCGCCACTGGCATGGGGGCTGGTTGCCCTCGCGGTGGGAGTGGGTTGCGGCTCGGAGGCTTCACCGCCAGACGATGTGTCGGGGACGCGGGTCGTGCTGGGGACGGGTCAAGCCGAGTACGAGCCACTGGCGGATGGGGCCAGCGTCCCGCTGATCAAAGGCATCCAAGGGGCGTTCCACGTCTGGATCAGCTTTCTGGCCTACGGCTTTGACACCGACGTGCTGCGCATGGATTTGACGACGCGCTGGGAAGGGCGAGACGATACGGCCCTCGGGGCACCCGGTAACGTCGGTGTGCGGGCCACCGCGGACGCCGCGGGTGCGCCCGCGCTCGCATTCGTTGGCTGGCCTGCGGTCGTGTTCGACGCCACCTGCGGACACGGTCGGCGTCTGCGCATCGAGCTCACCGTGCTCGATACCGAAGGCCGCACCGCGAGCCACACGCGCCATTGGATTGTCGATGTGCCGGAAGAAGATCGCTCGAGCGACTGCGGGGGCTGAGCTGCCGCTCGTAGCCGAGGATTCTGCTCGGGCCGCTTCGCGAGACTGTCCGCCGAGTGCTCGGATGTGCCCATGCGGAGTAAGCAAGCCAGCAAAATGTAGCTGAACGGTACGCTGACGCTCGATTTTGATGCGAGAGCCTGAAACCCAGGCGAAGGCGCTGCCACGTCCGTGACGAGTCGCTGCTTCGGGGGTATATAGCTGTCTAAGGCTCAGCTTTCGCACGAGCTCCAATTTGATGACCCCACGCCTTTTCACCGCTGGTTCGCGAGCTCCGGTCTCGAGCCGGTGGGCCCTGGTCAGCGCGGGTTTGGTGCTCGCCGGTTGCACGCTGACCGAGGACGAGTTTGCACCGATCGAGGGAGCAGTTTCGTTGAATCCCGTTGCGGAAGGCCTCGACCCCGACAGCGCTCTGGCCGGCGCCGGCCAAAATCCTACCTACGGGGGTGAATCACGCTGCAACGACTCGAGCGCTTGTCCCACTGGGTGGAGCTGCCTCGGCGACATGTGTGTCATGGCCGCATGTGTGGGGGCAGAGGACATGGGCGCGTGCGTCGAAGCCTGCTTGTCAGGCGATTGCGCCGCGGACCCGTGTAGTGATGGTCAGCAAGGTCCCGCGGAGACCGACGTGGACTGCGGTGGAGCGTGTGGCCCGTGCGCCGGAGAGAGCGCTTGTGTGGTGCCCTCGGACTGCGCCAATGGCTCGTGTGTCGCGGGCGTCTGCGCCTCGCCGACCTGCAGTGACCGGATTGCCAATCAGGACGAGAGCGGCCCCGATTGCGGGGGCTCCGTGTGCGGTCGCTGCGGAGTCGGCCAGGCTTGCAACGCGGACACGGACTGCCAAAGTCTGCTGTTTTGCCCGGTCTCTACGCGCTCCTGTAGCCCCACCAGTTGTCAGGACGGCGTTCAGAACGGCGATGAGCTGGTCACCGACTGCGGCGGGGGTGAGTGCCCTGGCTGCGCCCTGGGCAGCAGCTGTAATGTCGGTACGGACTGTATCTCTCAGGTGTGCGGCGCTGGCAGCGTCTGCGTAGCTTCGAGCTGCACTGATGCTGTACGCAATCAGGACGAGACGGACACGGACTGCGGTGGCAGCTGTACCGCAGCTTGCGCTACGGGTCGCGCTTGCACGGTCGCGTCGGACTGCGCCGAGGGCGTGTGCGGCTCCGCCAATTGCGCAGCCGAGGTGGCGCAGTGTTGCCAGCCGGCGGCGTGCGGTGACGGCGTCGCCAATGGCAGCGAGCCGGTGGTCGATTGTGGTAACGCGCAGTGCGGCTTGTGTGCCGTTGGCTCGGACTGCACTCAGAATGGGCAGTGTCAGTCCGGCCGCTGCAGCGGTGGCGCGTGCCAGGTGCCCTTGGTGTGTGGCGACGGCCAACAGAACGGGACCGAGGGCGGCGTGGATTGCGGCGGCACCGAAGCCGGTTGCCCGCGCTGCGGCAATGGGCAAACCTGCCGCGTCGATGCCGATTGTCAGAGCAGCACGTGTGCGGCAAATGGCCGTTGCGTGTCGTGCAGCGACGGCCTTCAGAACGGCGATGAGGGCGGCGTGGATTGTGGTGGCATCGACTCGGGCTGCGTAGCGTGCCCGCGTTGCAACGAATTCAACTCGACCGACCTCGGCACCGTCGGTTCGGTCACGACCTTGCCGGCCAACGGGTGCGCGAGGATCACTCAGTTTCCAAGTTATCCCCCTACGCTGATCGAAAGCGTCGAGAGCGGCCCCTTTCCAATGACGCTCGCCTGGACTCAAGCCTGTACAGGGCAGAGCGGAGCGAGCAGCTTCGATCGCCCGTACCACCAGCGCGCGCTCACCGGGTTGAGCGTCAGTTGCCCGGTCGTCTTCGAGCTACGAGGTAGCTCGGCACCGCTCGGCATCCGCTTTTGGTGACGGCTGCAGGGAGCTTAGGCATCACCTTCGGCAAGTTGCACGCTCCGCCTGGAGCGCAGCCAGCTACGAAAGCGTCGGAAAAGACGTGGCAGTCCTGCCTTGATGTTCTCGATCGTGAGATAGAAGACCGGGACCACAATCAACGACAGTAACGTCGAGCTGATCACGCCACCAATCACCGCAATGGCCATCGGCGCGCGGAACTCGCTGCCTTCGGCGTTGCTGATCGCCGTCGGAAACATGCCGAGCGTCATCGCGGCGCTGGTCATCAGGATCGGGCGCAACCGCTCCGGCCCAGCCTCGAGTATCGCTTGTAGCGGTGTCTCACCATACTCCCGCACCCGCACGATGGCACGGTCGACCAGCAGAATCGCGTTCTTCGTGACCAAGCCCATCAGCAAGATCATGCCGATCAGTGCGCCCATCGCCAGCGTGTTCTCGGTCAAGAACAGGGCCAGGATACCGCCCACGAAGGCGAGCGGCAGGGTCACCATGATGGTCAGCGGGTGAATGAAGCTCTCGAACTGAGAAGCCAGCACGATATAGATGAACACGATGCCGAGCAGCAGCGCCAGCCCCATCGCTTGGTTGTTTTCATTCATCAGCCGCAGCTGGCCGTCGTAGAAAATCGACATGCCCGGAGCCAGCTCGAGCTCGGCGATGCGCGGCTGAAACTCCGCCGCCACGTCGCCCAACGGGCGCCCGATCGGTGTGGCCCATACGGTGACCTGCCGGTAGCGATTTTCACGTTCGATCACCTGTGGCCCCTCGCTGCGGTCGATGCGCACCACATCCCCGAGCTTCACTGGCCCGCGCTCGGTCGCGAGGCTGAGGTTGGACAACATCGAGGCATCTGTCCGGTAGCGCTCATCCAGGCGCACCTTGATTGGAATGTCCTGCTTCTGGCCCTCTTGGCGTAGCTTACCCGCTTCGTCGCCTTCGATGGCCGTGCGCAGCCCGAGCGCGACCTGGGCCGCGCTCAGCCCGCGATCCGCGGCGCGAACCCGATCCACCGAGACGGAAAGCTCCGGGCGTCCCGGTGAGTGCCGCACCTGGATGTCGCCGATCCCCGGCGTCGTTTGCAGGATCTTTTCGATCCCCTGGGTGATCCTTTCGATGTCGGAGTAATGCTCGCCGCGCACGTTGATCATGATCGGCGCTTCCGTGGCCGCGCCCTCGACGAACGCCGGGTCGGTCACCGACACGCGTGCGCCGGCTAACTTCTGAGCCGCTTGCCGCGCCACTTCCTTCAGCTCTGCGAGGGTTTCCTTGCGTTCTAGCTTGGTGCTGGTCACGATGCGCCAGTTGACCTTATTGACCTGATCTCCCGCGCCCAGCGTGGCGAACACGACTCTGATCTCGGGATGCTTCAGCATCTCGGCTTCCACGCTCTGGGTCACCCTCGCCGTTTCATCCAGCGACGTGCCAGCAGGCAGCTCCGCTTCCACCACGAACTGCCCGCGGTCCTCGGCGTTGACGAACTCCTGGCCCGTGAGCTTGCTCACGTAGGCCATGAAAAATAGACTGCCCACCGCGAGCGCACCGACGATCAGCTTGTTCCTCACCGACCAACCGAGCAAGGCCCGGTAGGTTTGCTCCATTTGCGAGTGGCCCCACTCGAACGGCCGCTTGAGCAAGGCAAAGGTTTGACTTTTTTCACCCGGCGCCGCGGCGAAACGTGAAGACAACATCGGGTCCAGCGTGAAAGCGACGAAGGTCGAGATGATGACCGCCGCCGAAATCGTGATGCCAAATTGCCGGAAGAACTGCCCGACCATGCCCTCCACGAAGGCGACCGGCATGAACACCGCCACGATGGTCGCGGTGGTCGCTAGCACCGCCAGGGCGACTTCGCGCGTACCATCCAGGGCGGCCTGCTTGGGTTCCTTGCCCATTTCGAGGTGCTTGAAGATGTTTTCTCGCACCACCACCGCGTCATCGATCAGTAGGCCGATGGACAGGGACATCGCCAGCAAGGTCATCATGTTGAGTGAATAACCGAGCACGTACATGACGAAGAAGGTCCCAATGACGCTGGTGGGCAGCGCGACCGCGCTGATCAGGGTCGAGCGCAGGTCGAGCATGAAGATCAAGATGACCAGAATGGCCATCAGCCCGCCGAAGACGATGTCCTCTTCGACCTGTTTGATGTTGCCCTCGATGAAACGCGCCTGATCGATGATCAGCGACGCGGTCACGCCCGCCGGGAAAGCGCGCTCGAGCTCCGCCATCTTGCCCTTGGCACCGTGCGCGACCGCGACGGTGTTCTGGCCCGACTGTTTGCGAATATCGAGCGTTACGGCTTCCTGACCGTTGACCCGCGCGCGGATGCGCACATCCTCGAAGCCATCCAGCACTCGCGCGATCTCATGCAACCGCACCGCCGAGCCGTCTTTGGCCGTGGCGATGATGGTGTCACGGACTTGTTCGACGCTCTTGAACTCCGCCAGTGTCCTCACGCTGATTTCGCGTTCACCCTCCGCGAAATGCCCGGCCGGCACGTTCAAATTCTCGGCGCGAAGCTGCTGGACGACAGCACCCGGCGTGATCCCCAGAGCATCCAGCCGAGGGCGGTCGAGCTCCACCCGGATTTCGCGCTTCGCGCCGCCTCGCACCTCTACGGCCGCCACGCCCGGCACCTGCTCCAGAGCGGGGCGCAGGATGTCGTCTGCATACTCGCGCAGCTCGGAGAGCGAGCCCGAGCCGCGCAGAGTGTACGTCAGAACGGGGGCCGCCGAGACATCGAAGCGCTGAATGATCGGCTCACGCGTCTCCTCGGGCAGGCGATATCGCACTTGCGATACACGCTCGCGCACCTCCGAGGCGGCTTCGGCCACGTCGACACCGAGGTGGAACATCACGAACAGTTGCCCCGAACCCTCCCGCGAGAAAGACCGCACGCGGTCGATGCCATTCAGGCTGATCACCGAATCCTCGAGCGGTTTGGTGACCAAGCTCTCGACCTCGACCGGGCTGGCGCCGGGATACGGCACCGTCACCACCACCGCGGGAAACGAAACGTCGGGAAACAGATCGCTCCCGAGCCGCTGAAACCCCATCAAACCCAGGACCAGGATGGCCAGGGCCGACATGACGGTAAACACCGGTCGCTGAATGGCGACGGCCGAGAGGTTCACGGCGCGCCCGCCTTGACCGCCTCGGGGACGCCCGCCGGGCCACTTTCGGTCGGAGCCGGAAGACCGTCACTCGTCGCCAGCTTGGGGGTTCCGTCTGCTGACTTGGCGAGGGCGGGCTCCGCCTTCACCAGGTCACCGGTCTTGGCCTCGGGCATGGGGTCGAGCACCAGCTCATCCACGACCGTGATGCCGCGGCGCACCAGCAGCTGACCGTCGGGAGCGACCGCGAACACGATCCTGCGTAGCTCGAGGCGGCTAGAGCTGGCATTGACGGCCAGCACCTCGTCCTGGGAGCCTGGACGCAGCACCCCGTGCGGTACGCGCAAGACCGGGATGACCTCGTCTGCGGCCACCCAGGCACGCACGAAAGCACCCGCTCTGAGCGGAGCCTTCGCCGCCGGCGCATGGCTGTTGGTGAACTCCGCCACTACCGGCACACGCCGGGTGGTCGGATCGAGCGTGGCGAGGATCGCGGTGATACGGCCGGCGAGCTCGCCCTGCTCGGTCGAAATGCGGCACTCGGCGCCCTGCACCAGCAGGTTGGCGTCGTCCTCGCTGACCGTCGTCGTGAGCTTCAAGGTCGAAGTGTCCACGAGCCCGAACAACGCCTGGCCCGGCGCCACGACCCCTCCAATACCGGTGGGAGCCTGCGTGATGGTCCCGCCAAACGGAGCGCTCAGCGCGTGATTGCCGACGCCAGAGCGAGCCAGGGCGTGCTGCGCGCGGGCCGCGTCGAGCTGTGCGCCAGCGAGCTGTCGCTGCTGCGTCGCCTGCACCCCCGTCGCCTCCGCGAACGACCCGGTCTGGACCAGGGGCAAGGTACGCCGCTCGCTATCTTGCGCGAGAGCCAGTGACGCCTCGGCGGCTCGCACCTGAGCTTCAGCGGCGTTCGCCTGCGCCGCGGCCTCGGCCCCATCCAAATGGGCCAGCGCGCTGCCGGCCTTCACGCGATCGCCCACTTTGACGTTCACGCGTGCCAGCCGCCCCCCCACCTTGAAGCCCAGCGATGCCTCGCGCTGCGCTTGCAGCGTGCCGTCGAGCTCCACGCGTGGCTGCCAGGTATCAGGCGCCCCACGCACGACGCTGACCTTCGCAGGTTCCCGGAGCAAAGTGGCGGCCCGCTCGCTGTCCGCGCTGCGGCGCGCCTCCACGTTGGATTGGATGGTTTTGGCCTCGCCGATGCGCTGGAGGGTCCACAGCGCCAAGCCACCCGCCAACGCCACCCCGGCAATGACGCCCGCGACGGGCGCTTTCGCGGAGCGGACAGGTGAAGGTTTGTGGGAGGCAGTACGCGGTGAGCTGGCGTCGTTCATGGCGATTTCTGCGGCAGGAAGCAGGACGAGGAGAGGAGGAGGGCAGGCGGGTGCTGTGGAGGCGCCGGGGCCGGAAGCGACTGGTGGGACGCTGAACGGCGCTGCCCAAAGATTGGACGAGAGCGGCGCCCGTTCGTCGGAGTCTCACGTTCCCCACATTAACGCAGGATGTCGGCGTGGAGTTCCGCAAAGACATGCGTTTTGCCACCCCTATGGGGCAAGTAGCCCCGGGACTTCATCCCCCCTCGAGGAGTTCGGCCGGCCAACTTGATTCGACGCCCTTCGCGGGAGACGCTTTGGTTCGCGTAAAAGGTGGGCAGATATGCCACACGTGTTTGGATGAATAGTCTTGGCCTTGGAGCGTCGACGGGGAAGGTCGGCTCTATAGTGGCCCGGCTGTGGCTTGCCGGGTGCTTCATGCTCGGGCTGCCGAGCTGCGGTGTGGACGAGCGTCGACCTACGGTAGATCTACAATCTCTAGAGGGGCCGGACGCTGACACCCCGGAGAATCCGCGGGACGAGGACGCGACGTTGCTGCCCGAGCTGCGCGTCGAGCCGGAGGCAGTGAGCTTTGGCCGGGTCACGCTGGGGTTTCCCGCGCGCGATGACGTGTTCGTACTGAACGTCGGCCAGGCGCCGATGCCGGCGCCCGCGGTCGATTTGGTCGAGGGCAGCGATGTGGACTACGCCATCCTGCAGAGCTCGTGTGAAGAGTCCGTCGAGCCAGGAGCCCGTTGCGAGGTTCGGCTGGCCCTGCTGCCCGGCAAAGTCGGTGAAATCGCCGGGGCGCTGCGGGTCGCCAGCGCAGTGGGGGGTGAAGTCGTCGTCCCACTCGCCGGCACCGGCCTGGCCGGTGGCGATCTCGTGTTAGGGCCGGCGCCGGGCAGTGCCTTCGATTTGGGCGGTGTACTCCTGGAAGGCACGCGCGAGGGTACGTTCCGCCTCACCAACCCATCGAGCGTCCCGTCGGGGCCCCTGACGATCAGTCTGAGTCATCCCGAGTTCGCGGTCCGCGATCCCGCCCCCGGCGGGTGCGTGCCGGGCGCGACCTCTCTCGTCGATGGGTCCAGCTGCGACATCCGCGTCGGGTTTTCGCCCAGCCGACGCGGGTCGCAGCAGGCCACGTTCACCGTCGAGTCCGACAACGTGGGCGCGGTCAGCGTGGCTGTGAAAGGCCGCGGGCTCAGTCCCGGGATTCTCGTTGTTTCGGCGGATGCCGTCGACTTCCAACAGGTGGTCCTGGGCGACTCCGGTGCTGGTTTATTGCTCATAGAAAATAGCGGTGACGAACCGCTGGTTCTGTCGAGCATCGGCCTGTCAGGAGACAATTCCGACGACTTTGCGATTCAGAACAGCACTTGTGGCGCTGGCACGGCTCTGGGCGGCGGCAAGACCTGCAGCGTGGCGCTCGAGTTCCGCCCAGTCACAGTTTCCGGGCGTCGATCGGCCTCGATTCAGGTCCAGACCGATCGAGGCGACAGCGCCGCCGTGGCTCTGGTGGGTGAAGCTCTGGACCTCGGCGCGCTCACGATCCGGCCCCTGGGCGAAGGCTCCGCGGAGTTCGGGCCAGTGCGGGTGCGCGAGACCAGCGTGCGCCCGTTCCAGATCACCAACCCCGGTGATCAGCCATCGGGGGCGCTGGCGGTTCGGGCCGGTGGCGACTTTGCGGTGCTCGCTCCGCCAGAGCCAGGCGAATGCGAGCCAGATCTCACCACCCTAGTGAGCGGCCAAAGCTGCACCGTCCGAGTCGCGTTCACACCCAGCCGGCGCCGCGCTCGTAGCGCGTCACTGCTCGTCCTCTCGCCATTGGCCGGAGCAACGAGCCTGCCCTTGTCCGGCAGCGGCATCGTCCCCGCCGACCTCGCCGTGGTCCAGAACGAGTTCGATTTTGGACGGGTCGTGGTGGGGGACTCGGCGTTTGGCAGCGTGACGCTGATCAATGCTGGCGACGAGCCGTTGACCCCTCCCGAGCTCGCTCTGGTGAACGGCTCGCGCGGCAGCACGGCGCCTTTCGGATTCGAAAGCGCTTGTTCCGCGCCGTTGGTATTCGGAGAAACATGCGAAGTACGCGTAACGTTTCGCCCGGAAGAAGCGGCGCCGCACTGGGCGACCCTGCGCTTGACCGGCGACGGCGGCAGCGTAGCGAGCGCGCTCTTACTGGGTGAGGCACTACAGGGAGGAAGCCTGATCCTGACGGCGGCGGACGGGTCGCCAGACTTCGGGGACGTGCCACTCGATAGCGTCGTCACTCGGCCCTTCACGGTCGTCAATCCGGGCCTCGCGGCCTCGGGCCGCCTCACCATCACCGCCACGAGCAGCGACAACAGCTTCTCGGTGGACGAGGGGGACTGCAACCCCGAGGGCGGCGCTGGCCTCGTGAACGGCCAGAGTTGCACCTTCAACGTCAGCTTTCAGCCGGTTGCTTCCGGCACGATCAACGCCAGCATTCTGGTGGCCTCCCCCGGGGCGGGCAGCGTCGGTGTGCAGATTACCGGCACCGGCCGCACCCCGGCCAGTCTGAGCGCCACCGGAAACCGCAGCTTCGGTATTGCCAACGTCGACCAGGACAGCCTCACCGCGCCCGAAAACGAGTTCATGTGGACCGTGAGTAACGATGGGGACTTGCCGAGCGGCAGCTTGACGCTCGTCAACGCCAATTCGGCGGAGTTCTTACTCAGTGGCGACACTTGCAGCGGTAACCCGCTCGGGGGCCACTCCAGCTGCCAGATGACGATCCGTTTTCGCCCGCAGGCGGCCGGCAGCCGCACCGGAGCTCTCACGCTGACAGACAGCGCGCAGGGCGAACGCTCGCTGACCCTCGCCATGACCGGCACAGGGGTTACGCTCGCGGGCCCGGGGGAATCGTGCCTGGTCGCTACCTGCGCCCAAGGTGTGTGCACGCGTGGCAAATGCTGCGATCGCGAGTGTGACGCCACCTGCCAGGTCTGTAACGATACTGGGCAGTGCATCGACCAGAGCGCGCGAGAAGCCTGCGGCGGCGGGCAGTGTTTTGGCGTCGATCGCTGCTTGTTGCCCGAGGGCCAGCCTTGCACGGGCGCCGATCAATGCGGAAGCACTCTCTGCGAGCGGCGCTTGGGCGCTCAGCTTGCGAGCGACCAGATCTGTTGCCTCGACGATTGTGCGGCGGGCGAGCAGTGCAATGCACAGACGGCGCTCTGTCAGGTGCCGTTGCTGGGGCAAGGCGCTGCCTGCGGTGCGCCCGGTCAGGCCGCATGTGCTGGTGGTTTGAGTTGCAAGGCGTGCCGCACCGGGGGCAATGCCTGCACACCGAACGACCAGTGCTGCGGGGGTTGCAACGGAGATCAAGTGTGCACGGGCGGCGTGTGCGACTGTCCCTCCCAGACCAATGGCCTGCAGGAGATCGACTGCGGGGGCGGCCGCTGCATCACGAACCGAGCCAACGCCTGCTGTAGCACCGCAAGCGGCTGCACCGGCCAGGACATCTGCGATGCCGCCGACGATTTGTGCAAATGCCCGACCGGGACGCGCGAGTGCGTCGCTGGCTCGAACCAATGCATCGCCAACAACCAGTGCTGCAGCGCTTGCGGCATCTGCCAAGTCTGTAGCAATGGCACCTGCGGCCCGGCCACGCCCGGCACGGCGTGCCCAACGGGGCAGTGCAACGCAGCGGGCCAGTGCGTCGGTTGCCTGAATGACGCCAATTGCGCTGATGGCAATGCGTGCAACGGTTCGGAGCGCTGCGTGGCCGGGCAATGCCAGCCCGGAGCGGCATTCGAATGTCCGAATCCGGATCCACAGAACTGCCAGACGACATGTCAGTCGAGTGGCTCGGTCGCGACCTGCAGTGCACAGGCGCTGCCGGGTCGGGTCCTGACTCTGCCGAGCCCGGCGCGTACGGTCTCGGGCGGGAGCATCACCGACGTGGCGTTTTCGCAAGGCGTGTTTGGGCTCGTGATGGCGACGGGAGAACCGGGTGTCTTTTACGGACCACTCCTCGATGGGCCCGTCAACGCAGGGGTCAGTATCGGCACTCGGCTGATCGGTCCCGGTGGAGGCAACAGCTTCTTCTCGGCACGGATCCACGGGCGAACGTCGGGCCAGGGGCAGGGTGACTTCCTCGTGACGTATGGCCTCGGGGGTCGAGGTGGCTCGACTTCGCTCGCCATGCGCGTGGTCAACGGGATCCCTGGCGCCGAGGTCGGTCTGGGTTTTGGCAGGTCACCTGGGGATGCCTCGTTCCGAGGCAATCCCGATGCCTGGGCGGTGCTCGATTCTGCGCCGGGCGCCGTAACGCTCGGGGCCTACACGGCCTCCAGCAATACGTATGCCGCGGTTTCGACCGTGAGTGGCGACAAGCGCTCGTCTCGCATTGCGGCGAACGGCGCCAACGCGGCGGTCGTCTCGCAGGGAGACGAAAATAACGAGATCGAGCTTACCGCTTTCGTGGGAGCGCAAGCTCAACCCGTGCGGCTGTTGTCCAGCGCCGGTTCTCTCCCGGACATCACCAGCATTGCCGGAGGCGACTACGGGGTGGCCTGGGCCACCGCGAGCGGCCTCGTGTATCAGCGGGTCAGTGCCAACGGGGCGTTCGAGTGCCAGCTGTCACTGGCGTTCGGCAGCGCGCCGTTACGCGACATTGACGAGGTGGCAGTGACTAGCAACGGGAGCGGAGTGTTCATCTTCGTCGCCCGTGCCAGCGGCGTTCGCCTATACCGAATCGCGGGGGCCGCCTGCAACGCCCCGGAGCTCATCGATGTCCCGCCTGTTCGAGGCGCCGGCTCACTGCCTAACTCTCCCGGCGTGGCTGCCGGCCCCGACTCGTTGGTTTTGGTGTGGTCGGAAACGAACGATGCCGGCACCTCGGGTCTCGTACAGCGCGCCGCTGAGAGGCGCTGCCAGTAACCGCGCCGTAGTCTTTGTCGACCGAAACAAATATTTACGCGGTGCAAATTCGCTGC
>JANOIG010000051.1:0-13805 GCA_031407405.1 Deltaproteobacteria bacterium
GGGGTTGTTTCGCGACGTGCTGCTTTACGCCTCGGAGCTCGGGCTGATTGGGAAGGAGCACTTCGCGGTCGATGGCTGCAAACTGCCGTCGAACGCGTCGAAGCAGTGGAGCGGGACGCATCGGGAGCTCGACGAGAAGCGAAAGAAGCTCGAGCGTGTGGCCGAGCGTATTGTCCAACGACACAGAGAGCGCGATGGGCAGGAGAAGGACAGCGGGAGCGCTTCGAAGGAGATTAGGAAGGCGGAGAGATATCGACGCAAAGTGCAGCAGATCAAGGCGTTTCTCGAGCAAGGTAACAAGAAGCTAGGGCCCTCAGGCAAAGAGCAGAAGAGCAACATCACCGACCCTGAGAGCGCCAAGATGACCAGCTCGCGTGGAGTGATCCAGGGCTACAATGGTCTTGCGGTCGTCGATGACCGAGCGCAAATCGTCGTGCACGCAGATGCGCAAGGCTCGGGATACGAGGGCCACCTGCTCGCGCCGCTCCTGGAGGCCACTCGAAGGACGTTTGGTGCCCTCGATTCTGGCAAAGACGTCTTCACGGAGGTGAAGGTGACGGCGGACAGCGGATTTCACAGCCGAGCAGTGCTGGGAGCCGTCGAACAGACCGGCGCTGACGCCTACATTGCCGACCGGGCCTATCGCAGACGCGATCCGGCTTTCGCGGAAGCCGCTCGTCATAAGGAGCGGGACCGAAAGGAGCGCGCCCTCGACCGTCGCAAGCAGAGAGAAGAGCTGCCGCAGAAGAAGAAGCTCTTCAGCTTGCAAGACTTTTTCTATGACGAGGGCAAAGCGCTGTGTGTCTGCCCTGCGGGTCACAAGCTTTATCAGAGCGGCAAGCACATGCTTTTCAGTGGCTATCGGGTGGCGCACTTCAAGGCGCCCATCACAGCGTGCCGCAGCTGTCCGCTTCGGTCTCGATGTTTGCGCCATCCCGATCGCACCGTGCAGCGACAGATCACCATCATCAAAGGTCGAGAAGGCCCGCGGAAAGCACCCAAGAGAAACGGCGCTGTCGACCGCATGAGGTGGAAGTTTGACACTCTGCTAGGCCGTGAAATCTACAGCCGGAGAATGGCCACCGTCGAACCGGTGTTTGCGAACCTTCAGAACAAGGGAATGAGGCGATTCACGCTTCGAGGCAGAAAGAAGGTCAACGCGCAGTGGCAACTCTTCACCATCGTCCACAACATCGAGAAGATTGCTGGGTGCGGTCGAGCGAACTGAGCGCGGCAGCGGGGGCCACTGCGCCCCGCTGAGCCGAGCCGGAGCCGCTTTGTGCCGATGGTGGCGGCTAGAGGCGACGGGACGGTTGCGGCCGCGTCGGAAGTGGGTTTTTCTACGGGCTCGTTAGACATACGCCAGCCCGACTGGCGGCGCAGCGTCGGACAGGGACGTCCAGAGCATTCTTTCCTGCGGAGGCGGGTCGTCAACTGCGGGGCAGCGGCGGGTCGGTCCTCGCGGCTCGCATCCGCATCGCGCGGGAGCTGGTCGTGCTGGGCCGCCGCCCTGGTGCGTCGGGGCCGCGCTCTGGCCAGACTACCAGAGCCCGGGCACGAGACGGGCGTGGTCGCGGGCGTAGTCGGCGTACCCGGGGATCTGCATTAGCATCGGTTCCTCGACGTGGATGCGCCACACGAAGGCGGGGATTACCAGGATCGCCACGGCCAGGGCGCTCCAGAGATTGAGAAACACCAGGGCGAAGCCGAGATGCGCGGCGATGACCCCCAGGTAAGCTGGGTGGCGCACGACCCGGTAGGGACCCTGGTCGATGATCTCGTGACCCTCTGCTCGGCGCACCTTGTGCGAGTAGAAGCGGCCCAGCTGGCGGATGGCGGCCAGACGGAAGCCGAACCCCGCCACGAAGAGCACGAGCCCCGCCGTCTGGGAGGCGTTCCAGCCCGTCCAAACGGACGGCAGCGCCAGAGCCGCCGCCACGGCCAGCCCGCTCGAGACCGCGTTGAGTAGCAGGGTCCCCCGGTCCTGGCCGCGCCCGTCGTCGGTCGACACCCGCATCGCCACCGGCGACTCGAGGAGCAACCACACCATCAAGAGGCCGATGGTCACCGCCCGCATCGGGTGGGGGGCGCCTGGGCGCGTGGTCAGCTCGGCGACCAGGGTCCTCACCAGGAGTCCGTAGATCGCGAGCGCGATCAGAACAGTGGCCAGGTAGCCGCGTCGTTTCGCCATGGCGCGAGCGAGTCTCGCCAACGGCGGAAGAATGTTCAAGAGAGTTCCGGCTGCGGGCGATCGCGAGACGAGACATGAAGCTGCCGCGATAACCTCGAATCAGTCGACGGACTTGGACAGCAGGGCGCCGTTCCCAGACTGAAGAGACCGGTTGATCTGAATTGGAGCAGCCGTTCCGTGCCAAGACTGCAGATGGGGGGTTGAGCCGACTCCTCAAGGCCACTCCAGCTCGCCCGACGTGCTGTGGGCTCGAGCATCCCGCGCCACTGGGGCGCTGAAGAATTGCCAGCGGTATCGCGACACGAAGGTCTTGAAGCCGCCAGGCGTGGTCGCGAGCAGCAGGTGGACTGCCGGGTTCAAACCGAAGCTGTCCAAGAAGAACCAATCGAGGGTCGAACCGGGAACGAGACAGGAACCGATGCGAATCGACAGGCGGCGTCGTCCCGAGGAGAGCACATCGGATTGCACTCGCGGGAATCGTCACGTACATGCCCGCACCGAGCAAAGTTCCGAGTTGGACAGTGCTGCGCAGAGCGATGTCTAACTCGGCCGTTGAAGCTGACGTGGCCCTCGGTCGCTGCGCTCCCTCAGGACCACGCAGCTTAACGCCAGTTAGACCGAGCCAAGATCACAAGATCACCATGCCGATGTCGTCCTACTACCGTAGCCTCCGTGACCGCGTTCGATCCGAGCTACTGCTCGTCCCTGCGGTGGCAGCGGTGCTGCGAGATGAGAAAGGTCGAGTGCTGATTCAGCGGAATCATCAGGGCGGGTGGAGCCTCCCGGCATGATTTCGTCCAACGACGAGACCGCAGAACTCGCGTGGGTCCTGCCTGACCAGATCCCGACACTGGCGTTCCCGTATCCAACTGAAGCGCTTCGGGGCGGAGATCGCCTGGCGTATTTCGAGTGGGATCCTGCTTGGGCTCGACCTCCAGGATGACAATCCGGCAATTGGGCCTGTCGTGCGTCGGGGCTGGACTGCGACACCGGCGCGGGGCTGTGCTACCCTGCAAAGGTGCAGGATACGTCAGCTGAAGCGGCTCGAGTTCAAGCAGCCGTCCACCGAAACATGGGCGGTGTTCGCAAGTTCTTGATGGCGTGCAAGATGAGTGATTCCGTTCGCGCGATCGCATGCGACGGCATCAGAGCCCGCCATCCTGAGTTCGATGAAGTCGCAGTTCGCGACGAGCTAATTTGGGAGCTCTATGGCATCCGACGAGGGGGCTGAAGGCGCCATTCGCCGAGTACTCGAGGCGCTCGCAATATCTGGCGTTCCTTACATGCTGACTGGTTCATTCGCCAGCGCTTTCCACGGCGCGCCGCGCACCACGCAAGATGTGGACATCGTGATCGCGCCAACGTTGGGGTCCTTGCAGAAGCTCGTCAGGCAATTTCCGGAAGAAGAATACTACGTCAGTCGAGACGCCGCCCTGCAGGCGTACGGAGCCGAAAGTCTGTTCAACGTGATCGACCTGAACTCGGGCTGGAAGATTGACTTCATCATTCGGAAGTCCCGTCCGTTCAGTCTCGAAGAATTCGAGCGGCGGCATGAAGCCGACATGCTCGGCACGCGGCTCTACATCGCATCTGCCGAGGATGTGATCTTGTCGAAGCTCGAATGGGCAAAGATGTCGAGCTCGGAGCGTCAAGTCAATGACGTCGCTGGCATTCTCCGCACACAGGGTAACGCTCTCGATCTCGATTACGTTGAGCGCTGGATTGCGGCGTTGGGGCTCGAGAACCAATGGACCCAAGCTAAAGCGGCGGCCGGTCTAACAAGAAATTGCAGCTGACAAGGGCCCTTCCTCGCTGCGCTCCGGCGGGCGCTTGCAGCTGAATTTCAGCCGTTCTGCGGTCTCGGATTCCGAGGACCCCCCGTTGCTCGGCCGCCCCGCCTGGTGTCCGAGTATTCGATACCAACTGTCAGCGATGGATAGCCCCTCCGGCTGGGCTACTCTCCGAGCAATGGACTCAGCTCAAGCTACTATGGGCTTTCCTTCGCCTGAAGGCCTAAACCGATTGGCGTCCGCGATCGGCAACGGTTGCCGAGTGATAGCGGGCCCCCCCATCAGCGGCGGGGTCGCCGCCAAGACGCATCGGCTCACGCTATATGGAAGGGACGGGACTGAGCGGAGCCTAGTTCTGAAGCGTTACCCCGTCGGCAACGACACCCCAGAACTCGAGTGGGAACGCCTGGGTTGTGCTTCGCGCGTCTCGCTGCCAACGCCCGACCGAGTCGCCGTTGATCCCAGTGGCCTTTGGTTCGGGGAACCGGCTCTGGCGATGACGACGCTCCAGGGCCGGGTGGACATGTTTCCGAGCGACAAGAGTGACTGGACGCGACAACTCGCGGTCGCCCTTGCAACGATTCATCAGACCGACCTCGGGTCCGACATTCCGGCAGTAGTCCGCCGTCCTCACCTCGCAAGCCGGTGGCGACTGTGGAACAGCTTCGCATCATCAAGCGGTCGAGCCGCCATTCGCGCGGCCCGAATTTGACCTGATACTCCCGGCCATGCGTGATGCGCTTAGCTCGATCTGCGAGCCAGCTCATGAAGACGATGGGCCAATCTCGGTCACTTCCAGGCCGACGGCGCGCCTGTCCTCCCAAGCTTGCAGGCCGGGTGCTCGCCGTTACGCGCCCGGGGGAGGGAACAAATGAGGGCTCGCAAGGGTTCAGTGGCCGTGCTGGCGCTTGCGGAACGGCTGACGAAACGGCTCCGGCGATGGTGGCTGCATGCCGCGGTCCTCGTCGTGCTCGCCGTGTCGACGGTGCTTGTGGTTCGCTCCGCCTCGGGGTGGCGCCCGCAGCGCGAGGTGACCGTCGAGCAGTGCTTCGTCGATCCGGCGCTTTGCATGGCGGGCGATCGCTCTGAGCTCTACGTCGTAGGTACCTATGCACCGCGGTCCTACGCCAGCACGGCGGAGTGTGCGACCCGCGTCACATTGCAGTCTCCGGGAGGAGTGCGGCCGGGCAAGCTAGAGGTTTGCATGGATGAGCCGAGCCGCGCGTTCGACGGCATCTGCGACGAGTCGGACGATCCTCGGATGAAGCTCGTCGTCGCCAACGGTTACTATCGATTGCGCGTGAAGGGGCGACTCGAGCGCTCGGTGCTACACGCCAAGGAGATCCGGGGGGCTGGGTGCGACTCCAAGTACCATGCTTGGCTATTCGGGGACGCCGCCGTGCGCGATCCCGCGCCACGGTGACAGCGACGCTGCCGGCTGCTTTTTCGGCGGGGCTCATCTTGGCGGCCCGCCCGCGGCGTTACTGTACCGAGAACGTCGTCACGGTCACGGGCTCGCCCGAGAAGGCGAGCACAGCGCGCTGCGCCGCAGGAGCCCACGGTGGTGCCGGCGAGGCGCCGTAGCGCGGGGGATGCGTCCTTTCAATCATCTGATAGAAGGAGCGTCGTCGTCTCTTCCGAACTGCTCGTGAGTGCGCTCGGCAAGCTCGTGTCGGCTCCCGAGGTGGTGGGCCTTCTGCGTGACCTCGAGCTCGGCGGGCGTGCCCCTGAGATCCAGGACGGCGTGTCGAGTCGAGCGACGTCGAGGTCCCGAAGCACGGCGTCGCGCTGTTCTTCCGATCGTGTGTAACGCGGAAGCGACCTGCGCGCGCGTGCGGATGACCGCGTACCTGGCCGGCCTTCGAGACAAAATTGGGGCGCTCTTGATCCTTTTGTGGGCCCCGAACCCCCAACGTGGTGAAGAGCCAGCTCGATGCGGTCTCCCTAGTTCTTTTCTTTGCTCCTAGGCGCGATCGCGCCGATCACGGTTGGGATACGAGTGAAGACCCGTCTCGATGCATTGGCTGGCATCACCGCGCGGCGAAGGCGTGAGTGAGGACACGACCCGACTGGCAAACCAGGCACTAGCTGGAAAGTGGCTGGGCCTTGCATCGGAGCAAACTCACCTTGAAGCCCCCCTCCTTCGGCATCGCATTGACCGCGGCACTCGTATTTTCGGTCGGTGCGTGCGACCTAGGGCGTACGTTTACCGAAGGATTGGGCACGGCATCATTGGACCTCGGTCAGGTTGGCGTTGCGTTATCCGCGGACGCGGCTCCGGAAACTCTTTCGCTCTCTCTCGATCTCGAAGGTCAGACATTTCGTCTCGACCTCGAACAACTGGTGGTTCCCACGAGCCCTAACTATCAGACCTTCACGCTGAGACGAGACGGTGGTCTCGTCGTCGTTCCCAGCAGCTTCTCCGGGTGTGTCTATCGCGGCCGCGCGGAGTCGCTCGCCGCGGACAGCGCGGGGACGAGCACGCCAGGTGGATGGGCCGTGTTGGACGCTTGCAGCGGCCCCACGCCGCACCCGCTCGGACAGGCGCTGCGCGGCGTGCTCCTCGCCAGCGGCAAATTTTGGCGCATCGAGCCGGATGCTTCTGACATCGATGGGAGCGATGGAGTCGCGCACTGGGCGCAGCCTCTCCGTCGGCGCGACACGCCGGGTTTGCTGCCAGAAACCCCCGTACACACCGCGCTTCGCCAGCAACCGGAAAGCCTCGCGCCGCCCCGCCTCGAGTTCCGCGAGGGCACGCCGCTCGAAACCAAATACATCGACCTCGTGGTCGTAAATGATGCGGCGCGAGCCGCGAACGTAGGGGGACTGCTCGAGTCGGACACGGTGCTATTCGTCGCGGCGATGAACGCGCTGCTGGCGGATAGCGGCCTGGTGCCGCCCCTGCGCGTCACGCTGCGGGCTCAAGTGGCTTTTGAGGCGGATCCCTATGTGCCGAACTTCTCGGGGTCTGAGGTGGATCACGACAGCCTGCTCGCGGAGTTCCTCGATTGGGCCAACACCGAAGACAGCTTGCCGGATCACGACGAGCACTTGCTGCTGAGTGGCCTCGATTTTTTGGGTGACGCCGCCGGCTATGCAGGGCTCGCCGTTGCGTGCACGTCGAACTCTAACGGCTTCATCGTGCAAGCCGACGACACGGGCGGCGGCTTCGCGGTGGTCTCGGCAGTCCACGAGATGGGGCATACGCTCGGCATGGACCACGACGACGGCAACCCGTGTTCGGAACATGGTTTCATCATGGCCGCGGTCGGTTGCGCCAATTGCCCGATGGACGGCGCGGAGTTTTCGAGTTGCAGTGTCGCGCAGTTCGGCGACTATCTGGAGGGCGCCGCCTATGCCGAAGGTGCGCTCTGCGCCGATGACGTACCGCCGGCACCCGGCGTGCGGAGCTGCGGGGACGCAGTCGTCTCGGAGGGCGAAAGTTGTGACTGTGGCAGCGAGGACTGCTCCGGCATCGATCCCTGTTGCAATGGCTCAATCTGCCAGCTCGATGCTGGTGCGGAGTGCAGCGACTTCAACGACAGCTGCTGCCAAGCGTGCCAGGTCGTCGCCGCAGCGCCCGAAGTCGTGTGCCGATCGCGGCGCAGCCCCTGCGACTTCGATGAAGCTTGCACTGGCCTGTCCAAAGACTGCCCGGCGGATACCTTCTTACCCGCGGGTGGTGCCTGCCAAGACACTCGCGGCAACACTGGAGCATGTTACTTCGGCGACTGCCGAAGCCGCGGCACGCAGTGCGAACAGATCGCCGAACAACAGGGCGCGGGATTCGAGGGCGTCGGGGCGCCCGGCCCGGATTGCGGCCTCGCCTGCGATCAAGTGGTCTGCGGCGATGCTCGGAGCGGGTGCTCTATCATCAACGGCCCTACCGTCCTCGACGGCGTGGCGTGCGCGGGCGGCGGGCAATGCGTCGATCAGCAGTGTGTGGCGCTAGTAGATCAATGCCCGAACGACCCCGCCAAAGTCGTGCCGGGTACCTGCGGTTGCGGCGCTGCGGACTCCGACGGCGATGCTGACGGCACCGCTGACTGCCTCGACGGCTGCCCCAGCGACGCTGCCAAACGCGCGCCGGGCGCCTGCGGCTGCGGCAACTCCGATGCCGACGCAACGCCCGACTGCCTCGACGGCTGCCCCGAAGACGTGCTGAGCGTCAGCCCTCCATGTGGAGCTGCGCGCGACGCCAGCCCCCCTGGCGGTTCGAACGCGACTTTGTTGCGGGCATCGGCGCGCGGCGGCTGCTCCTTGGACGCTCCGGAGGCGGCCCGGAGCGCACGCAGCACAAGCCTGCTCTGGCTCCTGTTCGCCGCGCTCCCGTTCAGGCTGCGACGCGCGCGCGGCACACGGAAGGGAGAGCCGGGCCACCCTCACGGATCGGCAGATCGGACGTTGGAACACCTGGTCGCGCTTGCCCAAAAGCGACTCACCGAAGGGTCTCCCCCCTGCGAGGCGCAGCGCGTCTGCTCGCACGGCATTGCGGCTCGGTTCGCCGTGGGAAGGGCACGGGCGCCGATCGCCCTGATCTTGCCGAGCTCGCGCCGAGCTACTTCGCTGCGCGCTTCGGTCATCCTCAGCCGTCGCGCTCGACGCTCGACACGTCGCAGACGACGTCACAATCGGAGTGCTCGCCGCACACGACACCCCAGCTGCATGAGCCATCGCCGCACTGCACGTTGAAGCGTTGTTCCCGAGGGCATTGCACGATTGCGGTCGAGCAACTGCCGGGGTCTCCACAATCGAAGAAGCAGGTGCCTTCGAAGCAGCTCCCTCCAGCACCGGCGCACTCGGCGCCACAACTATCATCGGCCTCAGCGGGGGAGGGGGAAGGGTCGCCACTGCCGCCCGGATCCGGATCGTCCTTGGCAAGTGACGGTGGTGTGCCGCCGTCGGCTGGAGGCGGCAGAGCGTTCCGTCCTTCGTCCCCGGCGGCGCCGCCAGAGGCGGCTACGCCTCTGGTGACTATCCCTGCGCTGCCGCTCCCGGCGACGCCGCCACCTCCGCCCGCTGCTACTATCGTACCTGAAGCCTCCGCTGCCACGTCGCCCGCGAGCTCTGCTGCCCCTTCATTCGGCTCGACGAGACGCACCTCACTGAACGACACACCAGTGGTGTCGCAGCTGACCGCAGCCAACGAGGCCGCGACAAACATCCCCCGACAAGGCCTGAGCGTGCCGGGTTGCATGGGTTACTGACAGGAGACCTCGGCAAAGGTGCCGGCATCGCCGGCGACGCCGAACCCCGCGAGGTCCGCTGGGGTGAGGCAGGCGATCGGAACACCGGCCCCGGCGTCACCCGCGACCGGAGCGGTGCTGACGCCGCAGACGCCCGAGCTATCGCAACAACCCGGCAGAGTGATGGGGGTGCCCTGGTTGTTCAAGGTTTGCTCTAAGCAACGCGAGTCCGGCACGATCGGTTCCGGCTCGAACGGAGGCGCGCCGCCTGCAGGGGCGCAGAACGTGGTTCCCATGTTCTCGATCTCCCCTCCGCAAGCACCGGCCATGGTGCAGCAGGCGGGATCCGGCGCGCCGTCCGCGTTCACATCGACCGCCGGACACGCGCTCGCGGTGCAAGGCGGAGTGAGCGGACTGCCGCCATTTCCGAGCATTGCAGGGCTCCCAGCGCTGCCGCCCGAGTTTCCGGCGTTGCTGCCATTGTCGCCGTCGACCCCGCCCGAGACGTCCGGCTGCCCCTCAGAGTTGGTGCCCGAACCCGTGCCTCCTGTCGCTTGGCCCGACCCGTATGTCGCCCCCGCCGAGGCGCCAGAACTGGCAGCGCTGGTGCTGCCAGCGCTACCGTTGCCGGCGCCCGCTTCAACGGCGCTCCCCTCGCTTCCGCAGGCCAGCGCTGTCGCTGCTACCACCCGCCAAATACCAGTGTATCTCGAATTCAGATTCATCGTGATCGCCTCCGAGGCGTTAGGAATGGCGCTCATTGCGTGTGCGCTCGCCACGGCTAGAGTGTGTGTCGGTGGAGAGAAAACGGATCACGACAGCCGCCACGCCGAGCGGAGTCCTGAGGTGCGATCCGCCCGCAGCGTAGGATGCTCGGTGCCGATCGTTGGTGCCAAGGCTGAAGATTGCACCGACCTTTGCAGCGTGATTCGCAGCGAGATGCCTCACGCGCCCGGCGTGCTGGCATACGTGCCGTGAGACCCCAAAAGGCCTTGCACGCGAGCGCCCCGTCGGCTCACCGGCGCGTGCAAACAAAAATGGGCCGGTCTGATCCGTTTGTGGGTTCGCAGCCCCCAACGTCATGAAGAGCCGACTCGATGCGATGGGCCGCTTTCCTAGGAAGCGCCTGGCCTTGCCAGTCGGGTCGTGGTTCTCACCCACGACTTCGCCCGCTTGGGAGCACCACCCAACGCGTCGAGACGGGTCTTCGCTCGTAACCCAACCGTGATCGGCGCCATCGCGCCCTAGGAGTCAGACAATGTGGAAAATACGTTCGTGTTCTCGAGCTTCGGTGGTGACCGTCGGAGTTTTGCTCGCGGGTTGTCAAACCGATCCGACCGCTGCCTCGGACGACCCGCAAAACTCGAGCCTGCAAATCTCGAGTCTGGAGGCGGAGCTCGTGGCGGCCCAAGCTGACTTGGACGCCGCCGTGGACCAGGCCAAGGCGTGTTTCGAGGACTTTCGCAGCTGCCAGGGGGCGGCAGCAGCCGGCAGCACGGACTGCGCCGGGGCGCTGAAGGCGTGTCTGCCGGGGCCAACGTCGGTTCCTGTCGACTGCGTGCCTTCAGTTGCCGGTGGCGGCGCCCCGCCGGCGCCGGGCTCGGCGAATCAGGGCTCTCTGGGCGGGAAGTTCCCGGGGGGTGGACGCCTTGGCGGGCTGAAGAGAGCGGCGGATGCGGGGGCTCCACTTCCGGGGCTCCGTGGGACCTTGACCCCGTCGGGCGCACAGCCGGGCGCGGTGCCGGATTTGGCGTCGGTCTGCGCCGGTCTGCCGCCTGCGGCGGGCCCCCTCGCCGCATGCAAGGACAGCGTGGGCGCGGGCGTGGCGCAGCAGCTCGACCCAGCGGCGATCGGCGCCGCATTTCAGGCCTGCGTTGGCGATGCATTCGACGGCGTGTTCGTCGACATCTGTGCGCGCATCGCCACGGAGTGCGGCGCGTCAGCTCTCCCCGCGGAGGCTTGCGACGGCCTGGCCGAGCTGTGCAGCGATCCGGCCCTTTCTCCCTGAACAAGTCAGCGAGCGCGATTCGGTGGCAGGTTGCCCCACCCAACAGTAAGGTGGGGCAGCCGTACGCCTCAGGTCCGAGTCGCCATCGACAGGATGCAGACCTATGGTGATGACCCGTGCAGTATGGCTGTCAGTAAGGAACGAAGTCGGTGTGGCGCTGTTTTGGGCGGGGCTGCTCGGCTGCTCCGCCAAGTTGCCGTCTGAACCGAATGCGGGCCCGGATGGGACGAGCTTGGAGGGGCCAGTTTTTGGCCAGGAGCCCGATTCGGACGCCATGCCTGGCTACTTTGAAGGCCAGGCCTGCGCCGGGGGCAGCGTAGAGACCGAGGCCGCCTCGTCGGTGCTGCAGCTTGTTGTCGACACCAGCGGCTCGATGAATGAACCAGCTCCCGGTGCGGGCGGCTCCAAGTGGACAGTGACCCGCCGGGCGGTGCTCGATGCCATCGACAGTCTGCCCGCCGACTTGTCGCTGGGCGTGGTCTTTTACCCCAATCGGGGGCTCGACGGGCTGCCGTTTGGGTTACCACTGGGTGGGGCCTTCGGTGGGGGCAATTTCAGTACGACCAATTCCGCCGACAGCTGCTTCGATCGCAGAACCGCGGTGCCGATCGACACCCTCGGCGGCGCGGGGTCTCCACATCGCCAGCGCATCGAACAAGCCTTCCAGAGGCAGACGCCGGACGGTGGAACACCCACCCATGACGCGTATCGCCATGCATTTTCGGAGCTGCAAGCCACCACGGCTATCGGCACGCGCTTCACCGTGCTCATCACCGACGGTGTCCCCACCTATGCTCTCGGCTGCATAGGCACTGGGCGCCAGGAAGATCCCGTCGACCCGACGCCCCTCATCGGTGAAGCCGCGGCAGCGCTCGAACTCGGCGTGCGCACGTTTGTCATCGGCTCTCCCGGCAGTGAGGGGGCGGCGGAGAGCTTGTCCCGTATGGCGGAAGCCGGCGCCACTGCGCCCTCCCAATGCTCCCATGTTGGCCCCGACTATTGCCACCTGGACATGACCGCGGAGCGCGACCTCAGCGCTGGGTTAGAAGACGCGCTAGCCATCGTCTCGCGCCAGGCAGTAAGCTGCGCGTACACAGTGCCAGATCCGGCGGGGGCCGCCGTGCTCGACCCTACAAAGGTCAACGTGCTCTACGAACCAGTGAACGGGCCACAGGAGCTGATCCGCCAGAACGTCGAGAGCGCGTGCGAGGAAGGCTGGCAATACTCGGACGACGCCAGCCAAATTCGGCTCTGTCCGAACACCTGTGAGCGCGTACGGAGCTCGGATGGCGGTATCACGCTGCAGTTCGGCTGCGTCACCGAAGTCCGCTGAACGCGAAAAAGCCTCGACCGCGGTGTTGCCTGCGCCATTGCCGATTTTGAGGGCCGCGCATCTCCCATCTGGCACCACCGTGCTTGCACGGAACTGGTGCAAGTGAGCTGCAGGGTGGCAGTCACACACGCTTCGCCCCGGAGCTACTTCCCTTCGTAAGCGCGCTTTAGCGTGGCGATCTCAGTGCTTGGGCGTCAACTCGAGCAGCTAATTGAGCGCGACCGAAGTGCCCCCGTAGAACTGCAGCAGCGTGGCGGCCTCCCCCATCCTTCCGGTGCCGTGCCAGCAACGACTTCAGCGTCGAGATGGCTTAGGAAGCGCCGTTCAAGTTTGGTCGCTGGCTCGATCTGGCGTTTTACCAGCTGCTGCACCCCACGCCACATCAGCCGGTGGATGGCTGAGCACGCGGCTCAGCCGGGCGCTGCGGCGACCAGTAGCGTCACGAGCTCTGGGCCGAGCGGGGCGAACGGACGCTGGCGCTCTGCGAGATCCGCGCCGTGCATGGGCCGCGAGCTCGGATCGGCCAACATTTGGCACCCCACCGCCCAGCGCACCTTGGGACTGTCATCGCCCAGCGCGTGCGCGGCTGCCGGCCAATCCTCCAGGCCAAGTAAAGCAAAAGCGGCTGCCATTCGCAGGTCGGCACGCGCAGCCAATAGGTCGGCACGCAACCGGTCCTTGACGCTGGGGTCCCCCGCTCGAGCGAGCACTACTCGTGCCACCAAAGCCACGACCACGGAAGAGTCGCTTGCCGAAGAGTCGGCCGCGAGCTTGCGCAGCTCGTCAATACCTCGAGCGTCGATCGCGCCGTGATCGACCAGCCGCATCAGGGAGACCACGCGCGTGGCGGCATCATCAGAGCCGCGAAGCGATGTGATAGCGGCTCGGTGCTCGAGGTGGGACCACGGGGCGTCGTGCAGCGCGAGCAGGCGCTCCGTTCGGTCTGCACCGCGCATCGCACGTAGCAGCCTCGACGTTGCAAACCCCGGAGGGCCCGCGCCTCTGTGCTCGAGCACCAGGGCCGCGGCAACGGCGGGCGCGCCCGAAGAGAGCTCGGCGGCATTCGAGAGCTCCCGATCCCCGCCGGCTTCGAAACTGCGCGGCATCGACCAGGCCGCCACGATCTGCCGCCGCTGCTCGGGCGGCGCTCCCGACCACAGGTCTCGTAGCCCTAGCACGACGCTAGCGCCTCCCAATTGGCCCAATGCGTGCACCGCAATCGCTCGTGCATCAACATCTGGATCAAGGCGTGCCGCCTCCAGCAATGCGCGCACATCGGCGGGATCGGCACTGGAAA
>JANOIG010000003.1:0-12177 GCA_031407405.1 Deltaproteobacteria bacterium
CACACCCCACTACAGCCGTCGCCACTTTGGGTGTTGCCGTCGTCGCAGCCCTCACCCGCGTCACGCCGGCCGTTGCCGCAAACTTCAGTGCGGCAGGTCGAGCTGCAACCGTCACCCGAGGTGTTGTTGCCGTCGTCACACTGTTCGGAGCCGGACAGGGTGCCGTTGCCGCAGAAGCTTTCCAGCACGCAGCCGTTGGAGCAGCCATCGCCGCTCGTGGTGTTGCCGTCGTCGCACTGTTCGGTCGGCTCCTGGATGCCGTCGCCGCACACTTCGGCGGAGCAATCCGCGCGGCAACCATCGCCGCTGGTGGTGTTGCCGTCGTCGCATTGCTCGCCCAGCTCGACGTTGCCATTGCCGCAGCTGCCTTCGCGCGTACACACGCTGCTACAACCATCGCCGCTATCGGCGTTTGCGTCGTCACACTGCTCGCCGACTTGAAGGATGCCGTTGCCGCACACGGCCTCATCTAGGCACGTGGTGCCACAGCCGTCACCGCTATCGGTGTTACCGTCGTCACACTGCTCACCGGCCTGGACGACGCCGTCGCCGCACTCGCACAGCACGAGCACGCTGACCGTGGCGGTATCGGATTCACCACCGCCCAGCAGCGCGGTGTAGGTGAAGGTCTCGATGCCGCCGCAGAAGCCATTGACAGGCGTGTAGCGCACGGTCTGGGCGCCGGGGCTGATGCTGACGGTCCCGCCCAGGTCGCCCTGTGTCACGGCCGTGATTGAGACGGCATTGTCGACGCACGTGCCTTCACTGCGCGTGTCGTTTCGGAGCACGTCAATCACGTTGTTAGTGGAGCTCGCTGCGACCCTCGTGCGATCGTCGCGTGCATTGGCCGGGGCGTAGCAGTAGGGGACTGCGGACGCGGTGTTGCAGACCGTACCGGGAGAGCGTTCGGCGCACTCCGCGTCGGTTTGGCAGGTGCTCGAAAAGAGCTGGCAGGGCTCGGAGGGGTTCTGCGGGCACACCACGAACGAGCCGCCGTCAATGGCCGTGGCGGTTCCCGCTGCTGCTTTCGTGTACACGAAGGGCAACGGCGAATTGGGTGTGTCGGCAATCAGCACGCCCGGGATGCGGGAGGTGCCGTACAAAGTCGAGTCGTAGTTGAAGAACCGGAACAAGAGCTGCGAGGCGCCCACGGGCTGGTTAAAGGTGCCCACCAAGTCGAAACCGGGCACCACGAACAGCGCGTCCAGGTTGTCGACGGTCGGCACCGTCCAACTGCTGGGCAGCGTGGAGGATAACGCCGAGAGGTCGAAACCCACGGGGTCACTCGGGTCGCGATCGAACACCAGGATGGACTGGAGACCACTGGTGCCTTCCGCGAGGTACAGACGGCCGTCTTCTCCTATCGCGATGGCGGCAGCTGAGGATACGCCGAGGATGCTGTCAATCGAATCCGATCCGGACGCGCTATAATCGAGGTTGATGCGAGTGATGAGCTTGTTGTTGCTCAGGTCGTTTATAAAGAGCCATTTGTTGGTGAAGGGATCGTACGCGGCGCCCTCGAGCTTGCCGCCGACCGGCCTCGGACGAGGAGTGAGCACGGCCGGTGCACAGCCCGTATCCGGGCGGCAGATCTCCGGTACGTTCGGGTTGAGCAGCGAGCCGTCGAGACACAGCTCGATGGGATCCAGGTTGCCCGCAGATTCCTTGTACCCTACAAAGCTGCGCGTCTGTGGGTCGTAGTGAATCGCTTCCGGAGAGACGTTGCTGACCGTGAAGGACTGGGTGGCGACCCACTGCACTTGGGGTTGGCAGGTGCTGGGGGCGCCGGCGCAGACGTAAAACGGTTCGATCTGGCAGCTCGACGAGCAACCGTCGCCGGAGCTGAGGTTGTTGTCGTCACAGGTCTCGAGGCCCCCGGTGTCCCCGTTACCGCAAGGGTTCGGGCTGCACACGCCACCGGTGGTGGGGTTGGTGCTCGTGTCTACGACGCATTCAAAGCCGACCTCCAGGCGGCAACTGTCGGAGCAACCATCTCCTGCCGTCGCGTTGCCGTCATCACATCGCTCGTAGCCCTCGATGAGGCCGTCGCCGCAGGTCGTGGGCGCACAGGGGGCGCCGGGTGTCGGACACTTGAAATTCGGCTCGATCTGGCATAGGTCCGAGCAGCCGTCCCCGGAGGTGGGGGTCGTGTCGTCATCTTCACACGTCTCACTGCCTTCGATGGCGCCGTCGCCGCACAATACTCGGCGGCAGGCCAGGCCCCCCGCGGGGCACACCCAACCACGCTCGACCTGACAGTTGATGTTGCAGCCGTCGCCCGACAGCCGATTGGCATCATCGCAGTCTTCCGTTCCGGCCGGGATCCCGTCGCCGCATTGCAGCGCCACACACGGCTCATTTGCCAGTCGGCAATCGTACCCCGGCTCGATCTGGCACGCGGCCGAGCAGCCATCGCCGCTCACGCGGTTGTTGTCGTCGCAGTCCTCCGCCGTGTCTTGTTGCCCGTCGCCACACAACTGGCAGGGCTGACCCACGAGCGGGCACTGCCAGCCGAGCTCGAGCTGACAGCTCGTCGAACAGCCGTCACCGGCATTGTCATTGCCGTCATCGCAATTCTCCAGCGACTCGACCAATGAATTGCCGCAACGCTCGCAGCTGCCGCCCGTGCTGCTGCAGCTCCAGCCCGTTTCCACGCTGCTGCAATCCGCGCTGCAGCCGTCGGCGCTGAGCGTGTTGCCGTCATCGCAAGCTTCGTTGGTTTCGCCCAGGCCGTTACCGCATATCGCGCAGGAAGAGCCGGCTACGGAGCACGTCCAACCGGGCTCGATGTTCTTGCAGTTGAAGCTGCAGCCGTCACCGCCGACGGTATTGCCATCGTCGCAGGCTTCCGCGGAACCCTTGAAGCCATCGCCGCACTCTTGGCAGGGCTGCCCCGCCACCGGGCAAGCGTAGTGAGCTTCGACCGTCGAACAGTTGGCGCTGCAGCCGTCTCCCGAGCTCGCATTACCATCGTCGCAGCTCTCGTTAGAATCCTTGAAGCCGTCGCCGCACAGGCTACAGGGTTGGCCCGGTACGAGGCACACCCAACCGCCCGCCTCCAGGGCACAGTACGCAGTGCAGCCATCGCCGTCGCTGCGGCCGCCGTCGTCACACGCCTCGCTGCTTTCCCTGACGCCGTTGCCGCAGCTCTCACAGGTCTGGCCCGGCACGATGCAGGCGTAGCCATCTTCGACCGTCTGACAGTCCGCGCTGCAGCCATCCAGGCTCGATGTGTTGCCGTCGTCGCAGTTTTCCGTGCTGCCGATGGCGCCATCGCCGCAGCGTTCGCAGAGTTGACCGGGCGCCAGGCATTCGTAACCGTTTTCGATCAATTGGCAATTGAAGCGGCAGCCATCCCCGCTCGTGCGGTTGCCGTCGTCGCACACTTCCCCAAGCCCGATGGCGCCGTCGCCACATTCCACGCAAGGGGAGCCCGGTGTGGGGCAGCGGAAGCCCGTTTCCAGCGTCTGGCAATCGGCGCTACAGCCGTCGCCGCTCTGCGCGTTGCCGTCGTCGCAGTTTTCACCGAACTCGACCTGCCCGTCTCCGCAGATGAGGCACGGCTGGCCGGGAATGGCGCAGCTAAAACCGAGCTCGACCGCTTGACAGTCCCCACAGCCGTCCCCGCTGATGGAATTGCCGTCGTCGCAGGCTTCGCTGCTTTCGCGCACTCCGTTGCCGCACTCTTCACATAGAGTGCCTGCCACGGGGCAACTGAAACCGGGCTCTACGTTTTGGCAGTCCGCGCTGCAGCCGTCGCCGTCTTGGCCATTGCCGTCGTCGCAGCTCTCCCCGACCTCGGCAATGCCATTTGGGCACAATCGGCAGGTCGTGGGCGAGCCCGAGGTGTCGCAGGTCCAACCCGCCTCGAGCGCCTTGCAGTCGAAGCGGCAGCCATCGTCGTTACTGCGGTTTCCGTCATCGCAGACCTCTCCCGGGTCTACGCTGCCGCTGCCACATTGTAGGCAGCCGCTGCCCGGCGTGGGGCAGACGAAGCCGGCTTCGACGCCGGTACAATCTGCGTTGCAGCCGTCGCCGGCAGTCTCATTGCCGTCGTCACACGTCTCGTTGGGGTCGAGCACGCCGTCGCCGCAGTCCTCGCAGGGTTGACCCGCAACGAGGCAGGTGAAGCCCAGGCTGATAGTTTGGCACAGCGAGTCGCAGCCGTCACCGGACGCTCCATTGCCGTCATCGCAAGCTTCGGTGCTTTCGAGCACGCCGTTGCCGCACTCTTCACAGCCATAGCCGGCGAGTGGACAGGAGAAGCCAGTCTCGACCGCGGTGCAGGTAGCATTGCAGCCGTCGCCACTGTCAGTATTGCCATCATCGCAGGGCTCGCCACCTTCGAGCCAGCCATTGCCACAGCTCTGGCAGACGCCGCCTGCGTCGCAAGCATACCCCTGCTCGACGGCCGTGCAGTTGAACAAGCAACCGTCGCTCGACAGATTGTTGCCGTCGTCACACGCCTCGTTGGCGTCTCGAATGCTGTCTCCGCAGAGCTCACACGCTGCGCCCGGAACGGGGCAACGGAAGCTCAGCTCGACTGCGCTGCAGTCGGCGCTACAGCCGTCGTCGTCTACCGTGTTGCCATCGTCACAGGTTTCGTTCGGCTCGAGGTTGCCGTCACCACAGAGCTCACACGCCTGGCCCGCAACGGTGCAGTCATAGTTCTCTTCGACCGAATTGCAGTCGGCGGCGCAGCCGTCACCGCCGGCCGTGTTGTTGTCGTCGCAGAGCTCGCCGGCTTCGACCAAGCCGTTGCCACAGACGTTGCAGCCGTTCGGATTGGTGCAACCCCCGACAGGCCCCTCGAGCTGACAGTAGGCGTCGCAACCATCTGCGCTCAGGCTATTGCCATCGTCGCACTCTTCACCGCTCGAGACCTGCCCGTCGCCACAATTTGCGCCTGGGGCGTCTCCGCCGCTGCCACCCAGATCGGGAAAGAAGAGCGCACCTCCGGCTCCATCACCGCCGGACCCACCGTTTGCGGGTGGATCGGTGACGCCCTCGGAGGGGGCTTTACTGCCACACGCGGCGGCGAACGCTAGCAAGCACAGGACGCGCCAAATCGGAGCGCCACCCGTACCTTGTGGAGAGAAAAACCAGCGTCGTGACTTGGGTTGGGAAGTTTCGTAGCGCGTCATGTGTATGCGAGGCCCGATCAACGGCTGAACGGTTGATTTGCAACGAACTGCAACCCAATGGCGCGAGCACTCCGCAAGCTCCGGGTGCGCTGTATGTCTCCGCCCCCTCGAGGCCGACGCCAGGGACGTCGCAGTGCGGCCTCGGCCCGATCTGCCGATGGCTACGCGCGGCCGTTAGGCGGCACCTCCGCTCGACTTCGCTCATCAAGCCAAGCTCGCGGCGGGCGTGTACCAAATCCAGGCACTCACTCCGTGGACAATCGGCGCCATGGTATCGAAGCGCCAGGCCACTCTGCGGCGCGCATTGATCACGTGGCCGCACTCAACGTCGCGCGCCCGGCGCCCGGGCTCAAAGAGCCTGCACGCCGGGCGCGTCTGCCCCGCAGGAGTGACCGCGACGGGGCGCGAGCACTCGGGTTTGCTGTGACGCTACTCCGCCAGGATTTCCTTTTCCATCGCGTCGAGCTGCTTTTCGAGGTTTGCCGGCGTGATCGCCGCTTCCGCTTCGTCTTCGAAGTCTTCCTCCGCCGGCACTGTTTCCATGTCGACCTGTATGGCGGCGGTAATGGGGGTAGGGGCTTCTGGCGCCTTTGCAGCGGCGGGCTCGGCGGGCGCTGGGGTGCTGGGGGCCTCAGTCTTCTCGCATGCCAACGCGCCAACCAGGCAAGCGGCCATGGCCGCGCTTCGAACGAGATGTGTCGTCAAGGTCATTTTTGGTCTCCAGTCTGGACAGCAGCTTTTTCGGTGGGAACCGCTGGGGCTGCCGCAGCGGATGTCGTGCTGGCCGGGACGTTGATGGCTTTTTCGGCTCGAGCAGAGGTGGATTGAAGCTGGCTCATCTTGCGTTCGTGGCGCTCGTTTTCTTGGCTCTTCAGCTTCTCGATCCGCTCGACCAGCTTGTCCTTGGCTTGCCCTTTGCGTTCGGTCTCGGCAAGGAGCAGCATGCGGTTGAGATGTGCCATGCGACGCTCGTGGTGTTTTAGCTCCGCCAGCACGGGCGAAGCCGCCAAGCTGTTGCCCCAGCGCTCCTTCAGGGCTGCGCGGTGCTCGTCCCGCCGCTGCTTGCGGTCCGCGCGCAGGGCCTCGAGCTCTTTCTTGAGCTCTTCCTTCTTCAGGCTGCCGTCCTTGTAACGGTCGCGCAGCTTCGCCATCGCGCTCTTGAAGTGCCCATGCTGCCCATGCTTCGCGCCGGGATGCTTGTCGCCGTGCTCGCCGTGCTCATTCGAGTCCTTGTCGGCATGGTCTGCCTTCATGTCGGCATGGTCCGCCTTCTTGTCGGCTTTCAACTCGGCCTTGTCTGCTTTCATGTCGGCCTTGTCGGCCTTGCCTTTGTTCTCCTTATCCTTGGCGCCGGCCTTGGCTTTCATGTCGGCGGCGGGCGTGGCCGCCCCTGGCGCTCCCGCCTTGTGCGCTGCCGCAGCGGGATGTGCGGCGCTCTCTGGTTTTGCCGCCTTGCCTTTGTCGGCCTCTGCTTTCGGTTCTGCGCCTGCTGAAAGAGCGAACGACGCTCCGAGCAAGAGCCCCATGGGAGTAAGTCTCATACTTCGACGTACCATTGATGCCTCCAGTAAAAGCCTGACAGCCCACTACGGACGGTACGGGTAAAAACTTAGACCTCGCCCGAGCTCGGGCGGCCCGCGGAACTTCTCCAGGTGGGCTCGTGTGGTCTGCACGGGTGCAGCTGTGGACTGGCGGAGGCCAACTGCCCACCACCGCCAAACGGCGAAAAGCTCGGGCCGGCACAGCATATTTGTGATGTCGCAGCCCGAGCTGCGGCGGATCTTGGCCCGGCTAGTCTGCAATTCTCCCGTTGGGGCGCTATTTGCTCGGGATCGCGCGGATCCTTGGCCCGTTTGCGCCGATTGATGCGGCCTGATCAGTCAACGCCAGAGTACTATTGCAGAGGTACCCCACCCACATGTCGCATCCGTCACTGTTCCTCGCCCGTCCGTCCATGTCTCGCGTTTCTCCGCCGAGCCTTTCTGTTCTGCGCCGGAGCACTTGGGCTAGTGGCGTGGCGTTGGCGCTGTTTGCGTGTGGTCACCAGGCCCCCGACGGCCCCGAGCTGGCCTTCAATGGCTCCGGAGAAAATTCGGACTCGACCCCCACCGGCGTCGCGCCCGGCGAGGCTTGCCAGGGTGGCGTGTGCAGCTGCAGCGGCGCCGGCTGCGCGGTCCCAATCTCCGAGACCCCGCCGGATGTCACGCTCGCTCCGCTCATGCCGCTCGTGCCGCCAGCGGACATGGCACCGGGAGTGTGCGACCCGGGCAACCTCGGCACCGAGTGGGCCACGAGCTGCCCGACCACAAACGCTCAGAATTGCGTCGCGGGTGAGTTCACGTCGTGGGGCTCGTCCAGCCCGGAGAACTACCCGCTGCGCTACGAGACCGAGCATTTTGCGTTTCTGTGGCCCGACGCGCGCAACGTGAGCATGGCGGACGCCCAGGCGGCGGGTGCCTTCATGGAAGATGTGCTCTGGGAGAGCTACCTGGGTAGCCCGATCTTCTGGCCAGAGCCGGATTGCAATAGCGCGAACAAGCGCAAGACCAGCGTCCACATCATCGAAGCGGGCCTCTTCGGTGGCTGCAACGCGGGGCGGCCGGGTATCTGGGTTGGCCCGGGGGCGCTGCGCGACCACTGGGGCCTCGGTCACGAGTGGGCGCATTCGCTGCAATGCATGACGCCGGGCTTTGCTGATTGCGGTGGCGCGGGTTGCTGGATCAATGAAAGCCACGCCAACTTCATGCCGCACCAACTCGCAGAGTACCGAGAGGATGTGCACTGTTCGGAGATGCTCGCGAACATGCCGCACCTGTATTACGGCTCGACCCGCGACCGCTACTGCAACTGGCAGTTCTTCGAGTTTCTGAAGGACAAGCACTGCTACAGCGCGGTCAACGAGATGTGGACGGCGTCGGCCCCGAATGGGGAGCGCGAGCCCTGGGCGAAGCTGATCCGAAACCTGGGCTGGGATACCGAGCAGCTCAACGACACCTTCGGAGAGTGGGCGATGCACAACATCACCTGGGACTACCAGAACCCACCTCCCACCGCGGGCGGCAACCAGGGCGCCACCTACCGCCAGAGCTACGCCGACATCACCGACCAGGCGCGCCCCGAGCGGCGCCGCCGGCTCACCTCGCTCGAACCCCTCGACGCCGACTACGCGACGCACCGCCGGTTTGTTTCTCCTTATTTCTGGGCGCCGCAGCGCTGGGGCTACAACGTGGTGCGTTTGCATCCCGAGGCCGGGCAGAGCGAGGTGAAGGTGACCTTTCGCGGCGTGGTGCAGGATGCGGCCCGCTCGGGCTGGCGCTGGGGGCTCGTGGCCACCGACGCGGGCCAGACCAGCGCGCGTTACAGCTCGTTGCAGCGCGGGGCCGACGGGGAGCTCAGCTTCTGCGTGGCGCCGGGCGAAAACCTTTGGCTCGTCGTTACGGGCACACCCACCAGCCTAGAGCGTATCGTTTGGGATCAACCCTATCCATCCATCTATCGCTTTCCCTACATGGTGCAGCTGGACGGTGCCTGGCCTGAAGGCTTCGTGGGTGGAACGCCGAGCGCCTGCAGCTCCGGGGTGCGGCACCCGAATGGCGGCGGCTGCGCCCCCGAGGGCCTGCCAGAGTCCGTGTTTGTGGGTCCGTATGCCCAAGTGCTCGGCGGCAACGTCAGCGGCACGGCTCGCATCGAGGATCACGCCATCATCCTGAACGGCGCCACCGTCACTAGTGGCACCGTGGGCGCGCTGAGCATTCTGAATCGTTTTACGGTGAGCGGCTCGGCCCGCGTCGAGACTACGTTCTATCCCCCCGGCTACTTCGAGCCCGGGCAAGGCTTGTCGGGCACCGCGCGCCTGTATGGTGACGTGGAGTATCGAGGCCAGGGCACCAACCTGAACCTTGGCTCGTATTTCGGCATCGTCGACGCGAACACTCCAAGCTCGGCCATCGACGAGGTCACCGTCGCTCCGCCGTATGCCTGGCGCCCCTGATCCTCCGCGCGGCTGCCACCTAGAGTTGTAGCCCCGCCGCCAACGGGGTTGCTGGCGGAGCGCAGGGCGTTTGCGCGATTTCGCTGCAAAAGCGCCGTTCAGGCCGCTGGCGTGCTCGTTGCTATTGAACCTGGCCGAGAAGGCAGGTGAGTGGCATGCGAAGAAAAGGTGCGGCTGCGGCCGTTGTTTGGGTTTCATTCGGACTTGGGCTTGGCCTCGGGCCAGCCTGCCTCGAGCGGCCGATCGGAGCGGTAGACCCGGTCACGACCAATCAGCTCGTCGCCAGGATCAGCCAGAGCCGCGTCGACAAGATTGATCTGCTGTTCATGATCGACAACTCGAGATCCATGAGTGACAAGCAGGCGATCTTGCGCTTGGCAGTGCCGGATCTCGTCGATCGGCTCGTCAATCCGGTGTGCGTGGATGCGGCGGGCAACCCACGCGAGACGCCCGCTCCGGGCGCACCTTGCCCAACCGGCCAGAATCGCGAGTTCAATCCCATCGAGGACATCCATGTCGCCATCGTGTCCTCCAGCTTGGGTGACGCGGGCGCCGACGATCAGTGCGCTGCGGCGGGCCTGCAGGGTCACGTGCCCGAGCGCTCCGACCTCGCTCACCTGATGGGGAGCTTACCCCGAGGAGCGGGCACCGGAGCCAACGCTCAGGGTTTTCTCGAGTGGAAGGCGGGCACGACTGAAGCGGCGGCCTTCAGCGCCAATTTCGCGCGCATGGTGGAGACCGTTGGGGAGAATGGTTGTGGCTGGGAGGCATCCCTCGAGTCCTGGTACCGCTTCTTGGTCGACCCGTATCCCTATCGCGAGCTGACCCGGGTGCCCTGCGCGAATAGCCCGTCGGAGCTGAGAAACTGCGTACAGCCCGCCACGGACGCCAACCAAAAAATATTGCTCGATCAGACGCTCCTCGACCAACGCGCGGCCTTTCTGCGCCCGGATTCGCTGGTTGCCATCATCATGCTCAGCGATGAAAACGATTGCTCGATTCAAGTCGGTGGAACCAATTGGTTCGTAGCGAACACAGGCCGGCGCATGAACCGAGGCTCATCGGCCTGCGAGGCTGACCCAAACGCGAAGTGCTGTTACACCTGCGGCGGGCGAGTGCCCGACGGTTGCGCCGAAGACCCCGTCTGTAACTCTGATACATCCAGCGACAGGATTGAGGATCGTTTGCCGTTGGAAGCAGATGGCACGAACCTGCGTTGCTTCGATCAGAAGCGCCGCTTCGGTACCGACTTGCTGTATCCGACGGCGCGTTACGTCAACGCGCTCACGGCGCTCGAGCTGTGTTGGAGCGCGCCGGACCTCAGCCTCGACAATTGTCCTGACGGAGGGCGAGTGCGCAACCCACTCTATGCCACCGGGCGTGATCCGTCGTTCGTGTTCTTGGGGGGGATCGTCGGCGTGCCCTGGCAAAGCATCGCTTCGGGCGTCGACGCCAATGGGCGTCCCTTGTCGGACCCCAGCAAGCAGCTGCGTTTCAAGACGCCAGAGCAACTGACGGCGGACAATACTTGGGCCGAAATTTTGGGCAAGCCGGGCACGCCGTGGCGCCCTGCGGCCGGAGCGCAGGCAGAAGTCGCCGCGGTGCCGCGCACATTGCCGACCAATCCGTTGATGATCGAGTCCCAGGGCAGACGCCAGGGCGTGTTGGACGGTAACCCGGTGAACGGTCGCGACTACGACACAGCTCAGGGAATGACCGCGGACACGCCGAACGACCTTCAGTACGCCTGCATTTTCCCCCTCGAGCCGCCGCGCGTCTGTGAGTCCACTGACCCAAACAGTACTTGTGATTGCACGGCGGCTGCTTTCGACCGTCCACTGTGTGAGCGTCAACCTGGCGACGCCAGCCCGGGCACCACGCAGTACTGGGCCAAGGCTTACCCCGGCCTGCGGCAGCTGCAGGTGCTGCGCGAGCTCGGAACCAATTCGATCATCGCGTCCATTTGCGCGCGCAACGTCGACATCACCACGCGCGACACACGCCCTGATTTTGGCTACCGCCCGGCGATGGACGCCATCGTCGATCGCTTGAAAGAGCGCCTGGGCGGCCGTTGCTTGCCGCGCGCGCTGCTCGCCGACGCGGAGGGCTCGGTCCCTTGCACGTTGGTCGAGACAGTGCCCAATCCCGATAAACCCTGCGCTTGCGACGCCAGCATCGCTCGCGCGCGGCCGGTTGCGTTGGTGGATACTTTGGTGCGTGCAGAGCTCGCGCGCCAGCTGAGCCAGCCGTGTGGTAGCGACGACCCAGCCTGCAGTGAGGCGTGCTTGTGCGAAGTCCTGCAGGTGCAAGCGGCGAACCCGGACCCCGAGGAGGCGCTTCGAGCCTGCCGCGAGGACGAAAACCCCTCTGGCGTGGAGGGCTGGTGCTACATTGCAGATACGGAGCGGCAACAGATCGGCAAGCCGGAGCTCGTCGCCGAGTGCCCTGCCACACAGCGCCAGATTCTGCGCTTCGTGGGTGCCGGCCTACAGAACAACACGACCACGTTCGTGGCCTGCACCGGAGCGTCGTTCGATCCGCAGCAGGCGTCGCTCGACCCGCCGCCATGATGAGGGACAGCGGCAACCACGCCGCGGCGTGCAAGACAAGCCGGGCGTCCCCTCTTCCAGTGGCTCGGCGCCCCGCGGCGGGCTCGCTCCCTACCCGCGGCCGCCGGAGCCTGGCGACGCCGGACGCTTGGGCGGGGCCACCGCCACCGCCCTCGGGGGCGGGGCCGGATGGGGGGTGGGCATCCACTTTGCCGGGTTGGCAAGCACGCACTAGCCTCTTTCTGCCGTGGCGGTTTGTCACTTTTATAGAAGCCTTGGCCGGCCTTTCATTCGTTTCTCGCTTTCTCGGGTCGTGAAGCAAGGGTCGGTGCGTCCGGGAAAATCGCGGCGAGCAGGCTCGTACACCGCACCCGCTTGCCAAAGGCAGTCACTCTCTCTATGCCTTGCTCGCTGGCATGTTGAGGGCGACTCGCGACTCACCGCGGATGTTCGAGTGGAACCTCATCGATGCATTTTCGCGCACCCATTTTGC
>JANOIG010000070.1:0-19442 GCA_031407405.1 Deltaproteobacteria bacterium
TGTTGGGGTTGGTCGTCGAGGCGCGGGCGAACAGCTTGTTCACGCCGCCGCACTGGCAGCACTGGCCCAGCATGTTGCTGGTCGAGATCTTGGTGCACGCGATCGTGCAGGCGCCGGCCTGGTTCGTGACGTCCTCGTTCAAGCCGTAGCTGGGGTCGATCGCGACCACACCGGCGGGGAGACCGCGTTCTCCCGGGGCCACGAAATCAACCCAGCCGTTGGTGTGATCCGCGAAGTGCAGTTTGTTCTTCAGCTGCTTGGGGTACAAGAGGGTGCCCGTCGCGTCCTTGGTGACGGTGAACTTGTAGTGCACGCCGCAGCCGCCGAGCGAGGCCGTACCGGCGGGGACCAGCTTGTGAGTTTCCACCGGGCAGGAGGTGAGGTTGTTGTCTCTGGGGTTATCATCACACGTCTTTTGGTCGCTCGTCAGCTTGGCAATCATGCGGGCACGCAGGACATTGGGGACGAGCAAGACCTTGTTCGGGCCGCTCTCCGCGCCAACCCAAATCTTGTTCGCCAACGGCTCGTACTGCATGTCGAGCAGCGCTTGCACGTTCGGGCACTGCCCGCCCGCACAACGGCTCTTGCCGCGCGGCTTGCCGTCGCTGCCGGTGCCGCTGGTTAGCCGAATCGCCTCAAAGTGGAGTGGGTACACGTAAGTCAGACTGTTCGGGCTTTCGGCCTGGGCGTTCGTAAAGATCTTCTCGAAGTCTCTTCCGGCCTGCCAGCGACCGAGCTCTTTGCCTACAGCGACTGCGAACGCCGCCATGACGGCGTTTGTGCCGTCGGGGTTCGTGCAGTTCGCGATGCGCTGCTCGAGCGTGCCGAGCTCGATGTTTTCTTCTTCGATCATTTCTTCCGAAGCAAACTCTTCCCCTTGCGCGTCCAGGCCTTCCAAATCGCCGGCGCCGCACGCGGGAACCGCTGACGCGACGAAAGCCATGGAGACCGCGCGTGCAACCTTGAGCCAACTTGTTTTCATTGAGTTTCTGATGTCCTTTAAAGAGAGCCGCAGCCCCCGGGTGATCTCGCCATTAACCTGGCGTTAACTCCTAATGCAGCCGGCGTGCCAAACGGCTTTGGGGGTCCGATCCCGGAGCGAGGTCTCACAAAGGTACGACGGCCGGACGTAACGCCGCGTTTTTGCCGTAAAAGGCGTGTGTGCGAGGCACGCGCACGTGCGGGTAGCGCTGCGCTCGAGGCGTACAGCAAGCCATTCTGTGGACGCGCGTGGGGATTACGACCTGTGCATTCGCGTTGCACAAAAAGAACCCGACTTGTGCAAAGTGACTCGCCGCGAGTCGCACTATCGAACGTTTTGCTTACCGGCAGGAGAAGATGTGGGATCGGACGCAGCCCCGAGCAGGCCCAGCGCTCCCGGCTGACTTTCCCAAAACAAACGGCGAAAACCCACCGCCCCGCGCAAGCCCGAACAGGGGCCTGGCGCGGAGGGTGGGTCACGTTACCGAACGTCTCTTACTTACTGGCAGGCGAAGATGCTGGGGTTGGTCGTCGAGGCGCGGGCGAACAGCTTGTTCACGCCGCCGCACTGGCAGCACTGGCCCACGAGGCTGGTGGACGAGATCTTCGTGCACGCGATCGTGCAGGCGCCGGCCTGGTTCGTGACGTCCTCGTTCAAGCCATAAGTCGGGTCAATCGCAACTTGGCCGTTGCCCAGGTTCTTGAAGTCGACCCAGCCGTTGGCCTGGTCCGCAAAGTTGAGCTTCCACTTCAGCTGCGCCGGGTACAACAGGGTGCCCGATGCGTCTTTGGTGACGTTGAACTTGTAGTGCACGCCGCAACCACCGAGAGAAGCCGTGCCGGCGGGGGTCAGCTTGTGAATTTCCACCGGGCACCGGTTGACGTCGTTGTCCTTGGCGTTCTCGTCACACGTCCTCTGGTCTTGTCCGAGCTTGGCGACCATGCGGCTACGTAGCGCACCGGGGTCCACCAGGGTCTTGTTCGTTCCGGTCTCGCCGTTAACCCAGATCTTGTTCCGCATCGGCTCGTACTGCATGTCGAGCAGCGCTTGGACATTCCGGCAATACCCGCCGGAACAGCGGCTCTTGCCGCGCGGCTTGCCGTCGCTGCCGGTGCCGCTCGTCAGGCGAATCGCCTGTTCCGCGCCACTTTGGTTCTCTGCCAGGGCATTCGTCGAGAAGACCTCAAAGTCGGTCCTTGACTGCCAGCGACCAAGCTCCTTGCCTACAGCCACCGCGAACGCCGCCATGACGGAGTTCGTGCCGTCGGGGTTCGTGCAGTTCTGCATGCGTTGCTCGAGCGTGCCGAGCTCCATGTCTGCTTCGGCGGTCAATTCTTCCGAAGCAGATTCTTCTCCCTGAGCGTCCAAATCGCCAGCGCCGCAGGCGGGAACCGCTGCCGCGACGAAGGCGATGGAGACTGCGCGTGCAACCTTGAGCCAATTGGTTTTCATTGAGTTTCTGATGTCCTTTAAAGAGAGCCGCAGCCCCCGTATGATCTCGCCATTAACCTGGCGTTAACTCCTAATGCAGCCGGCGTGCCAAACGGCTTCGGTGGTCCGCTTGCGGACGTGGCGTCGCCGCAGATGCAGGTAGGGCGTTGTCAGCAAGGGCTTTTTTTTGCGGACTTTTTAGGGTACGACGCGGGGCGCACGTGAGGTTGCTGCAGCGCTTGATACGGAGCGCGACCTACGATGTGGCGTGGAGTGGCATAAGCGAGCTGCGCACTCGGGCTGCACAACGAGAACTCCAGCTGTGCAAAGCGCTGGCAACGTTAGCGCCCCCTGGAAGAACACTCCAAGCGACGGGCTAGCTAAAGACGCTTACTTGCCGCCGTCACGCAAGCGCTCGAGCCGCTCTGCGATGGAGCGTTCGAGCCCCTGATCGGTCGGCTCATAGTAGCGCTGCCCGAGCAGCGCTTCCGGCAAGTAGGTTTCACCCGGCACATGCGCGCCTTGCACATCATGTGGGTATTGGTAACCGTCGCCGTAACCGTGCTCTTTCATCAGGTCGGTGACCGCATTGCGCAGCTTCTTCGGCACGGGCAGGGCACCGTGCTCGGCGATGGCGGCCCGCGCCGCCTTGAAGGCCTTTCCTACGGCATTGGATTTGGGGCAGCTCGCCAGGTACAGGCAGGCGTGGGCAATGGGGTACAACCCCTCCGGCAAACCCATGCGCCGAAAGGCCCGGTCAGCATTCACGGCCACCTCGAGCGCCCGTGGATCTGCATTGCCCACATCTTCACTCGCGAAGATCATCAGGCGCCGCAGCACGAACAGCGGGTCGTCACCGGCATCTAGCATGCGCATGAGCCAGTAGATGGCCGCATCCGGGTCGCTACCGCGCATGCTCTTGATGAGCGCGCTGACGACATTGTAGTGCTCTTCACCGGCCTTGTCGTACAAGAGCGGCTGCTCGCGCTGGCAGCGCGCCAAGAGCTCGAGGTCCACGACCTGTGCGCCCGCGCTGGCGAGCTCCACGGCGGTTTCGAGCAGGCTGAGCGCCCGCCGGGCGTCTCCGCGTGAGGCCTTGGCCATCTGCACGAGGGCTTCGGCTTCGACGCGGACTTCGAGTTTTCCGAGCCCCTTTTCCTCATCAGCCAAGGCCCGCTGTAGGATGGCGACGAGGGCCTCGGGCTCGAGGGCTTCCAGCCGAAACACCTGACAGCGCGAGAGCACGGCCGCATTGACCGAGAACGACGGGTTTTCCGTCGTGGCGCCAATCAAGGTGAGCCTACCGCTTTCGACGTGGGGTAGGAACGCGTCCTGCTGGGCGCGGTTGAAGCGGTGGATCTCGTCGACGAAGACGATCGTGCCCTGCCCGGCCCGTTGCCGCTCGCTGGCGCGCTGAACGATCTGCCGCAACTCCGCCACGCCTCCCAACACCGCATTCAGGCGCTCGAAGCCGTGAGCGGTACGCTGGGCGATGACGTGAGCCAGGGTGGTCTTGCCGGAGCCGGGCGGACCCCACAGGATCATGGAGGGCAGACGATCGGCGTTGATGGCCCGCGTGAGTGGCCCGTCGGTACCGAGCAGATGGCTCTGACCCGCCACTTCGGCGAGCAACGCGGGCCTGAGGCGATCCGCCAAGGGCCGTACCTTCAGGGCGCCGGGCGACGAGGTGGCCGGCGGCGCGGGTTCTTCAAAGGCGCTCGGCCCGAGTAGGTCGCCCTGCTCGGGCGGCGTGCGGCTGCGAGCTCGCGCCACGGGCCGCCCCACCTTAGCGGGCGCGCTCCTTCAGTGCTGGAACGACAGCGGCGAAGTCGAGGCCATGCACGAGGCTGTCCCCTTGACGCTGCCAGAGTTGGACTTGCCCGCCCTCGATGCACAGGGAAAAAGCGGCTCCACGCTCTTCCGCAGCTTTGCGCAGCTTGGCGGGTTTCTCCGCCCGCGGCGCCATGGAGACGCTGAAACCTGCCGCGCGCAGCTCACGGCTCAACGACAAGAGCGCGGGCGCGGACGCCTCGGAGGTGGCACCCAACATCACGTCCAGCGCGCCCAGGTCGGCTGGAAACAAGCCGCCCTCGTCCATCAACAGCAGCAGGCGCTCGAAGCCGAGCGCAAACCCGCACGCGGGCACTTGCCGTCCGAGAAACAGCCCGATCAGCCCATCGTAGCGACCGCCCGCTCCAATCGATCCGCCGAGCTTCGGGCTCGCCAGCTCGAAGATGCAGCCGGTGTAATACCCCAGGCCGCGCGCCAGCGAGACATCGAAACGCACGTGCGCAGCGGCCGCGGTCTTCCGGCTGAGCTCCATGAAGGTGCGTAGCTCGGCGAGCGCTTGCTCGCCTTCCGCGTGCCCGGCGAGGAACAGGGCCACGCGCTCGAGCGTGGCGCCCCCTGACACTAGCTCGAGCAGCGCGCGGCGCGGCCCTTCGGCCACCTGGCGCTCGGCGAGCTCGCGCTCCACCCCGTCGGCGCCCACTTTGTCGAGCTTGTCGAGGGCCGTTATGGCGTCCACTTCTTGGCTCGCGTCGAGACCGGCGCAGAGCACCAGCGCGCGCAACAGACCTCGGTGGTTCACGCGCAGCGTGAACTCGGAGAAGCCGAGGCGCTGCAAACACTCGGCGGCCGCGCCGGCTACCTCCGCTTCGACCAACATCGACGTGGAGCCGACGACGTCGACATCACATTGATAAAATTCGCGGTAGCGCCCTCGGCCCGGCGTATCCGCGCGCCACACCGGCTGGATCTGATAACGCTTGAACACCGCGGGCAGCTCGGCCTGGTGGGCCGCGTAGGCGCGCGCCAGCGGCACCGTCAAATCGTAGCGCAAGCCGAGGTCGGCGAGCAGCGAAGCAGCACCCGGTGCGGTCTGGCCACTGCGCCCTTCGACGACCGCGCCTGGCTCGAGCAGGTGCGCGGCGGCGCTTTCGATGCCGTGCACGAGCGGCTGCCCGCGCAAGAGCACCTTGAACATCAGCTGCTCGCCTTCTTCGCCATATTTGCCGCTGAGCGCATCGAGCCGCTCGAGCGCGGGTGTTTCCAACGGCTCGAAGCCGTGCGCCTCATACACCTCACGGATGATCGAAATGGCGTATTGGCGCTGCCGCACCGCGCTCGGCAGATAGTCGCGCGTACCTTTCGGGGGCTGAGCGCTAATTTTAGCCATTCAAGCTCCGGCCACAGCCCCGCAAGGCGGGCGCCTCTGCGCTCTTTGCCGGCGCCATACCCAGGCCGCCAGAGCAACCCCGAAGGCGCCTGCGTAACCGGAGCCCGGCGCTCCGGTGGGCCCTAGTGCGCAGCCGCTCGCTTCCTTTCTTCGGAGCACGCCCGGCGAACAAGTACCGTCGTCCCCTATGCACTTCCCCAGGCCCTGAATGGGCTCCGCCGAACAGCTCGGGTCCGTGCCCGAAGGGGCGAAGATGCTGCACATGCCCGCCATGTCATCCCGTGCCGGCAACGCGCTATCGCTGTCATATTCAGCCTGCATCAAGCTACCTGGCACCTCAGAGTGGGACAAACCGAGCATGTGCCCGAGCTCGTGATTGAGGACCAAACGCAAGTCCTGAGCACCCAGGACGACACCGCCCCCAGCCACGTCAAAATCGAAATCCTGGGAATTTATCTCGATGTCGACGTCCAATATCTCGCCGGTGTTGAGGTTCGCGATGATCGTCGAGAGCGCGATGGTCGAGGCAGAGAGCTCGGAGAAGCCATCACGGAACATGACGATGTTGTCGTTACCCGTCCCACCGCACTGGTACTCGACTTGGTCGCACGCCGTCTCGCCGCGATACGCTGCCGCAAAGCTCGGGGATGCTCCGTCGGGCCCGCCCGACTCCGATGGACACTGGGTGTCAGACCAAGCGGCAAAGCCGTCGTCCAATATCCCGCGCAACGTTTGAGAGGAGATGCGTTGATCGACCGAGCCATCCTCTTGCACGGCGTAGGTGACGCAATCCGAGCCCCACTCGGCGACCACCCCGCCGACTTTGCAGCCTGTATTCGGATCTTCGTCACAGACTTCAACCGCGTCAAACTCACAGGTGTACGTTCGACAAAAACCCAAGGCGTTGGCGCCAGTAGCGGCCACGACCAACGCAGAAAGGATGGCTACGATGAAACGTTGCATGGGGGTTGAAGCCTTAGCGAAGCTGGAGCCGGGGCTATAGCACCGTTTGCGAGCGGAGGCGCCAGCGCCGCCCGAGCAGCCCAAACAGGGCCACCCAGCCCCAGGAGCTGAAGGGCCGCGGCGGCGCGGTTCCTGCCACCCGGCAGGAGCAGCCACCCGGATCTTGGGCGCGACGCCGAACGGTGCAGCTCGTGTCAGATCCGACGCAGCCCGCGTCGATGCCGAGAGCCACCGTCGCGCAGACCGGATTGGAGCCGACGTCCACGGCTTCGCAAATGCCTTGGCGGTCGTCCAGGCTGGGAGCGTTCCGGCCATCGTACGCTGGGAACATCAGGGCCCCGGCCTGGTAGCTGTGCGACAGGCCCAGCAGGTGACCGAGCTCATGGGTGATCACGCCACGCAGGTCCCGCGCCTCGGGGTTCATTCGGGTCGTGCCCACCAGCTCGAAATTTTCATCGCGCGAGTTGATCTCGATGTCGGCGTCAAACAGCTCACCGCTAGTCAGGTTAGCGGTCAGGGTGGTCAAGGCGATCACCCCGTACCGAAGGCCCGTGCCGTCACTGACAAAGTCGTCCCTAAAAATGACCAGGTTGCTGTTGGCGGCGGGTTGCTCGCAATCGTACTCGACGCCGTCGCAAGCAATCAGACCCTGGCTTTCGGCCGTGATGGCGGGTGAGCCCCCTCCCTCACAGGCCACGCTGCTCCAGGTGCGAAAACCAGCATCGACCAGCGCGGCCACCTCCAGCGCCGAGATACCTTCGGCGGCGGACCCATCACGCTGAACCGCGTATGGGAAGCAGCCGCTGCTCCAGTAAACAAATGCGCCTTCCTTGGAGCAGCCCGTCGCCTCGTCGACGGGGCACGGCACGTCGAGTCGAGGAAACTCACAGGTCCGTGTGCGGCAGAACGCCTGGGCTTGACCCGCCGCTCCGAGCAGCAGCACGGGGACTAACCAAGCATGCGCAAGTGCCCTGGAACGGAAGCTCCAGGCACAGATATGAATGGCAAGCCGCATGCGTAATCAAACCCTGGTGCCAAAGATATCCGTGCCGACGCGCACCCAAGAACTACCACACTCCACCGCGACCTCCAGGTCTCGGCTCATGCCTATGCTCAGCTCCGGAAGCAGCGCCGAGCCGCCGTACCGGTCTCTCAGCTCGAGCAAGACGCCGTACTGTCGACGCGACGCCTCCGGGTCGCCATTTCCGGCGGGAATGGCCATCAAACCGGCCAACGCCAGCGCAGGTTGTGCCCGCACGGCCTGCACCAATTCGGGCACCTGCTCGGGGGTGCAGCCCCCTTTCTGCGCTTCGCCGGCCAAATTGACCTCGATGAACACCACGAGCTCGCTCCCCGCCCCCAGCCGGCGCTGCGCGGGGACAGGCCGGGCCGCGGCGCGTTGGCCCAGCTCCCGAGCCAGACGCAGCGAGTCCACGCTATGCACGGCGGACACGACCCCCGAGAGCGACGCCACTTTGTTCCTTTGCAGGTGTCCGATCATGTGGAAACGCAAGTCGGGCAGATCGGCCAGGCTGGCTTGTTTGCCCAGCAGCTCCTGCGCATAGTTCTCGCCAAAGTCGCGTTGCCCGGCGCTGTACGCGGCCCGAATCTTTTCGACCGGCTGCTGCTTGGAAACTGCCAGGAGCTGGATCCCAGCTGGATCCCGCCCGTGCAGCTCGGCAGCCCGACGCATCCGCTCGCGCACCGTGCGCAAACCTCGAACCACGTCCTCGACCATTGCCGCCGGCTCACCCCCGGCGTCTGTCGCTTCATTCACGGCGGGACCTTGGCCAAACCAACCTGGGTAATGCGCACGCCGATCTCTCCTTCGATATCGACCAGCTCTCCCCGAGCGATCTCTCGGCCTCCCGTTCTGAGAATGACTGCGTGGTCGATGCGGCGACCACTCTGCACGACGTCACCCGGGCGCAGCGCCGCCCACTCCGCGGCGCTCATCTCGAGGGCGCCGACTTCGAGGCGCACGGTCAACGGCGTCTCGCCCACGATCTGCTCCAGCTCCGACTCCTCTTGGTTCATCGACGACTCCAGCTCCTCGTGTACGACAACCGCATCCGCACCTAGCACGATTCGGCCACCCGAGACATGCACGGGTAGACCGCGCTCGGAACGCGGCGACGCCAAGAGCCCCGCCGCCAAGGGCCGCTCGCGGTCCAACCAAGCACCGCGACCGGGCAACCAGACGTCCCCCATTTCGAGCCGCTCGAGCTCGCGCAAGCCCATGCGGGTGACGGCGCAGACCCAGGGCACCTGAAGCTGCACGGCACCCAGCCGCCAGAGCTCTACCCGAGGTTTGGGCAGGTCGAGCGGGCGTGACGCGTCCAGCAGCTCGGCACACAGCTCGAGACGGTACGGCTTGCCACCTAGCCGGACGGTGACGGTGGCGCACAAGAGCCATGCCCCGCTCGTCGTTCCCTCCGCCGTCAGCTCAGGGGGTTGCCCGCGCGCCGCCCGACGCGCCACCTCGAGTAGCAGCGCGGCACCCGCGCCGCGCAGCACGGCGTCAATGCCCGTATCCGCCCAGCCTAGCTCGAAATCTTGTTCGAGCAGCCGCGCTACACAAACGCGCACCAAGTCCGCTTCGGGCTGCAGCGTCAACCTCAGGCCTTGCGCGGGAAACTGGAGCGTGACCGCGTCGGTCGCGAGCGCGGCGCTGACATCCACACGCCGGCGCTCCGCGAAATAGACGCTCGGCACCTCGATGCCCTCACCCAAAAGTTGGGACAGCGCGCCAGCACAGCGCGTCGGGTCCAGCGCGCCGAGGACGCGCTCGAGGACCTCTCGCCGTGCCGCGACCGCGGCCCGAGCCGCGCGCGGCACACTCGCCCAGGGATATGCGGCGACCGCGGGCGAGCTCGTCATTGGGCTCGTGGCTCGCCCGGGTCTGGGCCGAGCCGCAACACGACCGGCTGTGAAAGCAGGCGCTCAGCTTTGCCCGTAAAAGCGAGGAAACGTGGGTAGTCTTCCGGGCTCACCCGGCCTGCGGCGATCGAGACTTCGCGATCTAGGATTAGCGTGCTCGGGCTCACCTCATCCTTGGCGACCACCTGGAAGTCCCCTTCCACGACCCGCCCTTGCTGGGCGCCCCAGACGCGAGTGCCCGCTGCGAGCCGAATGCTCAAGCGCGCGCTCTGATGCATCGACTCTCGGATCAAGAGCGGTGTCTGGCGCTCGGCCAACGTCGTCAGACGGCTCAGGCGTGGCATCAAGGGCGGCTCGATCACGATGCGGTCCGGATGCACTTCGGCGAACTTGGCCATCGTCGCCTCCATTTCCACAACCAATGGTGCGTCCAAATCAGTCTGTGCCAGGATGGCAAACTTGACGAGCTCTGCACCCGGCAACGCCTGGCCGAGCAGGCGCGTCTCGAGCACTTCATGCAGGCGGCCCTCCGGCACCTGCTCGAGCCCCGCGCGCAAGCGGATGGCGTACTTTCCTACAAAACGCTGGCGCAAAGCCAAGCGCGCGGCGCCGCTCGGCAGAAGCTCCACGGTCCCCTCGTACTCGAGACGATCCTGGTCGCCGACCTCGGGCACGATCACCGGCGTCTGCCCGTCGACGGACAGCTCGTGCCCAGGCATCCCGCGCGCCTCGACCGGTACGTAGCCAAACGGAGCGTATTGTTCTTGCAGCGAGAGCCACGCCGACTCCGGTCCGTCACCGATGCGCAAGAGCGGCACGTTGAACGCCTCTGCGTCTGACATGGGCCCCGTCGCGACCGGCGCCAGGCGATTCTTCACCACCAGGTAGCTCACCGGGACGCCCAGCGCCCGCAGCAACATGCGTAGCGCGGACCAGCGGTTACCGTTTTTGCTGGTCAGGACCTTACGACCGTCTGCCTCCTGACCATCCTTGACGTTGTCTTGCACCCAACGATACGCCTTGCGCGCGCGCTCGAGCGGCTGGGACTCGGGCAGCGGCCGGACGACGCTCATGGCCAGCTCGGCGATGCGTGGGTCGATGGGCAACGTGTCGGCGACCTGTTCTGAGAGCACGCGCAGACGCCGCTCGAGCCCATTGCCCCAGGCCACGCGTACGCTGGGCAGAAACTCCTGAACGGGTGGGCTGAGCGGTTCGACGGGCGCAGCCGGGCTGGTTTGCACACGCCAACGCCGGGTCACGAACATGCCGTCCTCCGTGACTTCCGGTGGCGGCACCTCGCCCGTGATTTCCAGGTCGAGCGGGCGGTGTTTGGGCGCGATCAACACGAACTCGCTGCGCGCGTAGGCCACGTCCTCTTCACGAAAAAACCAGCGCAACCCCGCGTAGTATTGCCCGTGCTCGGTCGCCGCGAACCCCTGCACGTGCTCCGTTTCGATGTAGTCGCCCACTTCGAGATGCGGAAACGTCACCGTCGGTTTACCCGCGACCTGCTCCGGCTCCAGCCTGCGCCCGTCACGTTTGATGACGCGCATGTTCAGCACCAACCCGGCGAGCTTGCGATGCTCGGCGAACTTGCTGATGGCCTCCGCGCTCTGAATCCTGACAATTTCATGCTCCAGCATGCGGCTGGAACCGTCGGAGTGCACCCAGACCGCGGCGTAGTCGAGCACCCGCGCGGCGGTGGCGGACTGGTGCCGGTCCGTCGCCTCGTACGCCCGGATCAGCTCCGGCCCGTCGAGGCGTAGCGGCGCAAAGTCGCTGCGTGCCTCGACCGCGTCGATGGCCTGCTCGAGCCCGCGGGTATTTGCGCCCGCCATAGTGGCCTCGGCCAGGCCGACGTGCAGCGCGTCGACATCTCCGGTGGCCCAGCGCGCATCAGCCAACGCCAGGCGCGCGTTGCCGTTTTCAGGGTTTTCAGCGACTGCGCTCACGAGCAGCGCATCCCAGGCGCTGCGATCCCCCGATTGAAGCCGAATCTCCAGACGCCTTCGAGCGAACTCCGCGTGCCGAAACGGCTGCCGCGCTTCCAGCCGTTCGAGCTCCACCAGCGCCGCGGCATAGTCGCGGCGCTCGAGCTCCCGGACCAGACCCAGCTCATTGCCGGCATCCAGCGCGCGCAGGCGCCGACGTAGCTCCTGCGCCTGTGAGTCATCCCCGCGTTGCTCATGGATGGCGATCGCGGCCTCGAGCGCGCCCGGATCGGCGAAGCGCTCGGCCATCTCCAGCACCACCCGCCGCCGTTCGGGCTCCCATCCCAACCGCCCCAACACCACGCCGAGCGCGGTCCAGACCGCAGGCACCCCCGGGAAGCGCCGGGTCAGCGCTCGCAGCGGAGCTACCGCGTCCACCATGCTGCCCGCGTTGGCCTTGTTCAGGCTCAGCCCCAGATGTGCGCGCCACAGCTCCGGATCCTTCGCGATCGCCGCTTCGTACAAGACCCGCGCGCGATCACTGGCCTCCGCGCGCGCCAGTATGGGGTCACCCCCCGCCCAATCGCCGAGGCTCAGCAAGCTTGGACCCGTGGCCTCTGCCAGCGGGTCGGTCAACGGCTGCATCAGCACGGAGGCGATGTCATCCTCACCCTCGAGATGCGCGAGCTGAGCCGCCACGAAACGCAGCTCATCCTCGGGGGCTCCGCGCACCCCCTGGGGGCCGATGAGCTGCATCAAGTCATTGGGGTCGGTGAGCAGCTCTGGAGCGTGCAACGCGTAAGGGGCGGCCGCGTCGATGCTGGCCGTCGCGGCCAGGGGCGTGCCATCTGGACGCATGGCGCGCAAGAGGGTGCGAGCCTCGGAGAGCCGAGCGAGGATCCTGTGCCTGCCCGCGGACAGGCGCACCTGCACGCCAAACTGTGGCCAGACCCCCCACTGTCGTGGATCGCGATCGAGCACGAGCCGATCGTCCACCCACAGCGCGAGCGCACCCTGGGCCGCCAGAATCACGTCGGCGGCCTCGCTCAGATCTAGGTACGATTCCGCATAAAAGACGCCCGCCGCGACCGCCTCGTCCGCGACCACCTCGCAGCCCCTGGCGGTGCTCTCGAGCACCTTGGCCGCGATACCGCTCCCCGCGTCGGCGGCCCAGCGCACCGGCCATGGCCCGGGTGCTTCGGGCGGGAAGCGCCGGTGCAGATGTACCGGTGCCGGCGTGCCGAACGGCCCTGCCAAACGCAGGGCGGTCACACACCCCAGCCGTTCCACCGAGTGATCCGCGATCGCCTCTGCGACCCGCGTCGTCTCGTCCAGCCACCATTGCACCAAGTGAGCCCGCGCCCGCCAACCAATGCCCTCGGGCCGCTCAATCAGCGCCTCGACGCGCGGTTGCAAGACCGACCACGAGCCACGCGCATGAGCCGCGAGCGCCGCCGCCTGAGTGGCCGCGAACCAGGCCACCAAGCGTGCTCGAGCTGAATCTTGGGTGCGCGCTCCCTCGAGCGCCGCCAAGAAATGCAGCGGTGCCTTCTCCAAGCGACCGTGCCAACTGTCGTCGAGGCCGCGCGCCAGATGCGCCAAGTAATGCTCGGAAGCTCGCGCATCGAGACGTTCACGCGCCTGCAGCGCTCGCTTGGCTGTGCCCCCAGGCGACACCAGCTCCGCCAGTAACCAGCGCGCCAGCGTCTCGTCGTCAGTGCTGTCCCGGCTCGACTCGCGCAGCTCCGCGACCGACCCAAGAGCAGGCCCACCCAAGCGGGGCCCGCACGCGCCGAGCAGCCCCGCCAAGACCGCAGCGCAAACACCGCTGAGACGCTTCACTTGGCTCGCGCTCCGAGCACTAGCCGCTGTTCGAAGGCCGCATCGGCGGCGTGGCAAAAGCGCCGAAACTCCGCGTAGCGTTCCGGGCTCACGCGCGACACGAGCAGCGCGAGCCGGCTTCGCACGACCACTTTGCCGGCCTCCTCGGTCACCGCCACCGAGTAGCGGCCAAAAGGGGACTCGACCTGCGCCGGCGCTGGCGTGCTCAGCACGGCATATCCTGGGGGCACCTGCACCGCGTAAGTTTCATCGAGCGTGGCGAAAGCGCCGATGTGCAGCTCGAGCCGGCGCCGCGGCGCGCCGGCGTAAGCCGGCGCCAAGCGCTCGTTGAGAGTCACCGGCAAGCTGAACGTGCCCCCCTCTTCGCGCAACAGCCGCGGTACGCGGGCCTGTACGTGTACAGATACGGGCTGCTCGAAATCCGACAAGTCGTTCATGCGAATGCCGGCCTCCGGAATTTCCAGGCCGGGAAACTCACTGCCCAGATCCTCGAGCACGCGGGCACGCCGGGTCGCTTCTCCGGAATAGCGTTGCCGCCAAGCCGCCGCGCTCGGACCGGTCGTTTCATAGTCGAGTGTGAGCTCGGCCAGGCCGCTCGGAGCGAGACGCACCTCGACCTGCCGGCGTTTGACGTGAGCCTCCGGGTCATGATCGGGCAGGGTGACCATCTTGGCGGAACCCGCGTTCACCAACAGGCCGAGCGCGCCTTGATCCATCGCGGGCAACTCGCGCGACCCCGAGTACTCGGCCGTGCCGTCCAGATACAGATCGAGCTCCGGCACATAAGCAATGGCATGATCGAACGGGGCCAGGCTCGCCACTTCTGAGCGAAAGCGCCCCCGATGTCCCGTCCGAACCAGCACCATCGTGGCGTCGATATCGAGCTCCGCCAGCATCGCCACGATCACCGCGGCCTTGTCCTTGCAGTCGCCCCAGCCGCGCGACACGGTCTGCACCGATCGCCTGGGCTTGTAGCCGTAGATCCCAAACTCCAGCGCCACGTAGCGCGTGTTCTTGACGACCCAGTCGTAGACCGCCTCGACCTTGTCTCGGACGCTGGTCGCGCCCGCTGTGATGCTGTGCGTGAGCTCACGCGTGGCGCTGTCGAGCTCGAGCTGGTCGCGGCTGAGCCCCCAGTACCACCCGCCGAGCTCCCGGTAAGACGGGTACGTCGACACATGGACGAAGCCAAGCACCTCCGACCAGGGCGGCATGGACGGCTCAGGGCTGACGCCGGCCAGAGACTCCGCTCGGAAGATGTGCACGCGTTCGGCGCCGCGCACCTCCACGCTTTGCTCAAGGCCAGGAATGCGTTGCGCGTCGACGTACAGGCGCCGGTCCTTGGGCGTGATGACGACATACTCGGCGTGACCAATCGGCGCCTCGGATTGCAGGTACTGCAATTCGCCGAAATAGCCGGCAAACTCACCCCGATCGCCCACGTCATCGATGCGGTACTTGAGCTCGACCACGTCACCGACCTCGAGCCGCGGAAACTGCACATAGACCGTCCGGGCCGACGTATACATCGACAAGGCGGGGTTGTCCGCGGGCCCCTCTCCAGTCTCGATGGCTTCGTCCACGCCGCCCGCCGCGCGATACACGCGGGCGCCGCGTAGCGCCGCGCGCTGCCGGTCCGCCTGGAAAGAGAACGAGTATTGGCGACCGAGCGCCGCCCCCGCGTCGGTCAGCGGTTGAAACACGATCTGACGGAACTGCCCCGCAAGGCCATTTTCATACACTTGCGTCACGGTCAAATCGAGCAGGGTACGGCGATGAAAGCCAGTGGGCGGATCGAGGCGCTTGTCGAGGAAACGCTCCGGCGCCCAGGCGTAAGCTTCATCTGCCCGCTGCACCGAAGGTTCGAGCGCTTCGACATACTGACGCACGTCGTTGTCTTGAGGGGAGAGGCGGAGCACGCGGCGCAAGAGCTCGAGCTGCTCATCGGTCTGCCCGAGCTCACCATGCAGGTCCGCCAGCTCGCGCAGCACATCGACGTCGTCCGGCGCAAGCCCGAGCGCCCGCTGATAGCTCCCGAGCGCCCGCTCCGGGGTCTTGAAGGCTCGATACGTGCGAGCCGCGACGCCATTCGCCCAAGAGCTATCGGGCGACAACATCAAGAGCCGATCCACCCAATGTTCGGCGATGTGCCTCCGGCGCTGCTGCACCGCGAGCTCGATGTTGTCGACGATGGGCCCATGGTCATCAAAGCGCAACGCCGAGTACTGCGACAGAGCGGCGCGGGCTTCCTCCTTGTGACCGAGCTCAGCGAGGCCAGAGGTGTACATGTTGAGCAGCCCGACGCCCCGAGGGCTCTGCCCGACTGCGGCCTCGACCAGCGCCAACGCGCTATGCTCGAGGCCCGCCGCAGCGTACAGGCGCGCCTTACCCGATAGGCCACGCAGGTTCTCAGGATCGAGCGCGAGCACCTGCTCGTACAAGGGCAGGGCCTCGTGCGGGCTCAGGCCTTGCTCGAACCAGGCCGCCTCGGCGAGCAGCACCGCGATCAGGTCACGCCGCAGCCGGCCGGGCGGCGAACGCGGCAGCTCAGCGCGCGCCCGCCCGATCCAGCGGGCACGATCATTCCGATCCTCGGCCAGCTCGGCGGCGAGCAACAGCCGCGGAACGGTAGGTGTTGCGGCGGCGGCGTAGGCCAGGTCCCGGGCCTGATGCAGCGCGGGGTCGTCTCCGTCCGAGACCGCGAGATAACGCGCAAACGCTTCGCGAAGCGCGGGCGACGCTGCCGGGCCCTGGGTCTGACGTTCGAACCATTGCAGCGGCCCGACGCTGCGCTGGGCAGGCGCGGCGGTGGACGGAGTTTCGGAGCTGGCAGGCACGCCCGGCTCCGCTCTCCAACGGAGCGTGGCGTCCGGTGCGCCGCTCGGGTCCGCAAGCCGGAGCGACAGCATCGGGGAGGCGTCTTCGGTGCACACCTTGACCACCAAGCGGTTCTCTCCGGGCTCCAGCCAGACCGTTGCTGCCCGCCGATCGAAGTCATGCCCTCGATAAGCCGGATCCGACAGGCGCTCACTGCCATTCCAAAACAGACGAAAGGCGCCGCGAGCGCCCACCCAAAGGCTGATGGGGCGGCGAACGAGCAGGCTCGGCTGGCTTATGTGGCTGGAAAAAAAGGCACAGATGGGATGCTTGGGTCGAAATAGCGAGCCCGCGTCCACCCAACCATAAGGAAACGCCGCCGCCGGCGCTGCACGCCAACGCACCTGGCGCCCATCCTTTCCCGAGTAGGCGCGACCCCAGGCAATGGCCTCCTTCATTTCGGCCTCGGGCCCCTGCGAGGTTTCGAAACCTGTCTTGCCGGTATTATCGAAGGGACCCAAGAGTAGCCACTGGTCTACATAAGCCAACGCCGCGATGCGGCGCTGGGCGCCATGGCCGTCACCTCGGCGCAACCTTGCATAAGCGACCAGCAGCTCGGCATACGCGCGCAGCGGAGGGGAGAGCTTTGGGCTCTGGCTGGCTTCGCGCAGCACTTCCTCCACCTGGGCCGGGTCCGCTCGATCCCAATGTTGCCAGACGTCGCGCAGCGCCGTATACGCCGCTGCACCTGACACCTGTGACCACTCCGCGGCCGCCCGCTCCAAATCAGGGTGGAAAAACGCCCCACCGCCGAAGCCGCTGTCCGCCTCGTCTTTCGCTGCCTGGGCGGACCCGGCGCTTACCCACAGCGCCAGCACGGCCGTTAGTAGCGGTACCAGCCACCGGCTGTTCGCACGCCTTCGAATCAGGCCCACAGGTTCCCTTGTTGCGCGAACTCGACGAAACAGGAAGCATGAAAACGCTAAAAGGGCAGGTCTCCGGGGCCGCAGCGGCTGCTCGCTACCGCCTCGCGGATCGAAAGACGCGGGCGGTTCTTCCTGGCGTTAAACCAGGCCTGGGTTTATGCATGCTCTCCGCTGGCGCGAGCGTGACGAACCTACACTGGGTGATTCGCGCTTTAGGGAAACTTGACAGGCTCCCTTCGCTTGTGGCCGGCTGCGTGCCTGCCTTGCCGCAGGCGTCGAAGTCTGGCAGCGCTCAGCCGCAATGCACGGAGGCTCACGTTGGCTAACCCTGGAATGGTGATGTACGAAGAGGAGTTCAACCAGATCCAGGCGGTCGTAGACCGCCTGGTGAGGGAAGCGAACGCCAAAGTCGTCTTCATCGTCGACAAGAACGGTCAGCTGATCGCCGCGAGCGGCGAGGTCGGCAATATCGACACTACCTCGCTCGCTTCACTGACCGCCGGTAACATCGCGGCAACGGGGGGCATCGCCAAGCTACTGCGTGAGCAGGAGTTTGCGACACAGTTTCACGAGGGCGAAAACGCGAACATTCACATCCAGCTGGTGGGTAATCGCGTCATCCTCGTCGTGATCTTCGACTCCGAATCCAGCCTGGGCCTCGTGCGCTTGCGGGTGCGTCGAGCGACGGATGAGCTGAACCGCGTGTTTGAGGCCGTAACGAAGAAGGCGCTCACTCCCGGGCATGACTCTCCGTTTGCCGAGATCACCGACGACGACATCGATAACCTGTTTAACGATTAGGACCGGTGCTGTGAGCTTCATCAACTACATGGCCCGAGAGATCAACTGTAAGATCGTCTACTATGGGCCCGGGCTGTGCGGCAAAACCACCAACCTGCAGTACATCTACAAGCGCACGAATCCCGAAGCCAAAGGCAAGATGATCAGCCTGGCGACGGAGACCGAGCGCACGCTGTTCTTCGACTTTTTGCCGCTGAGCTTGGGTGAAATCCGCGGCTTCAAGACGCGTTTCCACCTGTACACCGTGCCCGGGCAGGTCTTCTACGACGCCAGCCGAAAGCTGATCCTGAAGGGTGTGGATGGGGTCATTTTCGTCGCCGACTCGCAGCTCGAGCGGCTCGAGGCCAACCAGGAAAGCCTCGACAACCTGCGCACCAATCTGGCCGAGCACGGTTACTCGCTCGAAAAAATGCCGTACGTGATCCAGTATAACAAGCGTGATTTACCCAACGCGCTGCCCCTGGAAGAGCTGCGTCAGCTGCTCAATCCCATTGGTGTGCTGGACTATGAAGCCAGCGCGCGCACGGGTCAGGGTGTGTTCGAAACTCTAAAAGCCGTCAGCAAGCTCGTGCTGACCGAGCTCAAGCGCGGCGGCTAACGCCCCGGGCTCCGATCCTTGGTAAGAAAGGGTCCCGCGGAATGAGCGTGACGCACGGCAATCCGCGAGAGCGGAGCTCTCGACCCCCGCACTTCAGCCTGGTGCGAAGCTTCACGCTCGCCGATTTCATCACGCTCTCGAACGCCGCCAGCGGTATCTCCGCCGTCTTCTCCAGCGTCGAGTACGCGAGAGCCGGGCAGCGCGGCTACTTGTGGGCCGCCGTCGCGCTGATCGGCGTGGCTGCGTTTGCGGACTTTCTCGATGGCCGCGTGGCGCGCCGGAGCGCTCGCTCGAGCACGCTCGGTGGAGATCTCGACTCGCTCGCGGATCTGATCTCGTTCGGGGTTGCGCCGGCCACGCTCGCGTTCGCCATGGGCATGAACGGCGGCTGGGACTGGATCGTGCTCGCGTACTTCGTGTGCTGCGGTCTGAGCCGGCTGGCGCGGTACAACGTGACGGCGAGCTCCCTCTCCGACAGCAGCGGCAAAGTCCGCTACTTCGAGGGTACGCCCATTCCCACCAGCCTGGTGCTGGTCGCGGTGCTCGCCAGCCTGGTCGGGGCAGGGCGGCTGCAAGAGCAACTGCCATTCGGCGAGCTTCAGCTCGGACCCGCCGCCTTCCACCCGCTCGTCTTGATGTACCTGCTGAGCGGCAGCTTGATGATCAGCGCGCGCCTACGCGTGCCGAAACCATGATCAGTGCGCGCCCGCGCGTGCCGAAAACCCTAGCCGATCCAGCTCGATGCGGCGCGACGCCGCGACCTCACTGCTCGTGACGAGCGAGCCGACGATGCCGGCGCTTGTTCTTGGCCTTGAACTTGGCCTTGAGACGGCCACCGAGGCGGGCATTGGTACGGCGAGAGCGCTTGGCAATCGGCAGAAACATGCCCCGGAGATAGTCGAGCGTTCGGGGAAGGGCAAGCCCGCAGTGCCGGCCGGCGGACCACGGGGCGCGGTCAGGTATCGATTCGCGCCTGGGTCAGGAGCTTCTCTACCAGGGTCTGCGAATAGTGCCCCAGCTTTCGGAACACGACGCCCATCCCGGAGGGGTTTCGCTCCACCCGCACCACTTCCCCCTCACCCTCGATGGTCTC
>JANOIG010000130.1:0-78221 GCA_031407405.1 Deltaproteobacteria bacterium
ACCAGGCGAACACGCTGAGCACGGCCATAAACATGAGCCATAGCGTCCAGTTCAGCTGGCTCCGGGACATGAGTGGGCGTTTGACGGGGGCGGGCGGGGGGGGCAGGCTGGGCCTGGGCACCGCCGAAGTGGAGGTCGTGGTCGAGGTGGTGGTCGGGGCCTTGGGGGGCAGCGCCTGTGGCACCGCCAGCCAGCGCTCTCGTGCCTCGGGTCCGGCGTCCAGCGCGGCTACCGCCTCCCGAATCAGGGTTCGGTGGTGCTCGATACGTCCGCCGAGCACGCGATTGACCAGCCCGCCTATGCCGGCCGGCGCCACCACGATCCTCTCGCTTCGCAGGTACTGCTCGAGCGCATTCTTGAATTCCTCAGCCGACTGAAAGCGCAGGGCCAAGTCGCGTTGCAGCGCCTTCAACACCACCGCCTCGAGCTCTTTCGGGTACCCGTTCATGATCTGCGTCGGACGAGGAATCCGAGCCTGTCGAACCAGCTCGATAGTGTGTCGGCTGTCCTTGCCACGGAACAGCCGGAAGCCGGTCGTGAGCTCGAACAACACGATGCCCAGCGAGAAAATGTCGCTACGACGGTCGAGCACATCTGCCCGAGTCTGCTCCGGGGACATATAGCCAACTTTGCCCCGCACGAAGGGGATGCTGTCGCTGCCCAGACGGCCCACGGTGCTCGCGACGCCGAAATCTACCAGCTTGACGGTCCCGTCGAGCCCAACGAGGATGTTCTGCGGGGACATGTCGCAGTGGACGAGGTTGCGTGGAACCCCCTTCTGGTCTTTCATTTCGTGAGCAGCATGTAGCCCACCGGCGGTGTCTGCGATCAAACGGACCGCGTGTTCCGCGGGAATGGCTTTCCGCTTGTTTGCCTCCGAGATCAACGCATGTAGTGCGGCCCCTTCCACCCACTCCATCACCATGTACAGTATTCCGGAGGACTGACTGACCTCGAACACTCGCACCACGTGGGGGTGGCGGATGCCGGCCACCACTGCACCCTCGACGAGGAACATCGTCCGAGCCTTCGGATCGCGAGCGAGCTCCTCTCGGATGACCTTGACCGCCACCGGCCTCGTTTGCTTGCCGCTGGTATCGCGCGCGACCCACACACTCGCCATTCCGCCCTTGCCAATGGCGGCCAAGAGCTCGTAGCGCCCGAGCTTCGTTCCTCTCAGGTGGGAAGGATCGAAGTCGCTGGCTAGCGCATTAAGGTTGGCCTCGGGGCTGCTCATGCTCTCGTGGGAGGTGTTGTTCGGATTACCCGAAACGGGGGCTTGCCTGATTTAACCACAAAGCCCAACTGGGCAAAGTGTGCTGCATTTCTCGTCCGTCGCCGTGTCCCGGCCTAATTGTCCCGGCCTAAATTCGTGCGGCAGTGGTGCGGGCGACAGCTCAGACAGCTTATCCCACCTTTAGGCCCTCCTGTCTCGAAAGGGTACGCTTCGACCTTGGAGTGGGCTTGCCAACCCCGCGGCCAGTGAGTACCCCTCAGTGCCCCGAGGCCCATCTCCAGTCGGCGAAGGCCCCGTTTTCAGGCCTGGAGTCCCAGAAGATCGCGTGGAAATCAAGATTGACGACATTCTGGCAGCGCTCCTCCTGTCATTGGTCATGATGCGCCGCATCGAGGTCAGGACCGCTGATCATGGGCAGCATTCCGAGGTGCCGCGCGCTCGCTTTGAGGAATGGCGCTCGCTGGCGCTGCGCGCCTACCACCAAATCGCCCTGGCCTGCGCTGCCAAGGTCATCTTGAGCCTCGGCTGGTACGCCGTGGCCCTAAAGCTACAGGTCGGTCCACCCTGGTTTCAAATCGGGGGCTTGATGGTCTTCATCGTCTGGATCGTCACGCTAGTTTGGGCTTGGAAGATCGCGACGGACGCCCGCCACCTGCGGCTTCAGCTCGGCATTCAGCTGCGTGGGCGGCCCTCGGCAACGTAGCTTGCCGATGTGCCCCGGTTAGGGAGGGAGCATCAACGCCCGGACGAAATGCCGCCAGAGTGCCCTGGACTCGGCGGCGGCGGAACGGTGTCTGATGCCCGAGGGCGCTCGGCCAAGCAACGGTCGATTTTTGAAACCAGCTCGGGGGGCGCTCCATTCGGCAAGAGGGGTTTCCCCATGACGTTGACCAGCATCCGGCTCGCAGGAAACCAAACGATCATGGCTCGGCCCTTGATGTTCGCGAAGGGTACTCCTGCCCCCATTCGCCCCCGGCTGCCCTGCCAGGCGCGCGAATCGAGACTGTTGTGACGGTTGTCGCCCAGCACCCAAACTTCCCCCGGCTGTATCTCGTACGGCCCCTGGCGTTGGGGCCCGTGGTGGTCCTCGTAAAGCGCCAGGTAGACCGTGTCCTCCAGGAACTCCACATATAGCTCGCCGCTGTGCCGACTGAAGCCGGCACCGTCGTTATCGGTGTATTTGCCGACGCGGCAGCTCGGCACTCTCCAGCCGTTGATGATGGGATGTCCGGAGTCGACCTCCAGAACATCACCGGGAATCGCGATCACGCGTTTGATGAAGTCCTGGCGTTCGTTGACCAGATTGGGATCGGGATACTCGAAGACGATGACGTCGCCCCGACGGGGCGGCAGCTTCTCGAAAATTCGGGTGTTCAACAGCGGCAGCTTGGGGCCGTACGCGAACTTGCTGACAAAAATATGATCGCCGATCTGCAGTGTCGGCTTCATCGATCCACTCGGAATCTTGAACGCCTCGACAACCACCGCACGCAAGAGCAGCGCGACCAAGATGGCTACCCCAATCGACTCCGCGTACTCGCGCAGCTCCCCTTTGCGCCACGGCGCGAGCTGGTGAGTCACCTGCTCCGAGGCCGCCGCGAACGCTCGGGCAAAGTGCTCCCGGTCGAACGGGTCGGTCTTTAGCGCACCCGAGAGGTCTGACACCTTCTCGCGAAGCTGCTGGAGCGCTGGCTCGCCGAGCTTGGCCCCGATGTCGCGTTGATGTTTGCCGATGATGCGCTCGGCATCATCAACCAAATGTGCCGCGGACTCATATTCCTTGCGAAGATCAGTTGGCAGCCCAATCCTACCGCCCCATGAGAAGGGCGCTGAAAAGGGTAGGCGGTGGCGGTAGTACCAGAGCAGGCCTTCAAACAGGGTGAACGCGACGATTCCTGCGGGCACACTCTGATCTCGCGCGGCCTCATCCAGGGGCCCCGGGATTTGGTTGGCGCTCAGCCAAATGATCAGCCCGTACGCCAGGGCGGCTGGCACTACCAAGAACCAGAAGCCCCAGAACAAATACCGCAAGGGCTCGGTTCGGTTGAATGAGGACGAAGGCACCAATTGAGAGTGGTTGCCTTCTTACTCGCCCATGACGCCCTGGGCAACCGGTCAGGGTAGCCTTGCCCTACCGCTCCCCCAGCTGAATCAAGTAGTCTATTTTGGCCGCCTGTTGGCCGGGAACAGGGTTTGAGCGGCCAGCGGCGGGGCTGTGATCCAACAACAGGTAGTAGTTGCCGGCCGGGACGTTGAGCTCTAATCGCAGCGGCTCTCTGGCTCTGAGCTCGGCCTCGAGCAGCGGCGCCCGCGGCAGGCGCGCCCCGCCACGTTCCGTTACGTAAGCCTGGACCATGAGCTGTCCCTCGGCGTCCGGCACCACGAACACGTCAGCTGCCGGTGCGCCGTCGAGATTCAAATTCAGGGAGAGCCGCCGTTGGTCGTCAGCAACGTACAGGCCGCCGATGAAGTCCTGTTGGCCGGCATGGACCTCGGTCCTATCATTATCCAGCGTCAGCTTGTCGGAGTTGACCACCTGGAAAGGCCTGAACGGCCGCTGCCCAACCGGGATCAGGCCAGGGCTGAACTCCACGTCACCACGAGCAGAATGCCGAATCACCGTAAAGCCGCGTTGCAGTTGCCGCGTGATGATGTCCTTGCCGATGGCCTCGGCATCAACTCCAGACAATCCGAGGCCGACCTGGGCCAACGCAGACTCGATGAGCAAGGTCTGAAAGGTCGCCCCGCCAACGCTGCGCGGGCGGAAGTAGATGTACATGCTGTCGGCGTGCTGCTGGAAGTCGGCGGCGTACTCGACCAGTCCCGTACTCGAAAAGCCCAAACGTTCCGTCAGGTTGGTCCACCCGTAACCTCTGCCCGAGTAACGCACGACCACGCTCTGACGATCCGTGTGATCAATCACTTGCGCGTGGCAGTCATCCGCAAAAAAACGTCCGAGCACCGGTTCGTGATCGCTGAGCTTGATGGGGGCGCCGCGCCTGCGCATCTCCACGCAGAAGCGATCGAGGCCGAACTTTAGTAGGTCGAAACGCAGTGACTTATTGGAAGGATCGTTGATCACCCCTGCGCTCACCACTGAAAGAGCGCTGACGCCAAGCGCCTCGTTGTTTCCGCAACCGAGCGCCATCGAGGTGCCGAGCAGGCAGAGCACGCTGGAACGAGCCAAGGCGAAAGCGCGCTTTACACCTGCCCCCCAGGCGCTGACTGGTTGCCGGCGGAGTGGCTGCCCACGACCCTTCAAGCGCAGTGTTTTCACGCAGCGAGGTATAGTCAATGGTTGACAGCGCCTTCCACACGCAACAGACATTTTTGAATGAAAACGACTGCGACGCGGCGCGTTTCAGTGCTCTGGCGCCGGGGCGGCGGGACCTGCTGGCCCACGCGGGGTGCCGATGAAGCGGGTGAGGGGCTCCCGTCCAACGCAGATCGGGGGCTGATTTGGATCCGATAGCCGTCATCGGCGCTGGTGCTTGGGGGACGGCATTGGCTCATCACTTGGCCTCACATGGCAGGGCGGTCAGCCTTTGGGCAAGGCGTCCCGAGCTTGCCGAGGCGCTCGGCAAGACACGCGACAACCCACTCTTGCCGGGTGTGAAGCTCGCGCAGGGTGTCCGGGTGAGCGCTGGGCTCGAAGGGGTGCTCGCGCAAGCCCGCACCATCGTGCTCGCCGTTCCGTGTCACACCATTCGAGAGCTGCTCGGGCGCGCCGCTTCGGGCTGGCCGTCGGATGCGACGCTGGTGACCGCCGCCAAGGGCATAGAGAACGACACGTTGCTCACGACCACAGAGGTCGCGCAGCAGGTTTTGGGTACGCGGCTGAAGCGGCCGATGGTGGTCCTTTCGGGTCCCAGTTTTGCGCGAGAGGTAGCGCTGGGGCAGCCCACCAATGTGGTCGCCGCATCGCACGACGACGCTCAGGCGGAGGCGGTGCAAAGGGTGTTCTCGGTGGGTCGTCTGCGCGTGTATGCGAGCTCAGATCCGGTCGGGGTTCAGATCGCCGGGGCACTGAAGAACGTGATTGCGATCGCGGTCGGGGCGAGCGACGGCTTGGGGCTAGGGCATAATGCGCGTGCAGCGCTGATCACTCGGGGCATCTCCGAGATCGCTCGACTGGCGGTCGCCAAGGGTGGGCAGGCGGCAACCGTGGCTGGGCTTGCGGGCCTTGGCGATCTGGTGCTCACTTGTACGGGAGACTTGTCTCGTAACCGGACCGTGGGTTTCGAACTCGGGCGTGGCAAACCCCTGGCTCAGGTGCTCAGCTCGCTCGGTCACGTCGCCGAGGGGGTAACGACGGCCCGCAGCGCCGATGATCTGGCGCGGTCACTCGGAGTGGATCTACCTATCTGCTACCAGGTCTGTCAGGTCCTGTACGAGGGCAAGCGACCCGGAGATGCGGTCGATGACCTGCTCCGTCGCTCGCTCAAGCGGGAGTAGGTAAAAGTGGTGGAAGGCTGTCACCCGAGAGCATCTCGCTCGGGGCGGCTCCGGCGGCCCGCCGGCCACCGCGCGCCTAAAGTGGGTAAGCTTTTGTGCATTTTTGTCCAGTCCAGCGGTAACGTGGCCGTGAATGGCGACCTTGAGGTACTTCTCGGCTGAGGGAGAGCCGAAGCTACTTCCGATTCACAAAGCGCTGACGGTGGTGGGGCGCGGCTCGGGGAACGATGTCGCGCTATCTGGAGCTCGCGTTCTGGAACACCACGCACAGATCGTGTTCAACGGCCGTGATTTTCAAATTGAAGAGCTGGATAGCGACGCCGAGATCAGCATCAACGGCAAGAAGAAGCGCCGCGCGCGGCTGGTCAACGGCGACCGAATCATGTTGGGCTCCGTCGAGCTCGTTTTCAGCATTTTCAGTGAGCTGTCGGAAGTTGGGCACGACGACACAGCTCAGAGCTTGAGCCGAGAGCTGGCGAGCCTGCGTAAGCTGTTTGAATTTAGCGAGCGACTGATGACTCTACAATCGCTCGATGAGTTGCTAGAGGCCCTGCTCGACGGCGTCATCGAGGTCACTTCGGCCCGGCGTGGTGCATTGCTCCTGGTGGATCCCGCCGACGGAGAGGAAGCGCCTCTTCGCGTGCGCGCGGCGCGCAACGTGAAGCGTGAGGTGATCGAAGGGGAGGACGGCATCAGCGACAGCATCGTTCGCCACGTGGTCGAGAAGAAGCTTCCTCTAATCGTGAGCGATGCGATGAATCACACCATCTTCGGTAGCAGTGACAGCGTCGTTGCGCTGAAGCTCTCGAGCGTCATGTGCGCGCCGCTGTTGAATCAAGGCGAAGTAATGGGGGTGTTATACGTGGGCAACGACGAGGTGGCTCACCTGTTTGGCCGACGCCAGCTGGAAATTCTGACAGTATTCGCTGGGCAGGCATCGTTGTTGCTTCAGAATGCGATGCTGCTGTCGGCGCTGCGTGCCGACAAAGAGAAATTGTCCGCCGAGCTCAAGGATCAACGGTTGGGCGAGATTATCGGCGCTTGCCCGTCCATGCTCGAAGTGTTTCGGAAGCTCCAAAAGGTGGCCGGCACCGATATCAACGTGCTCATCACGGGCGAAACGGGCACAGGCAAGGAGCTGATTGCGCGTGAGCTTCACCGCCTGAGCAACCGAGCCGATGGTCCGTTCGTGACCGTCAACTGCGGGGCCATCCCGGAGAATCTCATGGAAAGCGAGATGTTTGGCCACGTCAAAGGCGCTTTTACGGGCGCGGTAGCAAGTCGGCCAGGGCGCTTCCAACAGGCCAACCACGGCACGCTGTTCCTGGATGAGGTGGGGGAATTGACTCCGGCCTTGCAGGTGAAGTTACTGCGCGCCATTCAGGAGCGCATCGTCTTTCGCGTCGGCGACAGTCGGCCCGAGAAGCTGGACATTCGCATCGTCGCCGCCACAAATCGCGATCTGGACGTGATGATCAAGAGCGGGGAATTTCGCGAGGATCTCTATTATCGCCTCAACGTGGTCAACCTCTGGCTGCCGCCCCTGCGTGAGCGAGGTGAGGACGTGCTCATCATCGCCAAGGCACTGCTCAGTAAACACGCCGACGAAGCCAATAGCTCCATCAATGGTTTCGCTCCGAACGCGCTGGTCGCAATTCGCAAATATGATTGGCCGGGCAACATTCGCCAGCTCGAGAATCGCTTAAAAAAGGCGCTCGTCTTGTGTGACGACCATTTGATCGGTCCTGATGATCTCGATCTCGGGGCTGCTAATCAGCCGGCCATCGTCCCCCTGGAGAAGGCGAAGGAAGACTTTCAGCGACGTTACGTGTTTGAAGTGCTCGAGCGTAACAACGGTAATCGCACGCAAACTGCGCGTGACCTCGGGGTCGATCCAAGGACAGTGTTTCGATACCTCGAGCGCGAACAAAATCCATTGGTACCCGGGCCTGGCGGCACCAATAACCAGAGCTAAAGCATCAGTGAATGCCAGGAGCGAGGCGGGCCTTGGCGCGGGCTTCGCTCATGAGCCAGGCTGAGGCCGATACCAACACCTGCTCCGGCAATGCGCCCCCACACTGAGCCGAGCTCGTCCCCTGCGGAGTTGCTTGCCAATAAAATCCGTGGTCGCCGAACACGACGACGAGGGTCTCGGGAGGTTGCTCGAGCATCCACGGCACGATGCTATCGGCCAGCGTGTTCGCAAGGCGCTGCAGCCGCAGACTCTCTGCTTCGCCCGGCTGGGTCAAATCGCCAGCAATCTGGTCGAGCCTAAACAGCTCGCGCGTGCCTAGCCGGACATTCTCAACGCCGGGGGTGCCCGTCCCAGGGCTCGCCGTCCCCGGTTTCGATCTAAGAGAACGCGTCACGCGCCCAGAGCCGGATTCGCCAATCCCTTGCGCTTCGGCGTTGCTCGGCAGTGCAGCCCACAACAGCGCCTGGTCTCTGCACACTGCGTTTCCCGGCACGCGGCGCTCGATCTCCTCGTTCAGTCGTTGCGCCAGGTCAAAACGCATTCCGTCGACGAGCAGCAACTGACACTGCCGGGCGTGGTGCTGGCCTAGCCAGCGCACTGCGATTTCAACTACGTCCTTGACCATCCTCGGTCGCGTGGTTCGAGAGCCAAGGTGCTTGAAAGCCGAGGCGTAACTTTGGGCAAAACCTTCCGCCCAGGCCTGTGCCGCCAATTGCGCCGCCTCGGGAGCTCGGCCGGCGGCGACCTCGCGGCTCAGGGGCAAGTATGCCGTAACGAAGGCCCTTTCCACACTGCTGTGCACCTTGGGGCCCGACATATTTTGCAATTGCGCCGACCATGCGGCGCAGCGTTGCAACTGTTCTGCCGTGGGGCTGGGTGGGTTGTGGTCTGCCTGTTCCAGCGGCGAGACCGCGTCTGCCAGCGCAGCGCTGCACGGCGCGGAGCTCGTCGTGCCGGAGTCGTCCGCCGGGGTCACGAAGTCCTCGAGCAGTGGGGGTGACAACTCGACTCGGTTAGACACCGGCTCGGGCGTGGTGTCTGGGGATTCCGCTGCAGTTGAGTTAGGTTCGTATTCGATGCAAGCAACTCGGCCCGCTCTCGACCCGTTGGTCAACCAATCCGACAGGCGCTCGGGTGCACCGACGACGCGCAAGGCCGCCGCGGGCGCCGGCAAGTACAGCTGAAGCGGCTCGCGCTCGGCCACGACGAGCAATTTTCTGAGGGTGCTGCTGTCCTCCATGCCGAGCTGGCCGTCTGCATCAGCGATTCCATCGAGCTCCGAGAAACGCAGCGCGAGCCCACCGGAGCCAAGCAACCGAGTGCGGTACAGCTGATCACTCAGTTTCGCTTCGATAACGTCTTGCCTTCGCCAGCCCGGTGGCGCGGCTCCGCGCCGGTCGAGCTCGGATTCGATGGCTTGAATGACAAAGGCCTCGAACGCCCCGCGATGTTCGGCACTCGGTTTGTCCAGCATGACCAAAACCCGCTCCGTGACTTGCGCCGTCGCGCCAAAAACTTCGACATCGGACGTGATGGGCAGGTGCAAGATCCGCGTCACCAGATGAGGGGCCGCCGCCCCTGGATTCGTGGGCATCCTGCACCCATGCCGTATCGGGGCTACTGGGGGCCAGTTTTTGGCATTATGAGCACGGCAAGTTTCTTCGTCAGCGCTCGAGCAGCTCACCCAGGCGGGTTTCCGGTGCTTGATCCTGGATTCATCAAAGGTATGTCGTTGTCCTCCTGAGCGCCCTGACAGTGCCCGTGGCGTCCGGGTTGACGGCGTGCGTCCCTTGCGGCGGTCGGAAAAATAAATGTCGAGCGGGCTCGCGTTCTTGAGCAACGACCTGCTGATGATCGTTGACGAGCGCCATTAGAAGGTTAGTTTAACAGGCGAGTTCCCTCTGCGGAGTTCGAACGGTGCGCACAATGGATCCCTGATACGACGAACCAGGGACTCGAGAGTTGGTGGAGTGCTAGGCCCGGATACGATTCACCGGGAAGCCGGAAGCCGACATTGAGAGTCCCACCTAGCGACGCTAGGGGTTCATTGTAACGGTTATCACCCTCGGCTCATGTGGTAAGGAACCGCCTCGAGCGGGTTGGCCAGTCGCCAGCCCGCTCTTGTTTTGGACGCAACTGTTTTGGGACACCTCGAAGGCATGCGGGTGGCCGCTTGAACGCTCGAGGGCTTCGTCCCGAGGCGGTGGAGCGTAGATGAATGTTTCCAAGGGCAAGCCGTGGGCCCTGGATCCCTCAGCAGCTCTCCAAGTTATCGGCCGCCGGGCGCGCACCTGGCGGGACCATGGATCCCACAAAATCCCCGGATGCAGGGGCCCTGCTCCTGTGCAGGCGGCGTAGACCCGGGTCGAACCCGCCTCGAATCGCGAAAGTTGGCCACATCGCTGCCGGCCGCGCGGTCGCGGGTCTAAGTAGCGCTTTCTCAGTGGCCGTCAGTCCCATACCGTGTGCAATATCGGTCGCATCATGACTCTCAATTGCGAGGCTAAACGCCAGTGGCGTAGCGCCATCTTTGCCGGGCTGCTCTGTCTGGCGCTCTGTCTGGCGCTCTGTCTGGCTCCTCGCGCCGAAGCGGCGGGTCTTCGGGGTCGGCTCGTCGGTTACGAACACCTCAGGAATCCGGTCTGGGTTGCTGCAAAGGCGCCAGAGCGGCACGGTTATTCGTTTCGCGAACCCGTGACGACCGTACCCGCGGGGCTTCGGAAATTGTTTCCTTTGATCTCCAAGGAAGTCTGCGTGGTGGCCCTGGGCACGGGGACGCCAGCGGCTGCCAAGCCCGTCGGCGTGCGCGTGTCTGGTGGCCGCACCACTCCCGTCACATTGGTGGTCGCGCCGGGGACGGAGCTGCGTTTCAGGAACGGCGATCCGTTCGATCATCGACTTTATGGCGTGGGCTTTACGACGCTCGCGCCTTCGACCACCGCCAAGGGTGCCACGCGCCGCTGGACGGCCCAGGCCGCAGGCCGATACGAGGTGCGGGATGAGCTTTCTCCAAGCGTCCAGATGTGGGTCATCGCTGAACCGGGGGTCGTGGCGACGGCCTTTCCGTCCTCGGACGGCCGCTTCGCACTCACGATCGACGAACCTGGGCAATATACCCTTCAAGCCTACTTTGCTGGGGAGCCGGTGGGGCGCCCCTTAGCTGTCGTGGTCGACAAGCGCGATGTGGATGTCAGCGCGCGGCCGCTCGTGCTCGCGACCAAGCCCCCTGTCGAGGACAACACTCCCTGATGATAGCGTCACGTTTTTGGTTCGGTGTGCTGGGACTGGCGCTGAGCGGCGCCGTGCTCATTCTTTATCTCGCGGTTAGCATGCACGACCGCCTCGGTGTGCGAATGGTATCCGAGGGCCTGTCTGCCGATAGTCGTGTCGTATCCTGGTACCTGAAGAACTCGGCTCGAGAGGGCGCCGCGCAGCTCATTCGTTTTGCTGCCGACGATTCCGTCGCGAAAGCTCTAAGCCTCGCTAGCCGGGTCGACCAAGCCAGCGAAATCGATGCGGGCACGCGGCGTCAGCTCAAGGCGACGCTGGCCAAGATCGCCGGCGAGATTCCGAAATCCGAAGGGTTTGACGCCGTCTTCGCCGTCGCACAATCGGGGGAGGTGGTGGCTCACATCGGGTTCGAGCAAGCGGCCAATCTTCCGGATTTCGAGCTCGGAGGTTTTCCCGTCGTCGCTGATGCGCTGCATGGTTACGTTCGCGATGACACCCTGGTGTTCGATCGTATCTACCGGGTCGTCGCGCGGCCGGTCGAGTTCGAGGTGGGGCAGCTTCCGGCGGGTGCCATCGTTGGCGCCCGACTGGTGGACGATCAGTTTGCCGCCGACCTGTCGGAGCGGACCGGAGCCGCCATCGCATTTTATGCCAATGGTCGCCGGGAAGCGACCGGTGTACCGACTGGGTTCAATCGCGCGGGGCTCGATCAAGTCGTTACCGATTTGCCCTCACTGGACGCTGACGCAGATTACAAGGAGAAGGGTCGCACAGACGTACACGACTATGCCGATGGCCTGTCGGTGGTGTACGCCCGCCTTCCCGGCGAGGCGTGGCAACTCGGTGCTGGTTACGCCGTGGCCAGGCAAACGCCTCGGGTAGAAGGGCTCTTCGGCGTCCTGAAGCAGGCTGATAGCAAAGACAAAGAAGCGGTGAGCACCCTGCTGCTGGTCGCCATCGCTTTGCTCGCCGCCGTGGTGGGCGTGCTCCTTTCGTTCTGGGAGTACACAGCCCCCCTCAAGGCCTTTGGGCGTCAGGTCAAAGCCCTCTCCACGGGCGGCGTCAAGCACCTGGCGGTCGACAAGCTGCGCGGCCCCTTTCGTCAGTTGGGGCTCGACCTCAACTTGGCGCTGGATCGAGCGCCACGCTTGGCGGGAGGGGACGAGGCTCCGATCTCCGTGGGTTTTGAGCAAATCTTTGGGGACGCGCCCGCGTCAGCCCCCATGGCGGCGTTCGGGGTGCCGCCGTCGGTGGCGCCATCAGCGGGGGGCTCAGCCGTCCAGCAACCACCCGCGTCGGCGTCGTTCGCTCGGGCCGATTTTCCGGCACACCCAGGTCTAGGCGGGCATGCGCAGCCCGTGCCACCAGCGGCCGCCGTTCCTCCACGCCGAGCTGTGGCGCGTGCCGCGGCTCAGCCGGCTTTCCCGGGCGCGGATGGCGCCTACCCTCCGGCAATGCCCAACTCCGACTTCGCGTATGCACAGTCTCCTCCCGAGATGGCGATGGCGGGCGGCGCGGTGCACCTTGCCCCGGACGCGTCGATCGTGAACGGCTCCGCCGAGCTCGATCCAGAGTGGACTCAGGTGTACCACGAGTTCGTCCGCATCAAACAGGACTGCGGCGAGGCGGTAGAGGGGTTCACCTTCGAGCGGTTCACCACCACTTTGCGCAAGAACCGCGACGCCCTCATGCGGGAGCACGGCGTTCAGCACGTGCAGTTCAGCGCCTACGTGAAGCAGGGTCGGGCCGCACTGAAGGCCAAGCCAGTTCGCCAATAGGCCGCGACGGGCCGTTCCCAGCTGGTCGTGCGAGCAAGGCACTCGGGTGGCCGAACCTCGGATTGTCATTTGCTGGTGCGCGCATTAACTAAATCATGAGATCCCCCCGTGGGGCGCCAAACGAATGACTCAGCCATCACGCAGTTGAAAGCGTGGGGCCCGCGTCGAGGAACAAATGACTAAACCACCGCTACACAAGCTCGTGATCGTCGGCTCCGGCCCAGCCGGGTTGACTGCGGCCATCTACGCCGCGCGAGCCAACCTTCAGCCTCTCTGTGTCGAAGGGTTCAACGCGGGTGGTCTGGTGCCGGGTGGACAGCTCATGTTCACGACTGACGTGGAGAACTACCCCGGTTTTCCCCGCGGAGTTACCGGGCAGGAACTCATGGATTTGTTCCGGAAGCAGGCCGAGACACAGGGGACCAAGTTCATCACCGCAGACGTTCAGCGCGTTGATTTGTCGGAGCGGCCTTTCAAGCTCTGGGTAGGCGAAGATGAAAATGAGCTGGTCTTGGCCGAAAGCGTGATCGTGGCGACGGGCGCGCGAGCCAATTACCTGGGACTGGTCAGCGAAGAGGCGTTGAAGAACCGAGGCGTTAGCGCCTGTGCCGTGTGCGATGGAGCACTGTTTCGTAATCAGGACGTAGTCGTGGTCGGCGGAGGGGATACGGCGATGGAAGAAGCCAGCTACCTCGCCGGGTTGTGCAGTCACGTCACGCTGATTCATCGTCGGGACGACTTTCGAGCATCGCAAGCGATGCAGCGGCGAGTTCAGGACAACCGCAAGATCACCATCTTGAGGAGTCATGTCGTGGAGGAAGTGCTCGATCCCGCGCAGGAACGAGTCACTGGGGTCCGCGTCAAGAATCTGAAGACAGATCAGGAGCGTGTGCTCGGCTGCGCGGCACTTTTTGTCGCGATAGGCCACACCCCGTTGGTCGAGCTTTTTCGCGGTCAACTTGCAACGCACCCCAACGGCTATCTTCGCGTCACTCCGGGGAGCACTCACACGAGCGTGGAGGGAGTTTTTGCCGCGGGTGACGTGGCGGACTGGAACTACCGCCAGGCCGTGACCGCGGCCGGCACGGGCTGCATGGCTGCCTTGGACGCGGAGCGATGGCTCGCCGCTCGGCACTAGTACGCCGATTGCATTAAAGGGATGGGTATTTCGCCACCCCGGTTGGCGAGGGCGTCGAAATACCCGCCTTGCCGCCGGTCTGAATCGGCTGGCTACCTCAATCTATTTCTGCCCGGCGGGTGCTCAACGAATCAAGCGCTGGGTGTTCCGCTACCGAGCTGCCGCAGCACTTCTTGCAAGTCCTTCCAAACTTCGCGCTTGGCCTGGGGCTGCCGCAGAAGGTATGCGGGATGAAACGTCGGCATCACCGGTATCTTACCGCGGTAGAGCTTCCATTGGCCTCGCAGGCGAGTAATCCCTTCAGACGTGCCTAGTAGGCCTTGCACGGCCGTAGCTCCCAACGCCACCATCACTTTTGGCTTGATGATGGCGATCTGCTCAGCCAGAAAAGGCATGCACTGCGACATCTCTTCCATGTCCGGTTTCCGATTCTGTGGAGGGCGACATTTGACGATGTTACACACATAGACGTCGTCCCGTCCGAGCTGCATGGCCACGATCATTCGATCGAGCAACTGCCCCGCTGCACCCACGAAGGGCAGCCCTTGCCGGTCTTCCTCCTCGCCCGGACCCTCGCCGACAAACATGAGACCCGAGGTTCCCGTCCCGCGTGCGAACACACTCGCGTTGCGGGTGCGATGAAGCGCACACTTTGTGCAGGTACGGGCCTCGCCAGCCAGTATCTCGAGTCGGGTATGGTCTGGTGGGAGCTCGCCCCCAGTCTTCTCCTGCGGCTGAGGCGTTGACGCCTCGACGGCGGGTACGGCCCTCGAAGCAGCCGGTTGTTTTGGGACGCCCCATGCGCCGGAGGCTACCAGCTGCTCGATGTGAGCCCGCAATGATCGGGACAGCCGGGTCAGATCGGCTGCCGGCTCGTCGTGCCCCGCCGGCCCACCAAGATTCGGTGCCATTGGCTCGATGGTGGGGGAGTACCCGAGCGGTCGCAAGAATTAGTTACGGGTTCGTGGCACGTGCTGAGGAGCGCAGTGCTCAGCCGGAGAAAGCAGCTTGGCGGCTTCTGCATGCTGATCGGCCAGCTGCAAGTGGTATTCGGCTCGCGCGGTAAACCCTTGCGCCCGTTCGAGCTCGGCAAATTCCAAATGACTTGTCGCAATGGCGAGCTGGCGTGGTGCGCAGCGCATCGCCCCGCTACTGTCGGCTGCGATCAAGGCCTGACCGATGCGGTCGACCTGCTGGTCGAGCTGGGCGTCACGTGCACACGCCAAGGTCAGGCATAGGCTTGCCATTACGATAGGTCCCTTGGCATCCCGCTGACTTGCCGCGAAACGGGCACGTTTAGAACGATGCGTGCTCGTCACGGTGACTCTTCCCTGTCAGGGGTCAGGGCCGGCTGCACGCGTTGGGCGAGCTGTATGGCGCGACCGGCATAGTGATACGCTGTTTCGGCCAGCAGGGCCGCATCACCATAGTCGGCCTCGGCGGCTTCAGTGCGCGCCTTTCGAAGGTGCTCCTGCGCGTAGTGGTACTCGTAAGGTGCCTTCACGGCGGCATCCAGCTGCTCGGCGCGCGCCAGCTCGGCAGAGGCTTGTGTTACCCGAACGGCGTATATGGCATGCCCGCAACCGGTCTGGCTGACCACCGCCGCACACGCGGCCCATCTCCAGGTTGCCGATACCACTCTGCTCGATACCACTCTGCTCGATACCACTCTGCTCGGTACCACTCTGCTCGGTACCACTCTGCTCGGTAGTAGCAGCCCGGCATAGTAGCAGCACTCTTAGAGGCGGCGGTAAACGCCGACCACGATCCCTAACAGCATGGTCGGTCGAAAGTCAGTTGCGCGCACCAATATGGGCGCCATCTGATCGTTGGCAGGCTGAAACCGGACGTAGTCTTTTTCGGGATGATAGTATTTGACCGTGGCTTCGTCTCCGATGAGAGCCACGACAATTTCACCCGGATCGGCCGAAGCCTGCTTACGCACGAAGATGTAGTCGCCATTGAGGATACCCGCGTCGATCATCGAGTCGCCCTGGACGCGCAGCCCAAAGACATCCCGCCCGCCACGCACCAACATCCGATCGATTCGAACGGTATCGACGATATTGTCCTCGGCCAGCAAGGGAAGCCCTGCTGCCACCCGGCCCAATATCTGAACATCGAGCATGCTGTCATCCAAGCTCGCGGCTGGCTCGGGCGTCTGGCTTACCAGACGCAACGCGCGACTCTTCATGTCTTCTCGACTCAGGTAGCCTTTGCGCTCTAAGGCCCTCAAGTGGTCATTCACGCCATTCGTCGAGCGAATGCCCATGGATTCACCAATTTCTCGCAGCGTGGGCGGATACCCCCGCTCTTCAATCGATTGGCGGATGAAGTCGAGCGTTTGTGCTTGGCGCTTAGTTAGACCTACCATGGAGACCCGATCTTACTGAACGGGTGTTAGGAAGTCAAATCGTCAGTGGCGGTGGCTCCAACCTTTGCTCAGGGACTCCTTTCTAGAAGCCCTTTCTAGGAGCCTTTTCCTTAGAACGTGCTCAGGAAAACCGGCCCGACACCCCGAGGAGGGTCAACTTGTCGTTGGTGCTACGGAGCCGCCCCACGAGCATGTGGACCGTGCTCCACAAGACCTCATACGCCAGCTCTTTGTCCTGGAAGAGCAAGTCATCTAAATCTTCCTTGGAAATGGCGAGCAAGCGGCAGCGGTCGTGAGAGAGCGCGTCGGCCGAGCGCGGGGATTCGTCCAGCAGGGCCATCTCGCCGAACACTTGGCCGGGCCCCAAGACCGCGAGCGCTTCTTCTCCCATTCCGGGAATTTGCCGAGCGATGCGCACTTTGCCCTCGAGGATCAGATAGACCTTATCGCCCACGTCGCCGTGCTGAAAAATGTTGGTCCCAGGGGGGTAGGATTCTTCGTGGGCAATGGATGCCACGCGCTGAAGCGCCCGATCTTTCAGGCTGGAGAACAACTCCACGCTTCGCAATTGCTCGGTCCGATTCACGTGCACCTCTGTTGGTTCTTAACGCCTGACGAAGGTCACGACGACCGGAATCGTGGTCGTGATGGGTGCACCAGTGCGGTCGAGGGCAGGCACGAACGCCTTAGTCAGTCCACAGCGCTGAGCCGCGCTCCCGAAGCCGAAATCGGTGTTCCCGATGACCTTGACGTCCAGCGCCTTGCCTGCGGCCGACACTGTGACGGCCACGCTCACTTGCTGGTAATTGATTTGCTCTAACTCGGACTCTGCTGGGAACGGACACGCCCAGCTTTTTTGTACCGGTCGGGCGGGCCGCGACAAGTCGACGCCGCTAATGGCGGCCTTTCCGGTGCCACCCGTCGCTCCATCCGGTCGGGCTAACGGGTTGCGAACTGCTCGGGTGGAGGTCCCCTTGGACGCGGTGACACCACCCGCGTAGAAGTCGGCGTTGCCCTGGACGAAGGCATTGCCCGTGAGATCCAGCGGCTCCTCTGGGTCGGGCTCGGCTGTCAGAACGCGGCCGGCTTGGGCCGCAGCTGGCGCGGGCGGCTCGGGCTGCGGTGGAGATGGGGGAGGGGGTTCGGCACGTTTGGGCTCCGGAATGGGCTCGGGCTCCGGCACCGGCTCTGGAATGGGTTCGGGCTCCGGCACCGGCTCCGGCTCGACCTGCACGTCGATGCTCTGGCGAAGGCGGTCGCGAATGCTTTGCTGGGCGACCCGCGCAAAATCACCGACGTCCCAGAGCCCCCAGAGCCCGCGCGTGGCCACGGTCGCGTGCAGCGTGAGCGCCACCAGCATCGCTTGCGCAAGGCGACCACGGCGCATGCTCTCGAGCCCGTACAGCTGGGCGAATGGGGGCTGCTCCGAGCGGACTTGGGCCCTTGCGGACCCGACGGCACCTAGCAGCGACGTGTCACTCTGCAACATGGGAGAGACACCGGACCATGCGCGGCTGCCGTGTCATGGCGGCGGCGGGGTCGAGACGGACTCTTCTCGCGGCGCGGGAGCCACGGCGAAGGCGATCTTGGCGACGCCGGCTTGTTTCAGCAGGTCTAGAACTCGAATCACTCGTCCGTGCTCCACCTTCTTGTCAGCGCGGATTACCGCGCGAACCTCCTTATTCTTTGACTTGGCCTGTTTGGCGAGCTCGGAAATGGAGTCATCGCCAGCGACCGCGAGCGAATCCACTCGCGTCTTACCGTCCATGGTCAGCTCGACGCTGAAGACGTTCTGAACTTCTTCCCCGCTGGCCGCCTTGGGCAAATCCATCGGCATGCCTTGAGACACGATGATCTTCGCCGTGACCATGAAAACGACCAGCAACACGAGGGTGACGTCCACCAGGGGCGTGACGTTGATGCCACTGATGATTCCGTCGTCGTCTTCGGAGTCGCTACGCGCCATGACTGACCTGATTGCTTCTGCTCGACGGGTCCACCGCTACTCCGCCTGACTGGGTTCCCGGCTGGTCACGGCTTTGGGGCTCGTGGCAACGTTTGCGGCTACCGTGCTTCTTCGGACCCCAGTGTCGGTGGCGACGAGGTGAGCTAGAAGGACGCTACCCAGGGCATCGGTATTGGCTAGGATGGTTTTGATTCGTCGTTGAAAGATGTTGTACATGGCCACCGCTGGAATGGCGACGAACAGGCCGACGGCGGTCGCAACCAATGCTTCGGCGATGGCCGCCATCACTTCCTGAGGAGCCATGCCTTGAGCCGCTTCACTTGCGGCAAGGACTGCGTCTTGACGTCCTAGCACTTCAAACGCCTCCACCACGCCAATTACGGTGCCGAATAAACCGACGAACGGTGCGTTATTTCCCAGCGTGCCCAGGTACGCGAGCCGCCGTTCCAATTTTACCCGTTGCAGAGCCCTAGCTCCGCTCATGGCTTCGCTTGCCGAATCTGATCCACGGTCGGCTTCGTCTAGACCGCTGATGACCACGGCGGCTTCCGCACTTGGGGACACATCGAGGAGCTTTCTCGCGCCCTCCAGGTCACTCTTGCGCAGCCGCTCGCGCAGCTCCCGCGCCAGCTTTTCGATGTCGTCCTTGAGGCCGTGGTAAAACCAGGCACGCTCGAGCATGATCGCGACCGAAACGACGCTCAAGCCCAGGAGGAGCCACATCACCCACTCCGCACCGAAGTTGGTCATCAGCCGCTGCAGCCACTCCACTAGGTTCATTATTCTGAAATCTCCTCTTGCCTCGATTCAGCAGAATCGAGGGCACAAATGAAATTGAGGCATCCTTGATCGGGGGCATGGCAACGCGGGGAATTTCGCTGCCCTCGCCCAGCCGGGGCGTCGAAATTCCCATGGCTTCCATGGATTCGGCATACTAGTCGTAGTGCTTAGCCCGCACGCGGCAAAATGGCACCCCCATTTGTTCCTTGGCCGTTCACCCCGAGGCAACTAGACAGCTACCGTCCATTGCTGGTCGCTGGGTCGGTCAGTGCTCGTGCGGCATCAGATCTCGCGGCGACCGAAAATGCTGCAGGGGGGAATAGTGGCGCAAGCTGGACACGCTGCGCATATAAACGTCCGCGTAGGTCGCTACCTGAACGCCGAAGCTGCTGCGGTCTCCGGCCTCTTTGAGAAGAGATCCCCAGTACGGGTGGAATGTCGCGTCCACTGCCTCTCCCACGTCTCCGTGCTCGAGCTCGATCGTGCGCAACTCTTCGCGTATGGTGCTGATCGCGCGTTTAATCCGGGCCCGCTCCAGCGACGCAGCTGCGTCGGCTGACGCCTTGGGATAGTTGCGAAACCGGCCTTGATAGAACCGCAGCTCGTCTTCGAGCCGATTTCGCGACGTTTCGAGCTCCCGCAGGCGGGAAAATCGCGGGGCGCAGCTGGTGTGAGCCCCCAGCTCAGCTCCCAACTCTTGAATGATCATCGCGGTGCGCCAGGTCGACTCCTTCTTGGAGCGCAGAATGTCACCATAGATATGGTCACCGACGTACAAGACGCTAGAGCCCCGAATGCCGAGTAAACGTTCGAATTCGGCGAGGTTGCCGCCCTCATAAATGCGCCCTCGCTCGATCCGCCCTGCCACATCCTTGAGCGTGTCACGGTCGCGTTCCATCAGCGCCCGCCCCTCGCGGAACCAGAGCGGCTTCTGGGCGGCCACGACCACTGCATCAAAGTAGTGCCGCCAGGTCGGATACTCTTTGTGCCGTGACCCAAACAAGTAGGTCATGAGCGTGTCCGTGTAGGACCAGGGAGAGTTGGTGAGAAGGAAGAGCTTCTTACCTGCCGAGCGAAACTTGTGCAGCGTGGCCTCCAGGTCGCCGTCGCGCTGGACGAAACGGGGCAGGTCGCGCGTCACTGTTGCATAAAAATCGCCGTCGCGGTGCGCTTCATCAATCGACTTGCGGACGTCGTCAAAGACGGCGCCGTAATCGACGCGACCTCCGTGTTTGTCTAGAGCATCGATAATCGCGCAATAACTCGTCACCTCGGACAGCGAAAATAGCGTGTCTATCCAGTGGTACCGGGGGGTATTCGGGCGCACCTGCTTTTCGAAGTACAGCTCGTGGAGCTGCTTTGGCTTGATGCGTGCCAGGCCGTGATACCCTTTGTAGACGGCCTTGAAGCGGTTCATCTTCAAGACGTTGCCGAAGCGCTTGTCGACGAGCAGCCCTCGAATGGGGAACCGCGTGTCGTAGCGGATATGGCGCAAATAGCGCGGGTACCCGCGATCGATCATGCGATCGACCGTGAGCTGTACGCTGAGCTCGTCGAGCGCCTGCTGGTGATAGACCGCGAGGGTGTAGTCCATGTCAAAACCCAGCCACTCGATCTTGGCCAGGTTGAGGTCGCGGTTGACGAAGACGCGGTCTTTGGGCTCCACCCGCACGACCAGGGGGGCCGCGATCCCCGCATTGGCGAGCGGCAACAACAGCTGCTCGGGCTCGCGTCGCGCGGGCGCCTCCGGTGCGGCGGCCTCCGGTAGGCTAGCCTCGGGTGGGGTAGCGCTTCCCCGCGCGACCTCAGGGCGAACTGTGGGCTGTGAGCCCGACATTGGAAAGTCTAGCCCAGCGTCTGAAAACCTGGGCGCCACGGGGTGGGTCACGTGAGGTAGCTTAGCATGCCCGGGGACGCCTGCCCGGGCTTGCCTACAGCGCAAATTCAGGGGATCCTTGGCAAAGTGAGCGCACGTGCGATTGTCGTCCTCGTCGCGGGCGACCCCGTCCCAGAGACTCGGCTCCGCCGGGGTGGCTTCCTGGATTTGATTCAGGCCAGCTTGATTCAGGTCGGGGCCTCTGGCGTCCTGGCGGAGCCGTGGCTAGCCCACGACCTCCGAGAGCTGGATGTATTACCCGACCTTACCGAGGCCTCGAGCGTGATCGTCACTGGTTCTCCCGCCAGCGTGATGGAAGGCCTCCCATGGATGGAACGCGCCGCCGCGTGCCTGAGGCAGCTGGTCTTGGCAGAGGTTCCTGTGTTTGGGATTTGCTTCGGCCACCAGCTCTTGGGACACGCCCTGGGAGGCCGGGTGAGCGCAAACCCGCGTGGGCGCGAGATGGGGACGGTAGAGCTCACCATCTCCCATGCGGATCCCGTACTGGGCGAGCCCGGAACCGTTCAGGTCAATTCGACACATGTTGATTCGGTGGTAGAGTTGCCGCCCGGGGCTCGAGTGCTGGGAGCCACGGCGCTCGACCCCCACGCGGCAGTGCGCTTCGGCCCGAGCGCATGGGGTGTGCAGTTTCACCCGGAGGTTGACGCGGAGGTGATGCGCCATTACCTCGCCGCGCGTCACAGCGCGCTCCTGACCGAGAGGTTCGATGTGGCGGCCCTCGAGCGCGGAGTCCGAGATGCTCCCGGAGGTGCTGCAATGATAGGCAGGTTCCTTCAGGTGGCCGGGGGCGAGCGCCGCTGAGGCTGCGCGGCCACCTCGTTACCCGCGGGCTGGCGGGCCCGCCGCTCGATCGTGACGGCCGCAATGGGCTGGACAAAACCCCTATTCGGGACGCATTCTGCGCCGCTCGAGTAGCGTCCATCTTACGTGCCCGTCGGCACGCGCTGCGCGTTGAATGATCCGTCCGCCGGAGAGTTATGGGATTTTCATGTGGGATCGTGGGGCTGCCCAACGTTGGCAAGAGCACCCTGTTCAACGCGCTTTCATCCGCCAAAGCAGAGGCGCAAAACTTCCCTTTTTGTACCGTAGAGCCGAACGTGGGCATCGTGCCTGTTCCGGATGAGCGGCTCGACCGGCTCGCGGAGCTTTACAAGACGCAGAGCAAGGTCCCCACGTCCCTCCGGTTTGTCGATATTGCAGGGCTGGTGCGCGGGGCGTCCAAAGGGGAAGGGCTGGGCAATCAATTTTTGGCAAACATCCGCGAAGTCGATGCCATTGCCCATGTGGTGCGCTGTTTTGTCGACGATAACATCACTCATGTCGAGGGTCGGGTAGACCCTGTTGCAGACGTGCTGACGATTCAAACGGAGCTCATCCTGCGCGACATCGAGTCGGTGACGAAGAGGTTGGACAAGGCGCGCAAGATGGCCAAGGGCGGCAGTGCCGTCGAGCGCGCGGCGCTGACTCTTTGCGAGCGGCTCAATGCGCACCTGGACGTCGGGAAGCCGGCCACATCTTTCGAGCCCGACGGCGCTGTGGAGGAAGAGATCCTGAGTGAGCTGCAGCTGCTGACGCGGAAGCGGATGTTCTACGTGGCAAACGTGGGCGAAGGGTCACTCGGAGCGCTGGACGAAAACGTCCATTTGGCTGCCCTACGTCGACACGCCGCGACGGAAGGCGCAGACGTGGTGCCTATCTGTGCAAGCTTGGAAGCTCAAATCGCCGAGTTAGATCCGGGCGACCGTCCCGATTTTCTTGCCGGTGCTGGGCTCGTGGAAGCCGGGCTCAACCAGGTGATTCGAACGGGTTACCAGCTGCTGGGGCTCATCACCTATCTCACGGCGGGAGAAAAGGAGTGCAGAGCTTGGACCATCCCGCGTGGCTGGACCGCGCCACAGGCGGCCGGCATCATTCACACCGACTTCGAACGCGGGTTTATCAAAGCCGAGGTGATTGACTGGCGAGATCTGCTGCGCCTCGGCAGTGAGGCCAAGTGCCGCGAGGCCGGTAAGGCACGCATCGAAGGTAAGGCATACGTCGTACAAGACGGCGACGTGATGCATTTCCGTTTCAACACCTAGGCTCGTTTCGGGTCCGAGCGCACGGCTTCAGGGCTTGCGCGGCCGCAGCAAGAGCACGATCCCGTAAAGTCCGCAGGTCGCCACCGTCAAGAAAATCTCGATGGGGCGGAGGCCTCGGGCTGGGGCTGGCTTGGATGCTGCACCGTGCAACGCGGCCGATGTCGACTCCTGCGCGGGCATGGGCGCGGTGATCGGTGCAATATTGCGACGTTTGGCGGTGTGCTCTGGGGTTTCCCCGCGGGAGTGCGCGTCGGGCCCTTCCGCACTGGCGTTTGGAACCGCTGCAAGTGGCTGCGTGCGCCCCGCAGATCGGGCGCCGCCTGGGACGTCACCAGGTCGAGCCGCTTGCATCGGGACCGCAGGCATGGCGACGGTTCCTGCCAAGGGGTCCGCAGCACGCCGCGCGACCGGAGGGACGTCGACCGCGCCCGGCGTCACCGGAGGCGCTGCGCCGTGAGCTTCGACCGCGCCGGCCGGCGCGCCTTGCGGCGGTACCGGTGTAGCCGTGACCTCGGGCGATGGCGGGGCAACGCCCCCGACCTGGGGGGCCACGCCCAACATCGTGCCGCCCATTCGGCGTCGACTGGCGGCGGCCCGCGGGGGCTGGAGAACGCCTTTTGGCGCATCGGGAATTGCCGCCGGGGGTGCCACCGGGGGAGAAGCCGGCGGCGGGCGTGATCCCCCCGACACCGCGTCCGGTGGTTTTGCGGTCTCGACATCGCTCGGCTCGGCGCCACCCGCTGCGCGTGCTCGCTTATGCTCGTCGATCAGATCCTGTACCCCTTGATCGGCATTCAGCATCATCGTGCCCTTGAATTTCGACGCGGAGACCCCACTCAGCTTGAAGCCGCATTTTTTGCACGGCAAGGCCGAGCTATCGTTTTGGGTGCCGCAGTTTGGGCAAAACACGAGCACTACCTCCGGTGGCAAAGCCTATCGTCAATTACGGCCAGTTACCAAAATAACACCAGGTCCGCGGTCCAGGGTGCAACTGGCGACGTCGCGGTATCGCGGCCCGATGGCCCGTCTTGACATGAGCCCGCTCCGCCAACAGTTCTGGCCTGGCTCGTGCGCCCTTGACACTCCGCTTTCCAGGTCACTACGGTGCGCTCGCTCGGTGGCCCGCCGCTGCGTTCTGGGGCGTGCACGCTTCGCACCGCGTCGAACACAGTTGCGCACCGCCGCCGGCAGTTTTTCCACGCCGTTTCTTCCTCCCCCACCTAGCTGCCCTGGTTACCACAGAAGAGCATGGCTTTCGTCCTAAGTGAGGAGCACGAGCGCGAGCTGGCCGATATTCTGTCGCGCTATCCCAACAGAATGGCCGCTTGCATTCCGGTGCTGCACCTTTGCCAAAACGCCAATCAAAACTGGCTGTCGCCCGAGGCGATTCAATTTGTGGCCGAACGTTTGGGGCTGAGCACCGCCCATGTGAAGGGCGTCGTCACGTTCTATTCGTTATTCAACGAGCAGCGCCCCGGCAAACACCAGGTCTGGGTGTGTCGCACGCTCTCGTGCGCGCTACGAGGCAGCGACGACATCCTGGCCCACTGCCAGAAGCGGCTCGGCATCGGCGTGGGTCAGACCACAGCGGATGGGAAATTCACGCTGCGCACCGCGGAGTGCTTGGCGTCTTGCGGGAGCGCTCCAATGATGCAGGTCGACAAGACCTACTACGAAGGTCTGACGGTCCAGAAGGTCGATCAGATCCTGGCCGGCTTGGCCAAAGACTAGCGCGAAGCCCGAGGCCAACCCATGCTCAAGCGCACAGACTACCTCAGCAAGAACTTCGGCAAATCCGGTGGCTGGAGCCTTCAGGCTTACGAGGCCGCGGGTGGTTATCGTCCGGTACGTCGTGTCCTGACGATGTCGCGCGAAGCGGTCGTCGAGGAAGCTAAGAAAGCCCACGTTCGAGGGCGAGGTGGAGCGGGCTTTGATTGCGGCACCAAGTGGAGCTTCATGCCGAAGCCCAATGGCAAGCCCCACTATCTGGTGATCAACGCCGATGAGGGCGAACCCGGCACCTTTAAAGACCGCGCCCTCATGGAGCAAAATCCGCACTCCGTGGTGGAGGGCTGCATCATTGGTTGCTACGCGATCGGCGCGCACGTCTGTTACATCTACGTGCGCGATGAGCTGCACCTCTCGAAGGAGCGGCTTTGGGGCGCTATTCACGAGGCGCGAGCCAAGGGCTATCTGGGCGCCACGCCGTTCGGAAACAACTACGCCGTGGAGATCTACGTTCACACCGGCGCAGGCGCGTACATTTGCGGTGAAGAGACCGCCCTCTTGAACTCGCTCGAAGGGCGGCGGGGTGAGCCGCGGCTCAAGCCGCCGTTCCCGGCCCAGGCTGGAGCGTTCGGGTGTCCGACCACGGTGAACAACGTGGAGACCGTGGCCATCATGCCGACGGCCTTCCAGTTGGGATGTGACGCGTTTAGCCGACTGAGCGAGTTGCACGCTTGGAACGATGGCGGCGTGCGGTTATTTGGCGTGTCCGGTCACGTGCGGCGGCCAGGCATTTATGAGTGCGCGGTGGGCTTGACCCTGCGGGAGCTCATCTACGACCTGGGCGGGGGGATTGAGGGCGATCGAGCCATGCTCGGTGTCATTCCGGGGGGATCGTCGTGCCCCGTCCATCTACCCAACGAGATGGTTCACGTGCCCAATAATCCCAAGTTCGAACCTTACAACGGTAAATCGATCTTGGATTTGCCGTTGGGTGTCGACCCGTTTCGGACCGTAGGCAGCATGCTCGGTACGTGCTGCGCGATCGTCCTGAGCGACGCAGCTGACCCGGTCATTGCACTGCAGAATTTGATGCGCTTCTACAAGCATGAATCCTGCGGCCAATGCACGCCTTGTCGAGAAGGCTGTGGTTGGCTCGAGCGGCTATTCGACAAGGTGGTCGAGGGTACGGCAACGATGGCAGAAGTGGACCAGGTCCACGAGATCGCTTCGAACATTACGGGAAACACCATCTGTGCTTTCGGGGATGGTGCGGCCCAGCCCGCGCTGGCCTTCATTCGAAAGTATCGAGCGGCTTTCGAGGACTATGTCGAAAATCGGGGTAGGTCCCAGACGGGCAAGTTGACGTTATGATGCTGACACCGGGTAACCTTCTTTTCGCCCTGTGCGCTGTCGTCTGCCTGGCAGGTGCTCTGACGACAATCACCGCACAGAATCCCATCCGGGGCGCAATGGGTCTCTTGGCGACCATTTTTGGCATCGCCGGCTTGTTCTTGAAGCTGCGGGCAGAGTTTCTGACAGCGATCCAGCTGATTGTCTATGCCGGCGCCGTGGTCGTGCTGTTCGTCTTCGTCTTGATGCTGCTCGGCGCCGATGCGCGCGCACCGGCTCGGTCGGGCCGTTCTGGTGGGAGTCGGTTGCTCGGGGCCGCCCTGTTCGTGCTGACCATCGTGCTGGCGTTGGTCTCGGTAGGTCGTCAGCAAGGCAAGCCAACTGCGCTGGGTCCGGTGAGGCCGGGCCATGGCAGCGTCGAGGCGGTGGGCTCGCTGTTGTTTTCGGATGGAATTTTCGCCTTCGAGCTGGCCACGGCGCTGCTCATCGTGGCCGTGGTTGGCGCCATCGCAGTCGCGCGGAGCCGCCAAGGCAGTGTCCGTCGGAAGAAGCTGATTCGTACCCCGCGCGATCTATTCGGTGGCCCGTTGCACCCGAGAGATGGGCGGCCTCTGGGAAGCGAGGGTGCGGAGTGAGCTCTCTCAGCGATACCCTAGAGCACTATGTGTTGCTGTCCACGCTCATCTTCACGATTGGTGGGGTGGGGTTTCTGGTGCGGCGCAATGTGCTCGTCCAACTGATGAGCATCGAGCTGATGCTCAATTCGGTCAACCTCCTCTTGGTGGCTTTCAACCGAGTCCACGGTGAGAACATGAACGGGCAGATGTTCGCGTTCTTCATCATTGCAGTGGCCGCGGCCGAAGTGGCTGTCGGGTTGGCCATCATTCTTTCGTATTACCGCCTGAAATCCACCGTCTATACGGACGAGGCGGATCTCATGCGACACTGACCTGCTCGCTTTTGAAGGACGGGCTCACATGGATGCACTGCAGAAGATCTTTCCGGCGAATGATTTCGCCTTGCTCCTGCTCATTATCGGCATGCCGCTCCTCGGCGCCTTCGTCAATGGTGTGTTCGGGAAGCGGCTGGGTAAAGACGCCGTCCGGTTGATGGCGCTGTCGGCGCTGGCCATATCCTTCCTGGGCAGCGTGCTCGGCTTTGTCATGCTGTACGCAGCTCAGGCCGGCGGTGAAGAGCCAGCGCGTTTCGTATGGCACGGCTGGGAATGGCTCCAGTTGTCGCGTGCGGAGGAGATGGGGGCCATCAACAGCGGGGGTAGCCCCAGCATGTTGCGGCTCGAGGTGGCGTTCTCGCTCGATGCGCTCAACTCCACGATGGCCCTCATCGTAACCGGAGTCGGTTTTCTCATCCACCTCTACTCCACGTCATACATGGAGCACGACGAGGGCTTTCATCGCTTCTTCGCGTATCTGAATCTCTTCATCTTTTCGATGTTGGTGCTGATCCTCGGTAACAGCCTGCCCATCCTGTTCATCGGCTGGGAAGGGGTTGGCCTATGCAGTTACCTGCTCATCGGTTTTTGGTTTGATCACGAGGCCAACGCGCAAGCGGGCAAAAAGGCCTTCATCGTCAACCGCGTGGGCGACTTCGGGCTGCTCGTGGCGATGGCGCTGTTGGTTCGGTACACCGGCGCGCTCGACTGGGACGGCATTGCAGCAGGTTCACGCGGGTTGATGACCGATGTGCAAGTCTGGGATGCCCAGCGCTTCTCGGCCTTCCTGCCCGACTTTATTGCGCAGCCGCGCTCGGTATCCGCGGCAACGCTCGTTGCCCTGGCCTTGTTCCTCGGCTGCGCGGGCAAGAGCGCGCAAGTGCCGCTATACGTGTGGCTGCCGGATGCCATGGCGGGCCCGACGCCCGTCAGCGCGCTGATTCATGCCGCCACGATGGTGACCGCCGGCGTGTACCTCGTTTGCCGCATGGCGGGTGTTTTCACGCTGAGCCCGGCAGTCATGTTCGTCGTGGCGTTCATCGGGGTGTTCACGGCCCTGCTCGCGGCTAGCATTGCGCTCGTGCAGCGCGACATCAAGAAAGTCCTCGCCTACTCCACGGTGAGTCAACTCGGATACATGTTCCTGGGGGTGGGGGTCGGAGCCTTCACTGCTGGCTTTTTCCACGTGCTCACGCACGCGTTTTTTAAAGCCTGTCTATTCCTCGGTGCCGGTTCAGTGATCCATGCCATGCACGCTCGGATCCACGACACGGACGCCGCTCAGGATGTGGGCAACATGGGAGGGCTCAAGAAGTATTTGCCCATCACCCACCTGACATTCTTGGTCTCCGTGCTGGCGATCAGCGGCATGCCGCTGACCAGCGGCTTTTTCTCGAAAGACGAGATTTTGTACAGCGCCTTCACGCGCTCGGTGGTCTCTAGTGATCCCACTGCTTTCGCGTGGCCCGCTTGGACCGGTAGCGTGTTATTTGCGCTCGGCGTCACCGGCGCCGTGATGACCGCCTTCTACATGTTCCGGCTCTATTTTCTGGTTTTCCACGGAGAGTTCAAGGGCTGGCGCGTTGCCGTCGGGTGGAAGGCTCCAGCGGTCGAGCAGCATGGGCATGCTCATCACGATCACTCGCATGCATCGGGGCCTCTACAAGGGCCTGAGCCGCACGAATCTCCCTGGCGAATGACCGTGCCCTTATTGGTGCTGGCGTTCTTTGCGGCGTTCGGTGGGTTTTTGAACGCGCATCCGCTGCACATCACTCCGCTGGAGCACTGGCTAGAGCCCTTGTTCGCAAGCACCGTGCGTCCCGCGACGCTGAGTCATAGTGACCCGGAGCACTCACTGATGATGCCTCTGCTGGTGCCGGGTGTCGCAGCGTTCGCGCTCGGTCTGTCCATAGCTTACTATGCCTACATCATGCGGAGCGGCGCTCCAGCAAGAGCCCTGGCAGAGCGCTTCCGTGCACTTCACCAGCTCTTGCTCGACAAGTGGCGGGTCGACGAGTTGTACGACGAGCTGGTTGTCGGAAGTCTCGAGGCGCTCGCGGAAATGTCTGTGTGGATTGATCGCTGGGTGGTCGATGGAATCATCGCGAGGCTGACGGCGTTGGTCGTCACCGTTTGGGGGCATCTGCTGCGCCTGCTTCAGACCGGCCACGCTCAGGCGTACGCCGCGGCGATGGTCGTGGGTATGTTGGGTATCGGTTGGTTCGTGGCGGCGCCGCAGCCCAAGGCCCTGGTGTCTGGCGATGCTGCGACGGGCCAATACGCAGTCGAGGCCGCACCGGGGCTCGGCTACTCGTATCGCTGGGACGTGGACGGGGACGGAGCCTACGATACGGAGGAGTTTGGTTCCTCAATGCAGGTAGCGTTGATGCTGCAAGAGGGTGCCTCTCAGGACGTCCTGCTCCAGGTCAAGAACGCCTTCGGCGGGATCCGCAGTGAAGTTTATCGTGTGCACCGACCGAAGCGTGATGCGTCGCTGGCTGTTACCTACCAGCTCACTACTGAAACGGGCTCTCGATGAATCCCCTCGCGACCGCAATGATCGAGATGTGGCCGTACCTGCTGGCGTTTGCCGTGGGTGCGCTGGTGCCGACGCGCCAGGGGCGTTTAGAGCGATTCTCGCTCGGCCTGGTGGCCCTTTTGTGCGTGGCTTTCGTGCGCGGGCTCTGGCCCGGTGGTCCCGCGGAGCCCGCCGAGTCGGGAGAATGGCCTCACCTCCTCAATCTCATCGTCTTTCTGCCCATCATCGGCGCGGTGAGCGTCCTGTTCTTGCCGCGGCAGGCGCCGCGGCTCCTCAAGCGGTTCAGCTTAGGCGTCCTGGCGCTGGATTTCGGGGCGTCACTGCTGCTGCTGTCGACGTCGATGACGAACGGCTGGCACCATCAGTACATCGCCGAGTGGCTGCCCAGCTTCGGGATTCGTTATCACGTTGCTGTCGATGGGTTGAGCCTTTGGCTCATCCTACTCTCGACCCTGTCCAGCCCGCTGGCGCTCTATGTCAGCTTTGGCTCGATTCAGAAGCGCACGAAGGAGCTCTGTTTTTCGTTCTTGCTCCTGCATGGTGCGATGTTGGGTGCGTTCGTCGCGTTGGACCTGTTTCTCTTCTACTTGTTTTGGGAGCTGATGCTGGTGCCGATGATTCTCATCATCGGTGTCTGGGGCGGCACGGAGCGAGTCAAGGCCGCCTACAAGTTCTTCCTGTACACGATGGCGGGCAGCATGGTGATGCTGGCGGCGATCCTGTACATGGTCTGGAGCTTCAAGCAGATCGAGGGGTATTACACCTTTGACTATCTGGCACTTCGCCGCCTCGTCCTGCCGGAGCCGGCAGCGTGGCTATGTTTTGCCGGGTTCGCGTTGGCGTTTTTGATCAAGGTGCCCATGTGGCCGTTTCACACCTGGTTGCCGGATGCTCACGTGCAGGCGCCCACCGGAGGTTCGGTCATCCTCGCAGCGGTGCTGCTCAAGCTGGGAACCTACGGGTACTTGCGTTTCTGCATGGGCATGTTCGAGGGGCCCGCGTGGCAGGCTGGGGCTACTCTCGGCTGGGTCGCCCTGTGGGGAGGAGTGATCTACGGCGCTCTCTGCGCTTGGCGGCAGCCCGACATCAAGCGGCTGGTGGCGTATTCGTCAGTGGCACACCTTGGTTTCGTGATGCTGGGCCTCTTTTCGGCGACCCAAGCGGGGATTGAGGGGGCCATCATTCAAATGGTCAACCACGGTATTTCGACGGGTGCGCTCTTCATCTTGGTGGGCGTCATCTATGATCGGCGGCACACGCGCCTCGCATCGGAGTACGGAGGCTTGGCCAAGGTGATGCCGGTGTACGCGGCCCTGTTCGTCATATTCACCATGGCGAGCATTGGGGTCCCCGGGACGAACGGCTTTGTCGGCGAGTTCATGGTCATCATGGGTACCGTCGTCTCTCAGCCACTTGGGCGGTGGGCAATTCCTCAGGCGGCCGTGGCTGCCTTTGGCGTGATCCTTGCTGCGGTGTACATGCTCTCGGTGGTTCAGAAGGTGTTCTTTGGGCCTCTCGACAATCCCAAGAACAAGCTGCTGAGCGATCTCAGCCCGCGAGAGACAATGGCGCTGGCCCCACTCTTGGTGTTGGTCTTCGCCATAGGGCTATTCCCCAATGTCATTCTGGATCGAATGCACGAGAGCGTCACCGGTGTCGTCGGTCGCTATGTCGAGGGGCGGAATGCCTATCTAGAGCATCGCGGGCAACCGGACGCGGTCCTAAAACCTCGCACAGGTGGGCCCACCGAAAACGGTTACCCCGAGCTCGCGCCTACCGATGACGCTCCGGCGCCAAGCGTAGCCGCCCACACCATGGAGGCGCCATGAACCTCTTGTTTGCGCTGTCGCCGTTGCTCGCGGTTGGAGGTGGCGCGCTCTTGCTGATGCTGGCTGAAGCGCTCGGAAAGCCGGCAACTGCAGCCGGGCTGAATGCCGACGGGGTAGTGACCGACGCGGGCTCGGGGCGTGCCCCAGAGCTCGGGCTGGGTAGCGCCGTCGTCTTGTTCAGCGGCGCAGTCCTGAGCATTGCGGTGTGGCTCGTGGGGCCGGAGCAGCTCAGCGGTATCGAGGCGGTAGCTCCGTATTTCATCGTCGACCGCTTCTCATTGTTCTTTTCGTTCCTCCTGTGCCTGGGGGGAGCACTCGCCTGTCTGCTCGGTGGGGGGTACCTGCCCGAGCACGAGATCGATCGGAGCGAATTCTTTCCGCTCGTCTTGCTGTCGACGGTTGGCGCGATAGCCCTGGCCGCCGCTGGCGATTTGCTGACTCTTTTCGTCGGGCTGGAGACGATGTCGCTCGGCGTCTACTGCATGATTGCGTTACGTCGGGGTAGCCTCAAGGCCAGCGAGGCAGCACTCAAGTATTTTCTCCTCGGAAGCTTTGCAGCGGCCATTCAGTTGTTTGGTGCTGGGCTCTTGTATGGCGCCACGGGGCATACCGATTTTGTGGGCATCGGGCAGGCTATCCGCACCATTGGTTCGGCTGGTAGCACGGTCAGCGCTCCGTATGTGCTCCTGGCGATGGTGATGTCGATTGTGGGGCTAGCGTTCAAAGTGGGCGCTGTGCCTTTTCACATGTGGACTCCGGACGCTTATGAGGGAGCCCCAACGCCGACCACGACATATATGGCGGTGGTGTTGAAGAGCGCGGCCTTCGCCATCCTGATGCGCGTGTTGGTGGTCGCTTTTGGTGACGATCGCCTGCTCAGCTGGGGCACGGGCTGGCCGCCCATCATTGCAGCGCTCGCCATGCTGTCGATGACGCTCGGCAACTTGGTTGCGGGTCGCCAAGACTCCGTCAAACGCATGCTCGCCTACTCCTCGATTGCTCACGCGGGATATGCCCTGGTCGGTGTTGCCGCGATCATCGGCTCCGAACAGGCCGAGGCGTCGGTCTCGTTCTATCTGCTCACCTACACGGTTTCGACAGCGGGCGCGTTTGGCACCCTAATTCTGTGTGGCAGCCGCGGGCGAGAGGCGGTGAGCTACGAAGACTTGGCGGGGGTGGGTCGTCGCCATCCGGCAGCGGCCTTGGCGTTCTCCGTATTCCTCCTGTCATTGGCCGGGGTGCCCCCGGCAGCCGGCTTTTTCGGCAAGCTTTATGTATTTAGCGCCGCAGTCGATGCGGGGTTGTATTGGCTCACGGTCCTCGGCCTTCTAAATAGCGTGGTGGGCGCCTACTATTACCTTCGGGTCATGGTTTACATGTACATGCGGGAGCCGGTCGCGGGGGCTCCGGTTGCGGTGCCGATGCGGTCTGCGATGGTGAATGCAGCAATTCTGGTGGCGGCCGTGGGAGTCATGCTGCTCGGTATTCTTCCCACGCGTGCTCTCGAGTTGGCAGCATCAGCACTGCCCTAACTGGCAGCGCGCGCGGCGCTTTGTGACTAACGTGCTAGTTGGAACACGAGCTCATCCTCAGGGGCCTTGATGAGCTCGGGCGCATAGGACAACCGCCAATTGTGACTTTCACGGGGCACATCAAAGGAGATCCAACCGCGAGCGGTCTGACCCGGAGCTAAGAGCGTTGGCGACAGGGCAGGCGTGCAACCGCCCAACGTCGCTTCGTGAGCGATGTTTTTACCGTCGATGAGCAGAGCGTAATAAGGGTTGGCAGGAATCTGAAGCTCGCCTCTCGCGTGCAACCGGACCTCGACGCCCACCCGCGTCAGTGCATGATCGATGGGGCCGTTGTTCGATGGACCGCATTCCTCGAGCGCTGAAACGCGCATGCTGTAGTGTCTCGCGCTTCCCTGGGCACCCGGCAAAATGACCCCGTCCGGCACAGCCACGCTGCGGGAACCGGCGCTGCTTGGACTGCCGCCATCCAGGCTGGCGCTTTGCTGGCAGCCGGCTGACAATAGGATCACGACCCCGGTCCGGCCCGCGGTGAGGGTGAGATTGGAGCGCACGCTTGAAAGGTTCGTCGCTAATTTCGTAAGGTCAAGGCGCGCGATGCCACCTAAACGATTTGTAGGCTTGTTGGGGCTGGCCCTGAGCTGGGCGGGCTGTCAGGACGCACCTTCGCCTGCGACAACGCCGGGAGCGACGGCGGACAAGACAGCTCAGGCCTTCCAGGCTTCGGATGAGGCTGAGCGCCAAAGGCGTCAGGCGGTCGAGCAATCGCTAAACCCGAAGGGCTTACCGGTGTACGCCGGCCCTGTGGGAGGGGTTCGCGGTGTGGTGACCGTCAGCGGTGATCCCCCGCCTTTGGTGCCCGCGATGGTGGCCAAGCTTCCAGCGGATGCCTGCCCCCGAGCCCACGACCTGCACAGGAAGCTTTACCGTCAAGGGGCGGGGCGGACCCTTGCCGATGTGCTGGTCACGGTTACGGAGTACGACGGGTTTGTGCCTCCCTCGGCCGAAGCCATTCGGATTGAGGCGAGGGGGTGTGCCTTCAACGGCCGCATCATCGCCATGACGTTTGGTCAGCGCCTCGACGTTTTCAATCTCGACGCGCAAGCTTACATGCCGCGCCTCGTGGGGACCCCGAGCTACGCCTTGCGAGTGGCCATGCCCGGCGGAGGGCCTGTGCCTATCTTCGCGCCCCAAGCCGGTCAATACATGCTCGTCGACCAAACTCGCGACTACATGCGTGCTGACGTTTACGTGCTCAACTACCCAACCTTCGCAGTCACCGGCCTCGATGGTCAATTCGAGATCGGCAATGTTCCGGTGGGTGACGTCAAAGTGACGGCCTATGCGCCAGCGTTTGGCAAGGTGATGGACCGTCGGGTGACGCTTCAGGCGGGCAGCCTTGCGAGTGTGTCGTTCGAGTTAGACTTCTCGCAGAAAGAGTATGAAGCGATTCTGCAATCGAAGCCGGAGCCGGCCAAACAGTGAGCAGAGGCTAGCGAGGTATGGGTGCAGGCCTAGTGGGGGTTTGGCCATAGGCCGCGCTCCAGGCTTCCGCGGCATCATCGCCTACCCGCCAGCGGAGCAGCTCGGTCAGGGGCTTGGCACGCTCCGCACTCAGCAGCCCCTGGTGTTTGGCCTGCCGAAGTAACTGATCAAATCGCGCTTCTTTGCCGGCCAGCGTGGCCGAGAGGAGAGCGACGACCAAGACATCCCCGTTGTTTGGGTCGGCGCCGAGGATGAGCTCTGCCTGGGACAGCGCCAGCTCCGGCTCTCCGCGCCGTATGGCGATCATTGCCAGCTCGAGAGCTGTGATTTTCGCCTCCGCGGCGACGCTTCGCGCCTTTGCCAAATCGCGTGCATCAATGGCCGCCGCCAGGTTCGAGTCCGAAGCGTGCACCGAGTCGCCCTGTGGCGTCATAGGCGAGCTGAGGAGCGGCAAGTCAGCGTCGCCGAGCCCCGCCCGACGTTTGAGCTCCTCGTGTGCGAGTGCCGCCAAAGCCGGATCCCCCAGCAACTTCACGTGCTCACTCAGCTCATTCCAGTGCGACAATGCCTCGGGGTGGTGCAGCACCCAGGCGAATAGCCAGCTCCTGGACCTGTGGGATTGACCTTGCTCCCTGTAGATTTCGGCGATCAGCAGGTTTGCTTCGGCGTTGGCCGCGTCGAGCGATATGCAGCGTTGGGCCGACTCGAGCGCGAGTTGTCCTTGGCCGTGGTGGTGCAAGCATCGGGCCCGCTCAGCCCAGCCCGGAGCGTACTCATTTGCGGCCGTTCCGGTTTGAAAAGCATCGAGAGCTCGTTCCAGGCTCGTGCGGCATGCGATGGCTCCCAGACGTGTCCAGATGCTGGGGCTAACCGGGTCTCGGAGAAGTGCCCTTCGGTAGGCCTTCTCCGCGCCTGTCCAGTCGGCGCGAGCTTCGAGATAGGCGCCCTCTGCGTAAGCGGCATAGGCTTCAGACTCGATGTAAGGCCCGTTGACGGTCCGACCGTCAAAGACGCGTTGTGTCTGGTGCGCCGACCCGCAGCCGACGAATGCAAGAGCGCCTACGCCAAGTGCTGCGAGCAGGGCGAGTTTCGACCTTCCTCCAGTCACGGCTCGCGCAGCTCTTTGAGGATGCGTTCCGCCGCAGCGAGGTCAAACGCGCCACCCTGCGACAGGGCGCTCGCCACGAGGTCCACTTCCTCATGAGATGCTCCTGCTGCTGTAGCAATCGAACGGGCGTGAAGCGACATGTGGCCCCTCTGAATGCCCTCCGTTGCTAGCGCGCGCAAAGCGGACAGATTGGAGGCGAGCCCCGCGCTGGCGGCCAGCATGATCAGATCATCCGCGGAGGTGACCTGCGCAAGCTTCAATGCCAGCCGAGCGGTGGGGTGGATTCGAAGGGTGCCGCCGACGATGCCGAGCGCTAGCGGCATTTCGAGCTCTCCGTAGAGCTGGTCACCGGATCGTTTCCAGATCGCAAGTGGCCTATAACTGCCAGATCGCGCGGCGAAGGCATGGGCGCCGGCCTCGACGGCCCGGTAGTCGTTGCCCGTCGCCAGAACGACAGAATCAACACCGTTCATGATCCCTTTGTTGTGAGTGGCGGCGCGATACGGGTCGCGCTCGGCGAAATGAGAGGCCGCGACCACGCCGTCGATGACGTCATGGCCGCGTGCTTCTGAATCGGCACTATCCTCGGACCTGATGCGTAGGTCCTCAGCATTGGCCCAGCACCGCACTCGGACCAGTCGCCGATCACAGAGGTTGGAAAGAATACGCAGACCCAGGCGCCCCTGGCCCACCCGCGCGACTTCGGGGCCGAGCGCCTCGGCCACGCTGTTGGCCAGGTTTGCGCCCATGGCGTCCTTGCAGTCGAGGTAGATATGAATGACCAGCATCCCTCCACCGAGGTCGCGCACCTCGAGAGATTTGGGTCCTCCACCGCGCGTTACCAGGCCCGGCACCGCGGCTCGACCCAAGGCTAGAAGAGTCTGCTCGCACGCTCGGAGCTGCTCCGTTGCTTGCTCCGGGTCAGCGACCTCCGTCAACTGAATTTGCGCTGTCATCAGTGCTTCGCCGACCTCTGCGCGAAACCCACCGGCGGCACGCACGATGCGGGCGGCATTCGAGGTGGCGGCGATGACGCTTGGCTCCTCGACCACCATCGGCAGGAGGCGGTCCTGGTCGTTGACCCGGGCATTTAGCGCGATGCCGAAAGGCAAACCGTAGGTGCCGAGGACGTTCTCGACGAGCTTATCGGCCAGCTCGTTGCCGAGCCCTCCAGCGTCCAGGCACTGGACGAGCTCATCAAAGTCTACCCCAGTGATGTCACATACGGTGCGGCGCCGTTCGACCAGAGGCAACTTGTAAAAACCAGAGATACGCGATTCACGTGCCACGATGCGATGTGCCTTCCGAAGGAGTGCAATGTGCGCCGCGGGCGTGCAACGCGAGCGGGACGTGGCTATGCCCGAGCCGTGTCGCCAAGACGCGGAACTCCTCGGGTGAGCCGTGCGTAGAAACCCAGAGGGCGACATCGCCCCCACCGGCTCCGGAAGGCAGCACCGCGGCGTTGTGGGTACGGGCGCACTCAGCCATCCGAATGACTTCCTCGGTCACGATGGGCACTTGCGAGGCTTGCCCCAGTTGGAACAATCCTTCGCGTTGCCCATGCAATTCACGCAGCAAGTCTTCGATGCAGCCGTGCTGCAAGGCGTGCGCAGCCCGTTGGGCGGCAGCGACGAGCGTGCCCAAGATTGCGGCATGCTCATGAGGCCGCTGCGCACGGAACCGGGCCACGCTGTCGAGCAACAGAGGAGTGGACGCCGAGACGCCGCTGGCCCACACCTCGACCACGAGGGCCGGGGGCAGCTCCACGCTTTGCACCTCCAGCACGTCCGCTGTCCTGCGTGTTGCGACCAGTGTGCCACCCCACGTACTGGCCGCTACGTCGATGCCGCTGCCGCCGCCTTGTGCCTCGCGGTGTGCTCTCAGGGCAAGCGGTTCGATGGCGCGTCTCAGGGCGACATCGTCCCGGTGTGCCGTGCCATGAACGGCCGCTAGCGATGCGACGAGTATGGCCGCGCTCGAGCCGAGCCCGAGCTTTCGCCCATTGGCTCTCAGGGCGTCGGCATCAAAGTACGGCGCGGGCACATCGGGCAATGCGGCGCGCACTTCTGGCGTCACGATGTCCGCCGTCCGGCCAGAGTCACAGTGAACATAACGAGTGACGGCGCTGACGATGGCCGGTGCCCCCTCCAGCACACTGTAAGCTCCCGACAGGACGACCTTGCCCGGGGCCCAAGCCTTCACTCGCCCTCCAAGACGCGGGCGCCTTCACCCGCGCCACTCTGGATGACCCGCTGCACGCCGGGTATGGAACTGAGCTGTCGTTGCACGTGAGAGCAATGCTCGGCCAGTGTCAGTACCTTGACGTGGGGACCTGCGTCCATGGTGAAATAGGCAAAGGTGCCGCGCTGACGCAGCTCCCGTACGCAGTGCATTGCGGCAAGGGTTGCTGGGTTGAGATAGATCAACGCGGGCCTCGAGCTGAGCATCGAGGCGTGCATCAACAGTGTGCTGTGCTCCATGGCGTCGCCCAACTTTTGAAAATCGCCCACCAGCAAGGCCGCCCGCAGCTCCCGATATACCTGGGGTGCGGTTTGTCGCCAAGCCTCGTAGTAGGGGCTGCTCGCTTGCGTGTGCAACATCCCGGCAGTGGACCCAACAGCTTTTGGGCCCTCGCTCGTGATGGCGATGAGCATTGCCAGTTGCCCCGCCCAGGCCCGTGTGTCCAACGGCTCTGCAGATATTCCTCCCGCGTCGAGCGTGACGAAGCCGCCAAAGATGGACCGCGCCGCGGACACGGATGACGCTCGAGCCAGGGCACTCACGGCGGCGGCTGGCCACGACAGACCCGCGGCCCCAAGGCTTGCCACCGCAAGCGCAGCAAACCCCGAAGCGCTCGATGCCAAGCCCGAGGCAGTAGGAAAGTCGTTCTTGGATTCGACCTGTGCGAACGACTCGAGCCCAGCGGCGCTGCGTACCCGATCGAGCAGGGCGCTGACTTTGTTGATGCTGACCTGATCAGCTGGCACGCCGTTCAGCAGAAGATGGTCAGCATCCAAGTGGGAATCAAACTGTACACGGGTCGTCGTCGAGAGCGCTGAAAGGGTGAGCGACAGGCTGGGTACATCGGGGATATTTTGGGCTCTGTCGCGCTTGCCCCAATACTTGGCCAGGGCAATGTTCGAGTGAGCGGTGGCACGGCAGCCGGGCAATACCGCTCGAGCGGCGGGGTCTGCGTCTACTGTGGATGGCATAAAGCATCCAGCTTGCGAATCACCGACGTTTCGCGGGTCAGCTCGGCTCTGGCTAGGTTGCGTATGCGCTTGAGCCGCGCGGCCTTGCTTTTCCTTTCGCTTGCCGACTTCGTACGCGTGGCCAGCTCCTCCGAGAAAGATCGGCTGTGCTGCGCCGCTCGTTCAGCCACTTCCTTGTAGCTTGCCAGAGCCCGCTCGAGCGAGCTGTCCTTGGGGGCTAGCGCATCGATGCGTTTGGCCAAATCTTCGTACGCGACCGCGATTCGTTCGTAAGCCGGCGCGCTCGTACCAGCATCGGGGACCTGAACATGAATGTCTTCCAGACTGGAGTTCACCGTCTCAATCACCGCCTCGCACTCATGCACGCGTTTGAGCGCCCCACAGCCAGCACTGGCTGCCCCCAGAGCTAGGGCCAACGCGACCGCTGCCTTTGACCGTGAGGTTAGCATCGTAGAATTGTGCTGAGCTGCTTTCGTTGCGTTCATGCCCCTCGGCAAATACCCTATATGCTGCTGAATCGAGTGCCCAGGCCGCCAACAGTAGGTGGAGGTGGGAGACAGCCGGGCAATGGCCGTCGTTTAGAAAGCGGCCACCACATAGTCAACGTCGGCCCGCTCTCCGGCGAATCGGACGCTGGCCGCGTCAAATCGCAGGCGTTCTGCGGTCGGGTCGTTCTTGTAGCGCTGCCGCCAAAGTCGCTGGCCGGCTCGTCGGATCCTAAGGCGTTTGACTCGCGTCAAGCTGCCGAACCCGGTCGTCCAGGCGCTGTCACCGCGCGTGCGTACCTCGACCACCACAATCAGCTCCGAGCGACGAGCCACGATGTCCAACTCCAGGTGCCCGAGCCGTAGGTTGCGGGCCACAATCGCAAACCCCGAGTTTTCCAGATACTCGGCTACTGCGCTCTCGGCGCGACGACCGCTTTCGCTTCTGGGACCCGCGGGGCCAAACATGTCTTCTGCACAGCCGCGTGTCTGGCGGCTCGGGGCTCACCCGTAAGGGCGAGGCGCGGGCCCGCAGGTGAGATCATCGATGTCCTGCGCCTCTCCCGGATCGACCGCCTTGCACTCCTGAGCAGGCACCGTGATCGGATCCACGTCGGAGTTTTCACGAATGCAATAGGAGCCAGCCAACTGCGCTTGCCCTTGATTCGCATCACCTCGGCTGACCACGATTTCGGTGCATTCAAAACCGCTTGGGCACTCGCAATAGCGCGCGTTGGGATCCGATCCGTCACAGCGGCACGAGCAGTACACAGACACTTCAGGCTTTCGCGCCGTTCGCTGGGGTTCCACGGGAACGCTGACGTAGCCTCCGAAACCAGGGACCTCACAAGGGAGGTTGTGGTTGACGATGGGCTCCACATCGGCAGCGGTGCCGTTCGTGCCGTAAGGGCAACTGACCCGCCCCTGGAACTTGTTGACGAGGCACACGCGCGTTTCGCACTGGAACGAGCGGCTTTCGACGTTCACCTCTTCCAGTGAGAAACCCGAAAAGGTGTCAAAAAACTCGTCTTCGGGAGTGCACGGGTCCCCCACGCCACCACTTTCACAGCCAAAGGCGGTGGCGGCGGCCCAGGCCACACCGGCAAATCGAGCAAAAACATGGGTACAGCTGAATTTGACGCGATACATCGGGCGTGGCTTATAGCATGCCGTGCCCTGCAAAGTAGAAGGTTCATGTGACTAGGGCCCGCTCTTTTCAAGGTGTTGCGAGCGTGCCCCGAGCTCGGGTGTCTTGGCGCAGCGCGCCGAGCGCGACATCCCGCGCCAGCCTTCGGATGCCGTCGTCGTCCCGCGACACGACTTGTTTGAGCAGTCTCGAGGGAGCAGTCAGATTTGCCCAAGAACCGGGCGCCAGGGTCGGGTCTTTCCCTACAGATTACGCGCGCCGTCGCCAGCCCGAAGGTCGGTGGCTCGACGCGCTGCGCGCACGCGCACGCGCTGGGCGTTTCCTGGATGTTGCCTTGACAAGGCAACTTGAGGATATCTAACATCTGCCCAGCGGTTCAGTTGTATCTGTCGATTCCCGTTGGGTTTTCTATCGCACTTCCAAAGCCGTCAAAAGCACTGCATCCAAAGCAGCGTGTTTCTGAGGTCCGGAGTAGCGGGTGTTCGGAACGTGTGGTCTTGAGCAATCGGTTGCATGTGCTCGCGTTGGAACGCAGCGGTCTCCGAACCAGCTGTGTTGATTCGAGAGCCAGCTCATGCACGTGTTGGCAGAATCTCATACTGATGCTGCTCATGCGGACGACGTGATGGCAGAGCCTGAGAAACAAGTGAGTGGAACGGTGGCACCGAAAGTGAGGACGAATGTTGCCTAAGCGATGGCTTGGCGTTTGTGTTTTGAGCTCGGGGCTCGCGCTGAGCAGCTCGATGCTCGAGGGCAGGCTGGTACTCGCCCAAGACGTAATCGATCTCGATGAAGAGGACGAAGAAGTCGACGAGGCACCTGCGGGCCCCGCGGTCACCGCTGGGACAATGTCGGAAGGCGCGCGTGCCGCCAAGGCGCTGTTTGACGAGCAAAAGTGGCCTGAAGCGGCCTTGGCTCTATACGGCGTCGTCGCGGGGGATACCGGCGACGACGACGGGAACAAGCAGCTCGCGCAGTATTTTCTGTCGATCTCATTGTACCGAATGAAGCTCTACCAAGCGAGCTATGCGCTGTTTGGCTTCATTGCGGACAATCGCAATCACCTGAAGTTTGGTGAGACGTTGCTGTGGCTGGCGAAGCTGGCGACGCAGCTACCGGAGCCCGCTGACATCATCGAACGCGTCGGGCGCTACCGGGACACGGAGATAGCGAGCTTCAACAACGATAAGCAGAAGGAGCTCTACTACCAGCTCAACTATTTGCTGGGGCGTTACAAGTACCGGAACCGTCAGTTTGAAGAGGCCATTCGCCTCTTCAACAAGGTGGACGACAGCAGCCAGTATTACATTCATGCCCAGTTTTTCGCGGGCACGAGCTATGTGCAGCTCCGGAAGTCGGTCCCGGCGGTCCAGGCTTTCCAACGCATCGAGTCTGCGGCGGACGACGGCGTCGAGGGCGTGGATGACGAGGGTCGGATCCGTGACCTCGCCTTTCTATCCATGGCTCGAACCTACTACTCTGCCTCGATCAAGCTGGATGCCGAAACCAACGCACCCAGCATCGACGAAAAGAAGCTGAGCGCCGCGGTCAAACAGTGGAACGCGATTGAATCCTCGAGCGAGTACTGGCTCGACGCGCTATTCGAGGAGTCGTGGGCCTATTTCATGGCTGGCCAGTACCCAAAGGCGCTGGGCAACATTCACACGATCCAGTCGCCGTACTTTCCGGGAGCCTTCTATCCCGAGGCGGAGATCCTCAAGAGCGTCATCTATTTTTCGAACTGTAACTATGAGGCTGCCACGACCGTGGTGGCTCGGTTTAACAAACGGTTCATTCCGATTCAGGAAGAGCTGCAGAAGGTGCTGGCCCGTTTCAAGGGTGAGCAGCAGACCGAACCCTTCTTCAAGTTCTTGCTGAGCGTACGCGACGGTACCGCCGACCTGCCGCCCAACATCGCAGGTATCGTCGAAGCGTCCATGTCCGATCGCCAGCTACTTCGAGGCATCGAATACGTGCGCGTGTTGGACGAGGAAATGGCGCGGTTCCAGCAGGCACCAGCTGCGTTCAAGACCTCTGGGCTCGGCAACCAGGTACAAGAGGTGTTGAAGATCGCGCGGGACCTGGCAGTCGAGGACGCGGGCGATCTGGCACGTCAGAGGTATCAGAGAAACTTGGAGGAGCTCGACGAGCACCTTCGTAACGGCGAAAAGATTCTCATCGACATCACCGCGGCTCAGCGCAATGAGCTCGACCAGGCAATTTTGGATACTCAGGTGAGTCAGCTCGACTCAAAGATTTTTGGCATCGTCAAACCCGACGAGGAGCACATGCTCTGGCCATTTGACGGTGAATATTGGCGCGACGAGCTCGGGTTCTATCGCCAGGTAGTGGAGTCCGCGTGCGGAAGGTAACGGTCGTCATGCAGCATCGAAGCATTGGTCGCAATTTCCTGGCTCGCCGTGGGCTCGGTGTCCCAGCTCGCCGTGGGCTCGGTGTCCCAGCTCGCCGCGCGTTGTTTGGCAGCGCCCGAGCGGCGGCGCTGCTAGCGTTGCTCGGCGTGGCATTCTTGGGCCGCGAAACGGCGGCTGCTGGGCTCGAGCGGCTCGATAAAGAGTGCCTACCAGAAGACGCCTATACGGCGGTCGAGGCGTGTCCGGCGGGTCCCACCAAGTTCGAGGTCGGGGGGCGCCGAGCCGCCGCTTTCAAGACAGCACCTCCGCCCAGGGAAAAGAAGGCGCAGAAAGACTCTCTGTCTCAGAAGCAGGCCCCGGAGGAAATGTCCGCGGGTCAGCGCGATCTACGCACGACACGTCTGCAAGCGCGCGGCCGCGCGCTGCTCATCACGGAGATTTCCGGTCTCGAACGGCTGTACAAGCGGACGCCCCGCCGCTCTCCCGATCGCGCACAACTCGTACGCCGCTTGGCAGAAGGTTACGTGGAGCTCGAGTCAGCCGCGACACGTGACAAGATCAAAGCGGACATCGATGCTGACGAGGCCAAGCAGGCAAAGCAGAAAGCGAAGTACGACAAGTCCAAGCGGGAAGCGGTGGCTGCCCAGCAAATTGTGGTCAAATCGCGAGAAAACGCCATCAAGTACTACACCCGGATGAAGAAGGACTATCCGGACTACTCCAAGATCGACGAAATCCTCTACTACCTGGCCTACGAATACGAGCAGAACCGCGACCTCGATCGAGCGCGTAACGTGTACCTGGAGCTGATTGAACGCGCGCCGAATTCGCCCTACGTGCCGAACGCGTATCTGGCCTTTGGAGAGCTGTTCTTCGTCGAAGCGATGGGCGACCCCTCCAAATGGGCGCTGGCCGAAAGCGCCTACAGAGAGGTGACCAAGTACAAGCCGCCGCAGAACAAGGTGTACGGCTACGCCCTGTACAAATTGGGTTATGTGGCTTGGAACAGTGGGGAGTACGCGCAGGCGATTCAGGAGTTCAAGAACGTCATCGAATATGCGAATAAATTCGAGGACCTGCCGAGCGCGAAGTTGATCCGCAAGTCGGCTCGCCGCGACATCATTCCCGTGTATGCGGTGGCAGGCAAGGCAAGCAAGGCCTTCAATTTTTTCCGGCCGCTGAGCGGTGACTCGGGCGGCAGTCAAGACGAGACGCTGCAGATGATGCGCGATCTCGGTATCTCCTACTACGACACGGGCCACTACGACGAGGCGATCACCCTGTACCGCGACCTGATGGCTCGCGACAAAGGCGACCAGTTTTGCCAATATCAGGTGCTGATCAGCCAATGCGTGCAGGCGATATCTGCGTCTGACAAGGTTGCGATTCGTAAAGAGCTCGACAACATGCTCGGCGTCTACGAGCGCTTCAAGAAGGAAGAGCACGCTCCAGAAGCCCAGCTGGACTGCAGCAATCGAACTGCGGAGCTGCTCGCCGAAACGGCCATGAGTTGGCATCTGGAGTCCGTGGGCTCCGGGGGCACTCGCGGCACGAACGATCCGAAAACCATGGACTTGGCGTCGTACTTGTACGGAAAAGTCGTGGACACCTTCAATCAGGAGGAGTTCTCGAAGTTCACCTTCCCCCGCATCGTCAAAGAAGACTGGCCGAACATTTACAAGATTCGGTATGCCATGGCGGATCTGCTCTATGTGCAGCAGCGCTGGGAGGACTGCGGGCCCGCTTTCGACGCCGTGGTCGATGAGAACCCGAAGAGCGAGCAAGCTCCCGAGGCGGCCTACGCGGCTGTGCTTTGCTATCAGAAGATGTACGACCAGCTCCACAAGGGAGAATCGGACAAGAAGGGTAGGGGACTAGCTCCGACGCGGGACGACGTGGGCGGCAAGGACAAAAACAAGGCCAGCGAATGGGAGAAGTTCAAACCCAAGGAGTTCTCGTCCATGCAGAAGGGCATGATCGGGGCCTTCAATCGCTACGTCTGTTACATCCAGCCTCCGGCCGGCAACAAACAGGCCGAGGAACAGTACGTCGAAGTCAAATACGCTCGTGCGCGAACCTACTTCGAGGCGCAGCACTGGGGAGAGGCAGCGATCGCTTTCCGTGACATCGCCCTCAACCACTCGAACCAGGACGCGGCCGTATATGCTGGTCAGCTCTATCTCGAGGCTCTGAACGTGATCGGCGCCAAGAGCGATCCCGCGAGGCCTTCTTGCTTCGAGGAGATGGCCAAGGACGTGCCGCGCTTCATCGAGACGTTCTGTGCGGCGGACAAATACGCCGAAGAAAAGGAGAACTGCGATCTGCTAACCAGGATCCAGTGTGACATCCGCCGCCTCGCCGCCGAAAAGACGGTCGAAGTCGCCGATAGTGGCAAGGCCGATGACGCCCTCGAAATGTACAAGAAGGGCGGCGACGCTTACATCGCACTCTGGCGCGACTACGGTGAAGTGCCTCTGGCCAAGGGCGAGCCGTCGCAATGCGGCAAGATGGAAGAGGTATTGTACAACGCCGCGCAGGCCTATCAGGCAGGGCGGCTCTTGGCGAAATCCATCGCGGTGAAGCGGATTCTCCTGACCCCGAGTTACAATCTGCACGAGACCGATCTGGCTCAGAAGGCCATCTACGAGATCGGCGGGAACTATCAGGCGATTGCCGTGTACGATGCGGCAGCTGGTTTCTACATGCGCTACGCGGAGGAGACCAAGTACAAGGGCGAGTTCGCGGACAAGGCGATTAGCGACGCAGTCGTGCTGAACCTCGGCCTTGGGCGCGACGAGGAGGCCATTGCGGCTGCCAAGTCCTTCAATCAGAATTTCGGTCGGCGCAAGCCAAAGCAGGCAGCGCAGATCGCGTTCGCCATCGCCGCGCACTACGCCGAAAAGGAAGAGTGGGAACAAGTATCGGATCGACTTGGTGACGCGATGAAGTTGATCGATGGCGAAGCCACTCTAGACGTCAAGGTGCAGGCACATGCGCTGCTCGGCCAAGCCAACCAAAAGCTCAACCGTGCTCAGGCGCAGAACGAGTATGGGAAGGTGGTCGGCGCCTGGAAGGATCCGGCCAAGGCTGCCGCCGCCATTGGAGGCATCGAGGGTGAAGACGAGTCGTCAAAGCAGCGCCGTCTCGGCAAGGCTCTGACGGCAGTGGGTGAGGCGATGTTCTACTTCGCCGAAAAGAAGCGCGAGAAGCTCGAAGGCCTCAAGTTCCCCGCGTACACCGGCAAGGGCGAAATGGCCGAGGTCAAGCAGCACATCGAGACCAAGGTCAAGGGCTGGATCGAGAAGAAGAACCCTCTCATCACGGACGCGACGCTCGAATACAAGAAGATCGTCGACCTGCAACCCGTCCCGTCACCGCAATGGGTGATCGCCGCTGGCTCGCGCGTGGGAGGCATGTGGGGCCAGTTCGTGGAAGAGTTCCGAGCGGCGCCCATCCCGGCCAAGATGAAAAAAGACATCATGTTGAGCCAGGCGTACTACGCGGCATTGGATGAAGCTTCCGAGCCCTGGAAGAATCGTGCGAAGGGCGCATTCGGGACGTGTTTGGACTACTCGGTGAAGTTCCAATATTTCGACGAGTACAGCCGCGCCTGCGAGAAATGGTTGGCTGAGAACTACAAGAGTGAGTTCCACTTGGTCGACGAATTCAAGGGAGACCCCAATCGGGTCAACCGTGTGCTCGCGGAAAGGCCATATCCGCTTCAACTCGGTGGTGAACCGGTATTGACGGGCCAAGAGGGTGCCCCGCCAAAAGAGCCGAAGAAGGCAGCGGAGCCCAAGGACTCGAAGAAAACGGCAAGCAACTGAGTGATGGGCGCATCTGGCCATGCACACGACTGGCCATCTGCGCCTCCCGCTTCAATAGGTGCTCGCCGGTAGCGGCGAGGAGTGAGAGTGTCGACGTGAAATGTATCGCCACGAAATGTATCGCTACAAGGCCTCGGGACAACGGGTCTGTAGCGAGCTGCGCCCTCGGGCGAGGAGCAAGAGTGTCATGCGGTTGAATGTCATCGCCCTTGTGGGTGTCATGGTGGGTATGAGTGGCTGTGGCGCCGCCGGCGGAGCTGGAGGCAAGTCAACGCTGCCGGAGGGCAAACGCTCGGGGAAGAAGAGCACGAGCGGTGCAGACATCAGCAAGGAAGCGGCCCAAGGCTATAAACAAGCGCTGGCCGGATTTCTCAAGCACGATCGCGCCTACGATTGGTCGCCGGCGAGCTGCAAGTCGACTGCCGAGGCGTTCGTTGCGGTCTCAAAACAGCAGCAATCCGATTCGGGCAAACCCCTACCGGAAGCGCTCTATAACGCTGGTTTGTCGCACATGCGCTGCGGTCAAGAGGAAGAGGCCGCGGCTCAATTCCAGGCGGCTCTGAAGGCAGGACAGGGCTTTCACCGGGCACGCGGGCAGATGGCGCTGTTCGAATATAAGAAGAGTGGCGACATCAACGGCGCCATTTCGAGCCTCGAGCAGATCATTCGCGACGCCAAATTTCAAAACGTGGAAGCACTGGTGAGCGTCGCCGCACTGCAGATGGAGCGAGGCAACGAGAAGGAAGACGCCGACGGCGCCAATGACCTCGAGAGGGCGAAGAAAAACATTCAACGCGCGCTCGCCATCGATGACAGCTTCATGCCAGCGATGAATCAGCTCGCCATCTACTACATGGAGCAAGCGCGACGTAACGCGGGGGAAAAGCCACAGGGGCGACGCCGAGGGGGCCTCGTCGTTGCAGGTGCTACGCGGACGCGCGTGAACCGGCAGCAGCTCGAGCTTGCTGGCTTGGTCGCGAGCCAGGGCGTGCAAAAAGACGCTAATTACGCACCTCTTTACAACACCGCGGGCCTCATTCAGGTTGAGCTTCGGGACTACAACGGCGCTGTCAAGAGCTTTGGCCGCGCGCGCACATTGGACCCGAATTTTTTCGAAGCCCACATGAACTATGCCGCTGTAAGCCTTTCCTTCCGAGGGTTTGCCGAGGCCGATAAGGCGTATCGGGACGCGCTTCGTCTGGAGCCAAAGGACTACGAGGCACACCTCGGGCTGGCCCTGGCATTGCGCGGACAAATCAACGATTCGAATTACGACACGTTCTTGGCCGAGGCTCAGAAGCACCTGGCCGAGTGCAAGAAGCTCGACGCCAATCGTGCCGAAGCTTATTACAACGAAGCCATTCTCACGCAGGAGTACGAAGCCAAAGGCGGTGATTCCAGCAAGTCTGTTCCTGCGTTGAAACAGGCTGTCGTCAAGTATCGCGAGTTCATCGCGAAGGCGAAGGGCCAGGCGGCGTACGCCGAAGCCGTCAAGCGCTCTGGCGAGCGCGCGAAGGACATCGAGGACACCATCAAGTTCATCGAAGAAGGCGAGCAGCTCCAGCGCGAGCAGGAGGAAATCGACAAGAAGGCCAAAGCCGCCGAGCAAAAACAGGCTGCAGAGGGTGGGAATCCGCCGTCCGGGGAGGCGGCAGCTCCGGCACAGCCCTGACGCGCGGCGGCGCGGGCTCGTGCGCGCGCCGACGATGCGGCCTGGTCAAGTTGGTACAGAGCGGCTCAAATGGGCAGGAATTATGCAGCTCGCGGCTCGACAGCGCGGGCGGCGGGTGTCAGCCGCGCTAACCTTACGTGAAGGTGCTGGCCCCTTCGGGGCAGTTGTGAGTTGACGGGATCAGTAAGTGGTGTGTACAATTATACTGGAATCGCGGCGTGCGAGGTTTTTATGAAACGTAACCAGAGTCGAGTGTGGGTCGCGGGCTGTTTCGGCGCGGCAGCGTTGCTGCTTTCAGCGGTATCGTCCGCCCAAGAGATTCAAGAGACCAAATCCGAGGACGGGTACGGTTATTCGTTCGACGATGATCCGTTGAACGCGGGTGGCTTCGGCCCGAACGATGCGACGATCCGCGTTCGTGCGAAAGCAGCACGCACGACGCTCATTCGTCCCCGCACGTCCTTCGTCCCGGAAATGCTCAAGTCGGTGGAGAATCTGTAAGAACTCGAGCGATTGATTGCCGGTAGCCCCTCGAGAGTCTTTTCCGCGGCGGCCGGTCAGGGTATGTATCGCCTCCACTTATCCCCTTTGCCTTCGTCTGGTCCGCTCTTTTTCCCGAGCGCCCTCCTTGCCCCGTGAGTTTTCGTTCCCCGAGTGTCTCTCTGCATGCAGGCCGCATGGGAGAGATGTCCTTCACCGAGAGTCCGCGACGAGTCCTACCGAAATCGGTAGCCGTAGCTGTTAGGAATTCCAAAGTATGGCAAAGGCTGTCGTAACGTTCGCCACCTATCAAGGCGGTCAGCTCATCAGCCGTGATTCTGTCACGCACGACATTGTCAAAGTGGGGCGTGATCCGAAGAGTCACTTGAGGGTCGACGATCCAGCAGCTTCTCGCATGCACGCGGTCATCGAGGTGGCAAGTCCGTCCGAGATAACCCTCATCGATCTCGGTAACGATCCCGGGACCTATGTCAACGGCGAACGCATCAACAAGTGTCGACTGCGAGTCGGGGACCGTGTGGACATCGGAAACACACAACTGATTCTCGAGAACGTCGAAGCCGACAACGGCGGGCGCTTCGAAGCCCGTCAGGCTCTGGGCGCTGCCGTGGCACGCGCCACGGACCACGTCCAACCTGGCTACGGCGGGGAACAGCCCGGATATCCAGGCAGCGCCGCGGCGTCCGGGTTTGCCGCAGGCTCGATGCCGCCGAGCATGATGTCAGGTGGGCAACCTCCGAATTTCCCTTCATTGCAATCCGCGGCGTTTGATGCGCGCGATCCTCGGCAGAGTGATCCTCGGCAGAGTGATCCTCGGCAGAGTGATCCTCGGCAGAGTGATCCTCGGCAGGGTGATCCTCGGCAGGGTGCCGCATACAATCCGCACGGGACGATGGTCGGGGGCGCGAACGCGCCGCAGTTTCCGGGTGCGCAGGCCCCGGCACCCGGCATGCCCGCCATGCCAGCTGGCGGAGGTTATGGGGCAGCGCAGGTCTCGCAGCCCCGTGCCGGTTACGGCCAGGCGGTGCAGCGCGGGCAAGTTCATGGCGGGCACGGCCACGGTGGGGCAGGTAATTACACCTACGCGATGGTGAAGAGTGGCCCTGACGTATCGCCCGATGAGGTGGAGCTGCCGCATGTGCAGGTCGCGGAGGTGATGATTCTTTGGGGAACCAACGTGCTGCACGTTGCGCATCTGTCGCCCCCCCGGAATTTCTACGTCGGCGAGGAGCAGAGCAAGGCTTTCACCTGCGATTTTTTCATTCCCTCCGAAAAGCTCGGGGCCATGCGCATGCCGGTGGTCGTAGGCGATCAATCGACGATTGCTGTGGTGATCCCACCGCACGCCACGGGCGAAATCGAGTCGGCTGACGGTCAGCGCATGTCGTTGGACCAGGCGCGCCGTCAGGCACAGCCGTGTGCGGAGCTGCCGGGGGCCCATCAGCTACCGCTGGGCATTGGGACTAAGGCGCGCGTTCAGCTTGGCGACATCGTCTTTCAAGTAGCAGCCGTCAATGCGGGCAAACCCATCGCCCATGGGTTGGCGAGCGGGATCGACTGGAACGTGCTCGCTTATTTCGGGCTATCGATGTTGTCGGTGGGCGGCCTGGTCGCGGCGATGGCGTTTTTCGTTCCGCCACTCGGACTTTCCGATGACGAAGGGATCGATCAAGATCAGCTCTATTTGATTCAGCAGTACCTCAACGCGGCCGCTGAGCGTGAGCTCGAAGAGGAGGAAACGGAGCAGGTTCCCGACGCCGATGCGGACAACAAGGAGGGCGGCACGGGAACTCGCGCGAAGGGCGAAGAAGGGTCGATGGGCAAGGAAACCAGCAAGGCGGTCAACAAGCGCTATGCTGTTCAAGGGCCCCAGGACAATCAGGACCCGCACATTGCCCGCCAAGCCGCGCTGCGTGAGGCCATGGAGTTCGGCATGATTGGCCTATTGAACACGGGTGCCGCGGGAGATCCCAACGCACCGACGGCACCATGGGGCCGTGACACCTCGCTCGGCACCGATGAAGTCAGTGCCATGGGCAACATGTGGGGTGACGAAATAGGCGACGCTTTCGGTTCGGGCGGGCTCGGCCTCTCGGGCATCGGCGAGGGCGGTGGCGGTCGTGGTGAGGGTATCGGGTTGGGCAACATCGGTACGATGGGTCACGGCGCGGGTACTGGCACCGGGCAAGGATTTGGCTCGGGTCATGGTCGGTTGGGTGGGTCCCACCGAACCAAGACTCCACAAGTGCGCATGGGCGCCACGCAAGTGAGTGGGCGCCTGCCGCCCGAGGTGATCCGTCGTATCGTTCGTCAAAATTATGGTCGGTTTCGCCTATGCTACGAGCAGGGCCTCGGGCGTAATCCGAATCTCGAGGGGCGCGTCACCGTGCGCTTCGTCATCGGGCGAGACGGCGCGGTATCCAACGTGTCAAACGGGGGATCGGACTTGCCGGACTCGAGCGTGGTCGGTTGCGTCGTGAAGGCCTTTTACGGTTTGAGCTTTCCCAAACCCGAGGGTGGCATTGTGACGGTGCAGTACCCCATCATGCTACAGCCGGGCTGACGCCCGCGCCGAGCGGGCGAGGTGGCGGTTTCGCAGTGCGCCATGGTTCTTCACGGCCCGTGCTGCGCGTGGACCTATTGAAGCTTAGAACGGCTTCGGGTCCGGCCGCAGTGGCTTGCTGGGGCTCGCGAGCCGAGGTTTGGGCCTAACGGCCAAGCACGCCCGCGCTCCAGCATGGCGGCGGTCGGGAGACGCGTCGGGCGGTTGACGCCAGCGTTAGAGCGCGTGAGGTCTGACCGCAGAGGGCGGCGGAAGAAGGCCCAGTCGGAACCACCGCATTCGGTCTTGCGTCGTCGCGATCGACGCGGGAAGAACGGCCCGCGCCAGGCGTCAGCCGCCTGTCGAGGATGACGTGATTGATGGGTGCGCCGCGAGGTCCCCGTTGCATCGAGCTCGCAACGCGTCGACCATCCCACGCCTCCAAATCGATGACGATGGGGGTGCAGACGCCTTTACTTCGCCGGGCCAGTCTGACTATTCTTTGGCGGTTGACGTGATTTTTTGGCGCTATTTGTCGCGCCGCTGCCCGAAGCTGCCCTGAGCGGGTCGCAGCCAGGTGGGCGGAGTGAAGGCGCCACGGTCTTTTAGTTTGGAATGCTGTTTCGGAGTGCTGGTTTGGCGTTGCCGTCTCTGCGGGTTTGGTCGGTGATTACGGTGGCGGTTCTGATGCGCAGCTGGGCCTCGGAAAAAGTGGCCATGAGTTGGGCATTAGAGATGGCTGCGCCCGTGGCTGTGTCGGGGCTTTGGTGCTGAGGAGTAAGAAAGATGACTGAGCGTGGAATCAAGATGCGCGGTCGGGTGTGGGCGTTCGCCCTGGGCGCCCTGGCGTCTTTCGGCTGCAGTAGGGATCACATCGAGGCGATCAACCTGGCCAACAAGGGGGACCAGGCTATCAAAGTGAACGTGGCGGGAGCCATCAAGGACTACGAGGAGGCCACTCGCCTCGATCCCAGCAACCATCGGATTTTTTGGAAGCTTGCCAAGGCGTATCACAAGCAGGAGGAGTGGGATAAAATGGCGTCCACTCTCGCTCGAGCGTCGCAAGTGGCTCCTGAGTTCGCGAACTATCTATATCACCGCGGCTTTGCGCTCATGAAGATTGCCGAGGGCGGGAACGCGGACGCTTACCAAGAAGCGAAACAACCCCTGAAGGATTGCATCGCGAAAGACCCGAACTACGCGGAGTGCTACCACTGGCTCGGTACGGCGCTGTTGTGGACCGATGACGAGCAGGGTGCGCTACAGAACTACACCAAAGCCATCGAGCTGGATCCGACCATTCCCTATTTTTATCCAGCTCTCGGTGAAGTGTACCTGACGCTGCGCATGTACGACGAAGCCGAAAAGGTGCTTCAAGAGGCAACCCGGTTGGTTCCGCCAACCGAGAAGACCGCGAACGCGCTGTATGGTGCTTACACTTTGCTCTCCAACGTACACCAGGCGAAGGGGGACGACGCGGCTCGCATGGCCGATCTGGAGAAGGCGAACGACATCGCCGGGGCTAACCACCCGGAAATCGCCTTTAATCTTGGCAGCACCTACGCCGTAATGAAGCCACCACAGAAAGAAAAGGCTCTACGGCTTTTGAAGTCGTTCAACAAACGTGCGTGTAAGAGTGCAGATGCGGCGAAGAAATTCAAAGATCAGTGTGCGACGAGCAATGACCTAGTGCAGAAGCTGGGCGGCGTTCTGTGATGTTGGCTTTAGGGCCGGCTGCGCGGTATGATGCGCGGGGTGGCTCCTGGGCGTAGCAGGACGAGAAGCGAAGCATTGCGTCCCGGCCTTGCGCTTCCAGGCCGCCGGTGTCCTGGCTGCCTGCATCTTAGGTTTTCGGGGGAGGGCACCGAAGCTGGGACTGCCTGACGATCGCCATTGGTTAGTAGGAGCCCTTCGCCGGGGGGCATTCCCCAAACCGAGGTAAAATGGATCTGGACGATCGTCTCAGTCTGCTCGAGCGCTGCCACGACTGGCAGGGGCTGGTCGACGCGCTGCAAGAAGCTATTACCGATGGCCGGGAACCGGCAGCCCAGGCGCAGCTACACTTACGGCTTGCCAGGGTGCTGAGCGGGCGCTTCTTGCAAGGCTCACGCGCGCTAAAGCATTTTCAGGACGCCTTCAAGCTGGATTCCGGTCTTACGGAAGCCCTGAGCGAGGCGCGAGCCGTGTATTGGCAGCTGGGCAAGCTCGGCATGGTGCGCCGTTTGCTCGAGCTCCAGATTCAGCGTGCCAAGACTCAGGCGGAGGCGGCCCCGCTCTTGATCGAGTTGGGTGACGTCGCGACTGACCAGGGCGAGTTGGAGGTCGCTAGCCAGGCGTACCAGCGGGCCGTCGAGATCGCCGGCTCGGATGCTGTCGTGGCGAAGGAGCGATTGAGGGACTTGCGCGTCGATGCCGAGGATTGGCGCGCGCATGTACTGGAAATTCGGCAGGGCGCGGAGCTCGAGGCTCCGGCGGCTCGAGCGCGGTCACTCGTTCGGGCTGCCCGGGTCGTACGCCGCCTTGCTCCCGACGACACCGAAGAGTTGCTCCGGGAAGCGTACGCTGCAGATCCTACACGGGAGGATGCGGCAACGTTGTACGAGGGCATGCTCGTCGCTCAGGCTCGGGAAGAGGCCATTGTAGAAACGCAACGCGGGCTGATCCAGGCGATCGATGACCCCGACCAGCAAGCGGAGTTGGCGCTGCGCTTCGGTTCTCGCTGGGGGCACCGCCACAAAAATCCTCAGATTGCCGCTAAATTCGTCGAAGAAACGCTGCGCCATCAGCCCCACAATGAGGCGGCGTTCGCGTTATTGCGCGAGGTGTACGGGACGCACCTGGGTGATTGGTCGCGAGTGGTGGGGCTCGCCGACGAGCTGGGCTCTCGAACCGATGGTCCGGGTGCTGCGTTCTTCTGGGCAAACGCGGCGTCGGTGGCACAAGACCAGCTAGGCGACGTAGAACGGGCTCGTGGGTACTATGCGCGACTCGCGGAGATAGCGCCTGGGCACACGGCGCTGAAACGCAGAATTGTTTCGGGCGCACCGCCGGGTAGGAATTCGGGCGCGCCATCGGCGAGGAATTCGGGCGCACCGTCCGCGAAGAAATCGGGCGCAGCGCCTGCCAAGAATGCGGGCGCACGGCCCGCCAAGAACTCGGGCGCACCGCCCGGTCGGAATCACTCGGGAGAAAAACCCGGAATTGACAATGGAGCTCCTATGACGGCGCAGCGGCCGGAAGTGTCAGAATCGGGCGTGGAAGAGACCTCGTCCAATATTCGCAGCGTGCTGCCGCCGGGCAGGGAGGCTGACCAAGCTTCTAGCGAGGAAACGTACAGTGAAGCTCGCTCCGTCGTGAGCGAGGCCCCGGTGCGTTTGGCCACCGAACCGCCGGCGGCGTTGCCTCGCGAGCCACAGGTCGTTGATGAGGCTGTCATACTCGAGTTGCGGGAACAACTGAGCAAGCAAGAGCAGCAGAACCGGGTGCACGAGCTCGTGAAAACCCTGGTTGCTCTAGGCGATGCCGTGCCCGATCCCGCAGAGAAGGTGACCTTCTACGTTCGCGCCGCCGACTTGTACGCAAACAAGTTCATGAATCAGGCCGAGGCGGTGAAGGCCAACGAGAAGATCTTCGCGATCGACCCGAGCAACGTCACAGCACGCGAATATCTGCGGCAGATGTACGAGAAGCGCCGCGATTGGGAAAAGTTGGTGAGGTTGCGCCAGGCCGAGGCCGCGGGGCTCGCGTCGGAAGGTGAGCGGGCGGCGCTGTACAAAGAAATCGCGCTGCTGGCGACGGAACGCATCAAGAAGCCCGCCATGTGCATCACTCTTTGGGAAGAGGTTCTTTCCAATGAGCCCAATGACGGTGATGCGCTCCTGGAGCTGAGCAAGCTGTACGAGCGAGATCGTCACTACGAAAAGCTTGCGGACGTTCTCCAGCGTCTCTCGGACAACGCGGATGGCAATGAGAAGATCCAACTGCTCACGAAACTGGGCCAGGTGGTGGGCGATCGTTTGAAGGACGAAAGCCGCGCCATCGACGTGTACCGCGCGTTGGTTGTCCTCGAGCCTGACAATCGGCGCGCGCAAGAGCAGCTAAAGAAGCGCTATGTGGCGCTCGGGCGTTGGGACGATCTGGATGATTTTTACGCCAGCTCTGGGCGTTGGGACGAGTTCATTCGGGTCCTCGAGAGCAGCGAGGCACGCGCCGAGAACACGGGCGAACGTGTGCGCATGCTGCGAAAAATCGCAGAGCTGTGGGAGAAGCAGCAAAAGAAGCCGGATCGTGCCGCCAAAGCCTATGAAAAAATCATGTCCCTCGATGCCACCAATCGAGAGGCGGCCGATCGTCTAATCCCCATCTACGCAGCCAGCAACAACCCAAAGGGGCTAAGCAACGTCCTCGAGGTGACGCTCGCTCACATGCAGGATGCCAGCGACAAGCTGCAGGTCCTGCGTCAGCTGATCGAGTTGTACGAAGTTCGATTGAAGGACCCGGCGCTGGCCTTCGAGCGCTCTCGCGCGGCATTCGAGTTGGCGCCGCATGACGAGCTTAGCCAAGCGGACGTTGAGCGCTTGGCAGGAGTGACGGGCGACTGGCAATCCCTCATCGATTCGTATCGCGTCGCCATCGCAGACACCGAAGAGGCCGGCGAGTATCAGGCGGTCGCGGCGCTCAGGTTGCGTCTCGGGCGAGTGCACGTCGAACAGATGGGCAATGTCGAAGACGCACTGATTGAGTATCGGGCTGTATCGGAGGCGCAACCCGACAATGCTGACGCGCTCAGAGCCTTGGAGAAACTGTACCTTCAGGCCGAGCGCTACTCCGAGTTACTTCTGGTCTACTCCCGCCGCAGCGCTCTGGCGGAAACCCCGGAGGAGAGCCGGGAGATTGCCCTGCAGATCGCTAGTCTCCACGAGACCCAGTTAGGGGATCGAGAGGCCGCCATCGACAGCTATCAGACCGTCCTGGTTCACGATCCGGTGGACAAGAGCGCCTTGTCTGCGCTCGATCGGTTGTACCGAGAGACCAAAGACTGGGCGCGGTATACCGAGATCATCGAGCGTCGGCTCGAGCTCGACGTGGGTGACCAGGAACTGGTTGACTTGAAGTTTCGGCTCGCCGAAGCGCAACGTCGTCACTTGAGTGAGCCAGACAACGCCCTCGGAACTTACCGGGAGGTGCTGACGTTGGCACCGAGTCACGAGGGAGCTCGCGCTGCGCTAGAGGGATGGCTCGAGGATACCGATTTGCAGGGCCCCGCCGCTCAAGTCCTCGAGGCCATTTATCTGGTGCTTGGCGACTGGGATCGCTTGATTCAGGTTTCCGAGATCCTCGCGCAGAGCGCCGACGAAACCGCGCGGCAAGTCGAGCTTTATGGCAAGATCGCCGAGATTGCCGAGCAGCGCTTGCATGATACGCGACGCGCATTTGAAGCCCAGTCCAAGGCGCTGGTCATCGATCCCAGTGAGGCGTCGATCGCGGTCGAGCTCGAAAGGTTGGCCCCGCTGTCGGATCAGTGGCCGCGCTTGGGTCAGCTCTATCACGAGGTCGCGGACCGGTTAGGTCCGAGCGCTCTTTCGCGCTCCTACCGGCTGCGCGCCGCACGCAACGAGGAGCGGCTCGGCAACGTGTCGGCAGCCGCCGATAACTATGAGCGCCTTCTAGAGACCGATCCCGGGGATGTGGAAACGCTTCAGGCTCTCGATGCGCTGTACCAAAGCAGCGGCCGCTGGGAGGATTTACTCGGCGTATTTCGGCGCCGCATCGATCTGTGCGAGACAGAGGAGGATTCTACTCTCCTGTACGCTCAGCTAGCGAATGTCTATGAGGAAAAGCTGGGTCGTCCTGAGGACGCAATCCTAGCCTACCGCGAGGTGCTCGCGATCGATCCGACGAGTGACGCAGCGTTGAGCGCCCTCGATGGTCTGTATGCTCGCGGGGAGCTGTGGCGTGAGCTTGCCGACAATCTAGAGACTCGGTTGAAGCTGGCTGACACCGAGGAGAAGCAACGTAACCTGATGTTGCGTCTGGCCGACTTGTTCGAGAAGCGACTCGACCAAATGGAGCGAGCCATAGAGACTTACCGCGAAGTCCTCGAGCGAGATCCGTCCGATCAAAATGCGATGGGGGCGCTCGAGCGGCTCAGCAAGGGCGACTATGAGCTGAACATCGCCGAGATTCTCGAGCCGCTGTACCAGCAACAGGGGGACTACGAAAAGCTGGTCAACGTGTATGAGGTGCAGGCCCGATGTGCCGACGACAGCAGTCGCAAGGTCGAGCTCTTGCACAGAATAGCGAGCCTCCACGAAGACGTCGCGAGCAACGTGGAGAAAGCGTTTCAGACGTATGCGCGCGCGTTAGCCATCGAGCCACTGGACGAAACAACCGTCGAAGGGCTGGACCGTCTGGCTCGCAGTGGTGGGCGTTTCGTGCAATTGGCCGCGGTCTATGAAGATCTGGCTGCATCGCACGCGGATGCAGAGCTCGTTGCTCATTTATACAGTTCCGCCGCACGCGTCGTTCAAAACGACGTTCGTGACGTGGAACGAGCCATTGAGCTGTACGGCAAGGTGCTCGAGGTTGCCCCGCGCGATCTGGGCGCTGTGGAGGCACTGCAGAGCCTGTTTTTGGCAGCGGAACGGTACGCCGAGCTGTCCGCGATCTTGCAGCTCAAGAGCCAGGTGCTCGACGACATCGGCGAGCAAAAAACTGCGCTTTATGAGGCGGCACGGCTAGAAGAAGAAGTCTTGAGCCGCCCTCAAGCGGCGATTCTCGTGTATGAGAAGGTCCTCCAGCTAGAGCCGGAAGACCTGCGCTCTCTGGATGCGTTGATCCGTTTGTACCTGGAGCTTTCTCGTTGGGAAGAGCTCCTCGCCGTGCAGCTCAGGAAGGTGGACCTCGTCCACGGCGCTGATGAGAAGAAGGCCATTTACTATCAAATGGGTGCCGTCCACGAGCGTGAGCTCGAAGACGTGATTCGCGCCATCGACACCTATCAAAAGGTCCTGGAGCTTGACCCCGACGATTTAGCGGCGCTGGGTCGATTGGACGTGCTGTACCAAACAGCGGAGAACTGGACCGAGTTGCTCACCGTGCTCGGCCACGAAGCAGAGCTCACTGCCGACCCGGCTGAAGCGGTCAGCTATCAATATCGCATCGCCGAGCTGTACGAGAAGCGTTTGGACGATGTGGATCGCGCGATCGAGCTGTATCGCGATGTGCTCAACGTACAGGCCGATCACCCGCCGACGTTGCGCGCTCTCGAGGGCATCAAAGAGGGTGGAACGTCGCGTGCGCTCCTCGCCTCTCAGGCGCTCGAGCCTGTCTATGACGCTATGGCGGAATGGGAGAAGTTGGTGAGCGCGCTGGCCGTTCAAGCCCGCTTCACCGAGGACTCGTTCCACCGAGTGGAGCTCTTGCACCGGATTGCTGGGCTATACGAGGAACGAATTGGCGACCTCGGGGGCGCATTCGAATGGTATGCGCGAGCCGTCAAGGTAGACAGTAGAAATGAAGAGTCGCTCGGCGCGTTCGAACGGCTCGCGAGCGCTACCGGACAGTGGCCTGCTGTTGCCAAGCTTTACGAGAGTGAGCTCGCGCCCCTCTCCGAGGATCCGCAACGACTGGTGGAGCTCGGCCTTCGGGTGGCTCAAATTCATGAGGTTCAGCTCGGCGACGTGGAGTCTGCGGTCGCGCAATATCGTGGGGTTTTAGAGGTCGAGCTCGAGAACCAAGGAGCCATCCGTGCCCTCGGGCGGCTCTTTGCCCGCGCAGAGCGTTATGGCGAGCTAGCCGAGATTCTGAAGCGCGAAGCCGCCATCGGCCAAACGCCAGACGAGATCCTCGACTGCAAGTACCGCTTGGGTCAGGTCTATCAGAATCACCTCCAGAACTATGATCACGCAGTAGCGACCTACGAAGAGGTTCTGAACTCCGCTCCGGAGCACATCCAGGCGCGTACGGCCCTCGAGCAGCTATTTGCCGAGGGAAAGAAGCGTGCAGATATCGCTCGGGTGCTCGGGCCGCTCTACGAAGCCGGTGGGGAGTGGGAGCGCTTGGTTCAAGTCCACGAGGCAGAGCTCAGTGAGCTCGTGTCGCCTGCTGAAAGGCTCGAGCTCTATCAGCGAATCGCGGGAGATTACGAGGAACGTCTGGGAGACGTGACCCAAGCATTCGGAGTGTTCGCTCGCGCGCTTCACGAGCAACCTCTGAACGATAGGGTTCGAGAGGAAATGGAGCGCCTCGCAGCAGGTTTCGAAGGCGGTTGGGAAGAGCTGGCCAACACGTATGCTGACGTAATGAGCCTGGAGGGCGCGGGGGCGCAGGTGCAGGCTCACGTCGGGCGCAATCTGGCGCGAGTGTTCGAGGAGGAGCTCGCCGATGTCGAAAAGGCCGAAGAGGCGTATCGCTATGTCCTGACAGTCTCTCCGGGTGAACAGTTTGCGCTCGAGAACCTCGACCGCATCTACCTGGGTCTGGAGCAGTGGGCGGAGCTGGCTGGAATCCTCGAACAGCGTGCAGCAACTACAGATAATGCCCGGCAGAAGGTCGAATTTTACTCGCGTCTGGGTCGAGTCTACGAAGAGCACCTGGAGCAAAGCGGGGCGGCGCTTCGCGCCTACCGTCTGATTTTCGACCAGCTCGAACCTTCCGATTCCGATGCGACAGCGGCGCTCGTGCGCATCTACGAGAAGCGTGAGGAATGGCGGGAGCTCGAGGACGTGTACAAGCGCCAACTCGACAGCGCCCTCGGAGACGTCGAGCAGGCTGAGATTCGTGCCAAGCTCGCAGCGCTCTTGTCGGACCACCTCGGTCGTGACGATGAGGCAATTGAGGGTTGGAAGCGGGTGCTGGATCTGCGCGGCGAGGATTCAGAGGCGCTCGACGCTCTGGCCAAGCTGTACGAGAAATTGGGCCAATGGGCAGAGCTCGCCGACCTATTGGAAAGGCTGTACGACGTCGCGCTCGAGGACGACGCCCGAGTCAATGCCCTGACGCGACGCGCCCGATTGTTCACTGACGCGCTCGCGCGACATGAGGAAGCGCTAAACGCGTGGCAGCGCGTTCTCGACATCGACTTCTCTAACGTCGCCGCGTTGCGCTCGATCTGCAAGTTGCGGCGAGACAAGACAGAACACGCAGAGCTCGTGCAAGCTCTGCATCAGTACGTGGATCGCGCCGGGGAGCGCATAGACTCCGAGGAGCTCCGCGAAGTCTATCGGGAGCTCGCCAGGTTGTACGGCCAGGTGCTTGGACAGGCAGAGGACGCAGCGGATGCTTGGCGTCGCTTACTCGCAGTGGATGCGAGCGACCTCGAGGCGATGGCGGAGCTCGAGGCGATCTACCGCACCTCGCTAAATTGGCCCGAGGTTGTCGATATCAAGCTGCGGCGCGCGGCGGTATTGCCGGAAGCGGCCGACAGAGTGGCCCAGCTGCTCGAGGCGGCGGCTATCTGGCGAGACGAGGTCCGTGAGTACGATCGGGCGGTAGACATATTCAACCGAGTGCTGCTGATAGACCCGTCTCATCCGTTTGCCTTCCAAGAGCTCGAGAAGCTACACACGCTTGCTGAGCGATGGGAACCTCTGGTCGAGTGCTATCTGGCACGCCTGGAGGCGACCGTTGGCGTTCCGGACCGAAGCGATCTGCTGCGGCGTATTGCGCGTGTTTTCGAGAAGCATCTCGGAGACGAGAATCAAGCCTTCGATGCGCTGGTGACCGCGTTCTCCGAAGATTTTGGGGATGACGAGACCGCCAGCTATTTGGAGCGTCTGGCTCAAACGACCCAGCGTTGGGGGGAGCTCATCACGACCACCAACGAGTGGCTGCAAGCGCAGACGGAAGACAAGGACAAGATCCGCCTCTGCCTACGCCTGGGTAAGTGGTACGGCGAGAACCTCGGCCGCCCAGAGTACGCCCAACCGTACTACGCGCAGATCAACCAACTCGATCCCAATAATGCGCAGGTCCTGCGCCAAATAGCGCACATTTATCGGCAAGGTGCGCAGTGGCAAAAGACGGCGGACACGCTCCATCAGGCGCTGAGCGTCGCGGTCGTCAACGACGATCGAAAGATGATCCTGGTCGACCTCGGGCAGCTTCTAGAGAAGCACATGCAGCAGCGCGACCAGGGCGTAAGCTTCTTCCGACGCGCCCTCGAGATAGATCCTTATCACATGCCCGCGCTAGAGGCGCTCGAGCGCATCTACTCAGAAACTGAAGAGCATGAGGAGCTGGCGGAGATGCTGAACCGAAAGGTGAAAGCGCTGCGCGAGCCGGAGGAGATTGCGGCCGTGCAGCAGCGTCTCGGCGAGCTGTACGAGGCCAAGTTGGAAGCGTGGGACAAAGCAGGCGAGGTGTATCGCGCTGTCGTCGCTTACAACCCGGCAAGCCTGCCAGCACTGCGCGGTCTGACGCGAGTCTACGAGAAATCCCAGAACTGGGGTGAGCTCGTGCAAGTGCTGGATCGCCAGTTGGATGTGGTCGAGACGGAGCGCGCTCGAGTCGACGTCTTGCTGAAGTTGGCCCAGATTCAGGAAGAACAGTTCCTGAAAGCGGATGTGGCGGCTCAAAAGCTCGAACGGGTGCTGGAGATTGATCCGGGCGTCATTCCTGCCTACGAGGCCCTCGAGCGTTGTTACCGCCGCCTCAAACAGTGGAACGAGTTCGTGGCGACGTGCGAGCGCCACATCAGCGAGGTCACCGACGTGGGGGCCAAGGCCGATCTGCATGAGCAGGTGGCGCGCGTGTATGCCGATGAGCTTGGCGATCTAGATCGGGCCATCGACTCCTATCAAAATATCATTGACCTGGACGACACACGTTTGCCCGCCCTCGAAGCGCTGGCGCGTTTGCATGAAAAGCAGGGTGATTCTGCCAGTAGCATCGAGGTGATGATCCGGGTCGCCGACCTCACCGCCAATGGCGCTCAGCGCGTCGACATGTATTACCGCATCGGTAAAGCGCTGGAGGAGAAGGTGTCGGATCGCGGCCAGGCCCGCGAACGGTTCGAGATGGCTCTCGACCTCGATCCGGCGCATCTGCCCACGCTCGCCGCGCTCCGTGCAATCGTCACTGACGACGCCGACTGGGACAGCGTCGCACGGTACTTGGAACAGGAACAGAAGCACACCGAGAGCGCGCGCACAAAGGCCCGGCTTTTGGTCGAGCTAGGCAAGGTGCAAGACCAGATGCTTGGCGAGCATGCGGCGGCCATCAATGCGTACGAGCGGGCCCTTGCAAGCGACCGGGACTGCGAGGACGCCGCGTTGCCATTGGTCGAGGAGTATGTGGCCACGGAACGCTGGGACGATGCGGCGCCGCTCTCGGAAATGCTGGTCAAGAAGAGCAAGACTCGTGACAAGGCGGAGCAGCATTCACTTCATCGCATGCTCGGCAAGATTCAAGAAGCGCGTGGCAATTACCCGGAGGCACTCAAGGCGTATCAGACCGCCCACCAATTCGACATTACCGATTCCGAAACAGTGCGGGGGTTGGCTGCGGTGTGCTTTCGCCTTCAGGATTGGCCAAGCGCGCTCACCAACTATCAAAAGGTGCTGTCGAGCCTAGGTGAAGGAGAGATCGAGGAGCGTACCGAGGTCTACTATCGACTCGGATGCATCAAGCAAGCGCAGGAGCAGAGCAAACAGGCGATTAATTTCTTCGAGAAAGCGCTGAGTCTCGATGCCAACCATCGAAACGCGCTCAACGCGATGGTTGATGTTTATGCCGCCGAGGGCGACTGGGCCTTGGTGGCCGGCTATAAGCGGCGCATTCTGGAGCACGTCCTGAACGACGAGGAGCGTCTACAGATGCTCGTCAGTATCGCCGACGTTTGGGGCGAGAAGCAGAAGGACCCAGCCAAAGCCATAGAGGCGCTGGAAGAGGCGCGTGAGATCCGCCCGCAGGATCACGTGCTGTTGCACAAACTGCTCGCATTCTATCAGGCGTCGGGGGACTGGCGTAAGATGGTCGACACATTGGCCTCCATCGCGGAGATAGAGCAGGAGCCGGTGAAGAAGGCGCGCTACTCCTACACGATGGCTCAGTTGTATCGCGACAAGATTCAGGACATGGACCGTGCGGTCGAGCTGTTCAATGAGTCGCTGGATCTAAATCCAGAATTTTTGGAAGCGTTTGAGCGCATCAACAAGATCCTCACGGTGGAAAGGAATTGGAAGCAGCTCGAGCGGCAGTACCGGAAGATGATCCATCGCGTGGCGGGCAAGGGAAAGACGGAGCTCGAGTTCAACCTATGGCACCAACTTGGCTTGGTGTATCGAGATCGGCTGTCCAATGTGCAGCCAGCACTCGAGGCCTTCAAGATGGCGTCGAACCTGCGCCCAGAGGAGAGTCAGGAACGCGTCATTCTCTCCGAGCTTCATGAGATGGCGGACCAGTACGATGAGGCCATCGCCGAGCAACGGGTGCTGCTCGAGCAAAAGCCGCTGTCGGTCTCGCCGTACCGTGCGCTGTATCGGCTCTATACCAAGAAGCGCGCCCTGGATGAGGCCTGGTGCGCCGCGGGTGCGCTCACGTTCATGCAGCAGGCAACTGCCGAAGAGCGCGCATTTTATGAGCAGCACCGCGTCAAGGGCATGCCGCAGGTGCGGGGTCGGCTCAGCAATGAGGTGTGGACAAAGCACCTGATTCATAGCGAGGAGAACGTCTACATTTCCAAGATGTTCGAGATGATCACGCCTGCGGCTCTGCAGGCCAAGATCGCCATGCTGAAAGCGAAGCGACAGCTGCCCGATTTGGACAAGAAGCTGTTGCAAGATCCGAAGAACTCGACAGTCACCTTCGCAAAGACGTTCTTCTGGGCCGCGAACATTCTGGGCGTGCACGCGCCAGAGTTGTACGTTCGCAGCGATATTCCTGGATCAGTGGTGGCAGTACCGATGATCCCGCCGGCGTCGCTGGCGGGGCAAACTGTACTGACGGGCTTCCAACCTCAAGAGCTGACGTTCATCTGCGGCAAGCACCTGGCATCGTACCGGGGTGAACACTATATTCGGACGCTATTTTCCACGCAGGCCGAGCTGACGATCATGCTGTTTGCGGGCGTCATGCTTTCCGCGCCGAACACGCCGATGCCGCCGGATATGGCACAGCAGATTCGCATGACTGCTCAGGAGTTGGGGCGCTACATCCAGCCGGTGCAGCTCGAGGGCCTCCGGGCGGTGGTGAAGAGGTTCATCGATGAAGGTGCCAAGGCGAACATAAAGCGCTGGAATTACGCGGTCGAGATGACTGCGGCACGCGCCGGCCTGGTGTTGTGCGGAGACCTCGAGATCTGCAAGAAGGTCTTGAGCTCCGAGCAGACCCGGCCCGGCGAGCCAACGGCGGCTGAGAAGATGCAAGGCCTGCTGGCGTATAGCGTCAGTGACGACCACGCGAAGGTACGCCGGGCGCTTGGGGTGGCCATTACCGGCTCTTGAGGTCACGCACGGAGCCCCGAGGGGGGAACTTGTGGCCCCCCTGGATAGAGGACATCCGCGTGTCGGTGCTGTTTCGCGGCCGACGCGGGGCAGTGGATGCTTTTCCAGGCAACCGGGCGCGGCGACGGATCGATGCTCGTGTCATGAAACAGGAGCAGGGTGGGCGAGACGTCGAGCCGGGGGTCCAAACTCTCGAGTTGAATGAGCCAATGAGTCGAGGGCCGTGGCGCTTGAAGGTCACGGGGCCTGGGTGTTCGCGGGTGGTAGCGCTGTCGTGTGGCCAGGTAGTGATCATTGGCAGTGGAGGGGAGGGCCAAGTGGTCGTTGCCGATCCGACGGTCAGCGGTCGACACGTCAGCGTTGCCGCGCACGAGACGGGCATCGTGGTGGAGGACCTCGGATCCAAAAACGGTGTGTTTGTGGGAGGGACACGAGTTGGGAAGGCCACGCTGCGCGGCAACCGCGCGGAATTTGTCATCGGTCGCACTACCATTTCGCTGGAGCCGGCGAATGAGAGGCGAATCGAACCAGTGGTTCCGCTCCTACCTGGCCTGATTGGGACATCGGGGCCAATGCGCCGCTTGGCGGCTGAAGTTCGACGGGTCGCCGTTCTGGAGGCGCCCGTTCTATTGCAAGGTGAGTCGGGCACCGGGAAGGACGTCGTTGCGCGAGCCATCCACACGCTGAGCGGTCGTCGGGGCCGGTATGTGCCATTGAATGCTGGCGCGTTGGGCGAGGCACTTGCCGATAGCGAGTTGTTCGGACATTGTAGGGGTGCGTTTACCGGTGCAGTTCAGGCGCGAAGCGGCGCATTTGAGCAAGCCGACCGCGGAACGCTCTTTCTCGATGAGGTCGCAGACCTCGCACCCTCGATTCAGGCCAAGCTCCTGCGAACCGTTGAAGACGGGGAGGTTCGACAGCTTGGAGGCACAGCTCCTATCAAGGTCCGCGCTCGGCTAGTGGCGGCGACTTGGGCCCCGCTCGAGCAACGCATCGAAAGCGGTAGCTTTCGTGCAGATCTGTATCACCGCATCTCGACGTTTGTGATTCGTGTACCGCCTCTGCGGCAACGCAAGAGCGACATTCCAGCGCTGACTCGTGCCCTACTGGAGTCGCGGCGGGAGGAGCTCGGAGAACGTCATCTATCTGAGGCGGCTTTGGAGCGGTTGAGCTCCTACAGTTTCCCGGGTAACGTACGAGAGCTATTCAGCATCGTGTATCGGGCCGCTGCGCTGTGCAGCGGCCGTGAGGTCTCCGTCATGGACGTCGAGGCGTCATTGCCCTTTGTTCTGGCTGCGGAGGCAAAGACCACTCGCTTCGACGCGCGGCACCTGCTCGACGTGCATGGCGGCAATGTCAGCGCCGCGGCACGAAGCGCGCGCGTCGCCAGGAGCACCTTTCGATCCTGGCTGAGGCGTCAGCCACCGAGCTCAGGCCTTTTCGTGGACGACAGCGTCACTCCTTAAGAAGGCTACATCTTAGAAAGCAACATCTTAGAAAGCAACATCGAGCCAGAGACCCTGCATGTCGCGTGACAGAACGGGAGAAAGGCTAGCGCGGGCTCCCTTGGCTCCGCGACTTGTCTTCGCTGTATCGCCCTGACTCGAGCCCGTATCCGAGAAATACCAAACGATGGTGCCGACGGTAGCGAACGCTCCAACCCCCAAGCTCACCAGTGATAGAGTTTTGAGGCGGTCACCGCTGTCGGAGCGCTGGCTAAACAGAGCGCACGCGCTGGCGTAGTCACTCACGACTTGATTGACCGCGTCGTCAGAGTACTGCTCGCCAAAAGTCGCCATGCCGTTGGCGATGCCGCTTTCCCCGCAGGGGGTAACGGTTCGATCACCCTCGGCTACGATCAAACCTGAATTGATCCGTTCTTGCAGGTTTTCCATGATCTTGCCTTTGACGTCGTTGGCGGCGGCGTAGCGATTATTCGCGAAGCCACCCAGGACCGCCGATGTGGCCAAGGCCAAGCCGGCGATGCTGACGGTGGCAATGGCCGCAGGCGAATCAGCAATCCATGAAAAGAACCCTTGTGAACGACTCTCATCCATCGCCCCGCCGTTCGATAGCTGCCCCTGGTTGGGCTCGAGCACGCTGGACTCCGCGCCAGCTGACGCTGCGGGCACCGGAGAAACACGGCTGTCCTGGAGCTCGAGCGTCACATACACGCGTTGCCCGGCGGTGGCGTCGAGCGTCCGGCTCGCGCTGGTGTTCGCCTTGCGTGCGCCAATCGCGTGACGGCCCGGCATCAAGTACAGGACGTTCGGCAATGGGGACCGCCCCACTTCCGCGCCATCGACCGTGATGACCGCACCTGGTGCAGTTACCTCGACGTTGAGCTCCGCGACTTTCTGCCGCGCCTCTTCGAAGCGGGCCTTGGCGTGCTCCATGGCCTGGCCCGCCGGATTTTGCCGAATGTATTTTGAAAAATTTTCAGCAGCTTCGGCGTGCCGCCCAGCCCTGAGCTCGCTCTGCGCGAGATTCAACAGCACCGTTGGGTGCGGTTTCAACAGGTAAGCCTGCAGGAATGCGAGGCGTGCCTTGTCATAGTCGCCCTGATCGTAGAGGCGAACGCCCTCTCGGAACCTCTGCTTGGCTACTTCGGTTTCGCCGTCGGCCTGTGCATGCGCTGGCCCAGCCAAAAGCCCGAGGGCGATTAGTGATGCGCAACACAAAGCGACGAAAGCCCGTCGCAGACATGACCGGAGGCCAACGATTCGAGTGCGGAGAATTGCGTGCATCATCTCAGCGCGTCGCCGTGGGGGCATCGCCCTCGGTCAATCGCCCTCGGTCTAGTAGTGAAAGATTCAGTAGAGAAGGAGTAGGTAGAGAAGCAATCAAAGTGGGCTCCCCCTGATAATGCCATCTCGCACATGGCCGCGGGGCGGCTTTTGGCGTGCGAGCCGCAGTTTCGTGGCCCGCAGATCTTTCGAAGATTCGTCTCTTCTTGTGTGCCGCGTCGCGGCAAGCAATGATCCGTGATGGTGCCGGGCTGACCGAAGGCGGTAACCGAGCCCATACTGGTTGAAGCCGCCCAATGTGTGCCCGCCCATGTGCACAGCCACCGTGAGCACTATTCCGTGCTCGTGATGCCTGCCACGGCAGCGACGCCAACACGAGGGCCCTTCCGGTGACGATTTTGCAACAAACTGCAGTTAGTGCCAGCTTAACACTCTGCCCTTTGCCTGCGCAACCGAACACCTTCCAGCTCCCGAAGAGGAGCGACGCGCGCGACCGCCAGATTGACGGCGTTTGGTTATCGATCGATGCCGCAGGGCGCCAACTGAGATTTTGCGGCGCGAAAACCTGGAATTTCAGGCGAAATGCGCGGATTATTTTGAGATTACGGTACTGATGCCCAATTGGTCAACTGGCCTATTTGCCCACCGGCGAAGCTCCCCATCTTGGCTCCGATGGGCGCTGGTACTGCTGTTCCTACACTGCCTCTCCGGACAAGCGGGCGCGGAGCAGACAGCCGCGCAGATTACCCGGATTGAGCGCTATGCCTCCGAGAAGGCGGCACGCATCGTGCTCCACGTATCGCGCCCGGTCAGTTTCCACTTAGGCGAAGCCAACGGCAAGAGCGCTGCGGGTCGTCTACACGTGGACATTGCGGATGCATCCTACTCGGGCCTGCATAGCTTCGAGATGGGCGGCTTGGTGGCACGCCTGCGCCTGCTCCCCGTCGACGCCGCTCTCCGGGTCGTCATGGATCTGTCCGACCGGGGCCAGATCAGCGCATTTTTCTTGCCGGCTCCCTTTCGCGTCGTGATTGACGTGTCTCGGCATGAGGAGCCAAAGGCGGCCGTTCCTACCGGACGTGCGGTGAATAGGATTGCGCTGGACCCGGGACATGGCGGCTCCGATCCAGGCGCGACAGGGCGGCTCGGCATTCAAGAGAAAGACATCGTTCTCGACATTGCACACCGCGCCGCGCCGCTGCTCGCGCGAGAGCTTGGCATCTCCACGCTGCTCACGCGAGACTTGGATACTCGGGTGCCGTTGGAAGAGCGTGTGGCGAGAGCGAACGCGTTTGGTGCCGATCTATTCGTATCGATTCACTGCAACGCTGATCCGTCCCGTTCGGCACGTGGAGCGATGACTTTTGTTCTCGATGGCTCTCACAACAAGAGCGCGCTGGCGGTGCTCGAACGGGAGAACGCATCACCCAGCGCAGATCCTTCTGTGCTGGCTCGGTTCCTCGAGCAGTTTGGCGGTTCGGCCGCCGTTGCGCATTCGACGACTTTTGCGCACTTGCTTCAACGGGCTACTCTGGCGTCTCTGGCCGCGGGTTTTCCCGAGGCCGTGGACGGTGGTGTGCACGGGGCGGGGTTTTACGTATTGGCGGGGGCACGCATGCCGGCGGTGCTATTCGAAGCGGCGTTCGTTTCCAACGCGGTCGAAGAGCAGCGACTTGGAACGGCTCGCTATAGACAGAAGCTTGCCGACGCCATCGTCAATGCGGTGCGCGCCTACCGAGCTGGCTATTCGAGCCGCTAGAAGCCGTTCATTCCCCGCTGCACGCACTCGGTCTTGGGCTCACGCGCCGCGCCCCTGGCGGCAGGCATTCGCTGCAGGGCAAGCGGCTGGCCGGCTTTCAGCCAACGCGAAACGCAACCATCTGCGCGTCCTCACTTACCCCTCGGAAGTGAGGCTCGCGCGCGAGAATGTTTGCTGTTCTGGCCTGGCGATTCGATTGACGAACAGGCCCACCGTTTCTATGCTGAGCGACGGGCCGCGAGGCTTGATGGGTGAAGGTCATGCCACGGTGGGGGGTGGTACCGTGGCCGTAAGGGCGACCCTAGATGGATAAAGCTCAGCTAGAAAAGTTCAAAGAGGCTCTCGAGGCAAAGCGCGAGGAAATCATTAGGCGCGCCGAGCAGACGCTGCGTCAGGACATGGCGCTCGACGCGGATGATTTCCCGGACGAGATGGACTTGGCCTCCAGTGAATACCTGCAGGCGTTCACGTTCAGGTTGCGCGGCCGGGAGAAGGTTTTTCTAACTAAGATCCAGAAGGCGTTGGAGCGGATCGGCAATGGGACCTTTGGGACCTGCGAAGAGTGCGGGGAACCCATCTCCAATAAAAGGCTCGAGGCGCGTCCGGAGACCACGCTATGCATTCGATGCAAGGAAGACCAGGAGCGGGTCGAACGGGATTTTGGCTGACCCTAGCTGCTAGCGGGTGAGTGCGTAACGCGTTGCCCGTGAGCGTGTAATGGGCTGCCCAACGTCGGTGTTTGCTTACCCACCAGACGACCGCGCTCCGGAGCGCCGCCCCGCTGCCCTGGAGGTGGGGTTATCTATTTTTCGAGGCGGTTTGGCAGCCCCGGCGGCAGCCTCCAGAATTGGCCGCAAGTAGGACCCGGTCTGGCTAGCCGATGAGCGAGCAACGTCCTCCGGCGTTCCCATTGCGACGATCTCTCCGCCACCGGAACCACCCAGGGGGCCCATGTCGATGACCCAATCGGCGCAAGCGACGACCTCCAGGTTGTGCTCGATGATCACGATCGAGTTGCCGGCGTCTCGGAGGCCGAAGAGGGATGTTAGGAGCATTTCAATGTCCGAGAAATGCAAGCCTGTGGTGGGTTCGTCCATCACGTAGAGCGTGCTGCCCGTGCTCTTGCGGGAAAGCTCTGCGGCCAACTTCACTCGTTGGGCCTCACCACCTGACAGGGTCGTTGCAGATTGACCGAGCTGCAGATAGCCGAGGCCTATGGAGCGCAAGGCGTCGAGGCGTTGGCGGATGCGCGGGATGGCGTCGAATAACGGTGTTGCCTCATCGACCGTGAGCTCCAGGGCATCGGCGATCGACAAGCCACGGTAGCGGATCTCCAGCGTCTCACGGTTATAACGTTGGCCATTGCAGGTGTTGCAACGCACATACACATCGGGGAGAAAATGCATTTCGACGCGCAAGACGCCGTCGCCCTGGCACGCTTCGCAGCGGCCGCCCTTGACGTTGAAGGAGAAGCGGCCTGGTTTATAGCCCCTCGCTCTCGCGTCCGGCAACGTCGCGAAGAGCTCGCGCAGATGAGTAAAGACACCGGTATATGTGGCTGGGTTTGAGCGAGGGGTGCGCCCGATAGGCGCTTGGTCAATGCTCACCACTTTGTCGATACGTTCTAGCCCATCAATACTGTCATGGGGGCCAACCCAACCTGACGCGCCGTAAAGCCGTGCACGGGCGGCAGCCAGCAAGGTATCCACGATCAGCCCGCTCTTGCCGGCGCCGCTGACTCCGGTGACCGCCGTAATCAGCCCGAGCGGGATATCTACATTGACGTTTTGCAGGTTGTGGGCTCGGGCGCCCTTGATGCTCAGAGCGGTGCTGCCCGGCAGCGTACGCCGCAGCGGGACTGGAAGCCGCCTCGCTCCGCTCAAATAGGGGCCGGTGATGGACTCGGGGTTCTGCATCAGCTCTTCTGGCGTCCCCTGCGCAACGATGCGCCCGCCCAACTTTCCTGCTGCGGGCCCCATGTCGACGACATAGTCAGCGGCCAGAATGGCGTCGCGATCATGCTCGACCACAATCACGCTGTTGCCCTTGTCTACGAGGTTACGAAGCGCTCTAAGCAGACGTTCATTGTCGCGGGCGTGGAGCCCAACGCTGGGCTCGTCCAAGACGTAGAGCACCCCGACCAGGGCCGCACCGATCTGTGTGGCCAATCGAATGCGCTGACCTTCGCCACCCGAGAGCGTCTGGGCGGGTCGGTCGAGGCTCAGGTAGTCCAAGCCGACATCGCTCAAAAATCCGAGTCGGCTGACCATGGCGCGGATCAGAGGTTGCGACACGACACGTTCGGTTTCGCTCAACGTTTTGGACTGCTGGAATGTTTCGAGCTGCCGTTTTAGCTCGCTGATGGGCAGGGAACACATATCCCCGATGGTGGAGCCGAAAACTTTTACCGCCAGCGCCTCGGGTCGCAGGCGTTGACCTGCGCAAACGTCGCAGGTCTTCGTCACCACGAATCTACCGAGGTCTTCTTCGTCGGCAGGGTCGTGGTAGTCGTCATCATCGCTGGGCTCTTCCGGTGCTTCACGTTCGAGGCGCCGCGTCAGCCGCGGGATGATGCCGACGTAGTCAGCGCTTTTCTTGCGGCCCCGCTTGACGCTGCCTCCATGAAGCAGGGCATCCTTGTGGGACTCGGGCAGGAGCTCCCAGGCGCTATCGGGATCAATCCCCAACTGGCTCACCGCGGCCTGGACCTCGTTGGCCATCTTCAGCGAGCCGCGTCTGCCAAAGGCGACGACGGCTCCCTCGCGCAATGTTTTCTTGGGATCCGGCACGATTCGCTTGGGATCGATGCGTGAAACGACGCCAAGACCGTCGCAGGCCGGGCAAGCGCCGTGCGGGCTGTTGAAAGAGAAAAGGCGGGGTTCCAGCGGAGGCAGCGTGATTCCATGCTCCCAGCTGACCAGTCGCTCGCTCATCACAAACGGTGGTGACCCATCCAGCAGGTCGAGGAGCAAAGTCCCGCTACCCAGCTTCAAGGCGAGCTCGACCGAGTCAGTGATCCTGCCCTTGGAACCACTCCGCACCACGATTCGGTCCACGACCACGTCTAGATCGTAGCGTTCCACCTCTGGCCAGCCTTCCGGGTCGGCCAGATCTACCGCTTGCCCATTGATGCGGGCCCGAACGAAGCCGTCTCGGCGAAGCTGCTCGATGCGCTCGGCGAGCTCACCCGTGTGACCTCTTTCCAGAGGTGCGAGGAGCGAAAGACGGCTTCCATCCTCGCGGCTCAGGATGTGATCCACGATCTCCTGCACGGTATAGGCTCGGAGCACCTTGCCCGACTTGGGGCAATGGGGAATTCCGACGCGCGAGAAGAGCAGCCGGAGATAGTCGGCGATTTCGGTGACCGTGCCCACTGTCGAACGCGGGCTCTTGCCCAGCGCCTTTTGTTCGATAGCGATGGCGGGGCTCAGGCCTTCGATACTCTCCACGTCCGGCTTCGGTAGCTGGTCCAGAAACTGACGAGCGTACGCCGACAAAGATTCGACGTAGCGCCGCTGCCCTTCTGCGTAGATGGTATCAAAGGCTAATGAGCTCTTGCCGGAGCCACTGGGCCCCGTGATGACGACCAAACTATCGCGCGGTAACTCGATGTCGATGTTGTCGAGGTTGTGCTGTTTCGCCCCTCGGACGATCAGGAATTGCATGCAGGCTCGTCCTCTAGCATACCTGTCGATCTCGCCTGCTTACAGGGTGCCTGCCGCGCCGCCGCCAGATGTTGGAGGGCCGTCTCGAGACACATGTCCAGAGCGCTTTGACGTTCGATGCACGATGGTTCGTCGGGCTCAGACCGGCCAATCGTTTTCGGCATGGCCCCCTCGAGGTCGAGCTCCGGCGATATACTCCGCGGAACTGAATTCGGAAAACGATCGACGGCTCTTGTCGCGGCTGGTGCGCCGTGAAGTACGCCCGAATAATCAGCCGGGAGCTGTTGCCCCGGGGCCGATACTGGATTAACGTTCGCCCTGTGGAGCTGAGGTGTGGACGTACGTTGCAAAGTCTCATCGTCAACGACCGCCCCTTCTCCGCGCGTACTCGGGCCTATAGCTCAATCGGTCAGAGTCCCCGGCTCATAACCGGGTTGTTCCTGGTTCGAACCCAGGTGGGCCCACTTTCCTTCTCTAGCCGAGTACAGCTCATCCAGTCGCGCGTCGTTCAGGGGCCATCGAGGGCCCACTGGCGGTCGAGCGTCTTGTCCCGGTTGAGACGGCCGTATTCTGGAGCGGTTGCTGTCGGGCGCGTTGAGCATTCGCGTTCGGGGACTGGCCTTTCGGTGAGCGTCCAGAGCCAGCATGGCAACGAGGAGCCAACGTACCTGTGAAGCTACAAGCGCAGATTGATGCACTGGAGAACCTAGCGGCGTTAGACGCCTCGCTCACGAAGCTCGAAGCAGAACTTCAACGCGAAGTCGAGATGCTTTCCGAAAAGAAGTCGCAGCTCAAGAGGCTCGAAGAAAGATTCGAGAGCACCCGTGCGAGTGTGGGGGACATGGATCGCACCCGGGGGGAGCTTCTGCAAGACGCTCGCCATATGAGCCTCCAGATGGATCGCTCCCGAGAGAAGCTTGCGCGCTCGAGGAGTGAGCGCGAAGTCAACGCGGTTCAACGGGAGATCGAGGAGCTTCGCAAGCTGTATCGCGATCGCGAGCAGGAGATTGATAAGATCAACGGCCTGACCGAACAGGCTCGCGTTGAAATGGACGGGGCGAACTCCGAGCGCACTGCATTGATGGGCGACCTGGGCGCGAACGAGAGTGAGCTGGCGTCTCGCCTTCGCTTTCTGGAGAAGGGCGTCGCTGCAGAGCGGGAACAGCGCAAAGAGCTGATCAAAGCGGTGCCGCCGGTCCTGTACCGGCGTTATGAGATGGTTCGAAAGCGGCGCGGTAGCGCTGTAGCGTGGACTTATGGCGGCACGTGTAGCGCGTGCCACATCTCAATATCACCCATGATGTTTCAACGTCTGCGACGGGGCGAGGAGTTTGACCAATGCCCAAGTTGTCAGCGGATTCTCTATTTCCGGGTGCAACCGGACTCTGACGAAGCGGGGTCTGTCGAAGGAGGCTCAGAAGCCGAGGGTCGCGGAAGCGAGACGACAGCGTGATTCCGGCAAGCGCAGCCCCGGCAGCCCGTTTTGCCTGTGCACGTCCCGTCGTGGCAGATCGACCGCGAGTTTTTTCGTGAGAGCATGTCGGGTTTGCGGCCGCCTGTACCCAGATGACGCGAGATTCTGCCCAGTTGACGGGCAGGGGTTGTACAGCGCGACCCAGGTGCCAGTCGCTGGTGAAGACAGCTCCCACCGGGTCGGACAGATCCTGTTCGATAGGTATCAGGTGCGGCGGGTCATCGCCGACGGCGGTATGGGCCGCGTGTATGAGGCGTTGGACGTGCGGGACCAGCGCCACGTCGCCCTGAAGGTGTTGCATCCAGAAGTGGCCAAAGACGACGTGGCTGTTGAGCGCTTTAAACGCGAGTTTGAGGTGAGCGCACAGCTGGCGAGTGTCCATATCGTCGACGTTCTAGATTTCCGGCCTACCACTGACGGCAGCTATGCCTTGGTCATGGAATTTCTTTACGGGGAGGAGTTACGGGCCACCCTGCAGCGTGAGCGCCACCTAGCGCCCGAGCGTGTGGTCAGATTGCTCAGCCAAGTTGCGTTGGGGCTCGATGCCGCACACAGTAAGAATTTGGTTCACCGGGATCTGAAACCCGAGAACCTCTTTTTATGCCAGACGAGCGAGGGCGACATGGTGAAGGTCCTCGATTTTGGCTCAGTTAGAGACAACACCAACACCGCCAAAAAGCTCACGGTCATGGGGACGACCATTGGCTCACCCTATTACATGCCGCCTGAGCAAGCTCAGGGTCTGGATAGCCTGGACCGGCGCGCGGACGTGTGGGCCCTGGGGGCCATTGCCTACGAGTGCCTGACGGGGCAAGTCCCGTTCAAAGGCGTGAATGGGCCGAGCATCTTGCTGGAAATATTGACCCGGGAGCCCGCGCCACCGAGTCAGGCGTCCGACTCGGCCAAAGCCGACATTCCGGCCGGGGTGGATGCTGCGCTGCTGCGGGCGCTCAAGAAAATCGTAGGTCTGCGCACCCCCAGCGTGGGCCAGCTCGCGGACGACGTCGGGCACGGATACGGCCTGGATGGAGACCACAAAGGCTGGGCTGTGACGACCGAACAACAGCTAGGGCAATTGATTTCATCGCGGCTTCGGACGCTGATGGACAACACCACGGTGCCTCGTTCTACCGCTAGCGTGACGGACGACTTTTTTGGAGAGATGGAAGGACTGGGTGTGTCCGTGCCCCCAGCTGCCGGGGCAGGCGGGCTGGGCGCTGAGCCCGGCCCGCATGCGGCGCAGAGCTCTGAAGGCCCAGTGTCGAGCCTGAGGCTACCGTCGTCGATGCTGAACCGATCCGCCTGGCTGGCGCCGGCGCTCGTCGCGGCGACGGCCCTCGTGGCCGGGGTGGTGCTGGCGCTTCTCTTTATATAATGCACGTCCCGGCCGTGCTTCGGCATGGAGCCCACTCGAGCCCTCCAGTGCTCGCTGAGTTGTGACGTACGGGATAAGAGGTCTGATCATGCAAACCATCCGCACCGCCGACGAGCTCAAGGCGATCTGCTCACGCGTCTCTGAGGAATTTCAGAGCAAGCGCCGCGTCTTGTCGTTCGCAGAGTACGTCGACCTGTTCATCACGGATCCCGTTCGACACAGCCGGGATGCATCGGCCTACGTGCGTGGGGCTTTCGACCACTATGGCAAGAAGGAAGTCGAACGGCCCTGGGGCAAATCGACCTGGTACAACTTGTTTGATTTGCCTTGGCTCGAGCGAGGGGAGGCGCGTCGGGACTCGCTGGTTGGACAAGAAAAAGTTCAGGAGGAGCTGTATCGCGTGCTCAGCAATTTTGTACGCGAAGGCCGTCCCAACAGGCTACCGGTGCTCCACGGCCCGAACGGGTCCGCGAAGAGCACGATCGCAGCGTGCCTGATGCGTGCGCTCGAGCACTACTCGACGTTGGATGAGGGTGCCCTTTACCGCTTTCACTGGGTATTTCCGAATCGCAATACTCTGCGCGGCAGCATCGGCTTCGGAGACGCTTCGGAGCGCGCCAGTGAGACGACCAGCTTTGCACATTTGCCAGAGGACAAGATCGACAGCCGCTTGTTCGTCGAGGTCAGAGATCATCCACTATTTCTGGTACCCCATCAGCAACGGCAGAGCCTGCTAAACCGCCTGTGCAAGAGCCGCGGGCTCGTCGAGCCGTTGACGCAACGCATTTACCGAGGTGAGCTCTCACACAAGAACAAAGAAGTGTTCGAAGCTCTGTTGTCGAGCTATGAGGGTGATCTCGAGCAGGTTCTGCGTCACGTTCAGGTGGAGCGGTACTTTATCTCTCGCCACTATCGCTGTGGTGCCGTTACGATCGGGCCGCAGCTGTCGGTGGACGCCGGTGAACGACAAATCACGGCGGATCGGTCCCTCGGCGCACTGCCGTCTTCGCTTCAGGCGATCACCCTGTTTGAAGCCTTTGGAGAGTTGATTGAGGCGTCGGGCGGCATGCTGGAGTTTTCGGATCTCCTCAAGCGGCCTCTGGACGCGTTCAAATACCTTCAACTGTCGGTCGAAACCGGCGAGGTCAATCTACGCAGCCAGAACATTCAATTGAACTGTTTCATGTTGGCCTCCGCCAACGAGCTGCAGCTCTCTGCCTTCAAAGAACACCCAGAATTCCAGAGTTTTCGCGGGCGCCTCGAGCTGATCAAGAGCCCCTATCTGAGGAGCTGGGTCGAGGAGGTCGCGATCTACGACGCGCAAATAGCGCCGCAGATTCGACGTCACGTGGCGCCTCACGCCACGCGAATCGCTGCCATGTTTGCCACACTGACTCGGATGCGGCGCCCCAACCCTGACAAGTATGAGTCGCCTTTGCGGGGCATTGTGTCCGAGTTGACGGCTTTCGAGAAAATGGACCTGTATAGCACCGGGAAGCCCCCGGACCGCTTGGATGACGAAGCCCAAAAGTTGATCAAGGCAGCCATTCCTCGCTTGTACGACGAGGGCGACACGTATGTGATTTACGAGGGCAGCGTTGGGGCCAGCCCACGCGAGATGCGCACCGTCTTACTCGATGCCGCCCAAAGCACCCAGTATGGCTGCCTGTCACCGTTCGCGGTGCTGATCGAGCTCGAGCATTTGTGCCGCCGCGCCAACGAGTATGCCTGGCTTCAAGAAGAGAAACAGGCGGGCAACTACCACGATTTCGAGGGGTTCAGGAAACTGCTGCGCGCGCGTCTGCTCGACCTGCTGGAGGACGAGTTCCGCATTTCGAGCGGCTTGGTCGATGACTCGAGCTACGGAACACTGCTGGGTCGATACGTCAACCACGTGAGTCACTGGGTGAAAGGGGAAAAGGTTCAGAATGCGGTCACAGGCCAGCTCGAGCCCCCCGATGAACGCTTGATGCTAGAGGTGGAAGCGCTGCTCAAGAGCGCCGATGACACACGAGAGCGTCGGCATGCGCTGATCAGCAACATTGCTGCGTGGGCCATCGAGCACCCCGGGGTCAAGGTCGAAGATTCGCCTGTTTTCGCCAGCTACCTTCGAAGGCTGCGAGACGCGGTTTTCGTGGAACGCCGCGAGGCCGTGGCCCGGCTCGTGCGGGACGTCGCCGTGCTCGTACGGGGAGGGGGGACCGGCCTCGACGCAGCGCAGCGCCGGGCCGCGCAGCGCTGTCTGGACGTACTGTGCCAGCGATTCGGCTATGAGCCGGAGTCCGCCGCCGATGCGGCAGGGGCCCTGATTCGCGAGCGTTTTGCGGAAATTTTGGGCTGACCATTGCCTGTCGGGTCGGGGCCCTGCCCATGCAGCGGCCCGACAAGATGCGCGCGGCAGCGTAAAAAAAGTAGCGTCAGGTGGACCGGCGGTTTACATGCGGATGGCTTGATTCAATGTTCGCATCGACAACCCCCTGAGGACTGGCAACCGTACCCATGATGGGCTCCGGTGTCGGCCTCCCGCGTCGCCAGCGGCGCCCAACTGACGGACAGGAAACATGAA
>JANOIG010000133.1:0-3167 GCA_031407405.1 Deltaproteobacteria bacterium
ATCATGGTATCGGTCCGCTTGTTGTTGCGGGTCTTCTTGCCCTTCGCCAACTGGCCCCAGGGTGAACAGGGGTGGCGGCCACCGCTGGTTCGGCCTTCACCACCGCCCATGGGGTGGTCGACGGGGTTCATGCTGACGCCGCGGTTGTGAGGCCGCCGCCCGAGCCAACGTGCCCGCCCGGCCTTGCCGAGGCTGACGTGCTGGTGTTCCCCGAACGAGACCTGGCCAATGCTGGCCCGGCACTCCTGGTGGACGAGCCGAATCTCCCCACTGGGCAGCTTCACCGAGCAGTACACGCCCTCTTTGGCCGTGAGCCGCGCAGCGACGCCGGCGGAACGCACCAACTGCCCGCCTTTGCCCTTTTTCAACTCGATATTGTGAATGAAGGTGCCAGACGGAATGTGCTGCAGCGCGAGGGAGTTACCCGGACGAATGTCAGCGAACCGACTCGACAACACCTGGTCGCCCACCTTCAGCCCGTCGGGCGCCAGAATGTAGCTCTTCTCGCCATCGGCGTAGTTGAGCAGGGCGATACGTGCGGTGCGATTCGGATCGTACTCGATGGTCGCGACCGTCGCCGGCACGCCGATCTTGTTGCGACGGAAGTCGATGATTCGGTAACGGCGCTTGTGCCCGCCACCGCGAAAGCGAGTCGTGGTCCGACCCACGTTGTTACGGCCACCCGAGCTCGACTTACCCGAAAGCAACTTCTTGAGCGGCTCGACGTGGCTGAGGTCGCTTTGATCGCTGAAGGAGTAACCGCGACGTCCTGCCGAGGTAGGGTTGGTTTTCCTGATTGCCATCTGTGCTTACTCCTCTGCAGCTTCATTGAAGAAGGAGATGTCATCGCCCTCACGCAGCGTGACGATCGCCTTCTTCCAGTTGTGCCGCTTGCCAAACGACCTGCCCATGCGCTTGACCTTGCCGCGCTGCAGCAGTGTATTTACGCTAAGCACCTTCACGCCAAACATCTCTTCTACGGCGCTGCGAATTTGAATCTTGTTGGCGCTGCGCTCCACCTCGAACACGACCTGGTTGTTTGCAGCCTTGAGTCGGGCGGCCTTTTCGGTCAGCGCCACGGGGCGCTTGATGATTTGCGATAGTTCGCTGGTCATGTCGCCTCCTTCGTACAGCGGGCTTCGAGCTCTTGGACGGCTTGCTTGGAAAGCACCAGGTGGTCGTGCCGGAGCAGGTCGTATACGTTGACCCCCTCTGGCGGCAAAAACAGGTTCATTTCCATGTTGCGAATCGAGAGCTTGAGGTTGTCATTGCTCTTCGCATCGACCACCAGCGTCTTCTTCTGAGCGGCCTTCAAGCCCTCCAACACCTCGGCGAGCGCCTTGGTCTTGATCGCCGTGAGCTGGAAGTTGTCGACGACGGTCAAACGACCCTCTTTGACGAGCAGGCTCAGGGCAGACTTTAATGCCGCGACGCGCACGCGCCGAGGCGGCCGCCGCGCCCAGTCTTGCGGTTTGGGCGGATGAGCTCGCCCGCCACCTACGAACAGAGGCGCACGAATCGAGCCGTGACGCGCACGGCCGGTGCCCTTCTGCTTGTAGATCTTGTGGCTGGAACCGCGGACGGCCGCGCGCTCTTTGCCAGCATGTGTCCCGGCGCGCTTGCTCGCGAGCTGGGCGACTACGACTTCGTGGAGCAGCTGCTCTGCCACTTCCACTCCGAATACGTCGTCACGGAGCTCTAAGCTCCCGACTTTATCTCGCTTGAGATTAAAAACATCGACCGTCGGCATACCGGTAGGCCTTGCTTGCTCCCGGCCGTTGCGCGGCTGCACGCCACGATGCGTCGGTCGTCGGTCCTCGCAATCCGCCTGGATTGCTGCGGCCTCCTTCCTAGCCTCGTGTCGTTCGCTCGCGCACCGGGGTCGGGATCAAATTGTTGTAAAAGGGGGGTCTTCTTGTTTGGGGGACGTCAGTGCGACTTTTTGGGTTGCTTTGGCTTGGCCTTCGCCTTTGGCGGGGGATGTCGGTGGAGCCTTGGCCGGTCGAGAGACGTTCGTTGGGATGTCCTGCGTTGATCTGGATTGATGAATCGCTGGGGGGGCGGCCACTTAGCTTAGTTTGGGCGGCGTGGCAACTCCCCCATCGAGGAGGGACTGCAGCCGAGACGACTCGGTTTGAACTGCGCGGTTGGACCGGCAGGCGCCCCCTGCGCATCGATTCAGTTATAGCCGTCGCAGTTCTTAGGCCTGGTCGGCCTCATTGCCGGCAACTGCCCAGGACGCACGGCAAGCTGAGCTGTCTGCCAGGGCATGTGGCTCGGCACGCCGACCCACGCCGAGTCGGCACAACACGTCGCCCAGAGGGAAGGCTTCATCGCACAGGCGCGCCGGAGAGAAAGGAGCCGCCAGCGAAAGCGCTACGGAGCCGCCAGCGAGAATTCGAATGCTGCGCTGGTGCGCCCCGGAAGGCGACCGAGCGCCGACAGGACATCCGGTTTTGTGGCGAGCAAAAGCCGGAGCTCGAAAGGAACGGTCAGGACCCATTCCTCGCGGTCTGCGGAACGTGCGTCGCAAGTGGGGCTGGGGGCAGTTGGGCCCCGGGCGCAGCGCCCGCAGGATTGCGGGCGTTGTTGGGTGGGGGGACCCGTCCCTAGGACCGGGGGGGAGGGGCGCCAGCCCTCCTCGCAACTGGGGATCGGAACGACCCCCTACGCGGGGGATTACCGGCCCCACTCAGGCAAGGTCCTGAGAACCTGACCCACCCCCTATTTCGTCTTGATCTCGACGTCGACACCAGCGCTCAGATCGAGCTTCATCAACGCGTCGAGCGTTTGCGGGGTTGGCTCCATGATGTCGATGAGCCTCTTGTGGGTGCGCACCTCGAACTGCTCGCGGGACTTCTTGTCGACGTGAGGGCCTCGCAGCACGGTGTAGCGCCGCAAAGAGGTGGGTAGCGGGATGGGGCCCGCCACGCGTGCGCCGGTACGGCGCGCAGTTTCGACGATGTCCGACGTGGACTTGTCGAGTAACTGGTGATCGAACGCCTTGAGGCGAATGCGAATTTTTGAGGTATCTGGCATGAGTTACTCGACTTTTCTATTCGACGATTTTGGTGACGACGCCGGCGCCAACGGTCTTACCACCCTCGCGGATGGCGAAACGCATCTGCTCTTCTAACGCCACGGTCGTGATCAGCTCGACTTCGACC
>JANOIG010000136.1:0-18843 GCA_031407405.1 Deltaproteobacteria bacterium
CCGGGCGGCCACCGCCCGAGATCCGCACGCGGCTGAGCCCGGCGTGAACGTAGCCGAGCCGAAGGTCGCCCCGCTTCGCGTCCCAGCTGCTCTTGACGTCGCCGCCGAGCACGCGCACGCGAGGCTCGGCGGAGTAGCGCAATACCGTTTCCCCCTGTTCTCCTGAGCGACCGTGTAGCACCGCCACGTCGCGATCGCCGGCCTCGACGTGCGCCAAGATCTCAGATGTGGAGTAGACGAGCCGCTGCCGCAGCAGGTCATAACCTGCCGCGAGAATCTTGAAGTCGCGCCCGTTCACGCGGGCAGTGGTCGAGTAGCTGCCGTCCGGTACGTCGATGGCGAGCGGCGTGACGTCGTTCGAGGTCGACGTACTGTCGGTGTGCCGCACGAAATAGAAGCGCGCACGCGTGCGTGGATTTTCTTTGACCCAGACGCGGAGGGCGGGGTTGGCCCCCGGCTGCACGCCGAGATCGTCGGTCTCGGCGAGGTCGCGCACCGAGGCGACCAGGTAGGCCTGCTGCTTGAGGACAGGGATTTTTTCGGTCAGCTCGCGCTGCTCATTGAACGCGGCTCCGTAGTCGTAGGACGTGTAGACGACGTTCGGGTCCGCCTGCCAGCCCCAGCTCGTGCCGCCGTACACCATGTACAGGTTTTGCACCGTGAACTGGTTCTCGATGTTGTTGTGGTAAAACATCTGCTCGAACACGGGCCCCGTCAGCGCTCGGCAGCGTTCGTAACCCGGGCCGCCCCAGGGGTCGAACGCACCGCCTTGAAACTCGCCCCAGATGAGCGGCCGCTGTCCGACGCCGGCCCGGAGGAAGCGATAGTCGGTGAGGGCCGGGAACGTGGTGCGGTTGCAATCAAACGCGGCCGGATAGGTGTCGGTCGCGTACAGCTCGGGCGCACCGGGCCCTGTCGACCAGAGCAGGTCGCGCTTCTTGTCGTTGTGAAAAATGGGGACCTTGATACCGTCCGCCCGCGCCGCGGCCGCCAGCTCTTGCATGTAGAACGCGTCGCCGCGGTCATATTCGTTCTCGATCTGGAAGAGCACGACCGAGCCCCCGCCGTCGACGAGCTGGTGCCGAGCGATGATGGGATTGACGTGATCGAACCACTCCTCCCAGGCCGCCTGGTAGTCGTCGGCCCGGCTGCGGGCCTGCCCTCGCTGCGTCGACAGCCAGCCGGGAAAACCGCCGGAGTCGAGCTCGGCGTTGATGTACGGCCCGGGCCGGGCCAAGACGTAGAGCCCCACGTCGCGCGCGATGTCGAGCAGGCGATCGATGTCGCGCACACCGCTGAAGTCGTACACGCCCGGAGCCGGTGAATGATATGCCCAGCTGAAGTACAGGGACACGGCGTTGAAGCCGGTGGCTTTCAGCTTCTCGAACACATCTCGCCATAGCTCGGGATTCGGCAACCGGAAGTAGTGAAACTCGGCCGACCACAGCCAGACCCGTTTGCCATCGATGGAGAGCGAATACCGATCGTGAGCAATGGTGTGGCTCGCCGCGTCGGCGGGAGAAGCCTGAGCCATGCACAGAGCGCCCCACATTCCTAACGACAGGAGGGTTGCATACACTTTTGCCAAAACCGATCGCCCAAGCACATTGCCTCCAGCGGACACTTTCTCGCGGACATTGTATCCCGCGGACATCGTATCAGGCCGCGTTCATTGCCGGCGCTAGCATTCGCAGATCCGCGCGCGCAGGAGCGAGAGCTTCGCCCGTGACCCGGGGCAGCCCCAGCCCCGCCCATCGAATTCGGCCATTCCGCGCGCCTCTCTCGTCCGAATCCCGAAGGCGGTGGCGCGACAGAGGCGCCATGCTGGCGTGCCGATCATGATGGTGACTCAAATAGCAGGAGTACTATGGCGTTGAGGCGTTGGCGGGGACGTATGTCCCTTGGATCATTGAGTGCGCTCGGGCTCGCGCTGAGCTTCGGGGTCGGGTGCGGAGAACAGCCGGGAACCGATCCACCGGATCCCGTTCCGCCGGAGGAGCCGGAGCCGCTGATCCCTCCGGGCTTCAACGTCGTCGAAGATCTGGACCGGGGTGTGGTCGCGGTCGTGCAGGCCAACGGGGTGTACGTGGGCTGGCGGATGTTGGGCTACGAATACCCTCGCGACAACCCAGAGCGGGTGACCTACGACGTATACAGGGACGGCGAGCTCATCTCGAATGTCGCGAACAGCACGAACTTCCACGATCCAGCCGGCAATGCCGGCTCCGCATACAGCGTGTCTCCCGTCATCGATCAGATCGAAGGGGAACGGTCGACGCCCGTATCGCCCTGGAGCACGAATTTCCTGCGTGTGCCGATTTCGCCACCCTCCGCCATCTACTCGGCGAACGACGCGAGCCTGGGCGACGTCGACGGTGACGGGCAATACGAGGTGTTCCTCAAGTGGGATCCCAGCGATGCCAGGGACAACTCGCAAGCCGGGGTGACCAGCGACGTGTTCATCGACGCGCTCCGGCTGGACGGCACCCGCCTCTGGCGCATCAACTTGGGACCGAACATCCGCGCGGGTGCCCATTACACGCAGCTCGTCGTGATCGACGCGGACGGCGACGGCAAAGCCGAGATGGCGGTGAAGACCGCGCCCGGCACCCGGGATGCCAGCGGAGCGTTCCTGAGCGACGGCCCGGCGGCGGCGGACGACGACGCGCAGATCTACCGCAACATCGACGGCTACGTCCTGAGCGGTCCGGAGTATCTGACCGTGTTCGAGGGCGCGAGCGGTCGGGAGCTTCGCACCGTCGAGTTCGATCACGCGCGCGGAGACGTCGGCTCCTGGGGAGACACCTACGGAAACCGCGTCGACCGCTTCCTCGGCACCGCGGCCTACCTGGACGACAGCGGTCTTCCGAGCTTCGTGATGGCTCGCGGCTACTACACTCGCACCACGCTGACCGCCTGGACCTGGCGCAACGGGCAGCTCAATCCGCTCTGGAAGTTCAACAGCGACCTCACGCCGGCCGACGCACAGGGCCGGCCCTTCACCGGCCAGGGCGCGCATAGCCTGAGCGTCGCCAACGTGGACGCCGATCCCCAGCAAGAAATCATCTACGGTGCCATGACCGTCGACCACGACGGCACCGGCAAGTGCTCCACCGGGCGCGGCCACGGGGACGCGCTGCACGTGACGGACCTGGTACCGACCCGGCCTGGCATGGAGGTATTCATGCCGGCGGAGACCAGGACCCAGCCGTACTGGAGCCTGCGCGACGGGGGCACCTGCGAAATCATCCACACCAGCGACTTGACCGGTATGGACGTGGGGCGCGGCGTCGCAGGGGACGTCGTTCCGGAGAGCCCCGGTGGCGAGCTCTGGGCCTCCAGAATGACCCTCTTGCACAGCGCCACCACGGGCATGCCCATCGGCCCCCAGCCCACCTCCCAGAATTTCCTCGTCTGGTGGGATGCGGACGAATCGCGTGAGTTGGAGGACAACATCTCCATCACCAAGCTCGGCGTCGAGCAGCCGCTGCTGCTGACTTGCGCGGAGTGCGCCTCAAACAACGGCACCAAGGCTACGCCCGCGCTCGTCGCCGACCTGGTCGGCGATTGGCGCGAAGAGGTCATCTGGCGCGAGGCCGACAACAGCGCGCTGCGCATCTACACCACGACCGACCTGACCTCCCGGCGCATCTACACGCTGATGCACGACCCCCAGTACCGGATCGCCATCTCCTGGCAGAACGTCGCCTACAACCAGCCGCCGCACCCGAGCTTCCACATCGGTAACGGCATGGCGGCGCCCCCCACGCCGGACATTCGCCGCATCCAGCCGGACACTCCCATCGATCCGGAGATGCCCCGCGTCGAGCCGGTCATTCGTTAACGGCGGCGCTCGCTGGCGATTTCTTCCGCCAGGGGAATGGCTAGGTCCAGCGTCTGAGCCACGCGCAAGCCGGGATGTTTCGCCTGGAGCAGCGCCTTGTCGAACACGCTGCGAGGTTTGGGCAGGGGACCCGCGAGCACGACATCGTGACGGTGACGCATGAGCGTGCCGATGGCGTTATCCAGCGCAACCAAGCCCGTGCTGTCGATGATGGGCACCTTGCCGAGGTGCAAAATCATGACGTGGAAGTCGTCGCTACGCGCTGCGTGCAGCGACGCCATGGCTTTTTGCGCCGCACCGAAGAACAGCGGCCCGCTGATCTCGTACATGCGGACACCCTTGGGCAGCCTGACCTCGCCCGTCTCCGTCGTGTCCCCGAGCACCGACCGCACCTCGGTGAGCTCGGCCATGCGCCGCATGAACAACATCGCCGCGAGCACGACGCCCACCGACACCGCAATCACCATGTCGAACAGGACGGTGAGCGCGTAACACGTCCAGAGCACCGTCACATCGCTTTTCGGCGCCACCTTGACGACACCGATGAAGCCGTGGATCTCCGACATGTTCCAGGCCACCAGCAACAAGAGGGCCGCGAGCGCGGCCATGGGCACATGTGCCAGCAGCGGAGCAAAGACCAGGATGGCTGACAAGATGACGAGCGCATGGGTGACCGCGGCGATCGGCGAACGAGCGCCTGCGCGCACGTTGGTTGCCGTTCGGGCCAACGCTCCCGTGGCGGCGATGCCGCCAAAAAACGGCGCCAGCATGTTCCCGATGCCTAGGCCCACGAGCTCCGCGTTGGGGTCGTGTTTGGTTCCGGTCATGCCGTCGGCAATGACCGCCGACAAGAGTGACTCGATGGCGCCGAGCAGCGCGATCGCGATGGCCGCCGGCATCAGCGCGCGTATTTGGGCGAACGAAATCTCTGGCCCCCAGGGCAGCGCGGGAGTGGGCAGGACCGCGGGAATGCCCATCACCTCGGCTCCGTCTATGACGGTGCGAAAGCGGCTTCCAATCGTCGCGACCTGCAGGCTGGGCACCACTTGAACCAGGGCGGCCACAGCTGCAGACACGATCGCGATGGCGAGCAACGCAGACGGGAGCCGTTTGGTGACGCGCGGCAGCAGGAGCAAGAGGCCGAGCGTGGAGGCCGCGACCATGAGCTCGAGCCCGCTCGCCGTGGCGCGCGCCTGCCACAACGCCGCGACCTTGTCGGTGAAGTGCTCCGGCATTGGGCCAACCTTCAGGCCCAACACATCTTTGATCTGGAGCGTGGCAATCACCGTCGCGATGCCGGTGGTGAAGCCGGTCGTCACCGGATGCGGAATGAATTGCATCAGATGACCGAGGCGAGCGACACCCATCGCAACCAAGAGGACGCCGGCCATGAAACCCGCCGTCAGGAGGCCACTCAGACCATACTGGCTGACGATGGGTGCGAGGATCACGACGAACGCTGCCGTCGGCCCGGTCACTTGAAACTTCGAGCCCCCGAGCAGAGCCACTACGGTGCCCGCGACGATGGCGGTATACAGGCCGTGCTGAGGCGGCGCTCCGACGGCGATTCCAAGCGCCATCGAGAGCGGCAGAGCGACGATTCCGACGACCAGCCCCGCCAGAACGTCGGCCTTCAGATCCGCCGTGCCATACCCTTTGCCCCAGGCCCGTCGCAGCGCGGAGGCGATGGGAACATTGAAAATGGGCTCGGGCAGTGCCGGCATCATTTCTCGGCGCTCAGCGAGACTTTGGGCGGCCCCTGGAAGCGCTTGTTCACGCCCAGCCACCAGCTGGCAGAGAGCACCACGACCGCGGCGCTGAGCGCCCCGAGCGCCTTGTCATTGGGAGGCTGCACACCGATCCAGACGAGCAGCACCACGCCGAGCACCGCGACGACGGCGAGCGCTTTGTAGAGTGGAGCGCCGAGATCGAAGGGCCCCATCTTTGTCCACTTCTTGCCGATGGCGAAGACCCCGATGGCGGTCGGCATGACATAGGAGAGGTAGAGGAAGATGACGCACGCCGTGGTCAGCGTGGAATAGGCGGGGGCGTAGAGCGTGGAGGTGACAGCGAGCACCGCGGCCGTCCAGATCGCGATCGCAGGCGTGCGCTTCGTCGGTGAAACGCGGCGCAAGGCGCTTGAAAATGGTAAGCCACCGTCCCGCGCGAAAGCGTAAAGCATGCGCGAAGTGGACGTGACGCAGGCGAGGCCGCACAGGTAGTTCGCGATCACGATGCCGACCCAGAGCGCCTTGCCGGGCGGGCCGGGCAGCACCTGGGTCATCAGCCAGGGAAAAACGTTGGCACCCTGCGCTGCGGCGTCGCTGACCTTGGGCATGGCCAGCACGAACGCCGAGACCATGAACCAGCCGAAGAGGCCCGAAAGCCACACGGAGCGCAAGATGCCCTTCGGCACGTTGCGAGCCGCATCAACGGTCTCTTCGGAGGTGTGAGCCGAGGCATCGAAGCCGGTGATGGTATAAATCGGCCACATCAGCCCGAGCAGCAGCATGACGAGTGGGCTCGCGTTTTCGGGCCACACGCCGCCGCCCGGCGCGCCGCTGAGGTTCTCGAGCTGAAACAGGCGTCCAATGTCGACGCTGCCGGCGCTGAGTAGCATGCCGAGGCCGAGGAGCATCGCGACGGCGAAGATGAGGTAGCCGCTGAAGTCGGTGAGCCAGGTGGTGACGCGGATACCGAGGTGATTGAACAGCGCTTGCGTCGCCGCGATCAGCGTAACGCCGATGATCTGTTGCGGCACGCCGAAAGCGCTCGGGTCCCACCCCAGCAGGGGGCCGATGAAGTTGATGAAAAGGTTGTAGGCGCCGACGTCCACGGCGGCCGTGACAAAGATCAGCCCGCCCAGATTGAACCAGGCCGTGGCCCAGCCCCAGCCTTTGCCGCCGAGGATCGAGCTCCAATGATAGAGCCCTCCGGCGGTGGGAAAGGCCGACGCGATTTGCGCCATGCAGAGCGCGACGATGAGCGAAAAGCCGACCCCGATAGGCCACACGATCCCCGCTGCGGCTCCGCCCACGGCGCTGACGCCCAACTGCAGCGACGTGATGCCGCCCGCCAGGATGCAGATGATCGAAAAAGAAATCGCGAAGTTCGAGAAGCCGCTCATGCGGCGCAAGAGCTCCTGCCGGTAGCCCATGCGCTGCAGCTGCAACACGTCGTCGGAAATACCGATTCGGTCGGCGCTGTCGGCTAGACCCTCGTCGACCTTATTCGTCAGAGTCATGAGCGCCTTCGGTGTGCGGAGCATGATGCCGATAGCGCGTGGCAAACGCTAGCGGATCCGGGGAGGCCGCGGCGATTCTCCTCGCTCAGGTTTTCAGGTCTAGCAAATCATCCTACGCGCAGCGAACATTCCAGGTTTGAATACGCCAACTTGGAATATCGTCTTGGGAACAGCTCAAACCGGGGGCCGAGTCCAAGCCGCCCTGGGCCGCAGCGTTCACTCGAGCGCTTTTTTTAGCGCGCGCAAGTCCCTCTCGACGGCACGGGTGTCCGCCTCCGCCGACGTGCTCGATGGGTGTCGGCGCGGTCAGATCCGCGGGGAGACCCGGCTGATGATGGCCGACTCGGTGGGCCTGGCTTTGTTGGTGGTTCTGACACGCTGACACCCGCCGAGCGGTTCGCGTTCGTCCTGCATGATCTATTCGATCGGCCATTCGACGAGATCGCCCGGATCGTCGGTCAGTCTCGTCGACGGAGCGCGAGCAAACGCGCCGAAGTCACTCCCATTCCCTCGAGCCACCGCCCACAAGCCGCCCCCTCACCGCTCCGGGACCCAATCGGCAGGCAGCTTACAAGCTTTCAATACCCTTCCGATGTACGCGCCCGAGATACGCGCCGTGCCGCTTTCGGCGCGGCTTATCATCGCTTGGGTCACCTTGAGGCGCTTGGCCAGCGCCGCCTGAGTCAGGCCGGCATACTCGCGCGCGACCCGCATGCGTTTGCCCATCTCGGCAATTACTGCCGCCTTGGCGTCAGCCAGCGGCAGCCCCTCGGGTCGACTACCCCCGCAGAGCCGAAGATACTCGGCGCGAGGGATGATCACGTAGTCGCCTTCGGCGAGGTGCAGGTACATGGGTTCAGTCTTCATAGATGTCCTTTCGGTTGGCCACGCCTACGACGAGCACTTCGGTCCCCTGAACGCGAAACACGATTCGCCAATCGCCCACACGCAACCGGAAATGCCCTGCCAGGTTGCCACGAAGCGGCTTTGCTCCAGAAACATTGGGCCACTCATCGAGGCGGTCGAGGGCCTTCAGCACGCGCGGCAGCATGCCCGCCGGAACGCGAGACAAGTTAGCCAGTAGCCGAACGGGCATGACCAAATATAACTCAGACGTGGGTTATATTTCAAGTGATGAATGCGCCAGCGCCACCCGGCCGTCGGTCGCGGCGCCGTGCTGGAACGAGCATGCTTCGGCCTCGAGCAATTGCCGAGGGGGATCTGGCACCTAGGACTCGGGCTCTGTCTGGATCCGTCGGCGGGCTCGACATAGAATGCCGGCATGAAAAAAGGGGAGTCGGTCGGCAGCCAGAGAGAGTATGAGAACGAGCTCATTGGCCGCGATGCGGTCTGGCCAGCTGAGCTCGAGGGCATCGATTTTACCGACTGTACCATCGTAGGGGGCGAGCTCCGTTCCGTGCGCCTGCGCCGCTGCCGCTTTTTCGATTGCCGCTTCGAGCGGGTAGACGCGAGCGCTGCGGACTGGACGGACTGCACCCTGCGCGGAGTGACCTTCTTCGACTCGAAGCTGCTCGGCACGAACTATACGATCCTGCAGTCCTTGAGCGCCACCCGCTGGGAGCGCTCCATCCTGGACGGCTCGAGCTTCCAGGCTCTGGAGCTCGAGCATGGGGAGTGGCTCGAGTGCAGCGCGCGGGACGCCGACTTCAGCGCCTGCAAGCTGAAGAAGGCCACGTTCTTAGGCTGCCAGCTCGACGGCACCAACTTCAACGACGCCGATCTGACCCAGGCCGACTTCACCCGCGCCAGCGGCCTCAGCTTGCAGCCACAGCACGTGCGCCTGAAGGCCACCGTGATCGAGCTGGACGCGCTGCTCAGAATGGCGTCCGAGCTCGGGCTGAAGGTCGCGGGCTACTGAGAGCGGGCCCGGAGCGGAGCCAGCGTCAGCCAATCCAGGTGCCTCGAGCAGTTGCGTATATTTTTTCCGTACTGCGCCGGCGCCGGTGTGCCGAAACGCATCGGTCCCGACCTGTACGTCCCGCCTTGCCCAATCCTCACTGCCTAGTCATTGAGCGCGACCCGCGCTGCTTTTGCTCAGTCGACGCACCGCTTTTTCTTCCGCGACACCTAACCGAACGTGGTACGCCCGAGCCCAAGGAGCACGAGCTCAGATGATTCGAGCCAGGTACAGCTGGGTGCGGGGAACGGTGATGGGGCTGGCGTTCGCGTTTCTGCTCGCGTGCCTCGGCGAACGCCCGAGTGTTCCGGGAGATCGCGTCGGCAATTCGCTCGTTGGCGCCAGCGGGGGCGGGGGTGGTGGGTCCAACAACCCCGGTGGCTCCGGCGCTTCCGGCGGCGCTATCGCCCCTGGCGGCCTTGGCGGCTCCGAGGCTGGAGGTGCGGCGGCCGTGCTGGATGACGCCGGCAACCCTGCTGATCCGGGTGACATTGAGCTACCCGACGACGGCTCCGAGCGGGTGATTGCTTCGGGTCAGGCGCAGCCGGTCGGCATCGCGCTTGGCGGCACCGAGGTCTACTGGGCCAACCATGGCGCTGGGACGATCGTCAAGTGTCCCAAATCGGGTTGCGGAACGGCGTCGCCGGCCTTCGTCACGTTTGGTCATCCAGGGATCCAAGGCATCGCGCTTCGGGGCTCGACCTTGTATTGGGTCGTACGCAATCAGGTGAACGGGGTACCCAGCTCTGAAGTGATGAAGTGCGACGTGAACGCTTGCGGCAGCGGCGTGGCAGCGGAGCCAAATCCGGTGGCAGACGGTGCATTCGGCCCGTACGGCATCGCCGTCAGCGATGAACGAGTCTACGTGGCAGGCTGGACGCTGCTGAGCTGCCCGGTAGCCGGCTGCGGGCTCGAGGTGCCCACCGTCGAAGCAGTCAATGCCGGCATCATCAACGTCGCGGTCAGCGAAAACCAAATCCACTTCATGCGTCGTGGCGGTATCATTAGCGCCTGCACCCTCGACGACTGTGCGGGTACCGAAGCCGTGGTGTTATCCGGTGCTTTACTCTCGCTAGCGTTGGCAAGGGACGAGTCGAGCCTGTACTGGTCGCAATACAGCTATGAGGGGGGGGCGGATACGGAGCTGGGGGGCGTCATCCGGACCTGCCCGCTCGCCGGTTGCGATCCAGCCTCAGCGACCACGGTCGTGTCCGGGCAGATCGGGCCGGCGGGAATCGCCCTGGACGACAGCAACATCTATTACACGGATCATCTAAATGGCCGCGTGGTCAGGGCTCCCAAAACTAGCGTTTCCGCGGCGTGTGTTCCCACCCAATTATTGCGCTGCGGAAGCTGTGGCGGGGCCACCCGCTGTGACGGGAGCTGCACCATTGCTACGCCTGCCAATTTCAGCCGGCCGTGTGGGGAGTGCGGCGGCACGATTCTGTGCAATGGGCAGTGCGGCCCCGTGCCCCCCGCCAGCTTCAACGAGCCGTGTGGGGAGTGCGGCGGCACGATTCAGTGCAATGGGCAGTGCAGCATCACCGAGTGTCCTCTCTGATCTAGTACCTAGGACTTGGGCGTTGTCTGGATCGTCGGCGGGCATGAAAACTCGAGTGCAGCGTCAGCCAATCAGCGCGGCAAATTTCTTAGCCACGGCTTCGAACCCCTTGCGCGTCGGGTGCAGCTCGTTGGCCCACCACTGCTTGTAGGACGCGCCGCTGGCCAGCGTGCCTCGCAGGTTGAGGTACTTTACGTGGCGGAGCTCGGGCCGCCGACTCACGTCGCGCAGCATGGTATTGAAGCGGTCGATGAGCTCTACGACGACCGGTGCACGCGCCTTCGCGGCGTAGCCCTTCCGGCGAAAGCCAGGCTCGAGCCACGGCCCGGGAAGCAGGCTCCAGCCACCGAGGAAGCCGCGACCGTCAGGCACCGCGTGGTCGTAGCCGTGGACGATGATCGGCACCGTCTCGCCGAGCAGCGCCTCGCAGACCAAGGTGATGGCGTGCAGGATGGTCAGGTACGCGTCACGCAGGCGGGTATCGATCACGCCGCTCACGATCTCCGCGTTGAGCCCCGCGCCCGCCGCTGCGGCGTGGTTCAGGAGGAAAGCGAACGCGTCCCCCGCGATGTCGTTGCCCCCGCCCGAGACCAAGATTGCCTTGGGGCGCCTGCCGCTGCGGAGCGCCTTCTCGATGCGCCGCGAGAGCTCATCGAGCTGGCCGCCCGAGTACGCCATGTCCTCGACGGTGTCGCCCATGTGCGCCACCGACTCGACGTCGTAGCCGTGGAGGTCTTCGAGATCCTTGAGCACGTCGTGCAGCGGATAGTCGAACCACGAGTCCCCTTCGGCAATCACGAGGCCCGCGCTCGACGCGCGCTCTGGGGCCGCCCCGGCCGCGCTCCTCGCAGTGGTCCGTTTCATTGGCTGCCGCTGCGCCAGCGCGCGGCTGCGTGTGAGCGCGGCTTGCTTGCGGCGCGCGAGCGCCTCTTGCGCGAGCTTCCGGGCAATGTCCACGGTTTTGGCGGGTCGTTTCTTGATGGCCATCCTTTGCTCCTCAGGCGCCGATTTCTACGTCGATGCCCATGGTCTTCGCCCCGGGCGTTCCTTTGACCTTGATCGTCACGCCGGTCCATTTCCCACTCGGCAGGTTCAGCGGTGGCTGGGTCGCCTTGCCCAGGGTCGCGTTCCTGAGCGAAGGATAAAGGTCACCCGCGTCACCTCCATTACCAGAGCCGAAGGTGCCGGCGAGCTGGCGTTTGCCGTCGGCCTGCAGGAGCTCGATCGCGAGGTGCTCCTCGTCATTGACGTCCTCAATCGACTCGTCCACCACGTACACGGCGACCCCCTCGTCGGGCAGGAAGGCATCCTGGAACTGGCGGCGTCGGTACTCGATCAGGATGTACTGGGATGGCTTCATCGTCTTCGGATTCTGAATCACGATGCAGTCACCGCCCTCGGCGGCGGGCTTCATTACGACGCCCTTGGCGCTCTTCTTCAGCACGGTGGGTGTGATCCAGGAATGAAACATCCGCAGCATGCCGCTGGGGAAGGAGGGCGTGGTGCCGCCGTTCCCCCACGAGCCCGACGCCATCAGACAGTAGTCGCCGAGCCCATTGGAGGTGGTGTTCTCTTCCTCGCCGGTGTCGTAGAAGTCAGCCCAACGCGCGGCGAGGTGACCCCACTCGTGGGCGCAGACTCCCACTCGGCAGTCTTCCGGCACGGTCAGGTAGGTGGAGACCTTCAGCTTGGGTGCCACCGTCGGCGAGCCCGGGACCAGCCATTTGTGGCTCCAGATGTCGCTCGGCGCTCCAGTTTCCTCGGCGCCGCGTCCGGCGTGGATCACGAACAGGGCCGTTATCTTGCCCTCTTTCAGCGCGTCGAAGCCCTTGAAATTGACGCCGTTTGCCCGAGCCACCTTGATGGCGTCTCGAGCCATGCCCTGGGCGTTCCGCGGAAAGCTCTCGCTCATCCCGGAGTTGTCGTTCGCGTAATAGTGAGTCGGGTGCGGCAGCTGGAACCAACCATGGACCTCGCCCTGCACGTCCAGCCCAGCGCTGTCGCCGAAGTTGCTGACCTTGCGGAAGTAGTCGCGCATGGACCCGGTCGTGAACTGCCTGCCGAGGCCGAACAGCATGCGCTCGTAATGGGCCTTCGAGTTCAGCTTCTGGTGAGTGTGATCGGGAAACTCGACCAGCAGCACGAGCGTCTTGACCACGCCGACCAGCTTCTTCTTGGGCCGGTCTATCAGCTGCGCCGCCGCGCGGGGACCGGCCACCAGACGACCGTCGTCGAGCCCCATGGCATCCTCGCCTCGGCGGTTGGTGGCCCAGACCTCGAAGAACTGTTTGAACGTGAGCTCTTTGGGGACTCGGCCCGCCGATTTCAACTCTTGGTACCGCTCCAGCAGACTGGCCATGAGCTCGGGTGAAGGGGGAACGCGACAGCGCCTGAGAGCACAGCCGCGATGACTGACGGGTCGTCGAAGAATGAGCATGTGAGAGCCCCCGGTCGAAAATTTCAGCCGACAATGTTGGGGGGATCGAGAGATCCTGTCAAGGCCACGGCAGAGAGACGCCACCGCATCCACGACCTATCGTGCGAGCCATGTATTGGGGCCGGACCTGCGCTACCCGGCGGCCGGCGTCACCTCGGGGCCCCTCACGTCCCGGCCCCCACCTGAATTGGCCGCCCCCTCATCATCCCTGCACTCCGCAAGTCCTCAACAGCTCAATCAGTTGAGAAGCATTGGCGGGTTTCACGAGCTGATGATGAAACCCAGCCGTTCGCATTCTGTCCTGGTCTGCCGGCATGCTTCGCCCTGAGAGGGCTATGAACCGCGTGCTCCGCAGGTCCTCCGCTTGGCGGAGGTGCTCGAGCACGGCATAGCCGTCCATGTCTGGCAAACCTAGATCCATGATCACGACGTGTGGGCGAAACGCCAGCGCGCGCTCCAGCGCCTCCGCTCCGGACTGAGCCGTGACGATTTCAATGGGAAGCTCTTGCAGGAGCATCGCTAGCACTTCTCTCGTGTCGGTGTCGTCGTCCACCACGAGCACGCGTGTCGGATACGGGTCGCCAGCGTTCACGGAAATTTTCGTGCCTGAGTTGGCGTGTCGTTCCGCATTCTCCTCGCTAAATACCTCGTCGTCCTGACCAGTTCTGGCCAGCGCGTACATCAGGCGCAGGCGGTCCACCGGCTTTGCCAAGTAGTCGTCGCAGCCCGCCGCGAGGCAACGTTCGCGGTCGCCTTTCATTGCATTTGCGGTCAAGGCGATGATGCGCCCCTGATATCCGGCTGCACGTATGAGAGGTGCAGCCCGCAAACCATCCATCACGGGCATTTGTATGTCCAAAAGGACCGCGTCGTAGGGCTGGCCGCCCAGCATGCTTTCCTTGACGGAATCGATTGCGGCGGACCCGTCGACGGCGGTGGCGACGCTGGCGCCGGCCTCTTCCAGATAGGTTTGCATCAGGTAGCGCATGTCCCGGCGGTCATCCACCACGAGCACGCGGCGACCGGTCAAGCGCGGTGCCGGTGGGATCGGGGTGAGCTGAGGCACCTCGTCGGTCAGCGGCACCTCGTCGAGCGAGCCTGTGCCCACCGTGAAAGTAAACTTACTGCCTCGCCCTGGCTCACTCTCGGCGCTGATGGTGCCGCCCAGCAACTCCACGAGCCGCTTGCTGATGGCCAGACCCAACCCCGTTCCGCCGTAGCGACGCGTGATCGAGTTGTCCGCCTGCACGAATGCTTCGAACAGGCCGTTGAGCTGCTCAGCTGAAATGCCAATGCCGGTATCGTACACCTCGAACTGCAGCAAACGCTCCTCCGCGCGCAGCCGAGCCACGACCCGTACACTACCTTTCGACGTGAACTTGATGGCGTTGCCCACTAGATTCAGAAACACCTGGCGCAACCTCGTGGGGTCGCTCTCGATCGTGGCGGGCAGCGGCCCGTCGTGAGTCAGCTCGAGGGACAGGCCTTTTTCAGCTGCTCTCAGGCGCATCCCGTCCACGATGTCTCGAAGCACGCCACCCGGGGACATTCGCACCAGCTCGGCTCGCAGCATCCCAGCCTCGACCTTCGAGAGATCGAGGATGTCGTTGATAATCTCAATCAAGTGTTGTGCGTTGCGCCGGATGGCGTCCACACAAGCCATGTTGTCCGGGTCGGTGGTATGCGCCTGGAGCAGGTCGCTATAGCCGACGATGGCACTCATGGGCGTACGGATCTCATGGCTCATGTTGGCCAAGAAATCGCTTTTGGCTTGGTTTGCGTGTTCTGCTACCTGCTTGGCATCTGCTAGGGATTTGGCGACCGCCCGTTCTTCGGAGATGTCGTACTTTAGCGAAAAATACCCCCGTACTTTCCCAGCGGAATCGTGGTCGGGCACGTACTCGGCACGCATGATGCGCTTGGCCGTACCATGATGAGATAGCTCTGCTTCGTAACTGACGGTCTCTCCACGGAGCGCTCGTTCGATGCATGGTAGGGCGGTTTGGTACGTCTCAGCGCCGAGGACGTCGCGCACGTGCTGTCCGGGCAGTGACTCGCGCGAGACTCCAAACCAGCGTTCGTAGGCCAAATTGTTGAAGCGATAACGCTGATCGGCACCGACGTACGAAATGAGCACCGGTAGCGAGTCGGTGATCAGCTGCAGCTGGCGCTGGTGGTGACGGGCTGTAGCCTCTGCCTGTTTGAGCTCCGTCACCTCGATGAAGGTGACCACCATGCCTTCGGCCTTCCCTTCGTGCGTATGATAAGGCAGCGCGCGACGCAGGTACCAGCGCCCGTCCTCCATTTGCACTTCGTGCTCTTCGGGCCGGGGCGTCTTGCGCAGCTCGGCGGGCAACGGCAGCCCCGGCATGTGTGAACATCGGGGCACGACATGCGCCAAGGGCCGCGCGACGTCTGTGGGTAGAATGTTATAGATCTCGGAGACTGCCGGCGTGAAGCTTTGTATCTTCAGCTCATCGTCGAGGAAAATGGTGGCAATCGCCGTGCTGGTCAGCAAGTTGGACAAATTGGCGTGGGCTCGCCCTAACGCGTCGTTCGTCGACTGCACTTCCTCCTTGGAGGTCTCGAGCTCCTCGTTGGTCGACTGAAGCTCCTCGTTCATGGAGATCAGCTCTTCATTTGAGCTCTTGAGCTCTTCGTTGGCGGCCTCGAGATCTTGAATCGTCTTTTCCAAATCGCTACGAGTGCTCGACAGCTCGCGCTCCAGCTGCTCGATGACCGAGTCCGCAGCCGCATTGACGGCCTCAGGGCCGCCATCTTCGCGGGGCAGCAAGGTACCGAGCTCCTGGAATACGATGAGCAATAGCTCAGCCTCTTCGCCGACTCGTGGCATGGGTTGCACCGTCAGCCGCACTCTCTGAACTCCGGACTCGGTCTGCACCGACACCTTGTCGTGAACCACCTTTCGGCGCGTCTTGATCGCGTCGCCCAGTGCTGCGCGCAGGCCAACCCGCAAACCCGGCCGGGCGAGGCGCACGACGTTGTTTTGAAAGGTCCCCTCCGTTACGGTCAAGTAGCGCTCCATGTCACCGGATGCTGATAGGATCTGGCCGCCCTCGGACACGATGACCGCCTTCGGAGCAAATTCGTCGAGCAGCATGCGCTGCATGAACTGATGCAGATCAGGCGTGTTATCGGTGTTGGCGTCGAGAGCGCGAATGGCACCACGGTAGGTGCCTGGCCCTGCCAAGAGCGCAGAGGCGCTGATGGCCGTGGCCTTCCGCTGCGAGATGCGATGCTTGACACTGACCGGGGTGAAAAGCTCCTTGTGCCCGCCAATGCTCTCTGACGGGCCGAGAAACAGATGGCCATTGGAGCGCAGGGCGTAGTGAAAGAGCGGGATCAGCTTTTTCTGCAGGTGCGGCCCAAAGTAGATGAGCAGGTTCCGGCACGAGATCAGATCGAGACGGGAAAATGGCGGGTCATTGATCAGGTTATGCGGCGAAAACAGGCAAAGGTCGCGGAGGGTTTTGGTGATTTGATAACGTTTGCCTTTCTTGATGAAAAAGCGCTCGAGCCGCGCTTGGCTCACGTTGTTGGCGATGCCCGTGGCGTAAATCCCTTGCCGCGCCACGGATAGGGCACGCTCGTCGATGTCGGTCGCGAAGATCTGCACTTCTGGTGGATCTTCCATGCCGTCCAGCGTTTCGCGAATCATGATCGCCAAGGAATACGCCTCTTCGCCGGTCGCACAACCGGGCACCCAAAATCGCACGGGGTCACCCCGCCGTTGGCGCATGAGTGGCCCGATGACCTCGGTGGCGAGAGCGTCGAATGCGTCGGGGTCTCGGAAGAAGGCAGTTACCCCGATCAGGATATCACGAAACAGCTGAGTGACTTCGTCTGCGTCCGCACGCAAGCGCTCGAGGTAGGCATCGACCGAGCTCAGCTTCAACACTTGCAAGCGGCGCTGCACCCGGCGCACCAACGTGCTGGTTTTGTAGTGTTTGAAATTGTGCGTCGAGGCCTTTTGCAGGAGCTCACAAATTTCGGGGAGCGCGCGGCCAATGGCTTCTTGCTCCACGGGCTCGGCCATCTCAATGCTGATTTGCTCGACATGGCCGACGTAGGCGAGCAACTCCTCCGCAAGCTTGCCGGGCGTGAGGACGTGGTCGATGACTCCGGTGCTGATCGCGCTCCTCGGCATGCTGTCGTACTTGGCATCCTCCGGCTCTTGCACCAACGTCATGCCGCCTTCGTTGGCAATCTGCTGAACGCCGACGCTGCCGTCGCTACCTACGCCGGACATCACGATGCCCACGGCACGGGGTCCAAATGAAGTAGCCAATGCGTGAAAGAACACGTCGATCGGCGTCCGCCGTTGCTCGGAACCGGTGCGCTGCCGAAGCACGAAGCCGATGCCGTCGAGCTCCACGATGGCATTGGCGGGCGCCACAAAAACGCAGTTGGGCTCGAGCTGTTGAGTGTCAGTGATTTCTCGCACGGGCAATGCGGTGACCTGCGCCAGAATCGACGGCAACAAGCTCTTGGCGGACGGGTCGAGGTGCTCGATGACGACGAAGGCCATGCCGGCACCTTCGTCGAGAGCCGCAAAAAACGTTCGCAAGGCTTCCAGGCCGCCCGCCGAGGCTCCGATTCCCACCACGAGCGCGGGCGCTCCCGGGGTCAGCGCTCCGCGGTGTGTTACGCGCACGGAGGGCTGCTCGTGGTCCTCGATCATGGTTGGGCCGTGCATTGTCGGCGAGGGTACATGGCCCTCGCGAGCGGGTCAAAGCGCACCCGGATGCATGGTCCTGCGGCCGAGACGGGCGCGGCCCCGAGCGTTTGGCGGACGTCTCGGCATTCGAGAATCGTTGCGCTCGGAAGCAATTTCGCCTCACCGCGGTCACCCGCTGCGCCCCGGCGAGGCCTCATTTGCCTGTCCGACCGCCTCAGGCCAGTTCTCGTGACAGCGCGACTGGCAGAGTCACCGTGAACGTGGCACCGCGCCCTTCCCCCTCGCTCTCAGCGGTGACGTGCCCGCCATGAAGCTCGACGAGGTGACGCACGATGGCGAGCCCCAGCCCCAGCCCGCCCTGCGCGCGGGTTGGCGCGCTGTCCGCCTGCCTGAAACGCTCGAAGACGTGGGGCAGGAAGTCCGCGCCGATGCCTTGGCCCGTGTCGGTGACGCGCAGGTAAACACTTGCCTTTCCGCGTTCGAGCGCCACCTCGACGCGCCCGCCCTTCGGTGTGAACTTGATCGCGTTGGCGAGTAGGTTCCACGCGACCTGTTGGAGCCGGGTGGGGTCACCGCTGATCTCGCCCGCGGAGGGGTCAATGGTGGTCACCAGGCGGATCTCCTTCGCTTCAGCCGCCGGCAGCACCGTATCCACGGCGGCACGAACGACATCCGCCAGATTGATCTGCTCGAGGTCGAGACGTAGCTTGCCGGTGACGATGCGGCTAACGTCCAGCACATCTTCGATGATGCGAGCCTGGGCCGCCGCGTTTCGCTCAATCGTATCGAGGGCGCGCGCCACCTGATCGGGGCGACCACTCCGCAATAGATGCGTCCACGCGAGGATCGCCGTCAGCGGCGTACGCAACTCGTGCGAGACGTTGGCCAAGAACTCGTCCTTCAGGCGATTGGCATCCTGAGCCTCGCGATAGAGCTGGGCATTTTCGACCGCGACTCCCGCGCGCCGCGCCAGTTCCCGGGCCAGCGCTAGGTCGTCGACATCGAAACGTCGACCCGACGTGGACGCCGTCAGGGCGACGGCACCGAGCACCTGGCCCCGGACAACGAGCGGCACGGCCATATACGAGCTGATCGCGAGCTGCCGCACAATCTCAGCGGCGCGCGACGTCGGGCTCCAGG